>DFGA01000052.1 GCA_002371615.1 Lachnospiraceae bacterium UBA3762 | reverse complement strand
GAGAAATTCCTCCTACTCGATTAATTACCTATTGACCTAGTAGGGGAATAGGTGTATATTCATTCCGGTAAGAATAGTTTACAGGATATTAAGTAATTCAGGTGGTGTTTATTATGGGTAAAAATATACTTACAGTCAGCAATCTCCGGGTTAATGCGGGCGACAAGGAGATACTTACAGGAGCCTGCCTTGAGGTAGGTTACGGTGAGACACATGTACTTATGGGTCCGAACGGAACGGGAAAATCCACTCTGGGCCTTGCTATTATGGGCAGCCCCAAATATGAGATAACAAAGGGGAGCATATTGTTTGACGGGGTGGATATTACAGAAGAGCCGGCGAATGAGAGAGCAAAAAGAGGGTTGTTCCTTTCTTTTCAAAATCCTCCTGAAGTTCCGGGGGTTACGCTCTTGTCATTTATAAAGAGTGCTCTTGAACAGATAACCGGGAACAGGGTCAAACTTTGGGAATACAGGAAGAAACTTAAAGAAACAATGGATCTGCTCGGAATGGATGAAAACTATGCCGAAAGAGACCTTAATGTGGGATTTTCCGGAGGGGAAAAGAAGAAAGCGGAAATATTACAGCTCCTTATGCTTGAGCCGAAGCTTGCCATACTTGACGAGACTGATTCCGGTCTTGATGTTGATGCGGTAAGGATCGTATCATCGGGGATCAGTGAGTATCAGAGACGTTGCAATGGTTCTCTTCTTGTAATTACCCATAGTATGGGAATACTGGACAGCCTGCATGTAGACAGAAGTCATGTGATGGTAGAGGGCAGCATCGTAAAGAGCGGAGGAAGCGAACTTATAGATGAGATAAATGCAAACGGATATTCTAAGTGGGAAACGGAATAATATGATGGCAGATAAGACATATGTGGAAGATATAGACAGGAGTCTGTATGATTTCAGAAATGAGGATAAGGATGCATACCGCCTTGAAGATGGTCTGACGGAAGAAATTGTACTTCAGATCTCGGAGGAGAAGAATGATCCGGATTGGATGAGGCAGCTGAGGCTTGAGTCACTGAAGCTTTACAATGAAATAGATTTTCCGAATTGGGGGCCTTCCATAGAAGGGCTTGATATAGACCATATTGCTACTTATGTACGCAAAAACACTAAAATGGCTGATAACTGGGACGCGGTACCCGAGGAGATAAAGGATACTTTTGAAAAACTGGGGATCCCTCAGGCGGAGAGAAAATCACTTGCGGGGGTGGGTGCCCAGTATGACTCGGAACTTGTGTATCACAACGTCAAAGAGGATGTAGCCAGACAGGGCGTTGTCTACAGTGATATTGAAAGTGCTCTTCGCGGTGAATATGCCGGTCTTATAAAGGAAAAGTTTATGAAGCTGATACCGCCAAACGATCATAAGTTTGCGGCACTTCACGGCGCCGTATGGTCGGGAGGATCCTTCGTATATGTTCCGAAAGGTGTGAAGGTGGATATTCCGCTTCAGTCATATTTCAGGCTCAACGCAAAGGGGGCGGGTCAGTTTGAGCACACACTGATCATTGTTGAAGACGGGGCTGACCTTCATTTTATCGAAGGGTGTTCCGCACCGAAATACAACGTTGCCAATCTTCATGCGGGATGCGTGGAACTGTATGTGGGAAAGGGCGCGAGACTTCGTTATTCGACTATAGAAAACTGGTCCAAGAATATGTATAACCTGAACAGTAAAAGGGCAGTAGTAGAAGAAGGAGGAAGGATCGAATGGGTGTCGGGGTCGTTCGGATCCCATATTTCCTACCTGTATCCTATGAGCATATTAAAGGGCGATAACTCGCAAATGGAGTTTACCGGTATATCATTCGCCGGTACGGGTCAGAACCTTGATACCGGCGCCAAGGTAGTACATACCGGCAAGAATACGAGTTCCTATATCAATACAAAATCAATATCAAAGGGCGGAGGCGTGTGCACGTTCAGAAGTTCGGTCAGGATCGACAGGACAGCGGAAGGCTCAAAAAGTTCGGTATCATGTGAGTCGCTAATGCTTGACAGTATATCAAGGTCCGATACTATTCCGGCCATGGACATACGGACCAATAAAGCTGACGTCGGACATGAAGCCCAGATAGGAAGGATAAGTGATGAGGCCGTATTCTATCTGATGTCAAGAGGACTGAGTGAGGAAGATGCCAAGGCTCTTATTGTCAGCGGATTTGCCGACAATGTCAGCAAGGAGCTTCCCCTTGAGTATGCAATAGAGATGAACAATCTTATAAGGCTTGAAATGAAAGGAAGTATCGGATGATCAGGATGAATAAACTTCCGGCCGGTACGTTTAATCACCTCCGGTTGAATGAAACCGAAGTCGATTATGAACCGGGGCGTCCGGAAATAATAGAAATATCGGACAACGCAGAACTTGAATTCGACAAAGAAGGCGATAAACAGATACTTATAAATGTTCCGGACAATAGGAACATAACGGTATCGATGGCATATGATTTTGAGGGAACGCTTAACGCCAGGACCGATATAAACCTTGGAAAAGGGTCGGGCCTTAAGATAATACAGGCAAATGTTTCCGAATCATCCGGAAGACTTATAAACAGAGTCAGCGGAAAAGTCGGGGATAGAGCAGAACTGGAGATTATCCAGATGTTTCCGGACAGTGGCATTGTGTACAGCGATCTTACGGCTGATCTTGCAGGTGACGGAAGCAGTGCGGATATAAGTTGTGCATATTTTACGGGAGGAGATGGAATCCTCGATATGAATTATGTTGTCAATCATTACGGAAGAATGAGCAACAGCAGAATCCATGCAAGCGGGGCACTTGCGGATAAAGCATACAAAACATTCCGCGGAACAATAGATTTCAAGACGGGTTCATCGGGCTCAAAAGGTGATGAGAGAGAGAAGGTCATATTACTTGACGAGGGTGTAATTAATCGCTCAATACCGCTGATTCTGTGTACGGAAGAAGATGTGGAAGGTGCCCACGGTGCCGCCATAGGAAGTCTTGATGAGGATATAATGTTTTACTTAAAGAGCCGCGGGATATCCCCCGAAGAGGCCAAAAGACTTGTAATATTCGGAATGTTTGAAAGCCTTCTGATGCAAGCGGGTAATGAATCACTCGGGAGTAAGGTGCAAAAATGTCTGCAGAAAATACGAATGTAAGAACAAATGAAGATATAAGGAATGATTTTGTGCTTATAGCTCAAAATGAATATGCATACCTTGATAATGCCGCCACATCCCAAAAGCCGGTGTGCGTTATTGAGGCTGAAAAGAGATTTTATACGGATATGAATGCAAACCCGATGCGTGGGTTTTATCCGTTAAGTCTTGAGGCAACAAAGGCTTATGAGGATGCCAGAAGTTGTGTGGCGAACTTTATAGGTGCTTCATGTCCTGAAGAGATCGTGTTTACAAGAAACGCGACCGAAAGCATCAATCTTGTGGCCTACAGCTGGGGTCTTAATAATATCAGGGCATGTGACGAGATCGCCGTATCCGTATCGGAGCATCACAGCAACATGCTTCCGTGGCAGATGGTAGCGAAAGCTACCGGAGCAAAGCTTAATTATATAGAATGTAAGTCTGACGGAAGCTACTCTGACGAAGAACTTGAAAGGGCGATCAACAGTAGAACAAAGCTTGTTGCCATCACCCATGTATCAAATGTTCTCGGAAGACGCAATCCTATTGAAAAGATTACCGAAATGGCCCATTCATTTGGCGCCCTTGTGCTTGTTGATGCATCACAGAGCATTCCCCATATGAAGATCGATGTACAAAAGCTGGGTGCTGATTTTCTGGCCTTTTCCGGACATAAGCTTCTGGCGCCTATGGGAATAGGAGCTTTGTACGGGAGAAAATCACTTCTTGAAGATATGCCGCCCTTTCTTACAGGCGGTGAAATGATAGAGAGTGTTAGACTTGACGGTGCGACATATGCGGAAGTTCCCCATAAGTTTGAGGCGGGCACAGTAAATGCTGCCGGAGCGTATGCGCTTTCCGAGGCAATAAGGTACATAAACAGCATAGGATACGAATACATTAAGGAGCGCGACAGGGTTCTTACTGCAAAGGCGATTGAGGCGCTTCGAAAAACGGAGCATGTCCGTATACTGGGGAGTGAGGACCCTTATGATCATAACGGGATAATCAGTTTTACGATCGATAATGTTCATCCCCATGATATTTCGGAAGTACTTGCGCAGGATAAGGTGTGTATAAGAGCCGGGCATCACTGTGCACAGCCGCTTATGGAACATTTAAAAATCGGATCATGTGCAAGGGCAAGCATAATGTTCTATAATAGCGAGGATGAGGTCGAAAGGTTCATAGAGTCTGTGGCAAGCGTCAGGAGAAGACTCGGATGGGCTTAGGATTACATTAATCTGGTATCATAAACGAAATATTTTTTTTACGATAGATTCGGAGACGGATATGGATAGCAGAAATCTATACAATGAAATACTTACAGAGCATAACATGAGGCCGTACTACAAGCATGAACTTGAAGATGCTGATCTAGTTCTTGAAGGAGTGAATCCGAACTGCGGGGACGATATATGGCTGAAATTAAAGCTTGACGGAGATGTTATAACGGATGGTGCTTTTGTCGGGGACGGATGCGCAATCTCCCAGGCATCTGCGGATATAATGCTTGGACTTGTTATCGGTAGGACAAAGAGTGAAGCGATAAGGCTCATCGATATGTTCACGAGAATGATAAAAGGTGAGGCCGGCGAGGAAGAGATCGAAGAGCTTGAAGAGGCATCGGCGCTTAAAGATATATCCCATATGCCTGCAAGAGTAAAGTGTGCGGTCCTCGGATGGCATACACTTGAGGAAATGATAGGTGATAAAGGCGGTGATGAATCATGATGATCTCGACTAAAGGAAGATATGCGATAAGGGTAATGACCGAGCTTGCGGGACATGATTTTGATGAAAGGATTCCGCTTAAAGATATTGCGGCGAGCCAGAACATATCTCTTAAATATCTTGAGAGCATTATGTCACTTCTTGTAAAGAACAATCTTGTGGATGGTGTGTCCGGAAAAGGCGGAGGGTACAGGCTTCTAAGACCGGCGGATAAGTACAGCCTGCTTGAAATATTAAAAGTAACCGAAGGTGACATAGAGCCGGTATCGTGTACCGCAATGGAAGGCGGAGAATGTGACAGACTCGGGAAGTGTCCTACATATCCGGTATGGAAAGAGTTATCGGATCTGATAACGGATTTTCTCGGAAATAAAACACTTTACGATCTTATGGGAGAAGAAAAATGACACTTAATCAGTTGAAATATGCAATCGCCATTTCCAAAGAAAATTCGCTTAACGATGCGGCAAAGAAACTGTTTATATCCCAGCCGTCTCTTACAGGTGCAATGCATGCCCTTGAAGATGAAATAGGGTTTGATATCTTTATAAGGTCAAAAAGCGGAATTTCCCTCACCGTAAAGGGTGCCGAATTTATAGGTTATGCCAAATCGGTTGTGGAGCAATATGATATCCTGGATGCTAAATATATATCCAAAACGGATATCAAGAGGCATTTCAGTGTTTCAATGCAGCACTATTCGTTTGCGGTTAACGCATTCGTTGAAATGGTCAAGGAATTCGGATATGAGGAATACGAATTCGAAGTACATGAAACGAAGACACACGAAATAATCAAGAATGTCAGAAATCAGAAGAGCGAGCTTGGTATCATATATATGAATGATTTTAACAGCAAGGTATTAACAAAGGTGCTTTCAGAAGAAGGACTTGAGTTTACTCCGCTGTTTGATTGCGGAATATGCGTATATATCGGCAAGAACAATCCTCTTGCCAAAGAAAAGCTTAAATCAAAAGAACCTATAACATTTGAAGAACTTGATGATTATCCGTGTCTTGTATTTGACCAGGGCGAGTATAACTCGGCATACTATGCCGAAGAGGTTATGAGCACACACGAATATAAGCAGATCATAAGAGCAAATGACAGGGCTACCATGCTTAACCTTATAAGCGGGCTGAACGGTTATACACTGTGCTCGGGAATATTGTGCGGCGATCTCAACGGAGAAGAATACTGCGCTATCAAGCTTGATACCGATGAGAAAATGACGATAGGATATATATCCCGCAGATCATCGATAATCAGCGAGATAGGGCAGCGGTATATTGAAGAGATCTCCAAGTACAAGGATATCTCATCCAGTCTTTTTTCTTCATAAGTTTAAGTGCATCTTCCGGAGACATATTGTATTTATCCGTTATACGGGAGCGTTTAATGGCTTTGCCCAATACGGGTAGACAATTGAACGAACCGGTGCTATCATACCTAGTTAGCGATATCTAACAGGAAGGAGTAATATCATGGATCTGGATAGCAAGATTGGCATAAAAGAAGGCCTTGTTGCCGAGGTGGGCAAGGAAGAAGCGGAGAAAATATGGTCTCGCGCGAAGGAAATACTGGTACAGATTGAAGAAAAATATCCCGATCTTCCGAAAGGTATGCAAATGCATACCGGATTTATATTCCCGTCAGCGGCGATTCAGCTTGCGATCAGGGAGATGAAGGGGGATTCAAAGCTCGGTTATAAGGTCATTTCGGATTACTCATGGGCAAAAACAAGGAAGATGGGAGCAAAACTTAGGAAAATGTCTAAGATTCCCGGATTCAAGAACTTTTTTGTAAAGCTGTGGGACCCTATCAGCAGAAAATCATTCGGCGAGGATGCCGGATTTAAAAATGTGTTCTACCCGAAGAAGAAGGGTGAGTACAAAATGGATATCACACAATGTCCCTACAACCGTTTTTTTACGGAACTGGGGACACCGGAGCTTACGGAGATATTCTGCATCAACGATGAATGCTCATACGGTGACATTCCCGGATTGGAGTTTATCAGGCACACAACATTGGGAACAGGCGGAGATAAATGCGATTTCTATATCCGCGTTGCCAAATAAGGATCAATGGGTTTAAGGCATGGGTGTGGTCCTGAAGAAGAAACTGCTGATCTCTTCCGGAGAGTAAGACCTGTTTTTGACCCACCACCGTATGGTTTAATATGTAGTCTTTGGGAATATCTGAAGGACTCTCATCAAGACAGGATTCAAACAGTTGTGTAAGGTTCTGCTTGAAGTACTCCATAAATAGTTTTTGAAAAAAATGTTGACAGCCCAAGCTGACAGTTGTATATTTATTAGCGTTGGCTAACACTGTTAACAAGTATCATGACTATGAGGCCTGCCTTCGATTCGAGGGCGGGCCCGAATTTAGTTAAGGTGTTAGCAAACGCTAACACCTTTTTGTTAACTAACATTATATAAAGATTGAGGAGGTTAGTAGATGGAAGCAAAACAAAAGTCCGGCTCACCAATGGCATGGGTGCTTGGGCAGACAGGAGATCATAAGGGACAATATGTTCTAAGTGTAATTCTGGCAATCATTGGTGTTGCATTTTCGGTTGCACCTTATTTTGTCGTAACAGGTATCGTACACGGATTGATGGGAGGTAATCGCGAAACGGGTTTCTATATGACACGTTGCATAATCATCGCAGTTTTGTGGTTTGCAAGAATCCTGTTTCATTCATTCAGCACGGCTACAAGCCATGTTGCAACATTTGCGGTTCTTGGAGAGATCAGAAAACGGTGTACCGATAAGCTTACACGCATGCCTCTCGGAACAGTTATTGCCGAAAGCTCCGGAGCGCTTAAGAATACCCTTATTGAACGTATTGACAGCATTGAGACTACTCTTGCTCATATTGTTCCGGAATTTACGGCGAATCTGCTTATCCCGGTTGTAATTCTCATATATATATTCACTGTTGACTGGAGAATGGGGCTTGCATCTATTGCGACGGTTCCCATAGGTTTGTCCTGCTATATATTTATGATGGCGGGCAGCCAGAAGTTTTATCAGAAAACGGTTACATCCACCAAAGCGCTAAATGATACTGCGGTCGAGTATATTAACGGAATCCAGGTTATCAAAGTATTCGGAAAGACCAAGAGTTCGTATGACAGGTTTGTACACGATGCCTATGAGGCATCACACAGTTTCATAGACTGGATGCGCTCGAGTATATTCCCTTTTACATTTGCGATGGTTATTATGCCGGCAACAATGGTTTCCGTATTGCCGATCGGAGGGCTTCTCGTGAGAGGCGGCTCGCTTTCGCCGGAAAACTTCGTAAACATCATTATTTTGTCAGTCGGAATAATTACTCCTATCATCACCTTGATGGGTTACTCGGATGATATTAGAACTATGGGAACGATTTTCGGAGAGGTTCGTAATATTCTTGATGCTCAGGAAATGATCCGTCCGGAAACGGGAAAGATTCCGCACGATAACAGCATTAAACTTACGGATGTACGGTTTGGCTATAAGGATAAGGAAGTACTTAGAGGTGTTTCTATGGATATTCCGGAAGGAAGCGTTGTCGCTCTTGTAGGTCCTTCGGGAAGCGGAAAGAGTACGATAGCACGTCTTATCGCGTCTCTCTGGGATGTCGACAGCGGAAGCATCACACTTGGCGGCGAGGATATACGTAATATCCCTCAGGAAGCATATTCGGACAAGATAGCATATGTTTCCCAGGATAATTATCTGTTTAACATGACTGTAAGAGAAAACATCAGACTCGGGCGTGCGGGAGCAAGTGATGCCGAGGTTGAGGAGGCTGCGAAGAACAGCGGATGCCATGATTTTATCATGAATCTTGAAAACGGATACGATACGATGGTTGGATCGTCGGGCGGACATTTGTCGGGCGGCGAGAGACAGCGTATCTCAATTGCAAGGGCAATGCTCAAGGCTGCGCCGATAGTCATCCTTGATGAGGCTACGGCATACACCGATCCGGAGAATGAAGCAGTTATCCAGAAAAGTGTATCAAGGCTTACAGAGGGTAAGACTTTAATAGTCATAGCCCACAGACTCTCGACCATCACGGGAGCCGACAGGATATATGTTGTAAACAAAGGGTTGATTGAAGATAGCGGCACACATGAAGAACTGCTGTCGCATCACTCTTTGTATGAGAAAATGTGGAATGCGCATATGGAGGTGAAGGATAATGCTTAAAGTTATAAAGAAATTTTTTGCCTTCTGCGGGGAGGAAAACAGAAAAAAATTCGTATCTTCAATGTGGCTTGCAGTCATTCAGGCATTCTTCGAGGCGTTTAAGATCCCGGCGATTGCTGTTATGATACGCGCACTCCTTGGCGGCAATGTCACGACACAGGATATATTGCTATCGCTCGGTATCATGCTTGTAAGTATTGTCGGGTCCGGTCTTATCAAGTCAAAATCGGTAATGCTTCAGACCGAAGCCGGATATGACACATGTGCCAAGAAACGCGTGGAGATAGCCGAGCATATGCGATATCTTCCGATGGGGTATTTTAACGAGAACAGTCTCGGTCAGATAACTTCGGTCACGACTAATGTTATGGAGAACCTTGAGAATGTCGCAACAAGAGTTGTGATGCTTGTCTGCGAAGGAGTGCTCACTACGTCACTTATTATAGTTATGCTGTTTTTCTTTGACTGGAGAATAGCACTTGTACTGCTTGCCGGTTTTGCACTTTTCTTCCTGTTAAACGGAAGATTGCAGGCTGCTGCCGGAAAACTTGCTCCGAAAAAGATTGCCGCGGATGAAAAACTTGTTGAAAAGGTTCTTGAGTATCTGCAGGGTATGACGGAAGTAAAAGCATATCATCTTACGGGCAAGAAGAGTGATGAACTCAATGATGCAATCGCCGAAAACAGTAAGATCAATACCGATATGGAAATCGTACTGATACCTAGGATGTCGGCCCAGACACTTCTTGCAAAGCTTACGGGAGTTGCCATGGTGGCGCTTAGCTGCTTATTCTTCTGCCAGCAAACGATGGATGCGCTGACAGCGGTAGTTATGGTTATTTCCGCATTTATTGTATATGCAAGTCTTGAAACAGCCGGAAGTTATTCGGCGCTTTTAAGAGTTGTTGACGTCAGCGTGGACAGGGCTTCGGCGATACTGGCCACTCCGCAGATGGATATAACCGGACAGGATATTGTTCCCGAACAAAGGACGATCACAGCAGATTCCATTGAATTCTCATATGACAAGAGGAAGATCATACAGGGAATATCGCTTGAGATTCCGGAGAAGACTACTACGGCGATCGTGGGACCTTCGGGCGGAGGAAAAACAACACTTGTCAATCTGCTGGCGAGATTCTGGGATGTTGACAACGGAACGGTTAAGCTCGGAGAAAGAGATGTCAAAGAATATGATTACGACAGCCTTATGGCCAACTTCAGTTTTGTATTCCAAAATGTCTACCTCTTCCATGATACGATCGCAAATAATATACGCTTCGGAAAACCGGAGGCTTCGATGGATGAAGTTATAGCTGCAGCCAGGAAAGCTTGCTGCCATGATTTTATCTCCCTCCTTCCGGATGGCTACGATACTGTCATAGGTGAAGGCGGAGCGAGCCTTTCGGGTGGTGAAAAACAGAGGATATCAATTGCGAGAGCAATTATGAAGGACTCTCCTGTTATATTCCTTGATGAGGCGACCGCGAATGTCGACCCCGAAAACGAAAATGAACTGACAAGAGCCATACAGGAGCTTACAAAAGAAAAGACCGTCATAATGATTGCCCACAGATTAAAGACGGTTCGCAAGGCGGATCAGATAGTTGTCATCGATCAGGGGCAGATCGTCCAGCAGGGAAGACATGAAGAACTTGCTGCCATCGATGGGTTGTACAAAAACTTTGTAAGCGACAGGCGTGAAGCTGCAAGCTGGAAAGTTCACAGCTAGTATCGGAATGGTAAAATCATATGCCAAGAGACAAAACAGCTAACCACATAAAGATCATGGCGGCGGGCATATACAACCGCTCTGTTTGAGCCTGTTATACACTTGTATTCACCGGATGAGGCAGAACGTTGCCTTGAAAAGATAGAGGCATTCTTCATACCCGGCTGGAAGAGCCTTATGGGTTTGTAAATCGTGCGATCATTGTGTATAATTTTATCTGTATATTTTGCAAGGGCTGCGGCATTGCATGGTGTGGCTGATTTAAAATGACGTGGCTTTCTATAATACAGAGGAGAACAGGTATGGAATTTACAATGATCGAAACTGGATGGCTGTCGTTACTGCCGCCGCTTATAGCAATAGTTTTGGCGCTGATAACCAAGGAGGTATACTCCTCTTTGTTTATCGGCGTCTTTTCGGGCATGCTCATATACAGTTTCTACAGCGGAAATTCTGTTATCTACGCCGCAAGGCTTACATTTGACATGATGAGTTCGAAGATAGCCGATAATGCATATATGATAATATTTCTGGCACTTCTGTGGGCTGTTGTCATGCTTGTTACAAAGTCGGGCGGAAGTCTTGCTTATGGCAAATGGGCCGGAGAGAAGATCAAGAATAAGAGGGCTGCGGCGCTTGCAACATCACTTCTCGGAATACTCATATTCATTGAT
Organism: Lachnospiraceae bacterium UBA3762; assembly: GCA_002371615.1. Lineage (GTDB taxonomy): Bacteria > Bacillota > Clostridia > Lachnospirales > Lachnospiraceae > UBA2868. The sequence goes on along the minus strand of DFGA01000052.1, from coordinate 14,170 downwards.
GACGGATTTAACTGCCTGACTGTGGGAACGGTTATGCGGCCGATTACGGACAGGCTTAAGATATCAAGAGAAAAACTGGCATATATAATAGATGCCACGGCGGCACCTGTGTGTATCATAGCACCGGTATCGAGCTGGGCTGTTGCGGTTGCAAGTGAAGTCAGCGAAAAGAACGGTTTTAACGTTTTTCTTTCGACTATTCCGTACAATTTCTATGCACTTATGACGATAATCATGGTATTTTTCATCGCATTTACCGGCAGAGACTTCGGTCCTATGAAGAAGGCAGAAGAGAGAGCGGGGCAGGAGAGCATATCCCAAAATGAAGGAGCAGAATCAGCCGGCTATAAAGGAAAGGTTGTGGATCTTGTATTACCTATCCTTGTGCTTATAGTATGTGCGATACTTGGCATGGCTTATGTCGGAGGGTTCTTCGAAGGAGTCGGTTTCTCGGAAGCCATCGGCTATTACCCGACTGCGGGACTGTCTCTTGGCGCATTTGCCGGACTGATATGTGCCATGCTTCTGTATCTTCCGAGAAAGATTATGAAGCCGAAAGAATTCATGGAGTGCATCGTCGGCGGCATCGGCAATATTGTTCCGCCGATGCTGATACTGATCCTTTCGTGGACGCTCGGAGGAGTGTGCAGACAGCTTATCGGAACTGGTGTGTTCATTTCGGGATTTGTGAGTGATTCCAATCTTCATCTCGGAGTACTTCCGTTCCTGATATTTATAATTGCAGCACTTATGAGCTTCTCAATGGGTACGTCGTGGGGAACCTTCGGTATGCTTATCCCTATCATCACAATGATATGCGAGACGGATGGAGCAGGAGCAATGCTCATCCCGGCGCTGGGAGCAACCCTTGCGGGATCTGTGTACGGAGATCACTGTTCACCGATATCCGATACGACGATACTGGCTTCTACCGGTGCTGACTGCAAGCATATTAGACATGTGGAGACGCAGCTGCCTTATGCCACACTTGTAGCGGTCGTTTGCGCCATAGGTTATCTTATCGCCGGATTTATGCCCACACCCTGGATTGCAATCGCGGTTGAGGTCGTACTGCTTGTAGCGGCTATTTATTTTCTCGGCGGAGCCGGGGAGAGATTTTTCAAGGGAGATAAGTCGTGAACAAAGAGATTTCCGAATTGTTTATGTACGGAAGCCTGGATGAGAACAGTATTCTTAACAGGCTTGGTTATATATTTGAAGTTGTTGAGAGCGGTGAATATGACCGTGCAGAGGTTGTCAGAGACATTAAGACCCAGTTAAAGAGACTGCTCGTACTTGGCACCGACTACGGATTTGATGATAATCTGTGGCATAATTATATTGCCTTCTTCCTGATGATGAGTGAAAATCCTTTTTCCCTTGTATGCGAAAAGAGTTCCATAACCGAGGGTACGGTAACTAAAATAGTTAAGGAAGATATGTCCCATATCAGGAAAATTTTCTTCTATGATTTTTCCGAAGTGGAGAGGAAGCTTGGTGTTGACTGCTTTTCCTTAATGGAAGACTACAGGGCGGTCAAAAAAAACAGGAAGATATACAACTGGGATGTAAGCGAAAAGGTGCAGACACTTTCCAAAAAGCTGGAAGGAGCTGTTGATGATGAGGCGTTCTACCGGGCTGTCACTGATTTCTACCGTGATCACGGAGTAGGGCTGCTCGGACTTAATAAAGCGTTTCGTGTGGAGGAAAAATCATCCGGCGGAATTGATTTTATTGCGATCAACAATATGGACGAGGTTTCGCTTGATGATCTTGTGGGTTACGAGATGCAAAAGAAGAAGCTGATCGAGAATACCGAGGCATTTGTGGGTGGAGCCCGTGCAAACGATGTATTGCTGTTCGGAGACAGCGGAACCGGAAAATCAACGAGTGTAAAGGCTATAATCAACAGGTATTATAAAAGCGGTCTTCGGATGATCGAACTGTATAAACATCAGTTCAAGTATCTGTCGACCATCATATCAACCATCAAAAACAGGAACTATAAGTTTATTATCTTCATGGACGATCTGTCATTTGAAGAGAATGAAATAGAGTACAAATATCTTAAAGCGGTCATAGAAGGGGGCGTAGAGACAAGACCCGATAATATTCTGATCTATGCCACGTCAAACAGAAGGCATCTTATCAAAGAAACATGGAATGACAAGGATGATCATACAAATCAGGAGGATATTCATCACTCCGACACGGTAGAAGAAAAGCTGTCCCTGGTTAACAGGTTCGGTATCACGATCGGATATATGAAACCGATGCCGAAAGAATATGAGAATATCGTTGTAACTCTTGCAAAAAGGGCCGGATTATCCATGGATGAGGCGGAACTTAAGAGGGAAGCGATGGTATGGGAAATGTCTCATGGGGGTATTTCCGGAAGGACAGCGCAGCAATTCATCAATTACCTTATATATCGGAATATGAATTAAAGTAGAAGTAAATGGGTATGGATTTTTTGATCGGATAGTGATATTATACTGTATTGTTAGTAAATGCTAACAATGAAATTGTACCCATACGACACGGCATCGGGTAAGCAGGAACCATATGTTAGTGTAATCTAACAAGAATAACAAAGGGAGGAGATCTGTGATGAAACTAAGTGAAGTTAAGGCCGGAGCACATGGTTTAGTAAGCTCACTGGGACATGATGAGAGGTTCTTAAACAGGATAATATCCATAGGGCTGACAGAGGGAGCAAAGTTCCAGGTCGTTAGAAATGACAGAAAGATGCCTGTGCTTGTCTATGTAAGGGAGACACTGCTTGCTCTTAACAGGAAAGACTGTGACAAGATCGAGATTACGGAGGTGGGAGCATGAATTGCGTAGCATTACTGGGACAGCCCAATTCAGGTAAATCGACTGTTTTCAATCAGTTGACGGGATCCAGACAGCATGTCGGAAACTGGCCGGGCAAGACGGTTGAGAAGAAGGACGGAACATATACCTATAATAACGTGAAATACACTCTGGTGGATCTGCCGGGAAGCTACGGCCTGTCCGGTAATTCCGATGAGGAGATCATAACGGAGAAGTTCATAAAGGGTGGTGAGGCAGATCTTGTATGTGTGCTTGTTGATGCTTCACAGCTTGAGAGAAGCATGTATATGCTCGCTGATTTTGCATCGATGGATGTTCCTGCCATTTTGATACTAAACATGATGGACGTTGCTACGGGCCAGGGTAAGACGATCAACGATAAACTGTTGTCAGAAAGACTTGGTATTCCGGTGATTCCATTTACTGCAGCTGACGGAAAGGGTTTTGACGGATTAAGATCGCTTATAGAAAAAGAGCTTAAGGCTCCGCATAAGCTTATTACAAAACCCGAGACAGGTTCAAAAGAGGAAGCGGGAAATCTGAAGTATGCCTGGATAGATGAGATACTTGAGGATGTTACCGAGGCGTCGGGAAAGGATTATTCGCTTTCTAAATTTGACAAAATGCTGCTTAAACCTTTCTGGGGCAAAGTAGTTACGATTTGTATCATTCTTGTGGGATTTCTTGCCGCGATGCTTATCATGTCGCCTTTTATGGGCGTGGCAGGTATGCTTCCGGGACTCCTCGGAACTCCGATTGCAAGCCTTCTTAATGGTATCCATGTTCACCCGTGGCTTGTTTCGGTATTTAGCCTTCTGATACCTAATACACTCTATTTCTGCATTTCCATGGCTTCATTTGTATTCGGTGTAAACATTGTTTTCGGTTTCCTTGAGGAGATCGGATTTCTTGCAAGAGCAGCTTATCAGTTTGACGGAGCGCTGTCCAAGCTTGGACTTCAGGGTAAAGCCGTAGCCCCCATATTGATGGGCATGGGATGCACCATCGGTGGTGCCAGCGGAACAAGGGTTATGGATAACTGGGGACAGAAGATGCTGACCATGATGGTTGTATGGGCAGTACCCTGCGCATCGATATGGAGTGTTATCCCCGTTGTTTCGGGCATGTTCTTCCCGATATGGGGAACAGCGCTTGTATGTGTCGGGATAGTTGCCTACATCTTTGTGTTGATGTTTATCGTATCGAAGGTATTCGGAAACAAGCTTGTACCGGAAGAGTCGAGAGCAGGCATGATAATGGAACTTCCTCCCTATCATAAAGCGCATTGGAAATACATAATTAAAGAAGCGTGGATCAAATGCTATGACATGTTTAAGCGTGCGATCAAGACTGTAACGCTTGTATCACTTGTTTTCTGGGCGTTCTCATACAGTTCTTCGGGTAATGTCGAGAGCAGCCTTCTGTATAAAGTCGGAACATTCATTGAACCGGTAACAAAGTTTTTCGGAATGGGATGGCGTACGTTTATGGCGTTCTTAAGTGCTGCATTTGCCAAGGAAGCTGTACTCGGAACTCTTAACGCGGTATTTGCGGGACAAAGCAACGTGGCGGATGTCGCGTTTAACGCAAGCACCGGAGGAGTTGATACCATGGCTCTTTCGCAAATAATGACTCAGACGATCTCCGGAGCGGAAGCACTTGCGTTTATGTTTGCCATAACATTCAGCGTACCTTGCCTTATGGCACTTTCAACAACATTAAAAGAGTCGCATTCACTCAAGTGGACGCTTAAAACAGCGGGATTTTATATGGGAGCGGCACTTATACTCTCGTGCATTGTTTATCATATAGCAGCGCCGTTTATAGGATAGTATTTTTACACATGGACAGGAGGTTTTTAGCATGAAGTTTAAAGGGATTGGATTATTTGCACTTGGAACACTGTTCGGACTTGAGGGTATAAAACTTCTCTCATCCAAAGATGCCAAGAAGGCTTATGCGCACTGTACTGCCGGAGTACTTCGGGCAAAGGATGCGGTGCTTGACCAGGTTACGACTTTGCAGGAAAACTGCACTGATATATATGAGGAGGCAAAGTCGATCAACGAGGACAGGTCAAATAAAGATAATGGATCTTGTGAAGAGGATGATGCAGAATCATGAGATTTGAGATCAAACACGAGATCAAGGGAAGACTTAGAATACACCTTAAGATGAAGAAGATGACCTTTCGCGAGGCTGATACACTTGAGTATTACCTTACCGGCTTTGATGAGATAGGAGAAGTTAAGGTCTACGAGAGGACAGCCGATGCCGTAATCTATTATGATTGCGGCAGAGGGCGGGTCATAGAAATCGTTAATGATTTTTCGTTTGATAAGGTATCGGTGCCGGAGCGTGTGTTTGAGTGCTCGGGAAGAGAACTGTCGGCTTCATATTATGACAGGCTTGTTACGTCCGTGATACTTCACTATGGTAAGAGACTGATAATACCTGTAGATATCCGCAAGATATGGGTCATTATAAAGTTATTCAAATATGTATGGCGTGGTATCAGAACTCTCGGAAACAGGCGTTTGCAGGTTGAATTGCTTGATGCCGTTGCTATAAGTGCAGCCGTGCTTACGAAAGATTACAAAACAGCTTCAAGCGTCATGTTCATGCTTAAGATAGGTGATATGCTCGAAGAGTGGACACATAAACGTTCCGTGGATGATCTTGCACGCAGAATGTCGCTTAACATCGATAAGGTATGGCTCGTGACGGATTCCGGTGAGGTTCTGACCGATTCTTCCGATATTGTATGCGATGACAAGGTAGTTGTCAGAATGGGCAATATGATCCCGTTCGACGGCGAAGTGGTATCGGGAGAAGCGATGGTCAATCAGGCCTCTATGACAGGAGAATCCGCTACTGTACGTAAATGTGAAAATATGAGCGTATTTGCGGGAACTGTTGTTGAAGAAGGAGAAATAACGATCAAGGTAACGCAGACGGAAGGATGCGGGCGGTTTGACAAGATAGTCAAGATGATAGAAGAGTCCGAAAAACTCAAGTCTTCACTGGAGGGAAAAGCGGAGCGGCTTGCGGATAAGCTTGTGCCGTATACATTCCTTGCATCTGCCCTTACGTATCTTATCGGAAGGGATATTAACAAAGCGGTATCGGTTCTTATGGTTGATTATTCATGTGCACTTAAGATGTCGATGCCGATATCGGTACTGTCTGCGATAAAGGAGGCCTCAGGATACGATATTACCGTTAAGGGCGGTAAATTCTTGGAAGCAGTTGCAGAGGCGGATACGATAGTGTTCGACAAAACGGGAACTCTAACAAAGGCTGCGCCAACCGTTGTATCAGTCGTTTCTTTTAACGGTGAATCGGAAGATGAGCTGCTAAGACAGGCGGCATGCCTTGAGGAACATTTCCCCCATTCTGTTGCGGGCGCAGTTGTTAGTGCGGCTAAAGCCAAGGGGCTGCTTCATGATGAACTTCATACAAAAGTAGAGTATATCGTAGCTCACGGAATAGTATCGACTATTGATAATGTAAGGGCGGTGATAGGAAGTTACCACTTTGTGTTTGAGGATGAGAATGTGTCTGTGCCTGAGGATAGGCGTGAGCAATTCGAATCCCTCCCGGACGAGTATTCACACCTTTATTTTGCCAAGGACGGAGTATTGTCTGCATGCATTTTGATCGAAGACCCTATGAGAGATGAGGTTACGGATGTTGTTAATGAACTTCGCGGCCAGGGATTTTCTCATATTGTGATGATGACAGGCGACAGTGAGAGAACTGCGGCGAGAATAGCCTCCGATGCAGGCATAAGTGAGTATTACGCCGAGGTTCTTCCGGAGGATAAGGCAAAGTATATCGAAAAGGCAAAAGCAGAAGGAAGACGTGTGATCATGGTAGGAGATGGTATCAATGATTCTCCTGCACTTTCCGTATCTGATGCAGGTATAGCGATAAGCGAGGGAGCCGAAATCGCAAGGCAGATAGCGGATATCACCATCAGCTCGTCCGATCTTTACAACATAGTTACTTTAAGAAAAATCAGTACTCTGCTTATGAAGCGGATTGGATTTAATTACAGGACAATAGTCGGGTTTAATACTGCGCTTATCTTAATGGGTATAGCCGGACTGATAACTCCGGCAACTTCGGCAATGCTCCATAACGGCTCCACTATAGCACTTGGACTTAAGAGTATGACCGATCTGATACAGGAATAGAAATGAAGAAGAAAAGGGAGAGTATTTATGGATACATATGTTAGCGTATGCTAACAAACATTGCGAAATGATTAGAGAAGCATTGGTTGAATACTGTGCGCCCACTCTAGCCGGAATTAAGACGGGGAGTATATGCACCATACAGAACGGATCTAAAGATATAGATGATGAAATACGTGAACTCAACGGCTGCCTGGTTAAAAAGGGACTGAGCCTTATTCCGCTAAAAAAGACAGCGAAGACGACTATTGTGTATTTGTATCGTCCGGACAGGCTGAAGCTGGATCTGCAGACTCCCGAGGCACAAAAAATACTTGAAGAGAGGGGTTATCCGTGCCGGAATGCGGGGGCGAATATCGTTACTGACAGTGTTACCGCCCACGGAAGAAAATAGGGCTGTGCATTTTGCACGGCCTTTATTTTGGTGTATAATCTGTTTAGTTTTAAATATGGCCGGCAGGTGGACAATAACCGAAATGACGGATGAGATCAGAACAAGGGAGGATCTTGTTGCAGTTGTAAATGAGATAGGCTTTCTGCCGTTTTTTACATGCAGGATAGAAGGATTTTCTCTTGAAGACAATATTTCATATGATGCATGGTACCAGGGAAGATGGAGCGGCAAGATTCACTGGGATGCATGGGACTGGAAAGGACAGGTTCTTCAAAACAGAGAACTTGTCTATGGAAAGTTCTTTGAAAAAAAGGCAGGCTTTATAAGCCTGCAGCTGTGGCCGGACTTCTGTAATTATCGACGGGAGGGATATGATTTTGACGCCAGATTTGATGACGGTCTTGCATCATATAAGGATAAAGGCGTTGTGGACTACATTAACGGTGCAGGTGCAACGCTGACAAGGGATATCAAGGATAACCTCAATTATAAGAAAGATGGAAACAAAGGATTTGAGACGGTTATAAGCAGACTCCAGATGGAGACCTACGTCGTTCCCGTGAACTATGAGTACAGTAAACGGAAAAACGGTGACGAATACGGATGGGGTAACTGCAGATATGATATTGCTGAGAAGTACTGGGGTGATAAGCTGTGCAGATCGGCATACAAAAGAAGTCCGCAGGAGTCTTTGAACAGGATATTAAGACATATCGGAAAATCACTTCCCGGACTGGATGAGGATGAACTAAGAACATTGCTGAAAGGTTAGTATATTAAATGATATCGGTACTTATAATCATCGGAAGTATCATAATGGTCGGAAATATAATTGCATATATCAGGTTTATCAGAACATCTTCCGATGTAATGCTTTCCGGTAAACATGGGGAACTAATATGGGAAAACATCGGACTGGGACTGCTTGTTTTTTTCCTTTTGGGATACCTAGGAGTGGCTTTTTTTGGCAAACCGGATTATCTGGTTGCAGGAATATTGTTCTTTGGTGCTGTTTTTGTCTCCTTGACGTTAGTCCTTTTATATCATCTGGTAAATACGCTTAAAGACAGGAGTATTGAAGTTACCGAGACGTTGATTGGCGTTATAGAGGCGAGGGATCCTAATTTGAACGGACACAGTCGCAATGTCCAGATGTTATCAATGTGCCTGTATAAACACCTCCCCACACACATGAAGGAAGGAATAAGCCCGGTAAGCTTCGAATATGCGGCGCTACTGCATGATGTAGGTAAACTGGGTGTGCCGGAGTCTATTTTGAACAAACCTGGAAAACTAGATGCCGGGGAATGGGAAGTGATGAAGCAACATCCCAAGATTGCAATGGATCTGCTCAGGACACTTCCGTCGTTTGATGAGATAAAGGACTGGATACTGTATCATCATGAGCGTATTGACGGTAACGGATATTATGGTATTCCGGGGGATGAAATCCCAATGGCTGCGAGAATTATAGCTGTCTGTGATACCTATTCAGCTATAACGATGAGGCGTTCATATAAGGATAAAAAAACGCATGAAGAAGCTATGGAGATAATCAGTGATGTGGCAGGAACACAACTTGATCCGGACATTGTCAGGATCTTTATGACAATCCCCAAGGATGAGTTGAAGGCGTGTACGCCCAAGATGGTGGATTTTGTAAGCTGAAACTTTCCCGTATCAGTATATCCTGATACTGTACAGGATCTATATATTGCCACAAAGGAGTCTGCGAGTTGTACTCGTAGGCTCTTTTGTATAGTTTGTCCGGTGGAACAGGAGAACCGGACAGAACCTGATTTCTTGACACGGTGTCAAAATACATATATAATTCATTTTGACACAAAGTCAGAATAGACCATAGGAGATTGAATATGCCCAAAGGATCACCGGAAAGAACTGCAGCAAGAAAAGAAGAGATCATAAGCGCATGTGAGAAGCTGTATCAGACCATGAGCTTTAAGGACATCACACTTAAAGAGATCGGAAATGAAACATCTTTCTCAAGACCTACGATATACAACTACTATCAGACAAAAGAAGAGATCTTTCTGGCGCTTTATGAGCGGGAGTATGATCGCTGGAATGAGGAACTGAAAAGCATCCTTTATGATAATGAGAAGCTTGCAAAAGAGGAGCTTGCCGAGAAACTTGCAATATCCATTGCAAACAGAGAACAGCTGTTAAAGCTCCTTTCCATGAACAATTACGATATGGAAGCTAACAGCAGGCCTGAGCTTCTGAAGTCTTTTAAAGTAGCTTATGGGGACTCAATGAAGAATGTATGTAGGATTCTCACAAAGTTTTGTCCGGAGAAATCGGTTCAGGAGATTCAAAACTTTATATACATATTTTTCCCGTTTATGTTTGGAATATATCCTTACACCTCAGTAACGGATAAGCAGAGGAAAGCCATGAAAGAGGCAAATGTGGACTATGTATACCAATCCATTTTTGAGATAACCAATAACTGTCTGCTGAAACTTTTACTTTAATACATAGGAGGTGTCTGGGATGAGTATTACAGTGAATTTGTATTACACGGGAATAGGTGGGAATGCCCGCAGGTTCGCGGAGGAGATGGAAAAATCAGGTATTGCCAAGCGTATCCGGGCCGAAGAGGGAAATCTGAAATATGAGTATTTTATCCCGCTCGGAGACCCTGAAACAGTGCTTCTGATCGACAGTTGGGAAGATCAGGATGCAATAGACAGGCATCATGCATCTCCTATGATGAAAGAAATTGCCGAATTACGTGAGAAATATGATCTTCATATGAAAGTAGAGCGTTATGTAACAGATACAAATGGAATACCACAAAAGGACAGTGAATTTATTAGACAATAGGAGGTATATGAATTGAGCGAGAAGATTGTACAGACAGCAGGAAGAGAACAGCTTGGTGAGTTTGCGCCGATGTTTGCACACTTAAACGATGATGTACTCTTTGGTGAGGTATGGAATGAGGAATCTATTGATGTGAAGACTAAATGCATCATTACGGTAGTTTCACTTATGGCATCAGGTATCACAGATTCGTCTCTGACATATCACCTTCAGAATGCAAAGGCACATGGTGTAAGTAAAGAGGAGATAGCTGCTATCATAACCCATGCCACAATGTATGTAGGGTGGCCAAAGGGCTGGGCAGTATTTCGCCTGGCAAAAGATGTGTGGAAGGAAGAGGAGAAATAAGCAGATGAAAAGAAAGATATCTATAATTGCGGCGATTTTACTGGTTTTGGGGCTTGCAGCATGTGGGAATAGCGAAGCACAGAAAACAGAAGCCGAGAATGAAACCGAAACGATAATGGATCAGACCGGGACTTCCGATTCCGCCTCGGACGTACCGGAAGCGGAACGTGGCTTGACGGCAAGCGATTCGACGGAGGGGTTTCGGAGGATGAGCTTAGGTCCTGGATGGATGGCCTACAGTAAACAAAGAGGATGGTAATATGCAGGTTAAACAAAATATGATTATCAAAAGAATAGTGGATGTCTGTATGACCGTCCTCTTATTATGTCTGATGGCTTATCAGGTGACAGGTGAAGCATTACATGAGTGGATAGGGATCTGTATGACCATGCTTGTCATCATCCATCAGATTCTCAATAGAAAATGGTATGGTTCGTTATTTAAAGGTAAATACAATCCCTACAGAATAATAACGACTACTGTGAACATTGCCCTTCTTTTATCCTTTGCTCTGACTGCTTTTTGCGGTATGTCCATGAGCGGTCATGCAGTGCCTTTTCTGTATGGAATGACGAAGGTTTCCTTTGCAAGAAGAATGCACCTGTCCATGTCACATTGGGCTTTTGTGCTCATGGGAATCCATCTTGGAATGCATATTCCGATAATGTTTGCAAGGTTACACCTTACAGATAAACTGAAGACGGTAATATCTGCGGCATTATGCACTGTTGCTGGTATCGGATTGTTTTTATTCATTAAGAATGGAATGCCGGATTATTTATTTTTCCGTGTTCCATTTGCCTTTCTTGATTATGAGAAAGCAGGAATCCTGGTATTTTTTGAGAATATTCTTATGCTCTCCTTCTGGGCGTTTATTGGAGCTGAGGCTGCGGTCTTATGCAGGAATTCCCAGATAAAAACAGAAGATAAAAAGAATCCGCTACTGCCTGTGGTATTCATCATGGCTGCTATAATCATCGGTCTTGTGATCAATATGATATCAGGCAGCATATCCGGGCAGGATTCCGATGAAGCGGGATGGAACAGCTCTGATACAGAGGAAGTGAATTCTTCCCCAGAAGAGGCAGTTGCAGAAGCTTCAACACCTGATAATTCAGACATGCAGACATCGGACAACGCAGCAAAACCAGATTCGGGTGCGATACAGGACGGCTTTTTGCTGATTGAAGGCGGAACGTTCCTGATGGGAAGTCCGGGGATGACGAAGAGAAGCAGATATCCGGAGGATGCATACAGACTGGGAAGGAGTTTGTAAATGATGAAATTAGGTGATGCATGTGCTTAGTGCCTAAGCGATTTGTTTTCCGTGAAGTATGTCCACAATTTGTCCTATCAGGGAGTCGAGCATATAATAAAATAATTCCAGGCAGGCGGAGCAAGCTTTGAGAAGACATACAGGGACAGCAGGAAGCCGTTCGTCCAGGTAGAATTGCTTGCTGTAAAAAAAGAGTACCAGGGTAAGGGCTTTATGCGCCCGCTTGTTGAGACAGCTTTTGAAGTCGCAGGGCAAGGCAATCTTCCGGTCATTGTTTCGACAGATGCAAAGCTTAAGAAGGATAAGTACGAGCATATAGGAATGAAGCATGTAAACACCAGAACACTGGGTGAGAAGAGCTTTATGTATGATCTTGTGAGAGAGGCATAAAAAAGCAAGAGTTTTTTTGTGTGAAGATTATAGACAGAGAGTCAAACGAGTGCTATCATATGTTGTTAGTTGGGGCTAACCGAGGAGGACGATGATATGCCGAGCATACAAAAAAATGGTCAGCGGGCCCTTATTTCCGGGGTATCAGGATGTCTCTGTTTCGGCGGCGGATATTGGAGACATGATTATAAATATGCTTTTTCGATCATCAAAAAGATAAAACCGGAGAACCTGATAGATATCGGATGCGGTCCGGGAGCCTTTTTGTGTGAGGTGTCAAGACTTTTCCCAGAGGTACAGCTTAATGCACTTGACCTTTCGGAAGAGATGATAGAGGAGACTAAAAGCAGATTATCAGGGAAGGTTACTGCAACGGCCGGAGATTCCGAGAACATGCCGCTTGAAGATGAACAATATCAGGTTGTCACCTGTAACATGAGCATTCATCATTATCCCCATCCTCAGAAAGCCGTTAATGAAATGTATCGGATACTGAAAAAAGGAGGATATCTTTTGCTGAACGACATGGACTGTGCAGCACCGATCAGGGCGGTAGCTAATTTTTGTTTTCCTCGCCTGAAAGCTGGCGATGTGAAGATGTATAACAGGGATGAGATAGTGGAATTAGTAAAAACAGCCGGATTCAAAAAGATTAAGTACAGAAAGATCTCGCCATTTACATTTCAGTGCATAGCAAAGAAGTAGAAGAATTCGGTGAGTTAGGGAGGCAGTCAAATGTCAAAAAGAGCGTCAAATTTTCAAAAAGTAGTAATGTCACTGGGATACAGGGGCAAGGAGATATTTAAGCCACTGAATACAGGCTGGATAGATGACCGTGTTGCCTGTGTTCGTGAATGGATAGCAAATATATTCTTTTATACCAAGAACGGAACTACGATCATGATCGATGCCGGATATAACTATGAAAGACTTGGAGAGAAGATGGGGTGGCTTAATATTGACCCGGCTTCTATACAGCATATCCTTATAACACATCAGGACACGGATCATGTCGGCGCAGTTGAACGGGATTCGGACGGGTTGTTCAGAGGCGCAAAACTATACCTTGGTGAGATAGAAAATCGTTATATGACCGGGGAAAAGCGAAGAAAAGTTATCTTCGGACTGTATAAGCTTCCTATGGTTAAAAGTGATAATGAACGAAAGCTACTGAACGACGGGGAAGTATTTTATATCGGAGATATCAAGGTGGAATCAATCCTTGTTCCGGGTCATACATGGGGACATATGGTCTATCTGATCGATGATGAGTATCTCTTTACAGGGGATACGATCTGGTTCGGAGCAGACGGCGGATACAGTTTTATCAATTCACTGGCAGAGGATAATGAACTGTCAAAGAGATCCCTCGCAAAACTGGAGCATCTTCTTCGCGAAAGAGGTTTAAAACCTAAAGTCATTACGGGACATACAGGGTGGTCTGATGACCTGGATTTTGTATTTGCACATAAGGATCAGGTGTGCAACAGCATGAAGAAGCAGAAGCCCCATGATCCTAATGCTCCTTATGATGGATATGATGAGCGGGATGATACGGAATACAATGCCAGAAACATTAAACTGGCAAAGGCATTTCCTGTCCCGGATAAGATACAAAATGCATACAGATCCTCAAAGAATGTTTATGATGATGTTCTGACACAGGGGAGTTTCTTTAGCAGACTGTATATCAGGTTCTTTTGGAGCGGGACGGATGATAATGAGATTGCAAGAAAAATCTTATCATATATTCCGAATGATTTTGACGGAATGCTCTTAGACGTTCCGGTGGGTACCGCTGTATTTACTGAAAAGAAATGGAAAAGCCTATCGGGAGCTGAGATTACCTGTCTTGATTACAGTGAAGATATGCTTGA
>DFGA01000021.1 GCA_002371615.1 Lachnospiraceae bacterium UBA3762 | reverse complement strand
CCAACTCCTGCATATTTATCATCGCAATCTGACCATGACCATTCTTGGTAAGATATACACGATTGCCATAGTTTACCTCTTTAACAACACTGGTGTAGTTTCTAAGATCGGAAATCGGTTTTATATTAGGCATAATTGCACCTCCACTATTTAGGTTATTTTAACATCAGCCTCTCCGCCTCTCTACCCATCACAACCACTGGTTGCACTGTATTTGTGATTTCGTAATTTAAGATCACCTTTTTTACAGTGATGATACTCACATCAGCGGTGCGACCACTTTCAGAAATGCACCGGCAAGGTTATACAGCTTTCGTTCGCTTTTGAGTTCAGCTCTTGTGATCTTACGGCAAACTGCCAGTGTCTGCTGAAAATCCTGTTCGATCTCTGAGATACAAGGCGCTTTGTAAAGATACGCCGCACATTCAAAATGATGATACAGACTGCGGTAGTCAAGATTGATCGTACCCACAACAGCACGGCATTCATCACTGACACACACTTTTGCGTGAACCATTCCGGGCGTGTATTCATATATCCCGATGCCTGCGTCTATCAGTTCTCCGTAATGTGAACGTGCAAGGGCGTAGGCTGTCTTGTTATCTGGGATACCCGGAAGTATCAGCTTCACATCTACACCTCGCTGTGCGGCATATTTCAAAGCACATTTCAACTCGTCATCTAAAATAAGATAGGGTGTCATGATATGCACACTGCTTCTCGCTCTGTTCAGAATATCCATATAGACCGCTTCACCCAGTTTGTTCTCTGTCAGAGGACATTCACCGAAGGGCATCACAAAGCCCTCTGCTTCGGAGTATTCATCGGTTTCGAGATGATCCATGTCAAATTCGGGATAAGGGTTCGGCAGTTCCCATAATTGCAGAAACATCAGCGTAAAGCTGCTGACAGCTTTTCCTTTGAGCATGATCGCCGTGTCCTTCCATTGTCCGCAAGGGTGCGTATGGTTGATATACTCGTCTGCAAGATTGATGCCACCGCTGAAAGCAGTTTTTCCGTCGATCACCATGATCTTGCGGTGGTCACGATAATTGTAATGGGAAGACAGAAACGGTTTGATCGGGGCGAACATTCTTGCCTTGATACCAAGATTGCCAAGCAACTGAGGATAGCGCGATGGAAGTTTGGAGAATTCGCAGGTTCCGTCATACAATACACGCACATCAACCCCTTCTGCTGCTTTTCTGGCAAGCACATCAAGGATACGTCCCCACATATAACCTTCCTGTATGATGAAATACTCAAGGAAAATAAACTTTTCTGCCTTTTCAAGTTCCTCCAGCATGACAGGAAAGGCATCTTCACCCATGGGATAATAGTTCACAAGCGTGCCGTCACAGATCGGATATGCTCCGCTATGGTTCATATAACGGTGCAGATTATTCGTACAGTACAGATCGTCTGACAGCTCATCGTTTACTTTATTATCCTGCGGGAGCATTTTTTTCGTATTCTTTATGATCCTTTCCATATTCTTCTGCATATTTCGATGACCGAGGTTTCGCTGTGTAAAGGCAAGCAGAAAGGCACCGAAAACAGGCAGCACAGCGATCAGTGCAAGCCATGTGAGCTTTGCTGAGGAATCCATTTTGTTGTTAAAAAGGTATATCACCATTCCAAATGCGAAAACCGACTGAAACACCGCAAAATACGGAAGAAACTGACTGATCAGTGCAAAGAACGCAATATAAAGGAATATCTGTAATCCAAGCATCAGAAACACGATCACAAGGCGGCTGAATACGATCCGCAGCAAGCCGTTTTTCGGTTTCTTTATCAGATTTAATATCCTGCCCTCTTCCATTGACATCACCCCGCTTTTGAAAAACCAAAATTCAGCATTGACAAATGTTCACACTGACGATGTTTGATAATTAAGCGACAGTTGCTAAGAGTCCAAAGACTTTTAACATTCCACTGATGTATTTCCGTTATATAACCGATGTTATTTATTCCATCTCTATCGTACTCGCAGGTTTACTGCTCAAATCAAACAGCACCCTGTTTACGCCACGTACTTCACCTACTATGCGGCTCATAACCTTCTGGAGCACATCCCATGGTATCGGAGCCGCCTCCGCAGTCATAAAGTCAACGGTACGGACTGCACGCAGTACTACCGCATGGTCATATGTCCTCTCATCTCCCATTACCCCCACGGACTGCATATTGGTAAGTGCCGCAAAGTACTGATCGGGCATCCATGAAGGGTTCCCACCTTCGACATCTGCCGCCGCCTTAATCTCCTCGCGGAATATGGCATCGGCCTCCTGTACGATATGAACTTTTTCGGCTGTAACTTCGCCTATTATCCTGATACCCAGGCCTGGCCCAGGGAACGGCTGGCGAAATACGATTTTCTCCGGAATTCCGAGTTCGAGACCGACTTTCCTGACTTCATCCTTGAACAGATTGCGCAGAGGCTCTATTATCTCCTTGAAATCAACATAATCAGGAAGCCCTCCCACATTATGGTGGGATTTGATGACGGCGCTCTCTCCTCCGAGTCCGGACTCCACTACATCCGGATATATGGTTCCCTGTGCCAGAAAATCAACGGAGCCTATTTTCTTCGACTCTTCCTCAAATATCCTGATAAACTCTTCGCCTATTATCTTACGCTTGTGTTCGGGTTCGGAAATCCCGGCAAGCTTTTCGTAGAAACGCTTTGCGGCATTGATCCTGATGAAATTAAGGTCAAAAGCTCCGTCTTTGCCGAACACTTCCTCAACCTCGTCACCTTCATTCTTCCGAAGGAGCCCGTGATCCACAAAAACGCATGTAAGCTGGCGTCCTACCGCGCGTGACAAAAGTGCTGCAAGAACAGATGAGTCCACACCTCCCGAAAGAGCCAATAGCACTCGTCCGGTACCTACATGCTCCCGAACCTGCCGGATAGTCTGTTTCACAAAGGAATCCATGCGCCAGTTTCCGGCACAGCCACATATATTTCTGACAAAATTAAACAGCATCTTCTTACCGTCGACAGTATGCAGCACCTCCGGATGAAACTGGATCGCATACAGATTTCTCGACGTATCCTGTGCCGCCGCAACCGGGCAGTCCTTCGTATGTGCAATGATTTCAAACCCGGGTGCGGTCTTACTGATATAATCAAAATGACTCATCCAGCATACTGTTAATGCTTCATCGGATGACACATGGTCCGTACCCGGTCTTACGTCCGAAACGCCATTAAACAGCGGGCTTTTTGTATTGACCAAAACTTCCGTCTTGCCATATTCCCTTACTGTGGCACGCTCAACGCGCCCTCCCAGAACATGCTGCATAAGCTGGGCCCCGTAGCAGAGCCCCAGTACGGGAATCCCCATATCAAACAGTTCCGCGGGAGCCGTCGGAGCACCTTCTTCGTAGCAGCTGTTCGGTCCTCCGGTTAGGATTATCCCCTTCGGCGCCATTTCCCTGATCTTTTCAATCGGCGTTTTATACGAGTATATTTCGCAGTAAACGTTGCACTCTCTCACACGCCTTGCAACAAGCTGGTTATACTGTCCTCCGAAATCTATGACTATGACTTTTTCTTCATCCGTTATCATTGTTTGATCCAACCTTCCGGTTTTATTCTTCTTCCTCTTCTTCGAGCTTGATATAGAAATTCTTAAAATCATTCCTTGCAGCTACATAATACTGCTCAAGACCTTTGTCAAACTGTGTTCCCATGCCTTCCATTATGATTGAATCGGCCTTCTCAAAGCTCATCTTATCCTTGTACACTCTCTTGCTGACAAGAGCATCGTACACATCCGCAATGGCCATAATCCGTGCTTCAATGGGAATATCATAACCCTTTCTGCCTTCCGGATACCCCGAGCCGTCCCAACGCTCATGATGATAATGAGCCATATTTTCAGCCACCTGTTTGAACACTTCATCATCCGTGTCTTTTAATATCTCATGGACTATACGTGCTCCTTCGGGTGCATGCATCTTCATCTTCTCGAATTCTTCCGGCTCAAACTTTCCCGGTTTTCGAAGTATCGCATCATCCACCGCTATCTTACCCAGATCATGCATCGGAGCAGCTTTTATAAGCGCTTCGCAGAACTCATCAGTGAAGTCAAAATCATTGTCCGGGTCATTTTTTATCCTGTCAGTCAGCATTTTTACAAGCTCACTTGTCCTTCTGATATGGCCTCCCGTCGAATTATCACGGCTTTCAACCATCGTTGCCATACCCATGATAAGGGTGTTATGCATATCCTCGATATGAGCCGTTTTCTCTTTGACTTCTTTTTTCAGACGCTCGTTATAATTGTATTCTTTTGTATTATCGATAAAAAAGAACTGATAACCGCACCGTTTTTTCCCTTCATACAGGTAACTGATATTAACGTAATATACGCTCTTGCCGTCTGCGCTCCGGCATATATGCTGATCGTTCTTTACCCCGTCAAGCATATCCTTATCAAAATCATCGGCCCACTTTACAAGTGTATCATCAAACATCCTGTAATCTTTTATACACGTATCTACTCTTACCCTTGCAATCTCAGGTATGATTTTACAGGCAACATCATTACTTCCCAGGTAATTAAATCTGTTATCAATGGATATAAATCCTGTGTCTCCCTCACGTGTCAGAGCTTCCACGCCTGTATACATCACATCGTAAAGGCTGATTTTTCTGATGATAACAATATAGATTACAAGCGTAATATCATACAAAAGGGGGACTATCTCAACATTATGATTATTAGCCTTTCCTATCAGCAGGCCTCCAACACACAGCAAAAGCGGAACAAGCAGCAAGGCAAGAAGCGTTGCAGACACATCTATCCTTCGATAATACGTATATACTACAACCGCAATACCTGTAAACAGATAAACTACCAGTACAAAATAGAACAAAGAGTGAAATACAGTGTACTCTTTTGTAAGTACAACAATTCCGTTCTCAACAGAATAGCCGACGCTCTTATAATACAGCGGGTATTTCCCGGATGTCATGATCAGTCCGTACAGAAACATCGACAGAAAAATCATTGCAGGTTTAACCCATTTTCCCACATTGGTACGGCACAGTCTTATCACTGCAAAGAACAAAAACATGGGCAAAAAAGTTCCGCCCAGATATATTATCTTTTGCGCTATAAGCGCCTCTTCAAGATTCCTGGACATCTGAAGGAACACATATCCCATGCTGCTTACATCCACCACAATAAATATGAGCGCAAAGTTTACATCAAACCTTTTTCTCCAATTCCATGCAAGAACAAGGGTTAATACAACCGCTATAAGAAAACATGTAAGATAATAAGCAAATACCATGATAAAGCCTCTGTGGATGATTTTTGCTAATTATATCATATATTGGGGCTATCCACACAAAAACGGTCTGCCTGATGGCAGACCGTTTTAATTCACCTAAGACTCTAACTAAACTATACCCTGAGCCTTCATTGCATCGGCAACCTTGAGGAATCCGGCAATGTTTGCGCCTGCAACATAATCCCCTTCCATGCCGTACTTCTTGGATGCATCATCAAGGTTGTGGAAAATATTGACCATAATTCCTTTAAGCTTTGAATCAACCTCTTCGAATGTCCATGAAAGTCTCTCTGAGTTCTG
>DFGA01000002.1 GCA_002371615.1 Lachnospiraceae bacterium UBA3762 | reverse complement strand
CCCACGATATGGAACGGATTTTCATCCGGATTATCTTCTGCGACATTGATATCCTCCAACAATTGCTGATTCATCTGGTAATAATACTCCGCAAATGTTTCTTTCTGTAGGCCCATCATCAACATATCCTGGTACTTATTCGCTACCGCCTCCGGTCCTACAATCCGAATATCCCCCACAAATCCGAATATCCAGCTGTAGAATGTTGGGCTGTCCGCTACATGCACCCTGACGCGGAAATGCTCGTCATCAGCTATCCATGTTTCAACGTCCTCACCGAAGTGGTCGATCACACTTCGCATACGTTCATTTTTGCATTCCAGAATCACTTCCACTGCTTCGCCTACATTCATACGAAACTGCCTGTTCACGTATTCTTCCACGCTAAATCCATCCTCCGGAAGTATGGATGGCTCTTCGGTAATCTCCGCATGGCAGATGCGGTCAATCCTGAAATTGATAATGAATGGCTCCGGGTGCTTCTCTGAGTGCCCTATTACATAGTAGTGATTGTCATCCCAAACCATAGCAATCGGGCTCAGATAATAATTCTCTCCGTTGTTCTTCAGGATTTTTTCTTTCGTAGGCAGGTAGTCATAGTACTGGAACCTGATCTGCCGTCCGGCATTAATGGCATCAGTTATTACATCTATGGCATAGTAAATTTGTTCATTGTTCGGTTTCAACACGTTAGCCGTGTACATATGGCGGACAAGTGTCTCAGCCTGCGGTTTGCTCACAAGCTTTGACAGTTTACCAATCAGGCTATCACTTTTTTCCTTGGTTATGAAACGCGATGCGGCAACAGAGTCAATAAGCATCTTTACTTCCGGCACTTCAAATATTCTGCTGGCCATATAGTAAGAATTGCGGTACTGCTTAGATGTGATGACATCAAAACCCGCTTCTGTAAGGACTTCAATATCATTCTTGATAGTTTTTCGGTTTCCGCTCGTTACTTCATCAGCAAACATTGCCACCAGGTCCTGATTTGTAACCGGGTGTTGTTCATCGGTAAAAGAGTATAAATATTTCAAAATACGCAGGATGCGCTGCTTGTTTTTCTGAGATCCCATGGCTATCGTTTCCTTATGGTTCCTTTTTCGATTAACAGATTAGCTATTGTATATGAATTTACGGTTCTTCCAGCAAGCGTTTCAGAATCTGCTCCTGCTCATTGATAAACAACGATATAACCTGAGATGCTTCAAAATGTTCTACAAGATAGCTTGCCACTTACTTTTTTCGCTTGTATAAAGAGTATCCATGTAAGTAAACTATCATGAAGCAGTTATGCTTCAGTCACTGACAGTTCCAGCTAATTCCCTGATCTGCCATATCATCGTAACCGTATTCTCAACCCTTATGTTATCAGGGTTCACATTTATTTCAAACCCGTCCGTTGAATCATGATCATTTTTTCGTAGAAAGCCTGGCAGACTACGCACTGCTCTATTCGTGCGGTCTTCATCGCATTCAAAGTCGTCATCATTGTAATAATCGTCATCGTCAAACTCCGGCATCAGCCTATGAAGTGGCGAAGAAGTAAATTTAATCTCTCCCCAGGAATAATCGATACTCATAACTTTGACCAGTTCCTGTCCAGACGCCTCTGTGAGTATAGCTGCTTTACGCTTTGCATCCTCAACGGCTAATGCCAGAAGGTTCTCTTTTGCCTTTTCCTGATCATCGACCGTATATTCAATCTGGAAAGAGGGTTTCAGCTTACTGTGAGAAAGTAGGTAGATAATCCTTCCCAGACGCTCGTTGTTCGCCGGAAACTTAATCGTCAAATGAATTGCATATTCATAACCGACAAGTTTCTTCTTTCTTGTCTGCAAAAAGCTTCTGTCCCACTCATAGCAGCCTTCGATGTTCATACTGGTCGTTTTCAGATCATTCTTTTTAAATCCCATTTTCAGGAAGTAGTCTTCCAGCTTTTTTGTCCATTCGGCCGATTTTTTCAAGGCTTCATCATATGTCTTTTCCTGTTCTCTTGCCGAGAACAATAGTCTGATTGTATCCGGTTTAATCTGTAAGATGCCTTTCCCTGTTACTCGGATTGTCTGCATGTTTTGACCTCCTTGTCATATGTTTTCTTACTTAAAGATATAACATATGTTTACAGAGGGCCTGTCGCTGAACGCGCGACACTTTAAGGATCATTCCCCAAAACACGGTTCATGAAACGCATACAGGATTTCATTCACCTGATCTATATCATAAACCCGGTTGTTTATAGAAAACTCAATCAGCAGATCATATTTACTATTAGGATTAAAGGCATATCCGGCAAGCCCCAGAAAATGTTCGCTTTCCTGATGGTTTAGTCTTAATCCGATACAAAGCGCAAATACAGTCACCTTTGAAGGGTGATATTTTTGATTCGATACGATTTTCGAGATTAATTTGCGATCAATCAAGCACCTGTTATACAGGACGGCTGTCGAAAGGTTCTTTTCATGCATATATCGATTCAAGGCATCAGCAAAACAGGACGATTCATATTTCTCATGGAAAAACTTTTCCAATAGTTTCATTTTTGGTATACCTGCCGGCAAGGCGGAAAAATCCCATTGGACTGACTTTGTAACCTCTTCATCTTCATCGTATTCATCTTCATTACTCAGTACAGAATACTTTTCTGCCTGCCTCTTCCTATTAAAAGAATCAACGGAACGCCGTTCTGACACGATGTTTTCTTTTATTTTGAAGTATTTCTTTCTCAGCATGCGTTTTGCCGACCTTATCAGCAGTACCATGCGAATCTTCTCAAACACAGCTGTTATTTCATTCATCTCTAGTCAGTTTCCCGATTCCTTTACACATCTTCGCGACAATATCAGTTCCGTTTCCAGCAAAAACCTGCTCCCAAGCTGTTCACCTGAAATCACTCTCGTATTTTTTGGATATCTCCGTTAGCCTGAAAAACTGCGGCTCTTTATATGTATCTCCTCATAGGGGTATATGGGTATCCGCATTTTTCGTAATAGCGGTATTTTTCACGAGGATCAATCGGTCGAATAATCCTATAGTTTATCTCATACTGGTCTAAAACCTTAGCTAAATAATCAACCTCAATATTCTCTGCTTCGATAGTATATCCATCTATCAGTTTTTCCCGCATTTGAAGCACATTGAGATGAAATTGTCTGGCAACATCAAGGATGGCTCTCTTATTGAGCGCATGTGATTGCGGTTCGATAACAAGCTGGACTTGTTGTTCGAAAAGCGAATCCTGCTCACACGGAGTATTCAAATCCACAGCAACAAGAGAGCCACAGTTTGTACACTCCGCGTAAAAAGTGCCTGCTCTATCCTGTTTCCAAACCATTGTATATTGGCCGCAATCTTCACATATGCCAGGTTCTGCCAGATCGTGATGTATTATATATGCTATGCACTCTTTACATGAATCCATATTTTTCAGCATAGGTATACCATCCCGCTTTTTCTATAATTTTCAATCTATTTTATTCACGGATGACCGGCATGATGCAGCTCTTCAAACATTGCATGCGCAAGCGCCGTCATGATCGCCCGATACTTTTCAGCATCTTCAAACAGTTTTGTATATGTCTCTGTACTCTCGATATATGCTTCCTGCGCCGCATCATCAAACAGCTGCGGGAAAATATTCTTCTCAAAAATCTGCCGGCCGTCGGTCTGCGCAGATTTCTGCAGCTTCTTATTTTTCTTGAGTTTCTCATGAAGGGCTGCAATCACAACCCTGTCACCCTCTGTGAAGTCACCCATGAACTGCTCGTTAATTTTTTGGATCACTTCCTCGAGCGGCGTCAGGGTTTCTGCCATCTTCACAGGCTTCTTCATCTTCGCGGGACCATATTCGCCGCCTTTCTCTTT
>DFGA01000054.1:88201-91405 GCA_002371615.1 Lachnospiraceae bacterium UBA3762 | reverse complement strand
TGTACTATTTTATTTTCAAGGTACTCCGCCAAAAGCGCAAAAAAATAACCCCGCTTGAAGCGGCTTTATTAATATATCATTGCATTTGGGCATTGTCAACGAATTTTTTTAAGCTTTTTATGTAATTATTTTCTTATATCATTCTCATACCATATCTTGTATTATTCGTCACTTATAGGTACTATTTTATATGTCATTTCTTGTATCTTTTGTTTTTCTTAGTTCTTTCTTTTCTTTCCTGATCGGCTCAAGAAGGACGATAATTGTTAGTAATAATGATATGAATGATAATGGTAATCCGATCCTCATCCCCATTGGAACATACCGGAGATCTATTTCATGATCACCGGCGGAAACTTTGATCGCCATAAGTGCATCCATTACTTTAACCGGCTTAACCTTTTCTTCATCAACCCGGATGATCCAGTCGTCTTCATAAGGAATTGTAAATACGAGATAATCACTTGCTTCTGATACTTTAGCATCCACTTTTAAATGAGAGCTTGTGATTTTGGAAACATTGCACGTTGTTGATACTGCATCTTTATACCATGCTTTTAAGACCTGTTTGCTCTCATAGTAAAAATAAGCGTTATCGATCTCCAAACTGTCATCTTCTACCATAAGTTTGATACTTATAAGATCACCGGGTTTATAATAGCCACCTTCACGGACCGACCAGTCATATTCCGAGAAATAATTTCCTTTCTCGTCCCCGTTGATATACAACGTTGTGTTTTGTATTTGCGGAGCGTCAAAATACATATATATAAAATTGTCGCTTGTTATTGACAATATATATTCTATACTTGCTTCTTCATCGGGGTCGATTTTAGTATAGACATGATCCGATTCGGATACATTATTAAGCTTTATTTCACTAACTGTTACAGGTCTGTATATCTGGTAATTTGTCCGGCTGAATCTTCCCGCTATATCATTTTGTAATTTAAACGGATTCTTCTCCGTCATGTTAACGTATTTTACCGATTCATCCATCCCGAATCCAAGCGGCAAAGCATAAGGATTACAATATATATATTTTTCATTTTCCGAATAAATAGATTTGTAAGGCTTACTCGTTTCATCAAATTGAGACAGAAGATACTTTACACCCATAAAGCAATCCGCAAATCCTGTACTTGCATCACCGTAAAAAGCCCAGTTTTCGTTATTCCTGAATCCCATACGTCCCATGAAAGTCTTGACCTGATCGGTTTCGGTCGAGCTGAAATGTGATAGTCCGTTATATGCAAACATAAGCGGATCATTATTGGTACGTCGAAATAGTTTATCCATTCTGAAAAAAGAAGAATCCTGTTCATTTACATAGTCTACCAGGGCCTGGGTATTATCAATATAATTCTTATATGCTTCAAGACTCTCTTCATCGGAATATTTGTCCTCAAAATATGCATCAACCGAAACACTACCATTATACAGACTGTCGGCAAACTGAAGTACAAACAGCCCTGCAACTGCCGGGATAACATATCTGTTCTTCTCATTCAAAGCAACTATAAGGATAAGGGCTACTGATAGTGTAAGGTATGTTATAAGAATCGATTTAAATCCAACGTAACTGCTTCCGATCACATATAGAAATGCAGAGTATAGAGCAAAAATCACTACTATAATATTTGCATTTCTCTTTTTAAATCCTTCTTTAATGTTAACAAATCCGGAATACCCGACAAAAAGCATAAGAAACGAAAACAGAAAAGAATTTCTGTACGGAAACCCTATCGGATGAGCAAACCCGTGCCACATAACATTAATGGCATCTATCCAGAACCCGACGATCATAAAAGCAAACATTATTATTGCACATATTTTTTCCCTTAGTTTGATTGTTTTGTTGGCAAAATAAAAGAAAACAAATATTACCGTAATAATGCCGCTGTAAATAATCGGAAGTCCGTCGCTTATATTTCCGCGAAATGAACCTACATATAATCCGGAGAAGAATTCAAAGATATTAAATGTTCTTTGAAAACTCAGTCCTTTAAGAATCGCCTTCTTCTGCCCCTGAAGGGAAAGCAAAACAGATAACAGGGAAAACGCCGATAGTCCCACTCCGAGAAATGTAGAGTACAGAACTGTCCACGCATTTTTGATCTTATCTCTTGCATCACTGTATTCTATTGATCCTGATGACATTAAGCAAAGGAAAAATGCTGCGGTAAATATAAGGATCATATAACCGATGTAATAACATGATATTATGGCCAGAGCTACAGACAGAATATATATGATACTGGGCTTCCTGCTGTTCATCATCCGGATCAGTCCGAGGATCACTAACGGAAGCAGCATGATACTGAAAAAATAGTGAATGCAATTGATATATGCCATATTAAATCCCATCATGGCATAAGCTGTGGAAAAGATAACGGAAGAAAACCGGTTTCCCCAAATTGCCCGAAGCATCAGATGAAAGTTCAGTCCCATAAATCCTATTATTATGATCATCATAATAACTATACCGATCGGAAGGATATCATTCGGGAACAGAAGCAGAATTAAATAGAAAGGATTAAACAGATAATATGATGCAAATCCCATCATATCTCCGCCAAAAGTCTTGGAAAAGGTATAAAACATATCATTGTTACCGAAGAATACCGACTTCATGTAACCGATATAATCTACAAACTGGTATCGCATATCCGCAACCAGGATGGACACTTCACCAAAAGGGGCAAATTCCCCTATGATAAAGATTAACATCATAATAAGTGCCGGAATTACAAATGCCAGCAAAGTAATCAGTGTATTTCTCTCAAAATTCTTGAACTTTTCCATTAATGATTGCCGGGTCTACTGCTTGCTTGCATTAAATGCTTCCCTTACCGCTTTTGCAAATTGATCCGCACAAGATGTACCCTTGCCTTTGCAGTCGTTACCAAGCAATTTACTTTCAATCTCAGAAACCGTCATTCCGTTGCAAAGTTTAGATATAGCTTTGAGATTTCCGTCACAGCCTCCGATAAAAGAAATGTTTGTGATAACATCACCGATAATGTCAAAATTAATCTGTTTGGAACAAACCCCGTTTGGCTGAAAAGTATAACGCATGACTTACCTCCGTTGTACCAGACTGTTCATTTTCTAACTATAGTAGATAATCCCCAAAAGGTCAAATTATACAAAAAGATGGCATATATTGCCATCTTTAATAAGCGGAGAAAGAGGGATTTGAAC
>DFGA01000054.1:45049-88109 GCA_002371615.1 Lachnospiraceae bacterium UBA3762 | reverse complement strand
CTTCAGCCTCTTGAGTATTTCTCCATAAAGCTAAAGTCTTGTCTGACAAGATTTAAATTGCCACGTTATTATATTAGATAGACCGTGATTTGTCAAACCACGCTGTATATTGATTATTTTCGATCAGTTATATAAACAGTTTCCGTGACAGTCCATTACTACTATAGCCGGAAAATCCTTAACTTCAAGCTTTCTTATTGCTTCCGTTCCCAGATCTTCATATGCAATAATCTCAGATGAGGTTATACATTTTGAAAGAAGTGCTCCGGCACCGCCGACTGCTGCAAAATAGGTGACTTTATTTCTATGCATGGCCTCGGCAACTTCATTTGTTCTTTTTCCTTTTCCGATCATCCCTGTCATTCCCATATCCATGAGCCGGGGAGCGTATTTATCCATACGGCTGGCCGTTGTGGGACCAGCGGATCCGATCACTTTTCCTTCTCTTTTAGGTGAAGGACCCATATAATATATTGTTTGATCTTTGATATCAAACGGTAATTCCCTGCCCTGATCAAGTGATTCCATCATTCTTTTATGTGCCGCATCCCTAGCAACATAAACCGTACCTGTCAGATACACATAATCTCCGGCATTTAAAGAATCAGAAACCGATTTGTCAAAAGGAACTTCTATATACTTATCCATGCTATATTTCCCACTGTATATGTCTGTTTACGTGACAACAAATGTTGACTGCTACCGGAAGTCCTGCAATATGTGTGGGGTAAGTATTTATATTAACCGCAAAAGCCGTTGTTCTGCCACCCAGTCCCGCAGGTCCTATATTAAGTCCGTTTATCTTCTCAAGCATTTCTTCCTCAAGATCTTTAACGTATCCTATTGATGAATGTTCCCCCGCAGGTCTCGTAAGAGCCTCCTTGGCCATAATGGCACACTTTTCGAAGGTCCCTCCGATCCCGACACCCACAACCATTGGAGGACAGGCATTCGGACCCGCATCACTTACAGCGGTTAATATAGCTTTTTTTACTCCTTCTATTCCATCGGCGGGCTTGAGCATGAATACCCTGCTCATATTCTCGGATCCGAACCCTTTCGGTGCAACTGTTATCGTAACTTTATCTCCCGGAACAATTTCATAATGAATAACTGCCGGGGTATTGTCTTTTGTATTGATCCGTTCAATCGGATCGGATACTACGGATTTGCGAAGATAACCTTTCGTATATCCCCGTCTTACTCCTTCATTGACTGCATCCGTTATATTTCCTCCGGTAAAATGGACCTCTTGTCCGACCTTCAGAAATACAACCGCCATTCCGGTATCCTGACAGACAGGTATCATCTCTTCTTTTGCAATCTCAAGGTTTTCTTTTAACTGGCCCAGTATCTTTTTTCCTAATTCCGAGGTTTCATTATCATACGCGTTAAAAAGGCATGCCTTCATATCATCCGAAAGTTCATGGCATACCTTTATACACATTTCTTCAATTGCATCTGTAACTGCTTCTACTGATACTTCTCTCATTTGGTGTTTTCGTCAAACTCGTCTATAATAAATCTCTGCCTTCCCTTAACATCATCGTATATTCTTGTAACATACTCACCGAGAAGACCGCCCACAAATACAATAAGTCCGCCCATAAACCATATAAGAGACACGATTCCGCCATTATCATCATCACGTTCATCGATCATTTTTCGTATACCGTGGATCATGGCAAGTAACACTCCGAATGCAGTCATGAAGCCGCCGAGAAATGTTACGTATTCAAGCGGTTTACTGGAAAAGCAGAAAATACCATGAAAGCCCATACGGAACTCTCCCCACAGTCGGTTATATTTGGAAACATCCGCTTCTCTTGCTTCTCTATGATATCTGACTGCAGTCTGCTTAAACCCGACATAACTAACCATACCTCTGAAAAACATATCGGTCTCGGGCATTTTTCTGATCTCTTCAATCACGCGGCGGTTGATCAGGCGAAAATCAGCCGTGTCCACCGGTATCTCGACGCTTGATAAGAAATTGATGACACGATATGCAGTAAGATCTATGATTTTACGTATCCTTGTTTCTCCCTGGCGGTCTATCCTCTGGGCATAAACCACATCATAGCCTTCCTTCCATTTATCGACCAGATCAAGTATTACTTCCGGAGGATCCTGAAGATCAACATCAATTACCACACAAATATCTCCGGTACAATTGAGAACACCTGCCATAGTTGCTGCGGCCTGGCGAAATCTGCGGCTCATGGTAATAAGCTTGATATTACGGTTTTTCTTCATATTCTCTTTGATAACTTCATAGGTTTTGTCCGTTGAAGGATCAAGTGAGAAAATAATTTCATATTCGCATCCGAGCTTTTCAACTACAGCTTCGGTACGGTCAAGAAATGGTTTGATACCGTTTTCCTCATTGTAGACCGGTACAACTATTGATAATTTATAATTATCGTAATCCTCTTTTTTCTTTTTCATCTCATTCGTCCTCTATACCATCAAATCTTGTGTCTTCCTCATCATCGTCTACATCCACTTCATCGTGTATTACGACAACAGGTTCATCGGATTTGGCAATGTTTATTACTACATCATCAATCTCTTCCATATCAATGTCTCTGTCACCGTCAGATATTTTTTCACGCACTTTGGCTATCTTTGCAACTTTGACACCTTTATCAAGACTGATCATTTTGACACCGGAAGTAATTCTGGAGATTACTTTTATATCATCCATACGAAGCTGAATGATCACACCCTGGTCTGTTATCATCATGATCTCATTCTCATTGGTAACAGCCTTTACTCCGACCACATCACCGGTTTTTTCCATTATCTTATAGCATTTGACACCCTTTCCGCCACGCTTTTGTAAATGGAATTCTGAAAGCATTGTTCTCTTTCCATATCCAAGCTCAGATACTATAAGGAGTGAATCACCCTGTGTATCGATCTGCATACCTATGATCTCATCATCATCCGAAAGGTTCATACCGATAACACCCATTGATGATCTTCCGGTGGATCTGACATCTGTTTCTTTAAATCTGATACACATTCCCTGTCTGGTTACCAGGAATATTTCGGAATCCTTATCTGTCGTTTTGACCTCAATAAGCTCATCATCATCTCTTAATGTAATAGCAATAAGTCCTTTTTTACGGATATTGTTGTACTCGAGTATATTTGTCTTCTTGACGATTCCTTTTCTTGTAACCATGAGAAGATTCTTATTCTCATTGACTTCCGTTACGGGGATCATGGCAGAAATCCTCTCACCACCCTGTAACTGAAGGAGATTCACTATTGCGACACCTCTCGAATTACGGCTTGATTCGGGGATCTCATATGCTTTTTTGCGGTACACCCTTCCGAAATTGGTAAAGAACATTATCGACTGGTGTGTATTGGTCATAAGAAGATCTTCTATATAATCCTCTTCGATCGTCTTCATTCCTTTGATACCCTTACCGCCCCTGTTTTGAGCTTTGAAATTGTCGACAGTCATACGTTTGATATACCCGAGACTGGTCATGGCAATAACGGTATTCTCTTTAGGAATAAGGTCTTCATTCGTAAGATCAGAATCATCGAGTCCGATCTTTGTTCTTCTCTCATCACCGTATTTATCAGATATTTCAAGTATTTCGGACTTGATAACTCCGAGAAGGAGCTTCTCATCTGCAAGAATGGCCTTATATTCCGCTATCTTCTTCTGAAGTTCCGCATATTCGGTCTCTAGTTTTTCACGCTCCAGTCCGGTAAGAGCACGAAGTCTCATCTCAACGATGGCTGCGGATTGTGCTTCGGATAATCCGAATCTCTCTATAAGCTTTTCCTTCGCTTCCGAAACATTGGCACTTCCCCTTATAATAGCGATAACTTCATCGATATTATCAAGAGCAATAAGAAGTCCCTGCAATATATGAGCACGTTCTTCCGCTTTGTTGAGATCGTATTTTGTTCTTCTTGTTACTACGTCTTCCTGATGCTTAAGATAATATGTCAGCATCTCAAGAAGATTCATAACCTTCGGCTCATTATTTACAAGCGCAAGGTTGATAACTCCGAAGGTGTCCTGAAGCTGTGTATGCTTATACAACTGGTTAAGGATAATATTTGCATTGACATCCCGGCGCAGTTCAATTACCACACGCATACCTTCTCTGTCGGACTCATCCCGAAGATCCGTAATTCCTTCAATCTTTTTGTCCCTGACAAGCTCGGCTATTTTTTCAAGGAGCCTTGCTTTATTAACAAGAAAAGGAAGTTCAGTAATGATGATCTGGCTTTTTCCGTTTTCAAGCAAAACAATATCCGTGACACCGCGTACTTTGATCTTGCCTCGTCCGGTCCTGTATGCACTTTCTATTCCCCGGCGCCCTAATATTACACCGCCTGTAGGAAAATCAGGGCCCTTTACACACTCAAGCAGTTCTTCGATCTGAGTCTCCCTGTCTTCTTCAACCCGGTTATCTATTATCTTAACTACGGCATTTATTACTTCCGACAGATTATGCGGCGGTATATTGGTTGCCATACCTACGGCAATACCGGTAGTACCGTTTACAAGAAGATTCGGAAATCTTGACGGAAGAACGGTGGGCTCTTTTTCGGTTTCATCAAAGTTAGGTACAAAATCAACGGTTTCCTTACCGATATCGGCAAGCATTTCCATTGATATCTTGGAAAGACGGGCTTCGGTATACCTCATCGCAGCCGCACTGTCTCCGTCGACAGATCCGAAATTTCCGTGTCCGTCTACGAGAGGAGCACGAAAAGACCAGTCCTGAGCCATATTGACCAGTGCGCCATAGATAGAACTGTCTCCGTGAGGATGGTATTTACCCATCGTGTCACCGACAATACGTGCACATTTTCTGTGTGGTTTATCAGGCCCGTTGTTAAGCTCTATCATTGAATAGAGTACACGTCTTTGAACAGGCTTTAATCCGTCTCTGACATCGGGAAGTGCACGAGCCGCAATAACACTCATGGCATAATCGATGTATGACGTTTCCATTGTTTTGATCAGATCGACATCATTTATTCGATCAAAAATCCTGTCATCCATATATAACTCCTTAAAACTTGTTTCTTTAAATATCCAGATTCTTCACAAACTTAGCGTTTTCTTCGATAAATTCACGTCTCGGTTCAACTTTATCTCCCATAAGGGTAGTAAAGGTAAGATCGATCTGTGATTCCATCTCTTCATTCATGGAAACTCGTGACAGTACTCTTGTTTCGGGATCCATAGTTGTTTCCCAGAGCTGTTCCGCATCCATCTCTCCAAGACCTTTGTAACGCTGAATCTTGTTATTCTGATCTCTTCCGACCTCAGTCAGGATACTGTTAAGTTCTTCATCGGAATATGCATACCAGACCTTCTTATTCTTCTCGAGTTTATAAAGAGGCGGATTAGCAAGATATACGTGGCCTTCCTTAATAAGATCCGGCATAAACCTGTACAGGAATGTAAGCATCAGTGTACTTATATGTGCACCGTCAACGTCCGCATCGGTCATTATAATGATCTTATCGTAACGGAGTTTTTCTATATCAAAATCATCATGAATACCTGTACCAAAAGCAGTGATCATCGCTTTTATCTCTGCATTGGCATAAATCTTATCAAGTCTTGCTTTCTCAACATTAAGTATCTTTCCTCGAAGCGGAAGAATAGCCTGGGTAGCACGACTTCTTGCGGTTTTTGCACTTCCTCCAGCGGAATCACCCTCTACTATGAAGATTTCACAGTTTTTAGGATCTTTGTCAGAGCAATCCGCAAGTTTACCCGGAAGAGCCAGTCCTTCAAGTGCAGTTTTACGTCTTGTAAGGTCTCTTGCTTTTCTTGCTGCCTCCCTCGCGCGTTGCGCGAGGATCGATTTTTCGCAAATAAGCTTGGCAACTGTAGGATTCTGTTCAAGATAGTATGTCAGCTGTTCGGATACAACCATATCAACTGCTGCCCTTGCTTCGGAATTACCAAGCTTCTGTTTTGTCTGGCCTTCAAACTGCGGTTCTTCTATCTTAACCGATATAATAGCTGTTAATCCTTCACGGATATCATCTCCGGTAAGATTTGCTTCACTGTCTTTGAGCAGTTTATTAGTACGAGCATAGTCGTTAAAAGTTTTTGTTATGGCATTTCTGAAACCGGTAAGGTGAGTTCCTCCTTCAGGAGTAGTAATATTATTAACAAAACTGAACACACTCTCATTAAAAGAATCGTTATGCTGCATCGCAACTTCTACAAGAACGTTATTCTGCTTTCCCTCAAAATACAGAACATCCTCATAGAGAGCTGTTTTACTTCTGTTAAGATATGTAACGAATTCCTTTATTCCGCCTTCATAATGGAAAGTTCTTTCAACAGGCTCTTCTCCTCTTTCATCTTTAAGAACAATCTTTAGATTTTTAGTAAGAAATGCGGTTTCGCGAAGTCTTGTTTTTAACGTATCAAAATCAAATACAGTCTCTTCAAAAATCGTATCATCCGGCATAAATGTTACGGTTGTACCGGTATCATCAGGAGAACATGAATCAATAACTTCAAGTTTCTTGACAACTTTACCTCTTTCGTAACGTTGCATATATACCTTACTGTCCTGACGTATTCTGACTTCCAGCCAATTTGAGAGCGCATTAACTACTGATGCACCTACACCGTGAAGGCCGCCCGACACCTTATATCCTCCACCGCCGAATTTTCCGCCGGCGTGAAGAATTGTAAATACAACCTCAACCGCGGGAATACCGGCTTTTTTATTAATACCGACAGGAATTCCTCTGCCGTTATCAACGACCGTTACGGAATTATCAGGATTGATCGTTACTTCTATTGCTGAGCAGTATCCGGCAAGTGCTTCATCTACCGAATTATCTACAATTTCATAGACAAGATGATGCAGTCCCCTTGCCGATGTACTTCCGATATACATTCCCGGACGTTTTCTTACCGCTTCAAGTCCTTCAAGAATCTGAATCTGATCGGCACCGTATTCTCCGTCAACCTCAAAATTCTCTTCTGCCAAATTCTGTTCTTCACTCATTATTAATTCTCCCTTACTACTTTACCGCCGCTTACTTTAAATATTTTGTTGACGGTCAGTCTTGAATTTATAAATTCATCAAGACCCGTACATGTTACGATCGTTTGAATATTTCCTATACTGTTTAGCAGGTAATTCTGTCTGTTTGAATCAAGTTCCGATAAAACATCATCAAGTAAAAGTATAGGTTTTTGACCCGTAATGTTTTCCACAAGTTTGATCTCTGATAACTTCAAAGATAAAGCGGCAGTTCTTTGCTGCCCCTGGGACGCATATTTTTTTGAATCCATATCATTTATAAAAAATACAAAATCATCCCTGTGAGGTCCTACCGATGTGAGTTTGTATTTAATGTCTTTTTCACGATTTCTTTTTATTTTCTGGGAATACTCCATTATCTCAACATTCGGATCATACTTTATCATTAATTTTTCATTATCACCCGTAAGGTTTTTATGAATATCGTATATGATCTCATTAAGCTGATTAACAAAAAGAGTTCTTCTGTCGATGATTTTTGTACCAAGAGAAATCAGCTGAGAATCCCAAACATCAAGAGTATCAGTCAATTCTGGATGATATGTTATATCTTTGAGAAGATTATTTCTCTGATTAACAATTTTGTTGTAGCTTGTAAGATTATAAAGATATACTTTATCAAGCTGACATAGTTCGGAATCTATAAATCTTCTCCGGTCCGAAGGACCGTTTTTTATAATTGAAAGATCTTCCGGAGAAAAAAGTATAACATTAATAACACCCATAAGCTCCGCAGCTTTTTTGAGTTTAACACCGTTTATTGCTATACCCTTTGATTTATCTGTCCTTAAATGAATATCGATCTGATAATCAACTTCATTCTTTTCGAACAGACTCCTTATATGTCCTTCGTATTCACCGAATTTTACAATTTCTTTATCACGGCTGCCTCTATGGGATTTTGTTGTACTTGAAAGATAGATGGATTCAAGAACATTTGTTTTACCCTGGGCATTATCACCGTATAGAATATTTACGCCTTTATCAAAATCAATCTGAACTCTTTCGTAATTTCTGTAATTACTTAATTCAAGTGATCTAATGTACATCTTAATTCTCCGAAATTATAATGTAATCATTATCCGCATAACTTATAACATCATTATTCTTAAGCTTTTTTCCGCGTTCGTAACATGTATTACCGTTTACTTTTACCGATCCGTCCAAAATAACAAACTTTGCATCAACTCCGGATTCGACTGCTCCGGTAAGCTTAAGTGCCTGACCTAACTTTATAAAATCATCTTTTATTATTATTTTTTCCATAATCAACTGAAATTAACCGGAAGTATCAGATACAGATAAGATCCGTCATCATTTTTTATAATGCAGGGAGCTTTAGGATTAACCATATACAACGTGACATTTTCATCATCTATTACACGAAGTGCATCAATGAGAAATTTTGGATTAAATCCTATCATTATATCTTTACCTGTCTTATGAATATCAACATCATCATTCATACTTCCTATTGTTGATGTTATTGATAAAGTAGCCATATCATCTTTAACATTAAATACAATTGGCTTTTTATCTCCTTCTTTTACAAGAAGTGTAGATCTGTTTATTACTTCAAGAAGCTCTTTTTTACTTACATCTATCTTTGTTTCATAATCATTGGATATCATCTGGTCTATTTTAAAATAGTTTCCTTCTATTATCCTTGATACTACTTTTACCGATTCATATTCGAATATCACATGATTTTCACATAAGAATATGGAAACATCTTTATCAACATCTCCCGGTATAATTTTTGATAATTCAAGTAGTGTTTTTCCAGGTACTATTACGGAATTATCATCATAACTGTTCTTTAAAGTAATATTTCTGACTGAAATCCTGTGACCGTCCAGAGATACAACTTTAAACTGATCATTTTTAATTTCAAACAATTCTCCGGTCATGATCTTGTTTGTATCATTATCGGAAATAGAAAAAATAGTCTGTCTGATAAGTTCTTTCAGAGAAAACTGAGATATCTCAATAGGATTTGATTTATTAAGCTCAGGAAGAAGCACGAATTCCTCCGTAGATCTTCCGTTAATATCAATCTTTGATTTTCCGCATTCTATATGAACTGTATTATTACTGTCGGAATCAATTATAAAATCATCACCGCTGTAACTTCTTATTAGATTTGAAATGATCTTTGCTTCTATAGCTACGGATCCGGCAACCTCAACTTCTCCTTCTATATATGTTTCTATTCCAAGTTCCATATCATTTGCGGTAAGTTTTATTCCGTTTTCATCCGCATTAAATAATATACATTCAAGAATAGTCATTGAAGTTTTAGAAGGTACTGCTTTAGAAACGGTATTAATACCTGATAATAATTGTGATTGTGAACATCTGATTCTCATATGATCTCCTTCCTGACGGTATATATAAATATATATTTAAATCAGTAGTATTATTAATATAGGCTGTGAATATGTTTATAACTCTTACAATACTGTATTTTAAAGGATTTGTTTAACTTATTAATATGTTAATAAAAATAAATAACATGTTTGTATATAAGAAGTTTTAAACATCAGTCTGATTTTATCTTATTAATTATTGTTTCGATTGTTCTTCTGGTGCTTTCATCTTTTTCTATAAGATCAGAAATTGATCTTTCGCCGTACATTATAGTTGAATGGTCTCTTCCTCCAAGAAGAGAAGCTATTTCCTTATATGTGGCATTTGTCATGCTTCGGCATAAATACATAATCATCTGCCTTGGATGAACAAGTTCTTTGTTTCTTTTACTTGATTTAATGTCTTCTATTGAAACGCTGTAATGGTCACAAACTACACTTATTATATTTTCCGGAGTTATCCTTAAAGGAGAGTTTGGAGATACTATATCTTTTAAAGCTTCTTTTGCAATATCTATATCTATATTCTTTTTTTCAAGATTGGCTAATGCAACAACTTTCTTAACAGAACCTTCAAGTTCACGTATATTTGATTTTACATTGTTAGCAATATATGAAAGTACATCATTATCAATATTGTAGTTGAAAGCTTCCACTTTTTTCTGAAGAATTGCCATCCTTGTTTCAAAATCAGGAAACTGAATATCAGCAATAAGTCCCCAGGCAAATCTTGATTTAAATCTTTCTTCAAGAACATCCATGTCTTTAGGAGGTTTGTCAGAAGTAATGACTATCTGCTTTTTCTGTTCATACAGATGATTAAATGTATGGAAAAACTCCTCCTGGGTAGAAGGCTTACCTATAATAAACTGTATATCATCTATAAGAAGAACATCTATATTTCTGTATTTGTCCCTGAATTGTTTTGTTTTTTCCGGAGAATTGTTACCGGTTCTTACTGCTTCTATTACTTCATTTGTAAAGTTTTCACTTGTAACATATAAAACATTTGCATTTGGATTCTGATCTATTATATAGTGACCGATCGCATGCATAAGATGAGTTTTTCCGAGACCGACTCCTCCGTAAATAAATAATGGATTATATATTTCACCTGGATTTTCTGATACTGCAATAGCACTTGCCTGTGCAAGCCTGTTATTGCTTCCTACAACAAATGTTTCGAAAGTATAATTTGAATTCAGATTTGATTCTTCATATTTTCTTTTCTTATCTATAGTATTGGGATCAGGGATATTTATTTTCTTTTCGCTTTCAGAAACAAAAGCTATTTCATACTGATCTTCAAAACTTTTTCCGAGAGCTTCATTTATATATATTTTAAACGGAGTGTAAAACTTCTTATTTATAATAAATATAGACTGAGCCAGTTCTTTCGGAGTTTCTATATAAACGGTATCATCTTTGATATCACCGAGTTTAAGAGGATCTATCCATGTTTTATATGAAATATCGGGAATTTCATATTCTATTCTTATGGATTCTTTTATCTCATCCCATTTAGATTTAAGGTCTTCCATTACAGCATCCATCAAGCGGGTCCCTCCTATCTGCATATCATACTACAAAATAGGCTGTATTTCAAACATATTTAGGGTAATTATCCACTAAATTTAGTATTTTGATATTTTTTGCTTTAAATGCTTATTTTTTTAAATTTGCTCAAAATACGGAATTTTTATAAACAAGTTATTTATAAGTTATCCACATAAATAAAATAAATTATCCACTATTTATTCACATAATGTGGAAAATTATGTATACCAAATTACAATAAATGCCGATTTTATAAGTATTTTTGCTTGACAATAAAGAACTGTTTTAATAAAATGTGACTTGACGTTTTCCAAAGACATACTTTTATTTTGTATGAAAAGGAGGTGTTTCGGATATGAAAATGAC
The DNA here is from genome assembly GCA_002371615.1 of Lachnospiraceae bacterium UBA3762. Taxonomy (GTDB): domain Bacteria; phylum Bacillota; class Clostridia; order Lachnospirales; family Lachnospiraceae; genus UBA2868. The sequence continues at coordinate 76,753 of DFGA01000054.1, read as the reverse complement.
ATTTCAGCCTAAAAAGAGACAGAGATCAAAAGTTCATGGCTTCAGAAGCAGAATGAGTACTCCCGGAGGTCGTAAAGTTTTAAAGAGCAGAAGAGCAAAGGGAAGAAAAGTATTATCAGCATGATAGATCAGGGCCACATAGAATTGTGGCCTTATTTTTTCTAAGGCTTGGCAGATGATTTTTACCGAAGGATTGAAGAAAAATTCGGATTTTTCCAAAGTTTATAAAAACGGCCGTTCAAAAGCCAATCGTTATCTTGTTGTGTATGTCGCAGAAAACGGAAGTGATTATAACAGATTGGGAGTTTCCGTCAGTAAAAAAGTGGGAAACTCGGTTTACAGACACTATTTTAAAAGATGTGTCAAAGAAAGTTACAGGCTGCACGAAAAAATGTTCAATAGTGGTTTGGACATTGTAGTCTTGGCGCGCAGTGGCGCAAGGGATATCAGATACAAAGACATTGACAGTGCTTTAATGCATTTGATGAGAATACATAAGGTTTGTTTATAACATATTTATATATGAAGAGATTTTTACTTTACAGTATAAGATTTTATCAGAAATATATTTCCTGTTTAAAAACAACAAAGTGTCCTTATTTCCCATCCTGTTCCGAGTATGGTTATGAAGCTGTTGAAAAGTATGGTGCTTTCAAAGGAGGTCTTCTAGCCATATGGAGGATCATACGTTGTAATCCCTTTTCAAAAGGCGGTTACGATCCTGTCCCCTGATGTTCCTGTTATAGGAGGAATTAATATTGTACAGTGTGATTTTAACACAGTATGATGGTAAAATATTGGGACCTATTGCGAAAGTTTTAGGTCTTCTTCTGAATGGAATATTTATCGTTCTTGATAAGATAGGTATTCCGAATGTTGCTCTTTCCATCATACTGTTTACAATTGTTATTTATCTTTTACTTACGCCTCTTACTATAAAGCAGCAAAAGTTTTCAAAGCTTTCTGCTAAAATGAATCCTGAGATTCAGGCTATTCAGGCAAAATATAAGAACAAAAAAGATCAGGCATCTATGGCTGCAATGAACGAAGAGACCCAGGCTGTATATAAAAAGTATGGTGTTTCTCCTTCGGGAAGTTGCGTACAGCTTATAATTCAGATGCCTATTTTATTTGCTCTTTACCGTGTTATCTATAATGTTCCGGCATATGTTAATTCGGTAAAAGAAGCATTCATTCCTTTTGTCAGTGAATTTATAACAAAATCAAATGCACTGTCTTTTATCAGTAACAAAGACAATTTTGCCAATGCTGTCCAGTTTTCCAAACAGTTTGAAAATGAAGCCTTTAAACTTGGCGGAGATAATTCTTATATTATCAATACATTTATAGATGTGTTAAACAGAGCTTCAACATCGGAATGGTCAAATATTGCCGATAAGTATCCCGATATAGCGGACCTTTGCAGAAACACTTATGAAACCGTTATGAGGTATAACAACTTTTTCGGACTCAATATAGCTGATTCTCCGAAATATTATATTACCGACTGGTGGAGTAATAAAGGTTCAATCGGACTGGCAATCGGGGCCCTTCTTATTCCTATACTGTCAGCACTTACGCAGTGGATAAATACAAAGCTTATGCCGCAGGCCGAGCAGACAGGTAATAATGAACAGGCTAATGCTATGGCTGCATCAATGAAATCAATGAATGTTATGATGCCGCTTATGTCTCTTGTTTTTGTATTTACTCTTCCGATAGGTATGGGTATATATTGGATAGCCGGTGCAGTTATTAGAAGTGTTCAGCAGATATTTATTAATAAACATATTGATAAAATAGATATCGATGCGATTGTTGCAAAGAATACCGAGAAATTTGAGAAGCAGATTGAGAAAAAGAGCGGTGTTACAGGTTCTGCACTTAATTCTGCTGCAAGAATTTCAACAAGAACACTTACGGAAAAAAGTCATACAGATACTCTTAATGACAAACAAAGAGAAGAGACGGTTAAGAAATCAACAGAATATTATAATAAAGGATTTAAACCCGGTAGTCTTGCCTCAAAAGCAAATATGGTAAGACAGTATAATGAGAAGAACAACAAGTAATCGGAGGTTAATATGGAATACGTTGAATTTACAGGTAAAACAGTTGATGATGCGATAACAGAAGCTTGTAAGAATTTTACTGTTACAAGTGAGCGTCTTGAATATGAGGTTATAGAAAAAGGAACCTCCGGGATTTTCGGATTTGCCGCAAAACCTGCTGTAATCAAAGCAAGAGTATTTGATCCGAATGCTCCGAAGGAAGAAAGCAGGACTGAAGAAAAGAAGGAAGATAAAATTGAGGAGAGTGTAAAATCATCGGAAGATGCTACTGAATCTACAGTAGGCGCTGATCCTAAGGAATTCCTGGAGAAAGTCTTTGCTGCTATGAATATGGAAGTCTCTATCGATGTCGATACTAAAGATAATGAAATGAATATTGAACTTTCAGGTGCCGATATGGGTGTTCTGATCGGAAAACGCGGACAGACTCTTGATTCTCTTCAATATCTTACAAGTATAGTTGTTAATAAGGGCAGAAAAGAATATATAAGAGTAAAGATAGATACGGAAAACTACAGATCAAGACGTAAAGAGACTCTTGAAAATCTGGCCAAGAATCTTGCTTATAAAGCAAAAAGAACAAAGAATCCGGTATCACTTGAACCGATGAATCCTTATGAAAGACGTATTATTCATTCGGCTCTTCAAAATGATAAGTATGTTACAACTCATTCAGAAGGAGAAGAACCTTACAGAAAGGTTATTATTACACCGGTAAAATAATATGAATACAGATACTATAGCAGCAATTGCTACGGGGATGACACCATCCGGTATCGGAATAATAAGAGTTAGCGGAGAGGATGCATTTTCTATTGCATCCTCTGTTTTTCGTCGTAAAAATAATAAACCGTTAACTGAATATGAAGATCACAAAGCTTATTTCGGATATATATATGATAATGACCATGTTTTGGATGAGGTAATTCTTCTTGTTTTTAAAAGTCCATACAGTTATACCGGTGAAAACATTGTGGAAATACAGTGTCACGGCGGTATTCTTGTTATGAACCGGATCTTGGAACTTTGTATTGATTCAGGGGCAAGATGTGCTGATCCCGGCGAGTTTACAAAGAGAGCTTTTCTTAACGGAAAGATGGATCTCTCGGAAGCCGAAGCTGTAATGGATGTAATATCTTCCAAAAATGATCTTGCTCTTAAGAATTCGGTAAAACAGTTAAACGGATCTTTGTACAGAAAGATTACCGGAATCAGGGAGAAGATCCTTTATGAAACAGCTTTTATTGAATCTGCACTGGATGATCCGGAGCATTTCGATCTGACAGATTATCCTGACAGATTATCTGAGAAATTAATACATATACTTAGAGAGCTTGAAATTCTTTCCGACAGCTTCAATGATGGACGTCTGTTATCCGAAGGTGTTAAAACGGTTATTCTTGGAAAACCGAATGTCGGTAAATCCTCACTTCTTAATATTCTTGCGGGAAGTGACAGAGCAATTGTTACGGAAATTGCCGGAACTACGAGAGATACAATTGAAGAAACAATTAATATTAACGGTGTTCTTCTTAATATTGTAGATACAGCCGGAATAAGGGAATCCGATGATGTTGTTGAGCAGATAGGTGTAAAAAAAGCTTTGGATTATGCCAGAGATGCTGATTTTATAATTATGGTTGTTGATTCTTCCGAAGTTTTATCTTCTGAAGACGAGGATATACTTGAGTTTATCAAAAAGAATGACAAGAAATGTGTTATCCTTTTAAACAAGAGTGATCTCGGAAGTGTTATCGGACCAGATGAAATTGCTTGTTATACCAATAATCCGGTCATTACTGTTTCTGCAAAAGATGAAACAGGTATAGAGGATTTGAAAAAATACATTATCGACGTATTTTCAAAAGGTTTTATTAAATACAATGATGAGATCTTTATTTCTAATGTGAGACAAAAAGAAGCTTTATCCAATGCTATTAGTTCTCTTCTTTGTGTTGCTAAAAGCATTACTGAGAAGATGAGTGAAGATTTTTATTCAATAGATCTTACAGCTGCTTATGATTATCTGGGACAGATAATAGGTGAACAGATGGATGATGATGTTGTAAATGAGATTTTTAACAGATTTTGCATCGGAAAGTAATTTTGACTAATGGAGTCAATATGATTAATTCAACTTTTTCGGAAAAATATGATGTTGTTGTAGTCGGTGCCGGGCATGCAGGGTGTGAAGCTGCTCTTGCCTGTGCCAGACTCGGTCTTGAAACAATTGTTTTTACCGTTAGTGTTAACTCTATTGCTCTTATGCCCTGTAATCCGAATATAGGAGGCAGTTCAAAAGGTCATCTTGTAAGAGAGGTTGATGCATTGGGCGGAGAAATGGGAAAGAATATAGATAAGACATATATTCAGTCCAAAATGCTTAATGTATCCAAGGGGCCAGCAGTTCATTCACTTCGTGCACAGGCCGACAAATCCGAGTATTCCAGATCTATGAGACAGGTTCTTGAAAATCAGGAACATCTTACTATCAAACAGGCTGAAGTCTGTGAATTAATTGTTGAAGAAGGTATTATAAAAGGAGTCAGGATCTATACAGGCGGTACATATTATGCTAAAGCAGTTGTCTTATGTACCGGTACTTATCTTCGTGCAAGGTGTTTGTGCGGTGAGGCCATTACATATACCGGTCCTAACGGTTTGATGGCTGCCAATCTTTTAACTCAAAGTCTTATTGATAACGGCATAGAAATGCAAAGATTCAAAACAGGGACTCCTGCCAGAATTGACAAAAGGACTATTGATTTTTCTAAAATGGAAGAACAAAAAGGAGACGATAAGGTTATTCCTTTTTCATTTTCTACTGATCCTGACTCTTTAACAAAAGAACAGGTCAGCTGCTATCTTACCTATACTAATGAAGAAACACATAAGATCATAAGAGATAATCTTGACAGATCTCCTATATATGCCGGTATCATTGAAGGTACCGGACCAAGGTATTGTCCTTCTATTGAAGATAAGGTTGTTCGTTTTTCCGACAAGAACAGGCATCAGTTATTTGTAGAGCCCGAAGGCCTGTCTACAAATGAGATGTATATATCCGGTATGTCTTCTTCTATGCCTGAAGATGTTCAGATTCAAATGTACAGAACTGTTCCCGGACTTGAGAATTGTAAGATAGTCAGAAATGCATATGCCATCGAGTATGATTGTATCAATCCAATTCAGTTAAAGCATTCTCTTGAATTTAAAAAGATAAAGGGTTTGTTTGCAGGCGGGCAGTTTAACGGAAGTTCAGGTTATGAAGAAGCTGCGGCACAGGGTCTTGTTGCGGGAATTAATGCAGCCATGTATTGTCTGAATAAAGATTATCTTATTATTGACAGATCGGAAGGTTATATCGGTGTTCTTATAGATGATCTTGTTACTAAGGAAAATCATGAACCATACAGAATGATGACCAGTCGTGCCGAGTATAGATTGCTTCTTCGTCAGGATAATGCAGATCTTCGTCTTCGAAAAAAAGGTTATGACGTTGGACTTATTACAGAAGAACAATATCAGCAACTCTTAAATAAGCAATCTCTTATAAATGAAGAAATTGAAAGATTAAAGACTACATATGTTGGAAGTAATTCTAAAGTCCAAAGCTTTATGAAGAAAATGAATTCTTCGATGCTTAAATCCGGTAGTCCTCTTTCCGAACTAATATGCAGACCTGAACTTGATTATGATCTGATAGCTCCTATTGACGAAAACAGACCCGATCTTCCTAATGATGTTAAGGAACAGGTTAATATTAATATCAAATATGAGGGATACATTGAAAGACAAAAAAAACAGGTTGCTGCTTTTAGAAAACTTGAGGCAAAGAAGTTACCCGATGATATCGATTATTCAAGTATTAAAGGATTAAGACTTGAAGCGGCTTCTAAGCTGGATAAATATAAACCTGTTTCAATAGGTCATGCTTCGAGAATTTCCGGAGTCAGTCCTGCAGATATATCTGTTCTTGTAGTTTATCTTGAAAGCAGAAAGTAATATTTTGGTATGGACACATTAATTAAGTGTTTGTCAGAATTAAATATTGAGATCAGTAATAATCAGATTGAATTATTCGACAGGTACTATGACCTTCTTATTTATTGGAATAACAGATTTAATCTGACATCTGTTACGGAAAAAGAAGATGTTCTTATTAAACATTTTGCTGATAGTGTTGCACTTTTAAAGTATGTAGATCTTACAGGATGTACTTTACTTGATGTTGGATCCGGAGCAGGATTCCCCGGAATCCCGTTAAAGATTATGTGCAATTCCTGTAATGTTGTTCTTCTGGATTCGCTTAACAAACGGATTGGTTTCCTTAATGAGGTTATTAATGATCTTGACCTTTCCGGAATTAATTCAGTTCATGGTCGTGCGGAAGATCTTGCTCGTGATCCTGATTACAGAGAAAAGTTTGATTATGTCACTTCAAGAGCTGTAGCAGGACTCAATACTCTTTCGGAATACTGTTTACCTTTTATAAGAACCGGCGGACATTTTATTTCTTATAAAAGTGGGGATATTGATAATGAATTGAATGAATCATCAAATGCTATTGGTATTCTCGGTGGCAGAATCGGTAATGTTTATAGATTTAGTATTCCCGGCACGGAATACGAGAGATCTTTTGTTTGTGTTGATAAGATCAATAGGACACCGGATGCTTATCCAAGAAAAGCCGGGATTCCTTCTAAGAAACCATTGTAGTCTTTTTGGAGGTTTACTATGACTAGTAAGGATATTATTGAAGCATGTGATATTTTGATTAAACTGGAACAAGAGTTTTCTTCTGAGGAATCAAAATTATCTGAAGTTTCAAATGATCATGCAATAAGAATTGATGAGTTGGATCAACAGATCTCTACATTCAGAAGAAATGAAGATGTTGATTTTCGTGTATTTTCTCCAAGAAATGTTTCGACCGGTACATCCGAAAAAATTGCTGCTTTGGAAGATGAAAAGAAGCAGCTCGAGAGAGAAAAGAGAGATGCTGATAAGCAGTTAAAATATTACTCCGGTAAGACCGAGATGATCGGAAAAGTACTTGCACTGTTAAGAGGAGATCTGAAAGAAGAGTCTTCAGAAGACAGTTCGACTGTCATTATGAGCAAGAATCCTTTTGCCTTTCTCGATGAGGTTACTGAAAATGAAGAAAGCGTATTTGATAATGACGAAGATAATCCGGTTTCGGATCTGTTCAAAGATCATAATGATGATTCTGATCTGAAGTTTGAAGATGTCGTTGATAATGATCATGAGGTGAATACTTCTTCTAATGTTAACGGTGTTCCTGTTGATGAAGTTGAACGTGTATGTCATAAAGTAGAGTTTTGCGGTAAGATAATAAATAATGATGGTATCAGAGCAAAATTGGAAATTAAGAATATTGTTGATGATCTTAAAGAACTTATCAGAGCTTACGGAAAATAATTATGTTTCACGTGAAACATTTTCATCATTTTTCTCCGACCACTAGATGATGTTTCACGTGAAACAATTATTGTCCATATCTAGAACATAGTATCGTGAAACATAAAATTATACAAAAAACGAAATAAAAAGAATAAAATGTCTTAATTGAAAAAGAAATTTGTCTGTGAGATAATCAAATCCAATATAGAATAGAAAGTGGTAAGAATTGAGAAAGGTGGAACGATGGGAAAGATTATATCCATAGCAAACCAAAAAGGCGGGGTAGGAAAAACAACTACAGCAATTAATTTGTCAGCGGCGCTTGCGATGCAAGGAAAAAAGGTTCTTCTGATTGACTGTGATCCTCAGGGAAATGCAACAAGCGGTTACGGAATTGATAAAAATGAAATAGAAAATACGGTATATGAGCTGATGCTTGGTGATTGTTCAGTAAAGGACTGTATCATCAAAGACGTCAGGAAGAATATGGATATTATTCCATCTAATGTTAATCTTGCCGGAGCAGATATTGAGCTGATTGGAAAAGAGAAGAAAGAATTTATTCTTAAAGATGAAATAGACTGGATAATTAATGAATATGATTATATTTTGATTGATTGTCCACCATCTCTTAATACCTTAACTGTTAACGCTATGGTTGCTTCATCAACTGTACTTGTACCTATTCAATGCGAGTATTATGCTCTTGAAGGAATCAGCCAGTTGATATATACGATCAATCTTGTAAGGGAAAGACTGAATCCGACATTAAACATAGAAGGTGTTGTATTTACTATGTTTGATTCCAGGACAAACCTTTCTCAACAGGTAGTGAATAACGTTAAAGAGAATTTGGCTCAATATGTTTTTGAAACAGTTATTCCGAGAAATATCAGATTAGCTGAAGCGCCTAGCCATGGCATGCCTATCACGGAATATGATTCCAGATCTATTGGAGCGAAGAGTTATATCAATCTTGCAAAAGAGTTAATTAAAAAGAATAAATAATTGATACGAAGGAGAGAGCAATGGCAGTTAAAAAAGGACTTGGAAAAGGACTTGATACACTTATTCCAAAAGGAGTTGTTGTAAGTGACAAACCCTCTTCATCAGATAGTGTTAAAGCGGCTAAACCTGATCAGTATGTTAAAATTACAAAAGTAGAACCAAACAGAAATCAGCCCAGAAAAAAATTTGATGAAGATGCTCTTCAGGAATTATCAGACTCGATTAAAATTCATGGAGTTTTATTCCCTATTCTTGTTGTTGACAGGAAAGACTATTATGAGATCGTAGCAGGAGAGAGAAGATGGAGAGCTGCCAAAATGGCAGGTCTCAAAGAAGTTCCTGTTATTATAAGGGATTATACCGAAAAAGAGATTGCTGAAATATCATTAATAGAGAATATTCAGAGAACAGACCTTAATCCTATTGAAGAGGCTATGGCTTACAAAAGTCTCATTGAAGAATACAACCTTAAGCAGGATGAACTTGCGGAAAGAGTATCAAAGAGCAGAACTGCCATAACCAATTCCATGAGGCTGTTAAAGTTAGCAGAAAGTGTTCAGGATATGGTAGTAGAAGATCTGATATCCGCCGGACATGCCCGTGCTCTTCTTGCAATTGATAATCCGGAAGAGCAATATGATTTAGCGCAGCGTGTAATGGATGAAAAGCTTTCAGTCAGGGATATTGAAAAAATAGTAAAGGCAAAGAATAAACCAAAGATCGAAAAAAAGAAAAATGAAAAACAGGAAGCATTATACCATGATATAGAAGAGAAACTGAAAGCAAACATCGGAACAAAAGTCACAATAGTTGCAAAAGGTGACAAGATGGGTAAAATAGAGATAGATTTTTATAATCAGGATGACCTTCAAAAAATAATGGATCTTTTGCTTGGATAAACAAAAGAGAGTATTTGATACAGAGAGGAATATGAATGAATAGCACAATACTGGACAGTTTTGGAATATCCGATCCCGGAGTTTTAATTATAATTCTGTTTGTATTAACGATAATATTGTTAGTCTTATTGATTTTCCTGTTGATAAGATATAATCAGCTAAATGTCAGTTATCAGATGTTTATGAAAGGGAAGAAGGCAGAGAGTCTGGAAGAAGAGATCGGAGCATTGTTTAATGACATTTCTACGCTTAAGTCATCTACCGAAAAGAACAGGAAAGATATAAAGAAAATTATTGAAAATCTGAGCGAATGTTACCAAAGAGTTGGAATAGTCAAGTATGATGCTTTTAAAGAAATGGGAGGAAAACTCTCATTCTCCATTGCCCTTTTAAATGACAGTGCAACGGGATTTATCATTAATTCCATTCATTCAAGCGAAGGATGCTATGTATATACAAAAGAAATAGTAAACGGGGAATGTGCTATTTCTCTTGGAGATGAAGAGAAGAAGGCACTAACACTGGCACTCTCCGCAGAACCGTATGTATATGATTAGAGTAAAATTATAAAGAATCAGGTAGTAGATTAATGAAAACAGTTTCCGTTAACGAACTTACAGGCGGAGAATATCTGGCAAAACCGGTTAAACTCTCGGATAATCAAACTTTATACTATGAAGGAACCTGTCTGTATATGAAACATATAGAGACTCTTGTTTCTTCGGACATCAAAGAAGTAGTTATCTTTGAGCCTACAGCTTTATCCCCGAAAGAAAAGCAGATAATAAAAGAACAGATCAGATCGGACTGCTCCAGGAAAATGCAAAATGTCATGGAGAAGTATATAACCAATGACAGCGGCATAGAAGAGATAGCCGAAGCCGCAAATGAAATTGTTGATGATATGTTCTCCAGGGAAGAGATCGTAGACAGAGTTTATGATATTCGTGAGAGAAACGGGGACCTCTATGATCACAGTATTATGGTAGCGTCTTTATCTATACTTACCGGACTCAAAATGAATCTTTCAAGATGGGAAGTATATGATATCGGAGTGGGAAGTCTGCTTCATGATATGGGGCTGCGTTATCTTTCAGTTCCTTATCAGGATGTGGATGTTAATGAGGAATTTGATCCGGAATCATTGTTTGAATTCAGAAAACATACATTATATGGTTTTTCTTCTGTAGAAAAAGAAACCTGGATGAGCAATGAGTCCAAAAAGATAATTCTGTACCATCATGAAAGACTTGACCGCAGCGGATATCCGTTTAAACAGATAGTTATGCCTATAAGTGTCAGAATAGTTGCCATAGCGGATGCCTTTGATGATATTCTGTGCGGTATAGGTGTAAAAAGGGGAAACGTCCGTCAGGCACTTGAATATATTAGAAACGGAAGGGATATTCTGTTTGAGGGAAGAATAGTTGACTATTTTCTTGAGTTTATTGCAACATATCCTGTTGGAACGACCGTTATTACAAATTCGGGTGATGAAGCGGTTGTAATAGAGCAAAACGAGCATTTTACCGACAGACCCAAGATCAGACTGATAAAAGACCGGAACGGAATGGAATACAAAGAAGAAAAATTGATAGATCTTCTTGAAAATGATGATATATCAATCGAATATGTTAAGGAGAGCTAATGCACCAGTATTTACGTGCTGTTGGATTTTCCAATATTGAAAATAAAAAACAGATAAGAAACCTTCTCAATGATGTGATCATCAATCCTAACAGAAAAGAATTTATTGAGACGGGAAGGGATAGTATATTGGTAGAATATACCAAATACTACTGTCCTACATGCGGCATCACTCTCAGGGGTGAATATGATGATACCGATAATTTAACACTTGATTTTTATTATCCTTTTGCTCAGGGAGATGAAGTATCAACAACGGAAGAATTAAGCGTTGAGAGGCATTCTGATAAAGAGTCGTTTGCTGCAATATGCGAAGATTATCGTCTCGGGACAACCCTTATTTATTATGTTCAAAACGGAATGAGCATTATGAAACAGGCAAGAGAAGACGAGTATGATCGCATCAAAGCCTCAACATACCTGTCCGGTCTGTCGCTCGGGGGGACGGTTATGCTTCCGATCAAGAAAGATCCAAAACAAAGAGAGCTCCTTCAAAAGGCATCAGCTGACAGAAACAAAAGGATCATAGCTGCCAAAAACGGTGATGAAGAGGCTATCGAACAGCTGACTCTTGAAGATATTGATACATACAGTGCGGTTTCAAAAAGAATAACAAAAGAGGATGTATTCTCTTTGGTTGATACTTATTTTATGCCAAACGGTGTGGAGTGTGATCATTATTCAATACTGGGCGAGATAGTTGATTACAGGCTTGAAACTAATTCTCTTTCTTCAGAGCGGGTTTACTCATTTGTTCTTAACTGTAACGGACTTCCGCTTACAGTATGTATAAATGAAAAAGACCTTTTGGGAGAACCCCAGATAGGCAGAAGATTTCGTGGAAATATTTGGCTTCAGGGTGAGATAAGGTTGTAAAATCAGGGTTTATTTGATATATTATATAAGTTGTTTATAGTTGTCCACGTAGCTCAGCTGGATAGAGCACTCGCCTCCTAAGCGAGGGGTCGGAGGTTCGAATCCTCTCGCGGACGTTAAATTTCAAACACCCGGGATATCCCGGGTGTTTTGCATTTACGAAGCGGATAATGCGAACCTGGAGGTTCGATCTGCTTTTTAATTGAAATGATCTCGATAAAATAGATGTTCATTTTGTTGGAATACATATAGTTTAAAATTTGTTAGGCATTTATCTGACACAGATATTTTCTCGCAGTCATATATTGATTGTGGTAAAATTACTCTGTATGCATAAAAACAGATTCATATACAAATTAATCGCAATATTTCTTGTATTTACAACCGCAGTTACATTGCCGGTGTTAGAAGTTTATGGCGTTGATACGGTTCCGAGTGAGGAATATGTTACACAATGGGAAGCAAGAAAATCACTGCCTATAGATACCAATACCATTGGCGGCTGGCCCAAAGGACCTGAAAATGGCTCCGAATCGGCAATACTGATGGAGGTTGATACAGGGGCGGTACTTTATGCCAAAAATATTAACGAGCCTCTATATCCTGCCAGTACAACAAAACTGATGACAGCGCTGCTTGTTGTTGAGAACTGTCAGATGGACGAAGTTGTTACTTTCTCGGATGAAGCAATTGATAATACCGAATGGGGTTCTTCACGAATAGGTATCATGAAGGGAGAACAACTGACGGTTGAACAGTGTCTGTACGGTCTGCTTCTCGGTTCGGCAAATGAAGTTGCTTACGGACTTGCAGAGCATGTAGGAGGAGATCTTGAATCATTTGTCGGAATGATGAATGAAAAAGCAAAAGAACTCGGATGTACAAACACGCATTTCGTGAATGCCAGCGGTCTTCCGGATCCTGACCACTATGTCAGTGCACTTGACCTTGCGACCATAGCGCGAGAGTTCTTTTCAAATGAAACATTGTGTATGATTTCCGGTACGGCCAGGTACGTTATCCCTTCAACAAACAAAACCGATGAAGAACGCCCTCAGGAAAATCACCATAAAATGATACAGGGGGGAAAATATGCTTACGACGGGATAGTCGGGGGAAAGACAGGTTTTACGACCGACGCAAGACAAACCCTGGTAACTTGTGCCCAGCGTGACGGAATGAAGCTTATATGCGTTGTTATGAAAGATGAAAGTCCGTATCAGTTTACGGACACAAAAGACCTTTTGGATTATGGGTTTGCAAGCTTTCAAAAGGTAAATGTCGCTGAAAACGAAACAAGATACAATATCAGAAGTTCCAATTTTTTTAATACAAAGCTTGATATAATGGGAAGCTCAAAGGATATACTCTCGCTTAACAAGGCGGGAAGTATAGTTATACCGAAAGGTATGGATTTTGAGGAACCGACGGTAACGGTAAATTATGATACCGGAATCGATGGTGCTGTTGCCAGACTTGATTACTATATCGGAGACAACAGAGTGGGAGGAACTACTCTTGATTATGCTACAAATGACAGAAAACTGTTTGAATTTGCCAATATAATAACCGACGGGACAGAGGAACAGCCCGTGACATATGTTCCGAATCACAAAACAGTATTTGTCACTGTGTCCGACGTTGTTAAGAAATTATTCATGATAGTCGGAATACTTTTCTTTATCATTTTGTTTATAGCACTGTTTATGAGATTCATTAAAAGTGCGCAAAGAGCAAAAATGAAAAAAAGAAAACGGTATAAAAAGAGAAGTGAAAATAAGAGATATAATTACAGAAAAAGAAGCGAAAACAAACGTAGAAGAAATCCGGGCGAGCATTTAAACCCAAGGGATATGTATACCCAGCCCATCTATAAAGAACTTCAAAAGAGAAGCGCAGATGCTTCCGGACAGGTACCGGAGGAGTACTATGATGAAGAAGACTTTGAAGATGAACACTATGATGAAGAACAAATGATAAAGGATTTTCCGCAGATGGAAGGATACGGTATCGAACTTCTTCCGCTTGATCACCCGGATAGATGGAAGATGTAGATAGGGGGAACCGTGAAACGGTGGGACCCTGTCTACACGTGGAGCCCCAATTCGGCGAAGCCGAATCCAAATGGGCGACACACCTTGAAAAATGTAGATAGGGGGGGCGACACACCTTGAAATATGCAGATAGGGGGAACTAATATTAATGAAACCATACGAACGTTTTCTTGAATACGTCAAAATCAATACCCAATCGGACGAGTCAACCGGACATCATCCGAGCTTTGACGGAGAATTTGATCTTGCAAAAAAGCTTTTGGCGGAACTGAAAAACATGGGGGTTGATGCAGCACTTGATGATAAGTGCTATCTTATGGCTCATATTCCGCCGACAGAAGGATATGAAGATCGTATCACTCTTGGATTTATAGCACATATGGACACGGCTCCGGCTTACAGCGGGTGTAATGTTAATCCGGTAATTCACAGGAATTATGATGGAGGAGATATCATTTATCCGGATGGAAAAATCATGAAATCCTCTGATTTTCCCCATCTGAAGCGTCTGGTCGGTGAAACACTTATCACAAGTGACGGGACAACACTTCTCGGGGCAGACGACAAGTCCGGTGTATCAGAGATAATGACAGCGATCGAGAGACTTATAAACGGGAATATCCCTCACGGTCCGCTTGCGTTCTGCTTTACTCCCGATGAAGAAATAGGAGAAGGGGCGGATAATTTTGATGTCGGGAAGTTTGGGGCAGATTTCGCTTATACGGTTGATGGAGGAGACGTATGCGAAATAGAGTACGAGAACTTTAATGCCGCGGATGTTAAAGTCCGGATCACCGGATTATCGACGCATCCCGGAACGGCCAAGAATGTAATGATCAATGCGATAAATGTTGCGTATGATTTTCACTCTCTGATCCCGGAAAATGACAGACCCGAACATACGGAAGGGTATGAAGGATTCTATCATCTGACGGATATTTCCGGTGACTGTAGTTCGGCCGATCTTCGTTATATAGTAAGAGATCACGACCGCGGAAAGTTTGAGGATAGAAAAGAGTATCTTAGAACGTGTGCCAAAAAGATTAATGAAAAATACGGAAAAGAAACCGTTCACATTACTATAAGCGACAGTTATTACAACATGCTTGAAAAAATCACACCTCACATGCATCTTATAGAGTCTGCAAAAAAAGCGGTAACATCAGCCGGAATGACACCGGTTACGGTGCCGGTAAGAGGCGGAACCGACGGTGCAAGACTTTCATACATGGGACTTCCGTGTCCGAATCTGGGAACGGGAGGATTCAATTTCCACGGGCCGTTTGAACATATAACCGTCGAAAGAATGGATCGTGCCACTCAGGTCATATTGGGGATCATTGAAGAATACAGTCACTTTGATAAAGATCAGGTTTAATTGCGTGAATATGACTTGTGAAGTATAATGTAAAGACTATGAAATATCTGATACTGGGAGCCGGACCAGCCGGCCTGACATTTGCCAATATGCTGTTAGAACACGGGGAGAAGGATTTCCTTGTTCTTGAAAGGAACCCGGAAGCCGGAGGTCTGTGCAGGAGCACGGAAGTAGACGGAAGTCCCTTTGACATAGGAGGCGGACATTTTCTCGATGTGAAAGATCCGGGGGTTACTTCTTTTATGTTCCGCTTTCTTCCCGAAGATGAATGGGACAGGTATGAAAGAGATTCCCGTATCGATCTTTACGGAGATATTATCGGAAGTCCGATCGAAGCTAATATATGGCAGCTTCCCGAGGACAAACAAAAGAGGTATCTTGACGCGATAGAATGCGCCGGGTGCAATACCGGCAAAGACATGCCCGCAAGATTTACCGAATGGATAGAATGGAAGCTCGGAAAAGCTATAGCAGAAGATTATATGCTTCCCTATAACAGGAAAATGTTCGGGGAAGATCTTGACAGTCTGGGAACGTACTGGCTTGAGAAGTTACCCAATGTTTCATACGAAGAGACAAAAATGTCCTGTGTCAATAAAAAGGCATACGGAACACAGCCCGGTCATGCCCGGTTTATGTATCCGAAAAAATACGGATACGGAGAAGCGTTTCTTCGCATGGCCGGGGCGCTGGGAGAGAATATCCGTTATAATGAGAAAGTTACGAGTATTGATTATGAAAACAGGATTGTAAACGGAATATACAGCGCAGACAATATCGTGGTTACGATCCCCTGGAATAGCGTTGATAAGCATATAGGCCTTCCCGACAAACTATATAAGAACCTGTATGATCTAAAGTACAGTTCGATAGTAACGGAGTATGATCCCGAAATGCTTGATACAAAAGCGCACTGGATATATTATCCTGATCCCGGGAAGAGTTATCACAGAATTCTGGTCAGACATAATTTTTGCCCCGGATCAAAGGGTTACTGGACCGAAACCAATCTGGCAAGATACGATGAAGCCGGTGCACAAAAGAAAGGAAAATCGTACTTTGTCAATGATTATGCTTATCCTTTAAATACGATAGGCAAGCAGGAAAAGGTTAAAGAGTTTCTTGATTTTACCGCAACAAGGAATATTATCGGACTTGGCAGATGGGGACAGTGGCAGCACTTTAATTCGGATGTTGTAATGAGACTGGCTATGGATCTTGCGGGAAAAATGCTGGTATAAAGTAATAATTGTGGTGGATAGATGAATCGAATACGTGATTATTTTGGTGAAGAACTAAACAGATACAGGTTTTTTGCAATTCTTATCTTTACGGTGATCATTACATTGCTGGCCTGGCAGAGTGATGACAGTTATCATGCCTATATCATGGCAAAGAATCTCGTTGACGGGAATGGATTTGTATATAATATCGGACAAAGGGCTACGGCTTCTTCCTGTCCGTTATATACTCTTGTCATTGCAGCGGCCTATTTTATAATTCGTGATATGTTCTTTGTTTCACTTCTGATCAATATCGTCTTCTCATCGGTTGCCTTCGGGATCGTTATCAGAAACTTTTGTAAAACAAAAAAACAGGTCATATTCTGTTTACTTGTATTGATAGGCTCGGCAAGCTTTGTAAGCTATACCACATCCGGTCTTGAAAACAGCATGCTGTTCCTGCTTGGAGCGTGCTTTATGAAACTGTATTTTTCCTCCGAAAGATATAACGCGAAGAAAATGCTTATTCTTGCGGTTCTTGTTGCGCTTATTGCAATGACCAGAATGGATGCGGTACTTATATTTGTTCCAATGGCTTTGTTTGTGTATCTTACAAAGCGTGAGGGCGTTTCGTTTCCGAAAGCGGTCGGAATAGGGGTGATCGGGCTTCTTCCCTTTGTACTGTGGGAGCTTTTTGCAACGTTTTACTATGGCTTTCCGTTCCCGAACACAGCCTATGCAAAGCTCGGAACCAATATCGGGCTGAGGGATTATATCATAAGAGGGTTACGGTATTATATGAATGCTGCGATATGCGATCCGATAATACTGATCGTTCCCCTGTTTGTTATGATAGCAGCCTTTTCCGTTAAAAAATCACAGTATATTGCCTGTATGGCCGGACCATTCTTATACGGACTGTATTTGCTGTATATCGGCGGTGATTTTATGATGGGAAGGCATTTTACGCTTTTGTTCTTCATATCGCTTATCTGCTATGTTGATATAAAGAATCGTGAATTCAGTGAACTTGGACGCGGAGCGGCGCTGCACCGTATGTTTACGGGATTTATAATTGCTACCCTTATATATACCGGAACATCACATGTGCTTTCTGACCAGTTCCTGTTCGGAAGATCAATCGGATCACCGATCTCTGATGAGAGGGCGGGATATTTTAACACATCCAGTCTTTTTAACAATGTAGTTTCGCTTATTCGCACCGGAGACCTGTGTATACAAAACACATGGAACGATGACGGGGTCAAGGAGGTACGGGACAGCAATATGCCGGGAGCCATTCTGGAGAGTGTTCCGGGAATCGTCAAATACTATAATAATGATCTGTATCTCAATGATCTGTACGCTCTCGGAGATCCGTATCTTGCTCATCTTCCCGCTGTTCATGAGCCCGGATGGCGAATAGGTCATATGTGGCGTGATACACCGGTCGGATATTTAAACCTTGTCAGATTCGGATGGGGATACGGTGCGATCAAAAATCAGGATGCAAGGGAATACTATGAAATTATAGATGAGATCACAAGAGGACCGCTGTTTGACAAAGACCGGATAAGCAAAGTGATCAACATTAATCTTGGGAAATATGATTACCTTATTGATAACTATAAACAATCATTGGATGAAAACGGGAGAGTAATAAGAGGGGAAGAAATGTCGGACGAGTACTTTGCCGGATATTGACGGCAGCAGATTCAAAGGAGGTAGCTTATGTTTGATTCCAAAAAGAAGATTGAAAAGGCATTAGAAGAAGAACAAAAAGAGCAGAAAGAAAACCAGTTAAAATGGCACCACTATCTGATCTCCCTTTTGTTTGTTCTCGTCGGAGCTGTTCTGATTGCTTACAAGGGAATAGAAATTGCTTTCATTTGCAAGCTTTTTGCGTGTGTATTTGCTATAGCGGGAGTGATCTGCATTTTGTCATACTGCATCAAGGATGTTTCAACAGGTTATTATCGTCTTGATCTTGTTTATGGGGTAATGCTTTTATTCGGAGCGCTTTTGTTTTTCACAAAGCAGGATGCCGTAGGAGCTTATTTCCCGATCATTGCGGGAGCATTTCTGTTTGCAAACGGGGTAGTCAAGCTTCAGCATTCAATAGACATGAAAAGAATTGACAGGAAAATGAAAAAGGTCACGGAAATGTGGCTTGTAGTCATGATCTTCGCTCTTATGTGCATTGCCGCCGGTGCTGTTTCCGTATATCTGACACCTCAGGATCAAAGAACCCTGTTTCTGTTTATAGGTATTTCCCTTATAATAGCCGGAATCACAGATGTGCTTACTCATATTGTATTTAACAGAAAGGTTAAAATATTCAAGTCCGGAAAGTATGTGACTGAAGAAAGTATCGATAAACCTGCGGAAGAACCCGAAGTAAAGGCCGAAGAAGTTGTTCAACAGGCTGAAGTAATCGACGAGACATATACCGTTCCGGAATTCAAAGAGGATGTTGAAACACCGGAAGAGACAGCAGAGAATACGACTGTAGATACAGTGGAGATACCGGAAGAGACAGCAGATGCAGCTGATTGAGGCTTTAAAGGAAAACAGAGACAGTAAACTGTACCCTTTTCATATGCCGGGTCATAAACGAAGCATTGCGGACGACGATCTGCTTTTGAGCATATACGGAATAGATATTACCGAGACTGAGGGCTTCGATAATCTGCACGATGCGCACGGAATAATTAAGGAAGCTGAAGAAAGATGTGCTTTATTGTTTGGAGCTGATGAAACACACTTTCTTGTAAACGGATCAACAGGGGGAATACTTGCCGCCGTATTCGGAACGGTAAAGGCCGGGGACAGGATCATAATTGCAAGGAACTGTCACAGATCCGTCTATAATGCGGTAATGCTTTGCGGGGCAGAACCTTATATCATCATTCCCGAAGAGGAAGAGCGCTTTGGGATTTTCGGGGGAATAACTCCCAATCAGGTTGCCGAAGCATTGGAGGAGACAGTAAGCAACAGAGGGCGGGTGGCCGTAGTGATCACGAGCCCTACATATGAAGGGGTCACGAGCGATGTGGCACAAATAGCGGAACAGTGTCACAAAAGAGGGGCAACTCTTATTGTAGATGCTGCACATGGGGCTCATTTCGGATTAAGTGAAGGCTTTCCGCAAAGTCCTGTTATAGAGGGAGCGGACGTTGTTGTAACGAGTGTACACAAAACGCTTCCATCCATGACACAGACCGCATTGATCCATATCAGCAGAAACTGCCCGTCAAAAGACAGGATCCGTAAGATGCTTCCGGTCTTTATGACATCGAGCCCGTCATATGTTCTTATGGCATCGATAGATTCCATGACGGCGTTACTTGAACGTCATAGAGAAGAACTCTTTGATGCATACAAAGTCCGGCTGGATGATTTTTATTCCAAAGCGGAGAAATTCAATAACCTGACGGTTTTAACAAAAAACAGATTATCTGTGAGCGGGTCATGGGATCATGACAGGGGAAAGATAGTTGTACGGGATCGGACATCCTCTTACACAGGGGGCATGATAGGCCGTTTATTATATGAGAATTATAATATATGCGCCGAAATGGCAACGAAGGAATATGTAATACTGATGACAAGCATTGCAGATTCCGACGAAGCATTTAACAGGCTCTATGAGGCATTAAGTAGTATTGACAAAACGATAGATCCCGCATGCGGAAACGGTACATTCAAATGTAAGGAAATTAATACAGGCAGAACTGCCGGCTATTTATGCGGCAATATGAAAGAGGCGATGTTCTCGCAAGCCGAATCTGTTCCTGCCCGGTCCGCAATAGGAAGAATTGCCGCAGGTTTTGTTTCGGTTTATCCGCCGGGAATACCGGAACTGATCCCTGGAGAAGAGATTACTTCGGAGACGGTGGATAAAATCATGGACGCAGCAGAAAACGGTCTTGAAGTAATAGGATTAACAGACGGAGAAATATCGGTATTATGGGAAAAATCTTCTACCTGATCGGCAAAAGCTGTGCAGGCAAGGACAGTTTATACAATATAATTATAAAGGATGAGGAACTTGCCCTGCATCCGGTAATACGTTATACGACCAGGCCGATAAGAGATGGAGAAAGGGACGGTAAAAGCTACCATTTTGTGGATTTTAACGGATATTCCGATTACAAAAGGTCCGGGAAAATCATAGAGGAACAGGTATATCATACCGTTCACGGTGACTGGTATTATTTTACTGCCGATGACGGAAATCTTGATATTGAGAACAATAATTATCTTGCGATAGGTGTTTTGGAGTCATTTGCGGGAACAAGGAAATATTACGGAAAAGAAAAGGTTTTGCCGATATATATAGAACTTGATGATGGAGAACGACTTTTTCGTGCTCTTTCGCGGGAGAGACTTCCCGAGAACGGAAGATACGCTGAAATGTGCAGGAGATTTTTGTCCGATGCCAATGATTTTAGCGAAGAACGAATAAGGGAACTCGGCATAACAGACGATGTAAGATTTGAGAACGATGATCTTGATGCCTGCGCCAAGAGGATTAAAGCATGGATATTAAAGTCAATCAGGTAATGCAGCCTGCACAGGTTGCGGATACAAACCAAACAAATGCGCCGACGGATGAGGCCTTTCGTTTCACGCTTATGAGTGCGATCGAAGAGGAAGGGCTACAGGAAAGACTCGGACTGATGTACGAGGATATCACCATGCAGGGCAAGAAGATCACGAAGCATATGGATGTTGCGGATATGAAGAGATACCGGACCCTGATCAAGGAATTCCTGAATGAGATCGTAAACAGATCGCATAAGTTTTCCCGTGAGAATTTTCTCGACAGAAAAGGAAGGCACAGGGTATACGGTATTATAAGGCGTGTTGATGAGACTCTTGATGAGCTTGCCCAGGAACTGATGAAGGATGAAAAAGATCATCTTGCGATTTTGGCCAAAGTCGGTGAGATTCGCGGACTCTTACTGGACATACTGACCTGACGGTAAATATATATGAGTGATAATTTTGACAGTATTATCGGACAAGAGCATATTAAAGAACATCTTCGTATGTCCATTTCTTCGGGAAAGATCAGCCAGGCTTATCTGATAACCGGAGAGCGCATGCAGGGGAAGGAATTTATAGCCAGAATATTTGCCAATGCGCTCGTATGTGATGATCCCGTAGATGGTATCAACCCATGCGGAAAATGTAAATCCTGTATTCAGGCATCTACAGGGAACCATCCGGATATCATTACAGTTACCCATGACAAGCCGGGAACGGTCTCCGTTGATGATGTCAGAGAGCAGATCGTTTCCGATGCGCAGATCAAGCCTTATCAGAGCAGGTGGAAAATATACATCATGAATGAAGCCGAGAAGATGACTCCTCAGGCACAGAATGCTCTTCTTAAAACTCTGGAGGAGCCACCGGAATATGTTGTCATAATCCTTCTTACAACATCCAAAACCGCAATGCTTTCAACTGTCATTTCAAGGTGCGTTCAGCTTGATATGAGACCGGTTGAGGACAAAACCGTCAAACAATACCTTATGACAAAAGTCGGGATTCCGGATTACAGAGCCGATATCTGTACGGCATTTGCGAGGGGAAATATCGGAAAGGCCCGAAGTCTTGCCATAAGTGAAGATTTTGAAAAGATTAAAGAAGAAGCGGTACGAGTTTTGAAGTTTATCAAAAAGATGGATACTTCCGATATAATCAAAACTCTTAAGACTCTTGAAGAGTATAAAATAAATGTAAGTGATTTCCTTGATATAATGATGATATGGTACAGGGATGTATTGCTCTATAAAGCCACTATGGATGCGGATGCAATCGTTTTTGCCGATGAGAAGGAGAGCATTTTTAGGGAAGCCGCGGAAGATACATATGAGGGGATCGAGAAAATACTTCAGATCCTCAACAAAACAAAAGAAAGAATCAAAGCAAACGTTAATTTTGAACTGGCAATGGAACTTATGCTGCTTACGATAAAGGAGAGTTAGAATGACAAAAGTAATTGGAGTCCGATTCAGAACTGCCGGAAAGATATATTATTTCGGACCAAAGGATATAGAGTTCAAAAGAGCAGATCACGTTATAGTCGAAACAGCCAGGGGCGTGGAATACGGGACTGTTGTGCTTCCGAATATGGAAGTTGATGATGACAAGATCACCCAGCCTCTTAAGAACGTTATCAGAAAAGCGACCGGTGATGATGATGAGCGTGAGAAGAGAAACCGTGAGAAAGAAAAAGATGCATATAAGATATGCCAGGAAAAAATATTAAAGCACGGTCTTGAGATGAAACTGATCAACGCCGAGTATACATTTGACAATAATAAGGTATTGTTTTATTTTACCGCGGACGGAAGAGTGGATTTTCGTGAACTTGTAAAGGATCTTGCGGGAGTATTTCGTACAAGGATCGAATTGCGGCAGGTAGGCGTCAGGGACGAAACCAAGATACTTGGCGGAATGGGAATATGCGGCAGGCCATTGTGCTGCCATACTTATCTGTCGGATTTTGCTCCGGTATCGATCAAAATGGCCAAAGAGCAGAGCCTGTCTCTTAACCCTACAAAGATATCCGGAATATGCGGCCGCCTTATGTGCTGTCTTCAGAATGAGGCGGAGGTATATGAAGAGCTAAATGCGAAGCTTCCGAGGGTAGGCGATATGGTAACAACTCCGGACGGATTAAAGGGAGAAGTCAGGGATACCAATGTCTTGAAACAGCTTGTCAAAGTGGTTGTTGAGATCGACGATGAGAAGGAACTGAGGGAATATGCCGTTTCGGAACTGAAGTTCAAACCGCGTCACAAAAAGTCGCAGGATGATAAGACCGATAAAGGACAAAAACGCGGGAAGAATAAGGACAACAGGAACAAAAAATCTCACGAGGAGATTGAAGAAGAGCTTGAACTTGAAGAGCTTGAAAGATTAGAACAAAAAGATGGCAAATCCAAACTGGACGACGATTGAATTAAATGAAGGCGAGAGAGTCGATGATCTCGAACGTTGCGGATTCAAGATAATCCAGAATACCGATAAATTCTGTTTCGGAATGGATGCTGTATTGTTGTCCGGATACGCATCAATCAGACCGGGAGACAAAGTCCTGGACCTGTGTACCGGAAACGGGATCATACCGATACTTCTGGCTGCAAAATCAAGAGCCGAGAGAATAGTGGGTATTGAGATACAGCGAGATATAGCGGAGCTTGCAAAAAGAAGTGTCGAAGCCAATGATTTAAGTGACCGTATCAATATACTGTGTGCGGACATTAAAAACGCCGAAGAATACTATCAGCCAGCAGTATTTGATGCCGTAACATGTAACCCGCCATATATGATCGACAATCACGGGATCAAAAATCCCGATTCGCCGAAAGCTATAGCAAGACACGAGATATTATGCAATTTCGATGATGTTGCAAGGGTGACTTCGAGAATGCTCAAGCCCGGAGGAAGATTGTTTCTGATCCACAGACCGTTTAGACTTACGGAAATATTTGAGACACTTACCAAATATAAGTTAGAACCTAAGAGAATGAAACTGGTTCATCCGTATGTCAACAGGGAACCAAACATGGTTCTGATAGAAGCAGGACTTGGAGGCAGGCGTAGGCTTACTGTTGAACGTCCGCTTATAGTGTATGAGTCACCAAACTGTTATACGAAGGAAATATATGACATATACGGGTACTGAACATGGAAGAGAATAAAAATCAGGGTATGCTTTATCTGTGCGCTACTCCGATAGGAAACCTGTCGGATATCACGGAAAGAGTTCTTGAAACACTCAGAAGTGTAGATCTGATAGCGGCGGAAGATACAAGAAACAGTATCCGGCTTCTCAACCATTTTGATATTAAGGTACCTTTGACGAGCTATCACGAATATAATAAATACGATAAAGCAAAGGAATTAGTAGATAAGATGAAAAGCGGGCAGTCGGTTGCTCTTGTGACCGATGCCGGAACCCCTTCGATTTCGGATCCCGGAGAGGTTCTTACCGATATGTGTCATGAAGAAGGGATAAGGGTAACATCACTTCCGGGCCCCTGTGCTCTTGTTACGGCACTTTCATTGTCGGGAATAGCCTCCAGGCGCTTTGTATTTGAAGGATTTCTTCCGTCTGATAAAAAATCAAGGCGGGAAGTTTACGGCGATCTGGTTAATGAGACCAGAACTATAATACTGTATGAGGCACCGCACCATCTGAAGAACACCCTTGCCGAGCTGTATGAGAATCTTGGAGACAGGATGATCGCGATCTGCAGGGAACTGACAAAAAAGTTTGAGGAAGTTAAGCGAATGCGCCTTTATGAGGCGATAGGATATTATAACGAGAATGAACCGAAAGGCGAATATGTCCTGATACTTGAAGGAAAACCGCGAAAAACAATTAAAGAAGAAAAAGAGCGGGAATGGAGCCGGATGGATATTAATGAACATATGGCAATGTATGAAGCGCAAGGTTATGACCGTATGGAGGCAATGAAAAAAGTAGCGGCGGACAGAGGTGTTTCAAAAAGAGATATATATAAGGAGCTGATATAATGGAAAAAGAAAAGTATTATTTAACAACCGCCATAGCATATACTTCGGGGAAACCCCACATAGGCAACAGCTATGAAATAGTTATGGCAGATGCCATAGCCAGATTCAAAAAACTTGAGGGGAAAGATGTCTGGTTTCAGACAGGAACGGACGAGCACGGCCAGAAGATTGAAGAAAAGGCTGATGCAGCAGGAATAACTCCCAAAGAGTTTGTAGACAGGGTTGCCGGACAGATTAAAGACATATGCGACAGTCTGAATGTCGGTTATGACAGGTTTATCAGAACGACCGATGCGGATCACGAAAAGCAGATCCAGAAGATATTTAAGAAAATGTATGAAAAGGGTGACATATATAAAGGCTCCTATGAAGGGATGTACTGTACCCCCTGTGAATCATTCTGGACACAGAGCCAGCTTGTGGACGGCAAGTGCCCCGATTGCGGAAGAGAAGTAAAACCCGCAAAGGAAGAGGCTTACTTTTTCAAGATGAGCAAGTATGCTGACAGACTGATAGATTACATTAATACACATCCTGAATTTATACAGCCGGTTTCACGTAAGAACGAGATGATGAACAATTTTCTTCTTCCGGGTCTTCAGGATCTGTGCGTCAGCCGTACATCTTTCAAATGGGGCATTCCCGTGGATTTTGATGATAAACATGTTGTTTATGTCTGGCTTGATGCCCTTTCGAACTATATAACCGGAATAGGCTATGATGCCGACGGAGACTCAACGGAACAGTTTAACCGGCTGTGGCCTGCGGATCTTCATCTTATCGGAAAAGACATAATCAGATTCCACACCATATATTGGCCGATCTTTCTGATGAGCCTGGATCTTCCCCTGCCCAAGCAGGTGTTCGGACATCCGTGGCTTCTGCAGGGTGGGGAAAAGATGAGCAAGTCCCGCGGAAATGTGATTTATGCGGATGACCTGATAAGGCTTTTCGGTGTTGATGCGGTCAGATACTATGTTCTTCATGAGATGCCGTACGACAACGACGGAACGATCACATGGGAACTTATGACCGAGAGATACAATTCGGATCTTGCGAATATTCTCGGAAACCTTGTTAACCGTACGATAACAATGAGCAATAAGTATTTTGACGGATTCGTCAGCAGTACCGGGGTTACGGGAGAATTTGATGACGATCTTAAAGCGGTATGCACGAATGCAGCCGAAAAGGTCAGAAAGAAAATGGATGAGATGCACATGGCTGATGCACTTACAGAGGTGTTCAACGTATTCAGGCGGTGCAACAAATATATTGACGAAACCGAACCATGGGTGCTGGCAAAAGATGATGAAGGCAGAAACAGGCTTTCCGAAGTTTTGTATAATCTTGTTGAGGGAATATGCATAGGAGCCAATCTTCTGAAGCCGTTTATGCCCGAGACCGCGGACAAGATATTGATGATGTTATATGGTACGGAAAGAGACTTTGAACTTCTTTCGGAATTCGGTATATTCAGAAGCGGAACCAAAGTTACCGACAGTCCGGAAATGCTGTTTGCCCGGAAAAAGGTTGAAGACGTTATGGAGGAAGTTTCCAGGATACAGGAGGCTCAAAGAGCCGAGTATGAAAGGGAAAACGGAGTTTCTTCCGATACTTCGGAGTCATCGGATGAAATACATGTAGAATCAAAAGACGAAATAGAATATGATGATTTTGCAAAAATGCAGTTTGTCGTGGGAGAGATAATTGCCTGCGAAGAAGTTCCCAAATCGAAAAAGCTGCTGTGTTCAAAAGTTAAGATAGGAGACAGTGTTAAGCAGATAGTTTCGGGGATCAAGGCATATTACAAACCGGAAGAGATGGTTGGAAAGAAAGTCATGGTACTGCTCAACCTAAAGAGCGCCAGACTTGCCGGCATTGAATCAGAGGGAATGATACTTTGTGCAGAAGATGATGAGGGCAATCTGTCGCTGATGACGCCGGAAAAGGATATGAAGTCCGGATCCGGGATATTGTAATCAAAATGCCGGTTTCACAGGTTTTGGCTTTTAAGAAGTGGTGGTGTAAAGTTTTCTATGAAAACTTTGCAGCACGTAGGCCACGCCTCCACGAAGTGGACTTTGAATGGCGTGGCTCTCAAGAGGCGAAGGGAGGATATTAATTATGAAGAAAATCATCAGTTTAATAACGATTTTGGCACTTACGTCAGCAATGACAGTAAGGGTTGGAGCAACACAGACGATAACATTTGATGATTCGGGAAACGGAACGGTTACCGAGAATTCCAAAGAGGCGACAACGATCATTACCGCAACACCGACACCGACTCCGACACCGACACAATCGGACGGAGGGATCAATTCAATCATTGATTCGCTTTTTGGGGGATCAAAACAATCTGATGAAGGATCTAATAAAGGTGATAAAAAGGGTTATATAGCGCTTGGTGCCGATCTTTCACCCCAGCAGAAAACCGCGGTACTTACCACCATGGGAATTACGGAAGCGGATCTGGCGAACTATGATGTTATTATTACAACAAATGCCGAAGAGCACGCAGCACTTGATAAGTACATCGCGCCTTCCATAATCGGAACCAAATCGCTGTCTTCGGTTCTCGTAAAGCCGGCGGAATCCGGACACGGAGTTGTGGTTACCACTAATAATATCAATTACTGTACAACCAATATGTACAGAAACGCTCTTATTACCGCGGGTGTAACGGATGCGGATATTTTTGTGTGTGCACCCTCACCTATATCGGGAACCGCGGCACTTATCGGAGCTCTTAAGGCCTATGAGAGCATGAGCGGAAAAGAGGTCAGCAGCGAAGCAATTGATACATCTCTTAATGAACTTGTAACAACGGGACAGATTAAAGAAGCTGTCGGTGATGATGAGGCGGAAGAACTGATCGCATATATCAAAACTGTAGTTGCAACAAATGACCTTAATACAAAAGAAGAGATTGAGGCTGCCATCCGCAAGGGAATGGTTGATCTGAAAGTCACTCTTTCCGAGGAGGAGATCGCCCAGATCGTCGACCTTATGATGAAGGTTAAAGCAATGGGAATCGATTATAAGGTACTTGCGGAACAGGCAGATGACATTTATGCGAAGTATAAAGATGATATCAAGGCCGGAACTTTTGATATCAACAAAGTGGATATTAAGGATCTCGGACTGACCGAGATCGTAGGGAACGCCATTACGAATACCGCGAAAAGTATAGGAAACAGTATAGCGGGATTCTTCTCGGGATTGTTCAAAAAATGACCTATGACATAAGACGCCTGAAAAAAAATGAATGGGATATGGCCATGCAGCTTGCATGGGACACATTTCTTGTTTATGAGGCACCGGATTACAACAGTGAAGGAATAAAGAACTTTCATGAATTTGTAAAAGGTGATGAACTTAAGAATATGTTTATGCTCGGCGAGTATTATACATTGGGCGCTTTTGACGAAAATGATGTGATTGTCGGCATATTAGGAATTCGCAAACATTGGCATATTTCACTTCTGTTTGTGGAGCCGGCATTACATCATCAGGGTATAGCTACCGGATTGCTCAAAAGAGCGTTCAGTGATGCTGCCGAAGAGGGGATTAAAGAAATGACGGTGTTTTCCGCGCCGTTTGCAATTGAATTCTATCATAAGCTTGGCTTTACGGATCTTGATGATGAGAAAACAGCGGATGGGATCAGGTATACGCCAATGAAGATAGAACTGTTTTGATTGCTTTTTTCATTTTGCTAAATTATAATGAAAAAGGTGTGATTTTTGCCCTAAGGTTTGTACAAAATGAGCAGAGTATTTAATTATGAGGGACCATTATTTACATTTTTGTCAAGATTAGCAGATTTATTTTGGTTGAATCTGTTATTTATTCTGTGCTGCATTCCCGTAATTACGATCGGAGCTGCTTCTACAGCGCTTTATTATGTGACACTTAAAATGGCAAAAGATGAGGAAGGGTATATAACCAAATCGTATTTCAAATCCTTTAAAGAAAACTTTGTACAGGCTACGGTTATCTGGATAGGTTTTCTGCTTATAGGAATTATAATGATAACCGACCTTCGGATCGCAAATGGGGGAAATATTGCAGAGGCTTTCAACAGTGCTGCATTCGGTAATGTGGTAATGGTAGCCGTATTTGTCATGGGAATAGTAGTACTGATGACAGGTGCTTATGTATTTCCGATATTGGCACAGTTTGATAATACGACCAGAAATACGGTCAAAAATGCTTTTCTGATAAGTATCAGACACCTTCCGTATACGATAGCGATATTGTTTATTACAGCGATTCCGGTTGTGCTTATATGGTTCTTTCCTGCGTTGTTTATTCTGGTACTGATTATGTTTTCTGTAACGGCATATATCAATTCCAGGTTTTTTAATAAGATATTCGTACTCTACATGCCGAAGGAAGAACAGGATGAGAATGTTCCCGATCCGGCGGAGGATATAAATGGGGAAAACGGAAAAGAATAAGAGCAATTCCATAACGACCCAGTGGGCCATCCCCACAATTATCTTGATGGTTTTTCTTGTATTTACTCTTATCGGTTACAACAAAACCATGCAGGATAATTCAAAGGCAAAAGCACTTGACCGCGTAAGCCGTCAGGCTGTTTCTATTGCGGGTTATTACAAGGGATTATTTGAGGGCTCTGTT
The DNA here is from genome assembly GCA_002371615.1 of Lachnospiraceae bacterium UBA3762. Taxonomy (GTDB): domain Bacteria; phylum Bacillota; class Clostridia; order Lachnospirales; family Lachnospiraceae; genus UBA2868. The sequence continues at coordinate 46,966 of DFGA01000054.1, read as the reverse complement.
AACGGAGCCGATGCAGTTGCCGACTATCTTATGAAAGAAGACGATATCTTCGGTGAAAAGGCTGTAGAACTCATAAAACAGGTTGACAATCATATGGGTCTTGTTGATGCATATATTGTTAAGAACAACGGAAATGCTATTGATTCCTACGGAAACACATATGTAACGATAGACACATCCGATGATTTTAAATCACTTCTCGGAACAAAAGATAATTCCGTTGCCATTGTAGATTCGAAGAACAGACCGGTTCTTATGGTTTCGGCACCTATCCGGACGGAAGATGAGTGGCGGGGAAACCTCATACTGGTTTATAAGGCTGACAAAATCGCGAAACAAATGGATTCAACCGCTTACAGTTATGCGCTTGTGTATCAAAACGGGATCATAGGTGAAGTCTATGGCGCTGAATCGGGAATATATCAGGTCGGTGACAATCTTGGAGATATAGTTGATAATCTGACATTTGACGATGGAAGCAGCGCGGTGTTTATGCAGAGTATTGAATCGGGGAGAGCCGGGACGGTACATGTGGATAACAATAAGGGAGTCAGCTGCTATATCTGCCATCAGCCTATCGCAACTACAGGGGCAAGTATTATTGTATCTGTAAGGGACAATCAGATCAACAGAAGTATTCAGGAAGAGAACAAGGATACAAGAAGTATGATTATGAAGGTTCTGATCTCGATAGGAATATTCGTTGCTCTGATAATAATTATATACATTATCAACAGGGTCAACTTTACAAAGGAGAGTATGGAGCTCCAGAACAAAGCCGAAACGGATCTTCTTACGGAACTTCTGAACAAGATATCGACCGAGAACAAGATTAAGGATTATCTTGAAGGAGAAGGAAAAGATAAGACCTGTATGATGTGTGTCCTTGATATAGATAACTTCAAGAAGATAAACGATACAATGGGCCACGCTTTCGGTGACGAGGTTCTTGCAACTCTCGGTAAGAGGATCAGAACGGAATTCCGTGTTACCGACATAATCGGACGTACCGGAGGAGACGAATTCATTATCTTCCTCAAGGATCTGAAAGATGACAGCATAATCGAACGTGAAGCAGGAAGAGTAGCGGGATTCTTCAAGGATTTCACGGTTGGTACATATACAAAGTATTCTCCTACAGCAAGTATCGGTGCAGCAATTTATCCTCGTGACGGAGTGGATTACGAGAGTATGTACAAGGCTGCCGATACGGCTCTGTATAAGGCCAAGAAACGGGGCAAGAATCAGCTTGCATTCTTCTCAGAGGCTACCGAAGAAGACAAGATCGAGGCCGAAAAAGCCGGAAAACCCAAACCGATAGACTCTGACAACAGAGAATAAGACCATTGGTTAATTTGTACACGAAACGGCAAAATATTTAGGCAACCTTGGCATTCACACCTTATTTGAGTGTCTGATATAATCATTCCAGTGTGGTGCATGGCACCAAATGATTATTTAAATATGGAGGTTACATTCAATGGCAGGTTTATCACTTAAGAACATTTGCAAAGTTTATCCTAACGGATTCCAGGCTGTTAAAGATTTCAATCTTGAAATCGCAGATCAGGAATTCATTATCTTCGTTGGTCCTTCCGGATGCGGAAAGTCAACAACACTTCGTATGATCGCAGGTCTTGAAGAGATTTCTTCAGGTGAACTCAAGATCGGTGATCGTGTTGTTAACGATGTTGAGCCCAAGGACAGAGATATTGCGATGGTATTCCAGAACTACGCGCTGTATCCTCATATGTCGGTATATGACAATATGGCATTCGGATTAAAGCTTCGCAAAGTTCCCAAGGATGAAATAGACAAGATGGTTAAGGAAGCAGCTAAGATCCTCGACCTTACGGCACTTCTTGATCGTAAGCCCAAGGCTCTTTCCGGTGGACAGAGACAGCGTGTTGCCATGGG
>DFGA01000054.1:0-44941 GCA_002371615.1 Lachnospiraceae bacterium UBA3762 | reverse complement strand
CTTTCAAACCTTGATGCAAAGCTTCGTGTACAGATGAGAATTGAGATCGCCAAGCTTCATCAGAGACTCGGAACCACCATCATCTACGTTACACATGATCAGACAGAGGCTATGACACTCGGTACGAGAATCGTAGTTATGAAGGATGGTGTTATACAGCAGGTTGATACGCCTCAGAACCTTTATGACAAGCCTTGCAATCTCTTCGTTGCCGGATTCATGGGATCTCCTCAGATGAACTTCATCAATGCAACGGTTGATGTTGAAGGTGATGTTGCAAGCCTTAAGTTTGCAGGCAAGTCGGTTCCCCTTCCTCCCGCTAAGTCCAAGAAGCTTATTGATGGCGGCTATGCAGGGAAGGTTGTTACATTTGGTATTCGTCCTGAGGATGTATATGATTCTGAAATGTATATCGAAGCATCTCCTCAGAGTGTATTTGAATCAACAGTTAAGGTATACGAACTCCTCGGTGCTGAAGTTTATCTGTACTTTGATCTTGAAGAGTTCCCGATCACAGCAAGAGTTGATCCTCGTACAACGGCAAGACCCGGCGATACAGTTAAGTTTGCATTTGATGTTGAGAAGATCCATGTATTCGATAGGGATACGGAAACTATCATCACAAACTAGTATTGTACCGGAAATATATGCTTAATATTATCCCCCGCATTTACCTGCGGGGGATTTTTTGGTAAATTATAATTATGGGATCAAACGAAGATGAAAAATACATGAAACAGGCTCTTGCCCAGGCGAAAAAAGCTTACAGACTCGGAGAGGTGCCTATAGGATGTGTAATAGTTTATGAAGGGAAAGTGATCGGACGCGGTTACAATCGGAGAAATACCGACAAAAACACGTTGTGTCATGCAGAGATCACAGCCATCAGGAGGGCCAGCAAAGTAATCGGTGACTGGCGTCTGGAGGGATGTACGATGTATGTGACTCTGGAACCGTGCCAGATGTGTGCCGGTGCATGTGTTCAGTCCAGAATAGACCGGGTTGTAATAGGATGTATGAGCCCCAAATCAGGCTGCGCGGGATCAATCATTAATCTGTTACAAATGGACGAATTCAACCATAAGACAGAAATAACAAAGGATGTTCTGGCCGACGAATGCAGCGGATTATTAACAAAGTTCTTTGAAGAACTGAGGATCAGAAATAAAGCCGAAAAACAAAAGTCTATAGGAGATTATATACAAGATGATAACTGACAGGGTTATAGAAGGATGTATTGAAGATGTATACAGTATCTCAGGCACCGCTCTTGTGGTGGCGGATGTGACCGGAAGGATGATCGCACACACCGGATCCATCAGCTTGCCGGACAGGGACAAAGTTTGTGATTTTGCGCTTAGCGGCAGAGAAATCCTTGAGGTCAATGACCAGACGTTTATCAGGGTAACGGATGACTCTGAAACAGCCTTTGTTCTGATAACGGACTGCCGGGAAGAAAACATTGTCCGTGCAAGGCTTGCCGCATCCGCGCTTAAGAATCTTACTGCGGCATACACGGATAAAATAGACCGCAACTCGTTCTTTCAGAACCTTCTTCTTGATAATATGCTGCTTGTCGACATATACAACAGGGCTCGTAAACTACATATAGAAGCGACACAGAGAAGATGTGTTTTTGTGGTTGAGCCTGTTGCTTCCAAAGAGAATAATCTTATCGAAATGGTCCGGGAATTGTTTTATACCGAAGCCGGTGATCAGGTAACAGCAGTGGATGAAAATCACGTGGTTGTCATTAAAGCCCTTGATAAAGATGATGATAATGATGATCTTGAAGAGACGGCAAAAATGCTTGTGGATATGGCCGGATCGGAAGCAATGAGTGACGTCAGGGTCGCATACGGAACTATTGCCGAAGATATTAAGGGTGTATCCAAATCATACAAAGAAGCAAAGATGGCACTTGATGTCGGCAAAATCTTCTATCCTCTTAAGAGGACTATAGAATACAGCAATTTAGGGGTTGGCCGGCTTATATTCCAGCTCCCGGTCAATCTGTGCCAATTGTTCGTCAGGGAGATCTTCGGGGATAATATTCCCGAGGAAATAGATGATGAGATATTAGCTACCGTAAACAAATTCTTTGAAAATAACCTGAATGTCTCGGAAACATCAAGACAACTGTATATTCATCGCAATACACTGATATACAGAATAGAAAAACTGCAAAAGGCAACCGGCCTTGATGTAAGGGTATTTGATGATGCACTTACACTTAAGATCGCCCTTATGGTAGTTAATTACATGAAATATGCGAATGAGGCGGATTAGTCTATTCCGCGGATGCTGACCAGATCTATTGATTTTGACAGTTCCTGTACATATTGCAGGAGTTTATCCTTGGAAACAGCGTGGAGAGATTTGTCCGGGACAAACTCGGATTCCACATAGCCTTGGAGATAGTATTGTTTTGCGCCTTTTATGAGCGCACCTATTTCGGATATTACACTGTCGGACAGGAATTCTTCCACGGCAGTTGTCCTGAATTCGTATTCGCATGTTCCGGCAAGGAGAAAATCAATACTTTCCTTTATGGGAGAAGTATCAATGCTGCTGATACCGCATGCTTTGCCATATCCGCCAAGTGATGATTTGATATCCATGGCAACATAATCGACAAGTTTGTCATTAACAAGGCATTTAAGCATTTGGGGATTGGTTCCGTTTGTGTCAAGCTTTACGCGGTAGCCGAGGTCTTTGATCCGGGCAATAAATGAAGGAAGTTCCGGGCAGAGGGTAGGCTCTCCCCCGGTAATGCATACGCCATCCAGTACGCCGCTCCTTTTTGACAGAAATCCTAAAACGTCCCTGTCACTATACGCCGGCTCTGTAGTATTTTCCACAATATCCATGTTATGACAGAACGGACAGCGCATATTACAGCCGCCGAAAAATACAGTTGCCGCAACACATCCAGGATAGTCAAGTAATGTGGTTTTTTGAAGTCCCTGAATATTAAGCATGATATCAGCCGCAGAAATTGCCCACACTGCCGTCAGCAAAAGGACTTCCCACATCACACCTGCCGTGATGATGGACTTCTCTTACATAGTCTTCCCGCTCGGTCTCTACCCTGTGGACACCGATCCTGCTGACGCCCTCTTCTGTTTTGCCATCCAACATGTTGATAACTTCTTCGATTTCCTTTTCTGTCGGCATAACGGATCTCCTTATATTATTAAAATCACTATTGGTAATTTACTTAGATCATTATAACATGTTAATATCGTTATGTAAGCACATTTAGGTGGTGTAAAGTTTTCTATGAAAACTTTGCAGCACGTAGGCCACGCCTCCACGAAGTGGACTTTGAATGGCGTGGCTCTCAAGAAAAGAAGGAGTAAACAATCTATGGAAAAAGCTATAAGAAGATATTGGCCCGTCTTTGTGTTGCCTACATTAGCTGCATTCTGTATAGGATTCATCTATCCGTTTATTCAGGGCCTGTATCTGTCGTTTTGCAAATTCACTACGATCAAAAAGGCAACATTCGTCGGAATGAAGAATTACATTTATGCCGTAAGTGACCCGGGATTCTGGGATGCATTCGGGTTTACGGCAGCATTCACCGTTGTTTCGACGGTTCTGATCAATGTTATCGCATTCGCGATAGCACTGGCTCTTACGAGCAAAATCAAGGGTTCAAATTTGTACAGGACGGTATTCTTCATGCCTAACCTTATCGGGGGTATCGTTCTCGGTTATATCTGGCAGATACTGCTCAACTGCGTACTGTCATTACTCGATAAGCCCCTGCTTGCCCTTAATGCAACATATGGATTCTGGGGGCTCATAATCCTGATGCTCTGGCAGCAGGTTGGTTACATGATGATCATCTATATTGCGGGATTGCAGTCGATCCCCGAGGACTATATCGAAGCAGCCAAGATAGACGGTGCTTCCAATTCACAGATATTATTCAGGATCAAGATACCTAATGTTATGCCTTCAATAACGATCTGTTCGTTCCTTACGATCACGAACGGATTTAAGCTTTTCGACCAGAACCTTGCTCTTACGGGTGGAGAGCCGGCTCATGCATCGGAGATGATGGCACTTAACATTTATAATACATTTTACAGCCGCAGCGGTGCCCAGTGGAAAGGTTACGGTCAGGCCAAAGCGGTGATTTTCTGCATCATGGTTATACTTATTTCGCTTATACAGCTTAAAGCGACGAAGTCAAGGGAGGTGCAGCAGTAATGGAAAAGAAAAATCAGACAGCCAGGACTATACTTAGTATTTTTCTCGGGATACTCTCACTTCTGTGGATATATCCCGTTGTAATGATACTTATCAACTCGCTTAAAGACGAAAAGTACATAACGACAGGCTCGGCATTTGTACTACCGAACGCCTCAAGCTTTACCGGACTTGCCAATTATGTTGAAGCCCTGGGATCTCAGGGGTTTGCGACCGCTTTCGGTTACAGCCTTGTGATCACGGTTTCGTCGGTAGTTCTTATATTGCTGTGTACTTCGATGTGTGCATGGTATATAACGAGGGTACACAACCTTTTGTCGAAGGTCTGCTACGGACTGTTCGTTTTCTCAATGGTAGTTCCGTTCCAGATGCTCATGTTTACCCTGTCATCAACAGCAGACAGGCTGGATCTTGATACTCCGTTCCGTATATGTATAATATACCTTGGCTTCGGAGCAGGGCTTGCGGTATTTATGTTCACGGGATTTATGAAGTCAATACCGCTTGAGATCGAAGAAGCTGCAATGATCGACGGATGTAATCCAATCAGAACTTTCTTCTCGGTGATCATCCCTATATTAAAGCCGACACTGATCTCTGTATGCATTCTTGAGACAATGTGGCTGTGGAACGACTATCTGCTTCCGTATCTCGTACTTGACAGGAAGAAATACACGACAATACCGATACTGATACAGTACTTTAAGGGAAGTTACGGGCATGTTGCAATGGGTCCGATGATGGCCTGCATAATAATGACGGTTCTTCCGATAATCGTTATGTACATTACCTGCCAGAAATATATCATCAAAGGCGTTCTGGCCGGTGCCGTAAAGGGATAAAATCACAGGAGTTATCATGAAAACAGTCAGAAAAAGCGGAATTTTAATGCCGGTTGCGTCGCTTCCGGGTAAATACGGAATAGGAACCTTTGGAAAGGAAAGCTACAGGTTTGTCGATATGCTGAGTATGGCCGGACAAAGCTACTGGCAGATACTGCCTCTTGGGCCTACAAGCTACGGTGATTCACCATATCAGTCATTTTCCACATTTGCGGGAAATCCTTACTTTATTGATCCGGAGATGCTCGTGGAAGAAGGACTGCTGACGCAAAAGGAGGCCGATTCATATGATTTTGGGAAAAAGAGTGACGAGATAGATTACGGCAAAATATATAACACACGTTTTCAAATGCTGAAAAAGGCATTTGGACGCAGCAATCTTGCAAAAGACAAAAATTATGCAAAGTTTGTCAGACAGAATGGTTTCTGGCTTGAGGATTACGCTTTGTATATGGCCGTCAAGAACTCCTTCGGCGGAGTAAGCTTTATAGAATGGGACGAAGATATCAGAAAACGCGATAAGAAAACACTTGATATTTATAGAAAAAAATATGCCGAGGAAGTGGAATTCTATAAGTTTCTCCAGTATAAGTTCATAGTTCAGTGGAGAGCACTTAAAGAGTATGCCAACGACAAGGGCATTAAAATAATAGGTGATATTCCTATATATGTTGCCTTTGACAGTGCCGATACATGGGCCAATCCCGAACTGTTCCAGTTCGATGAAAAAGGGTACCCCATCGCGGTTGCCGGATGCCCTCCGGACGGATTTTCTGCTACCGGACAGTTGTGGGGTAATCCGCTGTATGACTGGGATTATCACAAGCAGACGGGATATAAATGGTGGATAGCAAGGATCAGGCATTGTTATGATCTGTATGATGTAGTCCGGGTTGATCATTTCAGGGCGTTTGATGCATATTACTCAATACCTTACGGCAACGAGACTGCCGAATTCGGACGATGGAAAAAGGGTCCCGGATTTGCACTCTTTAAGGCAATAAGTGCCGAGCTGGGGGATGTGGATATGATAGCCGAAGATCTCGGTTTCCTGACAGACTCTGTTATAAAGCTTGTTCAAAGAAGCGGATATCCCGGAATGAAGGTTTTGCAGTTTGCGTTTGATTCAAGAGAAGACTCGGATTATCTTCCTCATAACTATATTTCAAATACGGTATGCTACACGGGGACGCACGATAATGATACGACTGTCGGCTGGTATAAGAGCATGAAGGAAAAAGACAGGAAGATGGCTCTTGATTACCTGAACCGGACTGATTTTGCATCCGACAAGGATATTGCCTTCTCGTTTATAAAGCTGGCAATGGGGTCGGTGTCAAAGATCTGTATCATCCCAATGCAGGACTGGCTGGGGCTTGATGGCTCAGCGCGGATAAATACTCCGTCTACTCTCGGGGGAAACTGGGTGTGGCGTATGAAGAAGGGTGCCTTTACGAAAAAACTTGCGAAAGAGATACGTTCTATCACTAAACTGTATGCCAGATTGTGATGTTTGGCGTCGCCTTGTCAGGATTGCAGGCGACACTGGCATTAGTTGACATAAATTTTCGATAAGAGTAATATAGAACAGTATTAATCGTGTAATGGGGGCATGTAAGTGGATTCGATCACTATCAAGGATATAGCCAGAATATGCGGGGTCGGGATAGCTACGGTATCCCGGGCCCTTAATAATCATCCGGACATCAATCCGGAAACACGGCAAAAGATCCTCGATGTTGTTGAAGAGTATGGATTCGTGCCGAATAACAGCGCCAGAAACCTTAAGATTACTGATTCCAGAACCATAGCGATACTTGTGAAGGGCATGACAAACCCTTTTTTTATGAAAATGATCGGGATAATGGAAGAAGAGATCCAGGCAAAGCGCTATTCAATGGAGCTTCGCCATGTCGATGAGAAGACGGACGAAGTTGAAGTCGCAATAGAACTTGTCAAAGAAAAGAAACTCCGGGGTATCATTTTCCTCGGAGGTCTTATTACACATTCCACGGAAAAACTTGAAAAAATAGGGGTTCCTTTCGTTCTTTCCACCGTTCCGGTGTCGGAAGGCGAGGATACGGCATACTCATCCGTATCGGTAGATGACGTTGCCGAAAGTTGCAGGATAGTTGATTATCTGATTAAAAAGGGCCACAAGAAGATTGCATTTATGGGTGCGGCAGAGGCAGATACGTCAATCGGTCAGCTCCGTCTGGACGGATATCTGAAGGCTTTTGCGGATAATGGGCTTAAGCCGGATTCCAAACTGATATGGCATTCGGATGACAGTGCCGATACTTACAGTATGGAAAACGGATATAGTATAATGCGGGAAAGACTCCGCAGGAAGCATGATTTTACGGCTGTTTACGCAATTTCCGATACAATGGCGATAGGAGCCTTAAAAGCCCTTCGGGAGGCCGATATAAGGGTTCCCGAGGATATTTCGGTTGTAGGATACGACGGAATCGAGATGGGAGCATTTGTTGTTCCCGAGCTTACAACGATAAAGCAGCCTTTTGAGCTGATTGCTCGTAAAACCTGCGAAATATTGTTTGACGTGATCAGACACGGTGCAGAACACAGAAAGGTTATAATGGATGCCGAGATCGTGGAAAGAGAATCCGTAGGCACTGTTAATGTTAAATAGTTTATTAGCAGTTCGGTATTGCAGACGAAGGGATGGAATATGGCGAAGACTAAAGTTTTTATTGACGGCGGCGAGGGCACTACGGGCCTTCGTATAAATGAAAGATTTGAAGGGCGGGACGATATAGAGGTACTTAAGATCGACCCCGAACTAAGGAAGGATCCGGCAGAGAGGAAAAAGCTTATAAATATGTCGGACTATACGTTCCTGTGTCTTCCGGATGCGGCGGCGATAGAAGCTGTCAGTCTTGTTGAAAATCCCGATACCGTTGTTATAGACGCGTCCACGGCACACAGAACGAAGGATGACTGGGCATATGGTCTTCCGGAACTGTCCGAGGCGCATTTTAACAAGATCAGAGACTCCAAGCGTATTGCCGTTCCGGGCTGTTACGCTTCGGGCTTTATTATGATGGCTTATCCGCTTGTTGCAAACGGTATTGTGGGGGATGACTATCCGTTTACGGTGCCGGCTCTCTCAGGATATTCCGGTGCCGGAAAAAAGGCTATCGCGCTCTATGAATCTCCTGATAAGACACAGGACCTGTTTGCTCCCCGGGAATATGCGCTTACCCAGATGCACAAGCATCTTCCGGAAATGAAGAAGATAGCGGGACTGTCACGTGAACCCGTTTTTATTCCGATAGTCGATGATTATTACTGCGGTATGATCGTTAATCTTCCGATCCATGCGGATCTGATGAAAAAGAGAATGACACCAGAGCAGTTAAGGGATATGTATGCCGAACACTATAAGGGACAGACGTTTATAAGGGTTTGCAAGTACGGCGCCGAGTCTGAAATGAATGGATTCCTGCCTGCAAATAATATGGCAGGGCTTGACTATGCAAATATTCTTGTAACCGGAAACGATGACAGGATCATGGTCTGTGCAATGTTTGACAATCTCGGAAAGGGTGCAAGCGGAGCAGCGGTAGAGTGCATGAATATTTCGATGGGCATAGATCCGGCAACAGGGCTGGTTGTGTAGTATTGATCACATGGGAATGGAAATTGAGAGGAAATTTACAATAAAGCATCTTCCCAGAGATGTAGAATCGTACGGATTTCATATTATCGAGCAGGCTTATCTTACGACGGAGCCGGTCATCCGCGTCCGCAGGGAAGATGACAGGTACTACATGACTTATAAGGGAGTAGGGGGAGATAATACTTCTCTTGCTCATGAGGAGTACAATCTTGCACTTACCGAAGAATCATACAGGACGCTCTCATCCAAGGCGGACGGAAATGTCATACGCAAAAAGCGTATTCTGATACCTTATATGGATCATACGATAGAACTTGATATATTCGATGAGCCGTTCAAAGGGCTTATCATAGCTGAAGTTGAGTTTGCCACGGAAGATGAGGCAAATGATTTTACCCCGCCGGAATGGTTCGCAGAAGACGTCACCGACCGGAAGGAATACCGCAATTCATACCTGTCACGTAGGAAATTCTGAAGATTTCACGATAGTTATCCGTTTTAGCATCTTCTAAGATCAGAAGCCTAATCGTTCTCATCTATATAGGTCTACGAAGGGCAGAAATGAGGCAGCATAATCCGAAAGCAGCAGCATCCACTGCAACAATGGTTGAACCTACGGGCGTTCCGGCAAAGATCGATATGATGATGCCGCAAAACGCGCAGATAACGGAAAGGGCAGCCGAGAAAACCGTGACTGCCCGGAAGCTTCCGAACAGCCGCATTGCGGAAAGTGCAGGGAAAATCACTAGTGCCGATATCAGAAGCGACCCCACAAGATTCATGGCCAGCACGATGATCACTGCGATTACGACTGCAATAAGTGTGTTGTATCTGTCAGCCCCCACACCTGTTGCCTTCGAGAAATTCTCGTCAAAGGTGACTGCAAATATCTTGTTGTAAAATAGTATAAATATTGCAACCACGGCAATCGAGAGTGCGGCACACAGCCATACATCCCATCCGGTAAGGGTCAGTATGGAAGTGGAGCCGAAAAGTGTAGAGCATACATCCCCGGACAGGTTGGAAGAGGTGGAGAATACATTCATAAGAAGATAGCCAAATGCCAGTGCGCTTACCGATATCATGGCAATCGCAGCATCGCCCTTGATTTTTGCCCCTTGTCCACTGCGAAGAAGCAGTATCGCGCTTATAACCGTAACAGGAAGGATTATAAGCATTTTATTTGTAAGGTTGAGCACAGAGGCTATTGCCAAGGCCCCGAATGCAACGTGAGAGAGTCCGTCTCCTATGTATGAAAACCGCTTAAGCACAAGGGTTACACCAAGCAGAGCGGAGCAAAGCGATATAAGCACGCCGACGATTACGGCATACCTGACAAAGGGATATTCAAAATACATGGCAAGTTTACCGATCATTATGCATTTCCTCCTTGTCATCTTCCGGAGCCTCATCCTTTACTCCGGCAAGAAATATACTGCCATCGCCGCTTTTTAAATACTCATCTTTGGTTCCGTAGAAAATCTTTTCACCGATGTGAAGTATATGGTCTGCATATCTGATAGCTGCGCCGATATCGTGGGATATCATTATTATGGTTATCCCGTCGCGATTAAGGTCTGATATCAGTTCATACATTTGATCGGTAACTATCGGATCAAGACCAGAAACAGGCTCATCAAGGAGCAGAACCTTTTGTGCTGCGCAGAGCGCTCTTGCAAGCAGAACACGCTGCTGCTGCCCGCCTGAGAGGTTACGATAACACGTATCAGCAAGGTCTTCTATACCCATTTTCTCCATGTTTTCCGCGGCAAGAAGTTTTTCGGCCTTATTATAGAAAGGACGCATTCCGCAGCGGTTCTGACATCCGGAGAGTACAATCTCTCTTACGGATGCCGGAAAATCCCTCTGCACAAGAGTCTGCTGCGGAAGATATCCTATCTGATTCCTGCTGAGTCCGCCGTCAAATGTTATTGAGCCGGCAACAGGCTCTGTAAGCCCTAACAGGGTTTTCATAAGAGTAGTCTTACCGGAGCCGTTTTCACCGACTACACACAGATAATCTCCGGATTCAACAGTAAAGTTTAAGTTGTCTGCAATCGAGTGTCCGTCATATCCGAGTGACAGACCGGACACGGTTATAAGAGTCATATGTAAGCCTCATTCCATTCTAGTGTATATCATTTAAGCGCTTTTTCCAGCACTGCAAGGTTATCTTCCATGATCTTAAGGTAGGTTGTCCCTGCATCAACATCTTTTGAGGTTACCGACTGCATCGAATCCATGGTAAGGATTTCAATATCGGAAGCTGTTGCAGTGTCCGCAATTGTTTGGGCGATCTTATGGTTATCTCCCTCGATGGTCATTATAGCATGCAGGTTAAGTTCGTCCACCTTATTTGCAAGAAAAGATATAGTCTCAAAGCTGGCCTCTGTCTCGGCTGAACAGCCAACAAACGCAGCATAATATTCAAGGCCGTAGTCATCGGTCATATATCTGAACGGGAAGCGGTCGCCGAAGAGAAGTGTCTTCGTGGCAGCTTTCGATACTGTTTCCCCATATTTTTTATCAAGTTCCGACAACTTTGCGATATATGCTTCCGCATTATTTTTGTAAAGATCAGCATTTGCAGAATCTATAGTTCCCAATGCCTTTGCTATACTGTCAGTGAGTGTGGATGCGCACCTGAGCGACAACCATACATGCTCATCGAACTCCGGCTCCTCGTGATCATGATCGTGTCCTTCCATGCCTTCTACGATCTCTTCTTCCTTAACCGAGTGGCCGAGAGTCTCAAGAAGATTGATAACGACCATATCCTTATTTACCGCTTCTTCCAGAACATCCTCCACCCATTCATCGGATTCGCCTCCTACATAAATAAACAGGTCACATTTTGATATTTTCATGATATCCTCAGCGGTAGGCTGAAAACTGTGAAGGTCGACACCGTTACCAAGAAGCATTGAAACCTCTGCACCGGCCGGATTATCTCCGAGGATATTCTTTACCCAGTCATATTCGGGGAATATGGTCGTTACGATACTGATCTCATCACCGGAATCAGCAGTCGTCCCGGATGAAGCAGACCCCGGGTTTTGAGTCATACCGGATGCACAGCCTGTAACGGAAGTTACGGCAAAAGCAGCGGCAATAAATGCCGATATGTACTTTTTCATAATCATATTATTGTCTCCGTTTTCTTTAATTATTGAGAGCCATGCCATTAAAAGCTCGCTCCGCCCCTCGCCGGGGTGGCATCTCGCACTTCGTACGAGATAACTGGGGCGTGGCCTACGTGCTGTAAAGTTTTCATAAAAAACTTTACACCACCTCACATACATTGTTCGCATAGCCCGTAGAATACGGTTCGAAGAGGGTCCATGCGGAACCGGTGTTCCTTAAGCATATGATTTTGGATCTCCTCTATTTCATCGCAGTGCAGATGGATCAGTTTCCCGCATTTTTCGCATTTGCAGTGGTAGCAGACCTCAGCATCTGCGTGGGTATCCGGTCCCACATATTCAAAGCAGGCGGGGGAATTGCCGTCTATTATGTACTTATTAATGAGGCCTTCATCAACCAGGCTTTCCAGCTGCCTGTATATCGTGGACTGGCCGATGTTCTCACCTTGCTGTTTGCAGTGTCTGCATACATCGGCGGCTGTAACGTGTCCCGGCATCTTCTCAAGATATGACAGCAATATGTCACGCTGTTTTGTTTTGTATTTTGATCGTTGGTTCATGTTTCTTCCTTGCCTTTCCTGAGAGCCACGCTATTTAAAGCTCGCTCCGGATATTTACGGGTAATACTAATTTGGGAACTGTTCCCGATTATAAAACCGCACCGCGGATTTGTCAATGAATTTGGGAACGATTTTCAAATTATGATATAGACTCAGTGAATTCTTGTGGTTATAATTGATGCTGAAGATGATTAACTATGGATCGGCTTTCATTCAGGGAAGGAGATTAATTATGGTTTATGTATTTTTGGCAGACGGATTTGAGGAAATAGAAGCGCTTACTCCGGTTGATCTTTTAAGGCGTGCCGGAGTAGAGGTCAAGACTGTATCTATATATCCGGACAGGAAGAATGTAACGGGAGCGCGTGCTATTGAGGTAAAGGCCGATATAACGATAGACGGGGTCGATACGGGAATGGCGGATATAATTGTTCTTCCGGGTGGTATGCCGGGAACGGTCAATCTGCTTGAATGCCGGGAACTTATGGATATGGTTGATGAGCAAAACGGGCAGAAAAAAAGAATTGCCGCGATCTGTGCGGCACCGGCAAGGATACTTGGATCAAAAGGTCTTCTGAAAGGTAAGAAGGCTACCTGCTATCCCGGATTGGAGAACATGATGGATGGAGCAACACCTGTTATAAAAACAGTTGTTACCGATAAAAATATCACTACTTCACGCGGTTTGGGGACAGCTTTGGATTTTGCGTGTGAACTCATCACACTTCTTTGCGGGAAGGAAAAATCAGATGAGATACGGGCCTCGGTCGTTGGCTGATCGTTGTTAATATTTACAGAAAATTCTCTTTTTTGTTTGTCTATTTTTCAGATATTGCACCTTGCCGGACCGTATGATATTATGCGTCATACGAACCGGTAAGGTTCATTTCGACTCCCGCATCAGGGTAGTCTGCAGGATAAGTCCTGACTTATTTCGTATCATGCGTTGGACGCATCGCAATGATTCCTGATTTTTTTATTAATTGTTTTTGGAGTAGTTAATGGATTTTTTATATGTTTCTGCCTGCCTGCCGCGTTATACGGTGGGAAGAGATCCGGGATGTGATCTTGTATTGCCGGATCCTGCTGTATCAAGGCTTCATCTCCTGTTTGAACCTGTAACTCCGGATGTTGCATGTCTTACGGTGAACGGGGGCATGGGAGCGATCGTGAGGGGAGTACACGTAGGAAAAGGGTACAAATGCCATGTAAGGAGCGGTGATACTATCCGGGTGGGAAGAAAGGAGTTTGTTTGGATAGGAGAAGGGTACGAAAAAACAGAGTTTGTAAGACGTACGGTAAAAAAGACCATGCCGGATCATGTGACGGTGGATATAGAGGCTCCGCCCCCAAGAAAGGCTCCGGAAAAGCCATCGGTAATGCTTGCGGCAGGACCCGCCCTTACTATGACCATACCGATGATCCTCGGAGTAGGAAGGTCGATCGCCGTTCTTTCATCCGTGTTTGCAGCTGTATGGGCAATTGCAAATGTTCTGGCCAGAGTAAGAAAGGCAAGAGCTGACGAAAGACGCAGAAGAAATGCGTATATATCATATCTCGATGAATGTGAGGAAAGAATACAGAAGGCGATCAGAGAGACCGTACATGATCTTATATACTGTTATCCCGATGCAAAAGAAGTGTTTTCCGTGGAAAGCGCCCCGGCATCTTTGTGGAATACATACACGGACGGGATGGAGCCGGTCGGTGTGAGGCTCGGAACCGGTCGTATTAAGAATCCGGTTATTGTATCGGTGCCTAAAGAGAGGTTTGTCCAGGTCGATGATTCCTTAAGAGAGCTGCCTCAAAGACTTGCTTCAAAATACGAGTTCATCGGACCGGCTCCGGTTATAGAGCAGATCAGTGCGGGAACGGTTGCAGGAGTGAGGCTGTCGAATGAGAAAGACAGGAGGATACTTGCCGCTCTGCTCGTAAGGATCGCTTCCGTTATACCGCCGGATAAGCTAATAATGATGGTTAAAATGCAGGAAAATACCAGCTGTTATTATATGTGGACGGCTATTCTGCCTCACTTTCGGACCGAATATCCGTTGCAGGATGAAGAGAATAAAAAGTGTCTTACCGTTACGGATGATGCCCGTCTTGCGTTTGAGAGGGCAGAAGCAGGTGATATGGTTATTCTTATACGATATGGCGATGATTTTCCTTCCGGTGTGGATACGGTAATAAACGTTAACGAAGGCGTAGTATTTGATGAGCTCTCGCCCCAGCTTTGTTATTCATATGCGGGGAGAATGTCTCAAATATGGGGAGTGACGGATGATGAACCGGTTCCGGATAATGTTCCTTTCGGGGCACTCTTTGAAGGTTTATTTGCTGATGAGGGTAAGGAGACAGTACAAAATATAATCGCAAATTACAAAAAATGCGATATAACCGGTAAGATCGAAGCTCCTATCGGAATTGCGGAAAGAGGAGTAAAGCTGATACTTGATCTGCATGAAAGGGCATCGGGGCCGCACGGACTTGTTGCCGGAACAACCGGGAGCGGAAAGAGTGAGCTGTTAACGACTCTGATTTTGTCCCTTGCACTTGGCTATCCTCCCGATAAAGCAGCATTTTTCCTGATAGATTATAAGGGTGGAGGAATGTCGAATCTTTTTGCCGAACTGCCGCATCTGATCGGAAGTATCTCGAATTTGTCCAAGGCCGAATCCAAGAGGGCCGAGATAGCACTTAAAAGTGAAAACACGCGCAGACAAAGGATTTTTTCGGAATCGGGCGTGAATAATATAAACGACTATACACGGCTGTATGATGCCGGGTGTGTAAGCGAGCCCCTTCCCCATATATTTATCATAGTTGATGAATTTGCAGAACTTCGGAAGGAGGAGCCGGATTTTATGGACAGGCTTATAAGCGTATCCCAGGTGGGAAGGAGCCTTGGAATGCACCTGATCCTTGCCACCCAGAAACCGGCGGGAGTTGTTGATGACAGGATCCGCGCCAATTCGAGGTTCAGAATTGCACTCAGACTTGTAGACAGGGCGGATTCAATGGATATGCTCCGAAGAGAGGATGCCACATTTATAAAAGAATGCGGAAGGGCTTTTCTTCAGGTCGGAAATGACGAGATCTTCACATGCTTTCAAAGCGGATATGCCATGTGCGATGTATCTTCGGGAAGGATAAGGCCGCATATTTATAAGGATTTCTGGCTGAAAGAGGAGGAAATACAGTATGACATGGCTTGAGATGTCTATTAATTCGGTCAAAGAAGCTGTAAAACTGATGAATATTCCCAAACCGGCAAGACTGTATCTTCCGGTGCTCCCTTATATTATTGAAGACGATGAGGCATTCGCCGTCTTTGACAATCCGTACATGCAGACCTATGAAAAGGTTGTGTTCGAAGCAGAAAAGATGGGACATACACTTATTGCCGGAAGAAGCGGAAGCGGTAAAAGCGAGATGATTCATACAATCCTGGAACAGATCCCTGAGGATGTATCGGTTTACATAATTGATCACGGAGGAGGCAGACTTAAGGATCAGAGTATTAAAAGGTGTTGCGGCGGTTATATTCCTGAAGAGGATACTGATGATATAGACAGGCTTATGATCTTTATTGAGGAGTTGCTGACCGCAAGAAGGATGAATAAGGATGCGGAAAATGACCCCGGCTCCCGGGTAATGCTTGTATTTGACGGATTTGACAGTATAGAAAAATCATCGGATGACTTTCGGGAACGTATCATACGCATTCTTACA
Organism: Lachnospiraceae bacterium UBA3762; assembly: GCA_002371615.1. Taxonomy (GTDB): domain Bacteria; phylum Bacillota; class Clostridia; order Lachnospirales; family Lachnospiraceae; genus UBA2868. The sequence goes on along the minus strand of DFGA01000054.1, from coordinate 28,800 downwards.
TCGGGAAAAACAGTAAATATCACGGTCATAGCATCATCATGTGAAGTGCCCGCAGGGAAGGCATCAAGACTCTTTGATACTTATCTGTTTCTCGGAGACGAAGACCCATACACGATATCCCAATATCTTAAGGCTTCACCGAGGGATATTCCGCAGGTCATGTATATTCCGGGGAGAGGAATCGGTGTTCGTGAAGGGGTACCATTGGAATTCCAGGCTGTAAAGACCGGGGAACATTTGGGAAAATCCCCTCCGCAGGAAGTAAGTGCGGCAAAGTTTCCGCATGTACCGAAGAGAGCGACACTTGATGATCTTATCACCTCTGCAAATAATAAGCTGTGTGGCAGTTGTAGCACCCTTCCTGTGGGATACGAGAAAAGGAGCGGGAAGATATACGGATTTCCCGCCAAAGATCTGAACTGCGTACTTATATACGGAAGGGCATACAGCGGAAGACACACGCTTCTGTTTAACATATCGATAACTGCCGCAAGATACGGCATTCCCTGCATTTATGTGCAGTCATACGAGGCACTTATATCAGCCTTAAGAGCAACGGAAGAAAAACTGATAGTGACAGTGGAGAGTATAACGAAGATACTTGATGATTTTTACGATAAGGCAAGGAGCGAAGACGAAGAGGAAGAACTGGCGGGGTACCTTTCTAACCACTTTGCGGCAAACAGTAAAGCAGAGGACGAAAAACTCGTCATTGGGATAATTGATAACGAAGCCAAAATGAGGTTTGCGGGCAGGAGAGTATTTGAGGATATGTGCAGGCACATTTACGGAATAACTTTGGGAGGTAAATTAGACGAAAACAGGGTATTTGATTATTCGTATCTGACATATTCGCAAATGCAAAAATCACAAAGCAGAGGTTATGCAACAGTGGTTAAATTCGACGAAAATCACTTCTTCGGAGACGTGATCTTTCCGGTTGAAATCTAATGTGGATAACTCGCATCACTTACAAAACAGAGGTTAAGTAACATATGATATCTATTGAATTAATTCTGCCGAAGTATAATAAAAGACTTTGCGTAAGAGTCGGTGAAAAAATGACCGTAAAAGAATTTAAATGCTTTTTGTCACGTTTTTACAAGGTCAAATATGACAATATACTGATGCTTACACAGGAAAAAAATGTGACCGATGACATGACTTTGACTGAGGCGGGAATGTATACAGGAAGCGGGGTGATAATCGACAATGGGGATCCTTGAGATTGATTACAGACTTTTACGGGACAAGACGGTCTTGCTGTCCGAACTCTATATCAGGCTTAACGAGGAAATAGGGACAATAGCCGAATACACGGCAAATACGGATATTTTCTGGAACGGAAATGTCAATGAAGCCTATATGGCAGCTGTGGCAAAGGACCTTACCGACATAGGACTGTTTCTCGGAAGGATCAGAAAAACGCTGGAGATACTCCGTAACGTGCTGGATATGTATATTCAAAATGAGAGAGAAGTACAAAGACTGATAGGAGATTATATGCATGAGAGAAAAAACAAAATATGAGATAGAGATGGATTACCTTCGGGCAATGGATCAGGCAAAAGAACTTGACAGACTGGCCGATGATCTGAGCCGGATTGCCAATAACGGAATCGAATCCGCTTTTCTGATACTCAGGAATAACTGGAGAGGTGATTCAAGTGAGTCAATCGAGCTTGCCGGGAGGAATACAACAGCCGAGATTTACAGAACTGCAGAGGATTTGGTGAACACTGCCAAGAATATAAGAGCTACTGCAAATATTGTGTACCGGGCTGAGAAATCAGCTGTAAATATGATATATTGACTATAGTAGTCGGTATTTATGTCAACCAGAAAGGAGAAAAATAACGTATGTCATTCTATCAAGTGGACAGCAGACAGCTAAGAGCAAAAAAAGATGAACTTTTGAGTCTTGTTCAAAGATTCAGACAGGAGAAGGAGAACCTGTGTGCAAAAGAAACTGCGCTCAAGTCGATGTGGGAAGGAGAGGCAAATGATAAGTTTCATGGGGAATTCATCAGAAGCTCGGGGCAGATGGATTCCTTTGCGGATACGATAATCCGTTACCTGAATGCGATTGAGACAATAGCACAAAGGTATGATCTTGCGGAAGAAAAGAATTTAGGGAGGGTTATGTAATGAATACTATGCTTAAAGTTACACCAGAGAAACTGATTGAGGCGGCAGGTGATTTTCAGAATACGGAAGCAAATGTAAGAAGCCTGACAGAAGAGATGATATCAATTGTCGACAGCCTTAAGCCTGTATGGCAGGGCGAGGCCGCAACCGGTTTTGCTAACAAGTTTGCCGCGCTTTCGGACGATATGAACAAGCTTTATGCCCTTATCAGAAAACATTCCGATTCGCTGACGGATATAGCCAATGAATACAGACAGGCGGAGACAGACAGCGGTAATATAACTGCGGATCTTGTTACGGAGGCGGTAATTTGAGTGTGCATGTGTGCGGACAGACGCTTGTCCTTGTCGATAATGATGCGACCGTAAGCGATGTAAACCAAAAGATAATTAAAACCACGCTGAAATACCTCTTTTATCATAAAAAAGAGGACAGAAATTTCTGCTTTAATACGTACGAGCATGATATTTTATCGGATGAGGAATACACGGATGATGTAAATGATCTTGTGTGCGAGGTGGATAAACTCGAATTTGAGGCAAAGGATTCCAATCTGTGCGATACACTCGCGGAAGTAATAGGAAGATGGAAAACCGCGGATTTTGCCTGCAGGGATATTCTTGTGTTTTCGGACGGAATCGAGGGAGCGGCAACTGCGCACGAAAAGGAGGAACTTTATTATCTGCTCGAGAATTCCGGCTATCCGGTCTATGTTGTTATGCTTGATCAGGAGAATAATGCATCGGAACGAAAGGGATTATCTGCAATTGCAACAACGAGCGGCGGAAAACTATTTAATACAGATTTTAAAGGGTCAGATGCGGAAATTGACAGACAGCTGACTGAGATGATTTTTTCGGCGATGGATGAATACAGTATTGTTCATTGGAAGAAGTACGAAGAAGACTATGAGGACGAAGGGGCAGACGAAACTGTGGCAGCAGATGATAAGACTGTCCCGGAGGCTGGCGAAGAGGCTTCGGTGGCTGCCACGATCAATGAACTTTCGGTTGAGGAGGATGAGGAGTATGAGGAGTATGTACCGGAGATCGGCGAAGACGGAAAAGTAATATACGAATATGACACCCCGGGAGGGTTCTTTGCAGGCTCCGGTGCATTCATACTTTCGGCGGTCCTTATCGTAGCGGGCCTTATAGCAGGGGTATTGGGCGGTTTTATCATAATGAAAAAAAGAAGAGCCGAGTACGGCTCGACAGGCGGCAGGATACAAAAAAACGAAGATGAAGAGCTTTTTGAGGATTATGAATTAAAGGGTGTCGAGACCGTGATGCTTAGCGATGACATTCAGGAAACCAGACTTCTTGATGGCGGCAGCAGGTTTGTAACCCTAACCGAATGTGAGAGCAACAGGGTATACAGAATTGCGCTCTGCGGCAGCATGAGTATCGGACGGGGAGGCTGTGATGTGACGATAACCGGGGATGATGCACTTTCAAAGCGGCACTGCGAGCTGTATGAAGATGAAGGTGAAGTATATGTTAAAGATCTTGCTTCTTCAAACGGAACAAAGGTTAACGGCGTAAGAATAAGTGCTGTCAAACTTAGGAATGATGACAGATTAACGATCGGAACAAGAACCTATGCGGTGGGTATAGAATGATGGGTGGATATACTGAACAGGAATTGCTTCTTTTATCAAATTTTGCGTATATACCGGCATGCTTGTCGAATAAACCTATAAGCGAGATATTAGACGCTTACAGAAACGAGGACGGGACATTTACTCCTGAGGGAGTAACACGTGCAGCCGCCGGCGGAGGAATGAGTACTGAGGATGTGGCCACTGTTTTTAGCCGGATGGATATGAGAATACAGGAAAATCCGGAATTCGGAATGCTCTCCGCCAGCCGGCGGCTTGAAGAAGCGGATGTAAGGGCTATCTGTTACACGAATCCGAAGGATGAAGATCCAGTCGTGGTGTTCAGAGGGACGGGCGGGACCGAAGAAGCATGGAGTGATAATTTTGAAGGAGCATTCTATGAAGATACGAGGATACAGACCGAGGCATCCGATTTTATAAAATATGAATGCGGAATATATAATGAAATGGTTGTAACGGGGCATTCAAAAGGCGGAAACATGGCCATGTACACTACCGTTAAGAATCCGGAGAGGATAACCTCGTGCGTATCGTTTGACGGCCAGGGCTTCGGAGACGACTTTATAAACGATAATCCCGAACTTATCGCCGAAGCTGCTCCAAAGATCAAATCAATTTCAGCATACAATGATTTTGTTAATATTCTGCTTACCTGTATAGCAGGAACATGCATATATGTTGAAAACGGGCCATCGGCAGAGGATGCGCACTCGTCTGTTACGCTTCTTACCCAAAACACCTTTGATGAAGCCGGTAATTTTACAAGTATCAGGGACAGGGGTGCCGTATCCGGGCTGCTTGACGCTTTTACCGAAAGGATGTGCGATAAGCTTGAGCCTCTGGATATTAAGGAAAAGGAAATGCTTGGAAAACTGGCGGGAGAAACCGTTTCCCATATGCTTTGTACGCCTCCCGATAAAGTTGTAAGTAACTGCGCGGCACCTCTGATAGGTGCCATTGCCGGTGAGTTTATAAAAAGTGTAACTGCCTGCGTATCTGTACCTGTAGCCGAAGTAAGCCTTGCGGCAGAGCATGCACAGATTAATTTGAATGCCTGTAATGGGGCGGCAAAGCTCCTGTCGGAGCAGATCCCGGCCATGGAGCGGATTGTAGGAAGTATAGATTCAGTACGCAGGGACCTTGCATATACGATGTCCTCCAAGATCTGTGCCGAATATAAGCTTAACGGTACGTGTGAGAGTATTATCGGGATCAGTGAGATAATCGGGAGATTTTCCGATCTTGTGTCAACGATCATACAGATGTATGAAAGGGTAGAAGAAGAGGCGGCAGGATTAATGAACTTTTAAATACCGCATGTTTTCGGCCATGATCCTGATGATCTGCTTTCTCTGCATCATGGAATAATATACGATGTCCTGGTTGGTAAGCCGAAAGCCATGATCTATTGCGGATTCTATGTGGTAGATATTGACCAGGTCCTTTTTGCATTTGATAAAGCAGCCGTAGGTTTCGAGCTGTTTTCCAATAGAATTGACTGAATCGGTCGCGTCGAGGTACTCACCGCTGGAAAGGCAAAGCCTTGTCAGAAATTTCTCGAGCGGGATAGCCCTTATCAGCTCGTCATGCTGGATGAAACGGGTGTCTTTCTGACATCTTGCCTCGATAAGCGGAGTTCTGCGCTTTGCCCATTCGAGAGCAACATCCACAAGGTGGCTTATCTGCCCCTTTGTCAAAGGCTTTTCGATATAAATGATATCTTCCGGTGCATTAACATATGATGTGTAGTTTATAGAAGACTGGCACAGGACGACGGGAGCAGCGATCCCCCGATGGCGGAGCTTTTTTGCTATTTCCATACCGTTTGAGGCTCCTTCGGTAATATCGACAAAGAAAATGTCATATTTGACCGGAGTAGTCATCAAAGCTTCTTCGCTCCCGAAGGAGTCTATATAGAGAACATCGTAGTTCTCCATAAGCCTTTTGTCTTTTTCACGCTCAAGAAGCCTTTCGAGCTGTTTTCTGTCGGCTATATTGTTGTCGCAGACGGCAATATAAATTGTCATGATTTTCCTCCGCCTTTCCTGTAAGATGCGCCATCAAAAGTCCGCTTCTGTTACCCTCATGTTTTGCCGTAGTGGTCAGAGTATTCTGAAAGAGAGAGGGGACAGAAAGATAAGGTATAAGATCACAAGCAGCTGGACACCAAGAATTGCGGGAATTCCTATATAAAATGTACTTTTCTGTGTCTTATGCCTGAATATGTGCATAGCCGCAAGGCACCCTATACTGCCGCCGAATATCGCAAACAGGAACAGGGTAGCCTCCGGGATGCGCCACTTGTTGCGCCGGGCCTTGCTTTTGTCTATTCCGAAAGCAATGAACCCGGCAAGATTGATAGCAACAAGATATATTGCAATGTATGAAATAACGATCATGGTTATTATTTCTGCCCGTTTACTTCCTGCATCTTCATTGCGCGAACTTTGCATGACAGACCGAACAGATTGATAAATCCCGTCGCATCATGGTGATCGTACAGATCTCCGGTAGTAAAGCTTGCGATACTCTCGTTATAAAGAGAGTACGGAGAAGTTGTACCGGCCTTGATGATATTGCCTTTGTAAAGCTTAAACTTAACTTCGCCCGTAACATATTTCTGTGTGCTTTCGATAAATGCACATACGGCTTCACGAAGAGGGGTGAACCATTTTCCTTCGTATACGATCTGAGCGAGTTTGTTCCCCATATCTTTCTTAAGCGCGTATGTTTCGCGGTCGAGGATGAGCTCTTCAAGCTGCTGGTGGGCTTCCATAAGTATTGTTCCGCCGGGGGTTTCGTAAACACCGCGGGATTTCATTCCTACAACACGATTTTCCACGATGTCGACGATACCGATACCATGCTTGCCTCCGAGCTTGTTTAAGGTGCGGATTATATCGGATACCTTCATTTCCTTGCCGTTTATGCTTGTCGGAACACCGGCTTTAAATGTCATCGTTACATACTCGGCTTCATCGGGAGCTTTTTCCGGTGTGGTACCAAGAACCAGAAGATGATCGTAATTAGGTTCGTTGGCAGGATCCTCAAGTTCGAGTCCTTCATGGCTTATATGCCAGAGATTCCGGTCACGGCTGTAGCTGTTGTCTGCAGAAAACGGAAGGTTGATACCGTGATCGTTGCAGTATTTGATCTCTGATTCACGTGAGTCAAGCGTCCATTTGTCGTCACGCCATGCTGCTATGATCTTAAGATCGGGAGCAAGTGCCTTGATCGCAAGCTCAAAACGGATCTGGTCGTTTCCTTTGCCGGTAGCCCCATGGCATATTGCAGCAGCACCTTCCTTACGTGCTATCTCAACAAGCCTTTTGGCTATGACCGGTCTTGCCATTGAGGTTCCGAGAAGATATTTGTTCTCGTAAACCGCACAGCCCTGTACGCAGGGAACGATGTATTCGTCACAGAATTCGTCTATAACGTCTTCTATATAAAGCTTGGTGGCGCCGCTTGCTTTGGCACGTTCTTCAAGTCCGTCGAGTTCGCTCTCCTGCCCGCAGTCTATGCAGCAGCATATTACATCATAATCGTAATTCTCCTTGAGCCAGGGAATGATGGCGGTTGTGTCGAGGCCGCCCGAATATGCAAGTATAACTTTTTCTTTCATAATTAAAACCTCCGAATGATTACTAAGAGCCACGCGCAAAGCCGGCTTCTTAATCTTGTTACAATAACAAATATTATAATACTTGTGCATAAAATGCAATAGAGGTTTTAACAAAAAAATAAGAAAAATATCAAAATATCTTGACATATTTTAAAACATGCATAAAATATGAAGATGTATAATATACACAATTAATGAATATTATGCAAAAATTATTCACTATTCGCATAAAATCATTATTTGTGTTATTACAGCAGTTGTTGTAATATCTTGTAGGGTAATTTTGTTTAACGGGACAGACTATGCAGATAAGAGTAATGACTATCGACGATTACGAGAAAGTGCACGCACTGTGGATGACAATATCCGGATTTGCGATCAGATCCATAGATGATTCGAAAGAGGGCGTGGAACGGTTTTTGCAGCGTAATCCGTCAACGAGTGTTGTTGCTGAGGAAGACGGCAGGATAATCGGTGCGATACTGTGCGGACATGACGGACGAAGAGGCTGCCTTTACCATGTATGCGTACACCCCGACAAGAGACGTAAGGGTATCGGAAAATCAATGGTAGTGTTTTGCATGGAGGCTCTTCGAAAAGAGAAGATAAGCAAAGTCAGTCTGATAGCGTTTACGAAAAATGATATAGGAAACGCATTCTGGAAGACAATAGGATGGACCGAAAGAGAAGACCTCAACTATTATGATTTTGTACTTAATAAAGAAAATATAGTGAGGTTTAACGGATGATGGATATGAAAGAAGTTAAGATCAAACAAATTGACGGAGGAGTTAATGCCGCAGCAGGTTTTAAGGCGGCCGGAGTAGCAGCGGGCATTAAATATACCGGAAGAAATGATATGGCAATGATCTATTCCGAGAAGGATGCGGTCGTGGCGGCAACATTTACTTCAAATGTGGTAAAGGCTTCTCCGGTTAAATATGATATGAAGATAGTAAGCGACTCGCCGTACGTGCGTGCGGTCGTTGTTAATTCGGGAATAGCCAATGCGGCGACCGGAAAGCAGGGAATGGAGCTGTGCGAGAATACCGCAAAAGCGGCCGCTAAAGCACTAAACATCCCCGAGAATTCGGTTCTTGTCGGCTCTACAGGAGTTATTGGGGAGCAGATACCGTTTGACAGGATCAGTGCCGGAGTGGATGCTCTTGCCGCAAAACTTTCCGATACCAGGGAAGCCGCAGCTGATGCGGAAAGAGCGATAATGACAACTGATACCGTTCCCAAGGAGGTTGCGGTAACTGTCGAGATAGGCGGGAAAACAGTCACCATCGGTGGAATGAGCAAAGGAAGCGGCATGATACATCCCAATATGTGTACAATGCTCGCATACATCTGCACTGACTGTAACATTTCCAGAGAAATGCTTGATCTGGCGGTAAAGCGTGATATAGCGGATACTTTTAATATGATCACGGTGGACGGCGATACTTCAACGAACGATACATATATCGTCATGGCAAACGGACTTGCCGATAATCCGAAGATCGTAAGCGAAGGGGATGATTTTGACGCCTTTTATGCAGCGCTTCACTTTGTGGATGAGTATCTTGCCAGGAATATGGCCAAGGACGGAGAAGGAGCTACAGCTCTTTTTGAGGTAAAAGTCACTGGAGCCGACACAAAGGAAAATGCAAAGGTACTTGCAAGATCGGTTGTCGGATCCTCCCTGTGTAAAGCAGCAATCTATGGACATGATTCCAATTTCGGAAGATTTCTTTGCGCACTCGGATACAGCGGAGTGGATTTTGATCCCGATAAAGTAAGTCTTAAGTATGAAAGCCGTGCAGGAAGCGTGTGTGTATTTAAAAACGGACTTAAAGCGGATTATTCCGAAGATGAGGCAACGGCTGTTCTGTCGGAGGATGAAGTAACGGTTGTGATCGACATGAATGCCGGAGATGCTAAGGCAACTGCATGGGGCTGCGATCTTTCATACGATTACGTCAAAATAAACGCGGATTATAGATCATAGAATGCAGATAGGAGGAGCCCACATAGGGTATTATAGGTTATGGAAGAGATATACAAGGAGAAATACCTTCATAAGGCCGAGGTTCTGATAGAGGCGCTCCCTTACATACAGCGTTTCAACAGAAAAGTCATTGTCGTTAAATACGGCGGCAGTGCCATGGCAGATGAAGAATTGAAGAAAAACGTTATAAAGGATGTGACTCTCTTAAAACTGGTGGGCTTCAAGCCGATAGTCGTTCACGGCGGCGGCAAAGAAATATCCTCGTGGATCAAAAAAGTAGGCAAGGAGAGTGAATTCATAAACGGCCTTAGAGTCACGGATGCCGAGACAATGGAAATAGCCGAGATGGTACTGGGCAAGGTAAACAAGTCCCTTGTTTCAATGGTTACCGAACTTGGTGTCAAGGCAGTCGGAATATCCGGCAAAGACGGCGGACTACTCACGGTTCAGAAGAAGTATGCCGACGGAAAGGATATCGGATTTGTAGGAGAAGTGACAAAGGTTGACACCAAAATACTTGAAGACCTGCTGGAGAAGGATTTTCTCCCCATTGTCGCTCCGATAGGGCTCGATAAGGATTTTAATACATATAATATAAATGCGGACGATGCGGCGTGTGCGATCGCGAAAGCGATGAGTGCGGACAAGCTTGCATTTCTGACAGATATCGAGGGCGTTTACAAGAACCCGGAGGATCCGTCAACATTTATTTCAAGACTTACGGTCTCCGAAGCCGATTCACTTGTCGAGAAAGGTTATATAGGCGGAGGAATGTTACCCAAGATCGCTAACTGTACCGATGCCATCAAGAACGGGGTCAACCGCGTACATATACTTGACGGAAGACGACCGCACAGCCTTCTTCTCGAGGTGTTTACCGATACAGGAATAGGAACTATGTTTTTCAGGGACGATGACAGATTATGAGTATGAAAACTACTATCGAAAAGGCAGAAAATCATCTGCTTCACACTTACAACCGCTATCCGATAGTGTTTGACCACGCTGACGGAGTAAGACTCTACGATGCCGACGGAAAAGAGTATCTTGATTTCTGCGCCGGCATAGCCGTTTATGCCCTCGGATACGGCAATAAAAAATATGAAAAGGCGCTGACCGATCAGATCGGCAAGATAACACATATTTCAAACTACTATTACTCTAAGCCTCTTGCCGAGGCGGCCGAAGCTTTAACCGGTGCTGCGGGACTCTCAAAGGTGTTCTTTACGAACAGCGGAGCGGAAGCCGTTGAAGGCGCCATTAAGGCAGCCAGAAAATATGCTTATAACAAAGACGGAAAGTGTGATCACGAGATAATTGCCATGGAGAATTCGTTCCACGGCAGGACTTTCGGAGCACTCTCGGTAACCGGAAATGCCCATTACCGGGAACCGTTTGAACCTATGATAGGAAATGTTAAGTTCGCAAAGTTCAACGACTACAATAGTGTAGAACAGCTTGTGAGCGATAAAACCTGCGCGATCATAATGGAGACTGTTCAGGGTGAAGGCGGAATATATCCGGCAGATAAGGATTTTATCACCGGTGTAAGAAAGCTTTGTGATGAGCGGGATATCCTGCTGATACTTGATGAGATACAATGCGGTATGGGAAGATCAGGCAGTATGTTTGCCTATATGCAGTACGGCATAAAGCCAGATATTATGACTACTGCCAAGGCAGTAGGCTGCGGAGTTCCCGTCGGAGCGTTTCTTGTTAATGATAAAGTTGCGGCATCATCCCTCGTTCCGGGAGATCACGGTACGACATACGGAGGGAATCCGCTTGCGTGTGCGGCGGTTGCAACAGTACTTAAGATATTCGAGGAAGAAAAAATAACGGATAATGTCAATAAGGTTGCACCTTACTTAGAGAAGCGGCTCAAAGAACTCGTCGATTCATATGATTTTCTGACAGGTGAGAGAGGTCTGGGATTGATGAGAGGCATTGTGTTTGATACCGACAAAAAATCACCCGGAGATGTTGTAAAAGCAGCTCTGTCCAAAGGACTTGTCCTGATTACGGCTGGAAGCAATGTAATACGTTTTCTGCCGCCGCTTATTATCTCGGAAGCGGATGTTGACGAGATGATTAATAGATTATCGGCCGCTATTACGGAGTAAATATGTTAAAAAGATTCATATGCGCCTTTCTGGTGTTTCTTCTTGCTGCCACCTGCTTTTATGTGGCTTTTACTGTTGATGATGCCGGATATACGGCATCCGCTTCCGAAGATGAGGGCACCCCTTCCGGCAAGACCCAGGATCAAAGCCTGATAGAAGATGACGGGAGCCTGACACTCTGGTATTCGGATGATGCTCTTACCGAATATCTGACTTCGGTTGCACTTTCTTTTCAGCAGGATCAGGGTATAAAAGTAAATATTATGTTAAAAGACGGCGTTCAGTTTCTCGAGGCGATAAACGCTGTCTCGGTTAAGGCGGAATCGGAGCGGGAAGAGCCGGTGCCTGATCTGTATATAACAAGTCATGACAATCTGCTGCGTGCTTATCTTGCAGGACTTGCCAGTCCTATAACGGATCCTGCGGGAGTCGTTACCGATGCAATGTATCCGCAGACGGCTCTTGATGCCATAAGCTGCTACGACCATTATGTCGGGTATCCGCTCTATTATGAGACAAATTTCCTGTTGTATAACAAAACCTATATGGCAAGCATAGCCCAGAATAAGATAGAGGCTGATGCTGATCTTGAAGAGGCCATGGAGGCGACAAACGAACTGCTTGAAAACGGAGAACCGGAAGAGGAAGCAGCAGAAGAAGCAGCAGGAGATGAAGAGGCAGCGGAAGAGCCGGCAGCCGAAGAAGATATGTCCGATCCAATGGGGGAAGAAGATGCTGTTGCCGATCCGGAGGTTTTGGAAAAACTTGCCACGATGATCCCGGCTTCGATTGAGGATATCAAAACATTTGCTAACAACTATGATGCTCCCGAGGCTGTAGAGTCGGTGTTTAAATGGGATGTATCGGATATTTTCTATAATTATTTCTTTGTCGGAAACTATATGGATGTAGGAGGACCTCACGGCGATAATGCCGCGATCTTCAATATATATAACAGTCAGGCGGTGGAGAGTCTCCGGGAATATCAGGAGATGAACCAGTTCTTCTCCATCGATACCAAGGTCGACAATTATGACAAGATACTTCAGGATTTTATTGACGGAAAGATGGTATTTACCGTTGCAACAACCGATGCAATAAAACGTATCCATGAGGCACAAAAGGCCGGCGATTTTGAATTCGAATACGGGGTTTCCACTCTGCCGGATATCTCTTCACTTTTGAAGGCGAGGGGACTGTCTGTTACGGACGTTGTTGCCGTAAACGGATATTCGGACAAAAAGCCCGATGCAAACAGGTTTGCGACTTATCTGGTAAATTACAAGGCACAGGATCTGTACGCTAAATCGGGAAAGGTATCATGCAGCAAAGCTGTTGAATATGAGGATGCCGAGATATCAAAGACAATGGATGAGTACGAAAGATCGGTACCTCTTCCGAAGATGGTCGAAGCCGCAAATTACTGGGTCCAGCTTGAGATAGCGTTTACCAAAGTATGGAACGGAGCCGATCCGGATGAGACATTAAAAGAACTGTCTGATACGATCGGTGCCCAGATAGAGGAGATAAGGGCAAACCTGCCGACCCAGGAGTCGTTTAATGCGGGAGCCGGAAAATTTGTGTACTAAGACATAAATAATACACAATTTCATCACATATTCGTAATTATTTGGGGCGAAAATAAGCTAAAAAGTGATGAAAGGAAGGTAATGATTATGAGCAGTTTCTGGAAAAAAGTAGGAATAGGAGCAGCGGTGGGAATAATTTTCGGTGTTCTGGCTGCCTTTACCTTTGCAGGAGTGACAAGGACGATAAACAGATTTTTCCCTGACAGGGCAGGGACTTTGACCCGGATAGAGGCTGATAAGGATGATGAAGAGGACGGGCAGGAGTCTGTAGGCACGAAAAAAGAAGATAAAAAAGAGACCGCCAAAGAGGCCGATGCTAAAGAAAAGAGTGGAGAAACGACGCTTACAAAGGCGGTTGATGAAACAACAGGAAGCGGCAATGCGAATTTATCCGTGACAGAGCTTGTTAAGAATAATCTTCCCTCGGTTGTTTCGATAACAAATACATCCGTAACACAGCTTCGTGATATGTGGGGAAACGGGATCCGCGAATATGAGAACGTTTCAAGAGGAAGCGGAATCATAATAGGACAGACCGATGAAGAACTGTTGATAGCGACCAACAGTCATGTTGTAAACGGAGCAAACTCGATAACAGTCGGTTTTGTTGATTCGGAGATATATGATGCTTCAATCAAAGGACAGGATTCGGACCTTGATCTGGCAGTTATAGGTGTAAAGGTTTCCGATGTTAAGAGCAGCACTCTTGACGAGATCAGGGTCGCGGTTATAGGTGACTCGGATGACCTTATGGTGGGAGAGCAGGTTGTTGCAATAGGAAATGCCATTGGCTACGGACAGTCCGTAACGACAGGAATAATATCGGCACTTGACCGTGATGTACCTGATGACGATGAAGATATAAAGTTTATTCAGACTGATGCCGCAATCAACCCGGGCAACTCAGGCGGCGCATTATTCAACATGAAGGGTGAGCTGATAGGAATCAATTCCGCCAAGATTATGTCAACCTATGTTGAAGGTATGGGATATGCAATACCCGTAAATACTGCAAATGAAACCATTGAATCTTTCATGAACCGCAAGTCGAGAGACAAGGTTGACGAAGATAAGGCAGGATATCTCGGAATAACCGGTGTATCCGTAGATGCACAGACATCGACAATGTACGGAATTCCCGAGGGAATATATCTTCAGGAAATATCGGAAGACGGACCTGCGGATAAAGCAGGAATACATAAAGGCGATATTATCAAGAAGTTTGATGGTGTTTCGGTATCTTCAATTTCCGAACTTCGCAACAAGCTTGATTATTACGAAGCCGGTGAAGAAGTCGATCTTGTGATAAGCAGACAGCAGGATGGAGAATATATAGAAAAGACAGTGACTGTAACTCTGGCTACAAGAAAGGATTCCGGGGTCGACTCAATTGATGAAGAGAACGACCAAAACGACGAAAAGGAAAGCGAAGACGGCGGGGACGGCAATAACCGGAACAGTGAAAAGGACATGCAGGATTATTATAACTCACTGCCGGATGAGCTGAAGGAATTCTTCTTCGGGTTCGGAAGATAGAAGAGATCGCCTGCAGGCACAGAATAAGGTTACGGGAAACTCGGAAAGAGTGAACCTGTGAAAATAAATAAAATCAAATATTGTTTTGCCGTGGCAATCCTTGTGATTGCTACGGCTTTTTGTGGCTGTGGAAATAAGGATGAGCGGATAATCGACATAAAGCCGCAGGTTAAGTCTCAAAATGAGAAAACCGGACCGGAAATTGTCATACAGAACGACGATGGTACGGAAGGTGAGAAAATGATCCGAAAGATCAGGGTGTATGTGTGCGGGGCAGTCAGAACTCCCGATGTGTATACGCTTGATCCCGATGTCAGGATGATTGATGCCGTAAATGCAGCAGGGGGATTTGCGGAAGATGCTGCCGAAGAATACATCAATCTTGCCGCAAGAATAGAGGACGGACAGAAGATCTACATTCCTACGGATGAAGAAATTGAACAGGCTCCGGTGGCGGAAAACGAAACTGCCGGATCAACTGCCGGAGATGATCCGATGGGGTCAGGCGGAAAGGTTAACATAAATTCCGCAGATAAGGCAACTCTTATGACCCTTCCCGGTGTCGGAGAGTCCAAGGCCGACAAGATCATTAACTACAGGCAGGAAAACGGTGGATTCGGTTCCATCGAGGATATAATGCTTGTCGCAGGAATCAAGGAAGGGATGTATAATAAGATCAAAGATCTTATCTGTGTCAATTAACATATTAATTTCAAAACGGGCGGAGAAAACGAATGAATATTCTCGTGGTGGATGATGAAAAACTTATAGTAAAGGGACTGGCTTTTTCCCTTGAACAGGATGGGAATACGGTGGACTGTGCATTTGACGGCAGTGAGGCTTTGCAGAAGATAAAGGAAAACGATTACGATATCGTGCTTCTTGACCTGATGCTGCCCGAGATGAACGGATATGAGGTCTGTGAAAAGGTCCGCACATTTTCGCGTGTTCCCATTATCATGCTTACAGCCAAAAGCGAGGATGACGATAAAATCATGGGACTCGAGTGCGGTGCAGATGATTATATCACCAAGCCTTTTAACGTTATGGAATTAAAGGCAAGGATAAAAGCGGTAATGAGAAGGGTATCGTATTCATTACAGAAGGAAGCATCCGACAGCTCAGATTCCAATAATATATTGATAGGCAGCATAAAACTCGACGTAAATAACAGGCGTTGTTATATTGCCGGAAGGGAATATAATCTGACATCCAAGGAGTTTGACATTCTGGCTCTCTTGTGCAGCAACCCCAATATGATCTTTTCCAGAGAGAAACTGCTTAATATAGTATGGGGAAGCGAATACCCCGGTGATGTCAGGACAGTTGATGTTCATGTCAGGAGGCTTCGGGAAAAAATCGAACCCAATCCGGGTGAGCCGTCATATGTCCATACAAAATGGGGAGTAGGGTACTTTTACGGAGAGTAACGCGTGCAGGAAGGGTTTAAAGGATTCAAACTGAAGATAGCAAGGAGCCTGCGAGCGGAACTGTTCATGATAATATGTCTGTCCGGAATAATTCCATGCGTTATTTTAAGCCTCGCCCTGTTACACAACTATGAACGTCAGGCGATCAATTCAAGAATTAAACTTGTCCAGAACCAGTGTCTTGTAATTGCGGATCATCTTTTTTCGGCCGGTTTCCCGGATGCAACGGATAACGAGATAGCAAATTCGGAGCTTGCGCAGCTTTCCAATCTTTACGACGGCCGTGTCCTTATAATCAATTCAGACCTTAAAATAGTAAAAGATACATATAATCTCGGAGAGGGCAAGTATATGATCTCCGATGATGTTGCAAGGGGTCTTTCGGGAGAGAGCACGGGCAAGTACGACAAAGAGGATCATTACATAGAGACCGTTACACCTATAATGAACAGTGATTCGGAACCTGTCGGTGTTATGTTAACCAGCGTAAGCACTGCCGAGACAGACAGTATACTTAATAATTCCAGAAGACTGTCAACACTTGTCATTATGGCGCTTATTGCTGTTGTTCTCGGAATTGCTTTTTATGTTGCCGCAAGGATCACGGAGCAGTTTAGGAGACTGTCGTCTTCTGTCGAGAATATAAGGGAAGGTTTTGGTCTTGATGAAGAGATAAGCATTATTCCTTATAAAGAAACGGAGCAGATCAACGAGTCATTCAGGCAGGTGCTAACAAGAATGAAAAACCTGGATGATTCGAGAAGCGAATTCGTAGCCAACGTATCTCATGAACTGAAAACACCAATTACGTCCGTCAAGGTTCTTGCGGAATCGCTTTTAGCCCAGCCGGAAGTGCCGAATGAGATATACAGGGAATTTATGGAAGATATATCCGTTGAAGTTGACAGGGAGGACAGAATAATAAACGATCTGCTCTCGCTTGTTAAGATGGACAGGGCCGGCGCCAACCTTCAGATAGAAAAATGCGATATAGAGCAGATGATCGGAAAAGTCATAAAAAGACTGTCGCCGATAGCGGATAAAGAGCATGTTGAACTTGTATATGAAGTTGTAAGACATGTTGAAGCCGAAATAGACGAGACAAAGCTTTCGCTTGCAATTACAAATATTATAGAAAACGGTATCAAGTATAATCACGAAGGCGGAAGAGTAACAGTAACGCTTGACAGTGAGCCGATGATGTTTGTAATTACGGTTGAGGATACCGGAATGGGCATTCCCGAGGAGGATCTTCCTAACATATACGAGAGGTTCTACAGAGTTGATAAGTCGCACTCTAGGAGTATCGGTGGAACAGGACTGGGTCTTGCGATAGCAAAAGGTTCCGTTTTGATGCATAAAGGTGTGATAAAGGCCGAGAGCAGGGTTGGGGAAGGTTCCAGGTTTGAGATCAGGATACCGATAAGCTATATAGTGCCGGCAGGTGATCAGGTATTTGAAAGCAGGGAGAGTGATCCGCATGAATAGAATATGCATATTAATTAAAATCATGCCGGTCATGTTAGTTCTTATGCTCTCATGTGCATGCAACAGAGCTGAGACCGGGCCCGAAGAGAAAGATACATATGTGTATGACCTCTCGAGAGATATGACATTTATTGAGCAGGCAGAATATAGTATTCCAATGAACAGTGATCTGTCAAACCAGGTTGAACAGCTTCTTCAGAGAATGATAGACGGGCCTGACAAAGACCGCATAAGATCTGCGATCCCGGAAGAAATAACAAGTGTTACATATATAATCGGGCATCAGACTGTTAACGTTGACTTTGACGAGTCCTTTAATAAGATATCCCAGATGAGAAGGGTATTGTGCGAAGCTGCGATAGTAAAAACGCTGTGCCAGCTGGATAATGTTTATGCGGTAAGCTTTTCTGTCGACTCAACTCCTCTATGTGATTCAAGGAATATACCTGTCGGGCTGCTGACACCTGATTCGTTTGTAGAAAATGAGGGGGCAATGATAAATGCCTATGAAAGGGCACAGCTTACGTTATACTTTGCGGATGAGAGCGGTCAAAGCCTTGTCGAAAAGACAGAAAACATTACTTACAACGGAAACATTTCCATGGACAGGCTTGTAGTTGATAACGTTATTTCCGGCCCGCACAGTACGGATGCTTTTGCTACGATAGACCCCGCAACAAACGTCCTGTCCGTCACGACTCAGGATGGGGTTTGTTATGTCAACCTAAGCCGGGATTTCCTAAACAAAACTTCAAATGTATCGGATGAGGTTATAGTATACTCTCTGGTCAATTCGCTTACGGAGCTCGGAAATGTCAATAAGGTTCAGATACTGATTGATGGCAGCAAGGATGAAAGTCTCGGGGCATATGATTTTTCATCTCAGTTTGAGAGAAACCTTGAACTGATCCTGCCTGTTTCGCCTGAAAAGTAGTGCTTTTTGCAAAGGGAGACATATTTATCGTTTCCGCCAAGTTCGATCTGCTTTCCTTTACGGATGATATTGCCGTTTGCGTCTATCCTGGCGTTGCATGTGGCACCGTCACCGCACCAGCAGACGGTTTTCAGTTCCTCGATCTTATCCGCTATAGCACAGAGTTTTTCGGATGCGGGAAACGGATTTAACAAAAAATCATCCCTCAGGCCATAGCAGATGACCGGGATACGGTTGTTCAGCACTATGTGGGGGAGCATCAGCACTTCTTCAATTGTACAAAACTGTACTTCGTCTATGATGATACAGTCATAGTTTTTTGTTTTTTCCAGAACATCTTCCACGCTGCCGTCGAGATAGTCATTGCAGAATTCGCATTCACGCTGAAGACCTATCCGGCTCTTTATTATCCGGTCCCCGTCCCTGTTATCTATCTGGGGCTTTAAGACAAGCGGGCGGAGCCCTTTTTCTTCATAATTAAATGCAACCATCAGTGCGTTAGCTGTTTTACTGCAGCCCATCGCACCATATCTGAAGTATAGTTTAGCCATTGATGCCTCCGTTTCATCAGCTTCCGTGTTTTCTTTCACTGTATATTGTAACACATTCATATTGATAATTTATCTAAAACGATATATGTAGAAAAATCTTTACTTTTTCAGGCATAATATGTCAAAATATATGCTGAAAATTATAGGAGAGGAGCAGGATCAAATGAAGAAAAGAATATGCTTGTTGATATTTGCCATGGCTTTTGTACTTTCGGCATGTGGAGGAAATGTTAATGTGAATATTAATACTCCGGATAGCAGTGTCCAAGAGGCAGATAAGGACGAAACCCCGGAAGAAATGGAGGAGGAGACAGAGACCGCACCGGAATCACAGCCTCAGACCGAGCAGGGGGAAAAACCTGTCTATAAGGTTGTTTCCAAGTACTTCTCCGCAATGTATGAAGGTAAGGAAAAAGAGGACGGGGAAGGCAATCCGCTTGAAGGAAAAGAGGTTTTTGACGGACTTGCACAGGCCATAATGGTTGCAGAAGAGAGTAAGGATGCGTATCCCGAACTGTATAAAACACTAAATGAAGATTCGATCGCATCACTTAATGCAGCATCTTCGGATGCAGACGGAGTGATCGCTCAGGCACAGGAAGATGCCGCAAATTCCAAAAAGGATAACCGTCCGTTCGTTGGGCCTTACAGCGATTATTCAAGAGTATCAGAATGTCGTGCCGATTCAAAGGTCTTAAGTTATTGTATTGATTACTCCGGCTTTTCGGGCGGAGCTCACGGAATGTACGGCAGGAGCGGATATACATATGACGTAAACACAGGGAAAAAACTGTCAATAACTGATGTGGTCAAGCTTACGGAAGATGACCTTATACCTGTTCTGAAGGAAAAACTGCTGGCTTTAAATGATGAGGATGAATACGATGATCTGGATGAGAATCTGAAGAACTATAAGCTGGATTCGGATATGGTAAATGAAGATGAGAACGGTGGGTTTACATTCGGATATAACTGGTATCTTGATTATGACGGCATGCATTTTTACTTTGGACCTTACGAGATAGCGTCTTATGCTGCCGGAGACTTCGATGTCGTGATAGCATATGATGAATTGCCCGGAGATGTAAATGAAGAGTATCTCCCCGATGAGAATTCAGGCTATATCGTAAACTGTGATATCCCTATGACCGGAAGTGCGTGGGATGATAAGAGTGATACATCCCTTCATTTTGTCTATGAAACCGATGAGAGCGAAGAAGACTATGATAACGGTTATGAATGTACAGCGCTTACCTTAAAAAAGGGAGATAAATCCGCAACAGCGGAAGAGGAGTACTTTACATACAATTATGACAAGAATTATGTGAAGCAGTACAAGGTAGTTACAAAAGACGGGAAAGAATACATTTATGTATGCGCTCTTTCTTACAATGATTATACGGATGTGATGGTATTTGACATCAATGATGACGATATAAAGCTTGCAGGCGTATTTAACTGTCATCTCGTATACGATGTTTCAGATTCGGATTATTACGGAGAATTCATCCCCACAGATCCTGAGAATATGTATTTCGGACAGGTGGGCAATCTGTTCGGAACATATACCTGCTACGGAAGATATGTTGTCGGAGACGACGGAATGCCCGAGCCTGTTGACAGTGTATATAAGATCAGCTGGGGATCAGAGGAAGCCAAGTCCCTTAAGAGCATCAAAGTAACGATGCTTGATGATGAGTTTAATGAACAGGGAGAAGAGACTGTTGAAGCAGGAGAGCATTTCCTTCCGATCCGGACGGATAACAGCAGTTTTGTTGACTGCAGACTTGATGACGGGAGGCTTGTAAGACTTAAAATTACCAAGACTGATTATCCCGTTCAGATAGATGGAGAGAATGTTGATGATCTGTTTGAAGGTCTTGTATATGCCGGATAAAAAGAGTGAAGGCAACTCCAAGCAGTGGTTATCAGTTCCGGGAGTGGCAGGTGCTTAGGTACTGATATTATTAACAACTTGATTCAAAGATCCCCGATGCATCATATCTATCGGATGTATCGGGGACCTTTCACTAAACATTTCATTTTGTTGTCAAAAAGGACGGTTCTTTTCGACAACTTTTTCGCCATCGGCATCTTGAAAAAATACGGTCGATATTGTACGGTAGGGTTACAAGGATAACTATGCCCTTTGGGAAAAACATAGTTACTGACTTGCCATTATGTGCAGGAGGCGCGGATATGTATTTACAGGCGAATGAATTAAAAATAGGTATGCGTGCAACAGTTGAGCAGCTAAGCCATATCCGATATGAAGATTGATGGCGTGGATATACCTGTGAGCATTATTTTTTCTTAACTACAACCGGTCAGGAAATATACTTATAGGGATGGATATATTGAGCCTGATGATTAACCATATAGATGTAAGCAGAAAGACCGGTGTTTTGACTCTTCTGTGTTGTCCGAGGGAATCGGCAGATGCCGATTTTTATCTTGCTATGAGGGAACACTTTGGACTGATACAGATGTGAGAGACATCGTATCCAGTAAAATAATGAAAAGTATAGACGTTTGGGGGTAGTGATACCCCCTCTTTTTGTTTATTATTTGGAAAACGCCCGATTTTGGGCACCGATAAGATAGGAGTAAGAAGTACAGCCGATGGAACGATTAAGCTTTGCAAACAAGAGAATAATGCTCATATTTGCAGGGCTTTTCACTTTGGGTATGGTTACATGCATGATCCCGGTGTCGGTGCTAAAGCTGCATCACTTATCGGCATTTGCTTATATTACGATGATCCTTATCTGGGCAGTAAGCATAAGGCGGAGGATCGTTGATGACAGGATCCGGCATCGTATCCTTGCAGCATGTCTGTTCATGGTGCTTCTTTTCTTCCTTAGGATGTGTAAATACTCCTATTTTCCGGATGATATCTATGTCAATGAATACCTGTGGTACGGATATACGATCCCGCTGACTGCGATACCCGTATGCATGTTTATGGCGGCCATGTACGTGGAACCGGTCAGAAACAGAAGGTTCGTCGTTATGATGGAGAAGCTGCTTATCGTTTTGAATATCATCATTGCGGCAACAGTAATGACCAACGGGTATCATTCCTTCGTATACGGGATAACCGTACATCCCGACAAAGAATATACGCATGAATGGTTTTACTGGGTAATACTTGTCTTCAGGGCAGGGTTGAGCATAGGCATCCTGACCGTTCTTCTTCGAAAATGCTCCCTGTCTGCGGCAAGGAAGAAATGGTACATCCCCGTGATATGCATAGGAATAAGCGGCATACTGCTTACGTGGTACCTTATAAACGGAGGGCCACCCCGGATCATGGGTCATAAGCTCTTTCAGCTGCATGAGGCTGTGTGCATCCCCTTTATCATAGCTTTTGAGAGCATCATTCAGATTGGCATGATACCGGCTAATTCGGGATACCGGCTTCTGTTCGATCAATCCGGCATCAGTGCCTGCATTTATGATGACAGGGATATGCCGGTGCTTGTCTCGGGGGATGAACCCGGCAGCTCGGAAAAGGAAGAGTCACATATGGAAAAAGAATCCATATCGGGAGGCTATATCACGTGGATTCGAGACGTGGCAGCGATAAACAGGCTGAACCGGGAGATAGAGGAGGTAACGGAAGAGCTTGGCGATGAGAATGATTTTATCCGTAGGGAGAACGAATTCCGTTCGGAAAGGATATCGTTTGAGGAAAGGAACAGGTTATATAACAGGATAGCAACGGCTGTCAGGACAAGGGCTGTCAAAACCGATTCACTGCTTGCCGAGGCTATGGACAGCGATGATGAGACTGTTTTGAGAGAGAAGATCATATATGCGTCAGTCCTCGGTGCATACATTAAAAGAATGGGGAATCTTATGCTGATGACGGACAGGGCAGATCGCCTGTCGTCAGGAGAGCTGTGTGCGTCCTTGAGGGAGTCATTCGAGTACCTTAAGCTTAAAGAGTGCCGGTGCTTAATATATGAAAGGAGCCGGTGCGAGATGAATTCAGCGGCGGCGCTGCTTGCATACGAGCTGTTCGAGGATGCGATCGAGGATGTCTGGCTAAGGCTTCATGCGATATCCGTAAGCCTGGAATGCAAAGATGCTTTTGAAATGACAATAACGCTTGATGCTGCGGCTGAAGCCATATCAAGCGCATGGAAGGATAAGGAGGTTAAGGATGCAGGATGCAGCCTGTCGGTAAAATACGAGGATGAAACGTATTTTATAAGGTTCAGGTTTCCTGATTCATGTGTAAGATCAGTCGAGGAGGCCGGGATATGACATATACATCGCTTCCCGAACTTCAAAGGGGCTGTTTGCTTGCCTTCGCGACGGTTATTCTTATCATGTTCATCTACTGCATCATAAGGATGTTTGATGCGGGCAGGAGGAATGCTTATCTTGTATGTACTTGCCTGGCGGCTGCCCTGACATTTGCCCTCTATCAGGGAATGGTCATGTACCAGCAGGAGGACCTTCCTTCGTTTGGTGTGCCAGTATGGATCATAGTCTGCGTTCTTACGGTCATGTTCCTGTACTGTGCATATATGATGTACAACATTGTCCTGTGGCAGAAATCGAATATAACTTCAATGTCCGTCAAGGAAGCGTT
This sequence comes from Lachnospiraceae bacterium UBA3762, assembly GCA_002371615.1. Taxonomy (GTDB): domain Bacteria; phylum Bacillota; class Clostridia; order Lachnospirales; family Lachnospiraceae; genus UBA2868. The sequence goes on along the minus strand of DFGA01000054.1, from coordinate 5,159 downwards.
CGACAAGCTTCCGGCAGGAATCGCCTATTACACGGAGGGCGGGGTTCCCGTTATGGTTAATGGGGCGATGCAGGAGCTTTCACAGAGCATTTTCGGCGGGAACGTCGTAGATGCCCTTGAATTCTGGGAAAAGATAAAGTCACATGATATAGAGGATTCCGTAAGGGATGATAACAGCGCCATGGTCAGGGCCGGGGATAACCGGATATACAGTATTAAGCGGAGAGCCATGCAGGTAAGAGGAGTAAATGTTTATGAACTGATCGCCGCCGATATCAGCAGGGAATATGAGCTGAAGCGCGAGCTTGAGGCAAAACGGGACAAGGCAAGGGTGCTCAATACCCGCCTCAAGGCGCTTATGGAAACGTTAGAATATGTGTCAATGAGCCGTGAACTGCTTAAGCTAAAGACTTCGCTCCATGACAATATCGGACAGAGCATACTCATTGCAAAGCGGTATCTATATGCGCCTGACAGCGTGGATAAGAAGAGGATGCTTGAATTCTGGAAGGATAACGTGAGGCATCTTGTGAATGATGAGCCGGAGGAATGGGAGCTGCCCTATTATGTGATATCAAAGGAAGCAGACCTGCTGGGCATCAGGCTTAATATCATCGGAGAGCTTCCAAGGGAAAGGGAGCTTATACCGGTTGTCGATGCCGCTGTTTCGGCGCAGGTCAGCAATACCTTGAAGCATACGGACGGAACCGAGGTAACCGTAGCCGTGTCGGAGACGGAAGATGATTATGTCTTAAGCCTCAAAAATGACGGAGAGGCTCCGCAGGGTGAGATAGAGCCGCAGGGCGGGCTTGGAAATCTGCGCGGCGAGGTCGAGGCCGCAGGCGGCAGTATGGAGATCGTCTATTCACCTGATTTTATCATTAAGATAACACTTCCGAAAGGGGAAAGAAATGTCATATAAAGTAGTGATCGCGGAGGATTTCCGCATGATACGGGAGATATTTGAGAGCACGGTGGAAAGAGCCGAGGGGTATACGCTTGCGGCATCATTTCCTACGGCAATCCAGGCTTTAAGATATGTTGAAAAGAATGACGCTGACCTCGTGCTCATGGATGTGTTGATTCCGGGCAGCATGAGCGGGCTTGGTGCCGCCGAAAAGATAAAAGCCATAAAGCCTGATGTGAAGATAATAGTGGTGACATCCATGCCGGAGCTGTCATATGAAAGAAAAGCAAGGGAGATCGGAGTCGAGGGCTTCTGGCAGAAGGAGGTACAGGAGCAGCCTATCCAGGAGATCATGGATCGTGTAATGGCGGGCGAAACAGTATATCCCAGCGAACAGGTCGAGGTTCCGATAGGGAATGCCATGAGCACGGAATTTACTGAAAGAGAAGCCGATGTCTTAAAGGAACTGGTAACGGGGGCTTCAAACAAAGAGATAGCAGGGAAGCTTAACATGGGAGAATCAACCGTTAAGATGCATATCACCAATATGCTCCAGAAATCAGGCTATCACAGCCGTCTTGAGCTTGCGCTTATGGCAAGACATTACGGGATTGCCATAAATGAGAAGGATCAGCCTGTAACATGATCGTAACAAAGTTTAGACGTTTGGGGGTAGTGGGACGTGAAAATGCAGGATATATTTAGAAAGTATGGTTTTTTGTATACCGATAAAACGATCTGAAACGGAGAAATGGTTCTTATGAAGAGAAAAACACTGACAATTCTTCTGACGTATATTGCTACTGGTATTATATTGGCAGGCTGCGGGGCAGTTTCTGACAGTAACCTTGAGAACAGACTTGAAAATGTCAAAGAGGAGACTGCGCAGATAGAATCCGAGGATTATAGCAATGGCGAGGAACGGTCTGAACCAGAGATGGAAAAGGACGTGGCGTCCGAGGAAGATAGACCGGACAATACAGCTGATGTTGATCAGGATACCGAGCCGGAAGAGAATCCATATGACGGTGGCCCGGACTGGGTAACCCTTGCTGATCAGTTCACGTTGCCCACCGATCAGATGTGCATTGAGGATGCGGTGACGAAGTACGCCATTACTCTTGTTGATGGTGCAAAATATGCGGACTACGAAGGTGATATCGGGGATGTGATTCCGGAATATAAGGACTTAGATCTTGACGGCGATCATAAGAGCGATGTGATAAAGCGTGAGGGGCATCACTATGTCTTTGAGCTTACACGTAAAGGGACATTTGAGTCGGATGATTACTCCGTAAGTCCAAATGAGGGAGAGGTTATCCAGTTTGAAGACCTTGGTTGCAGAAATTTTGATGAGATTGAGATCGTTCACTATACGTTCGGAACAGGCGGTCCGTGCGTATCCGACACGGCGGTATATTCTTATCAGGACGGAGAGTGGAGAGCGTTTCCGGTCATTGATAAGGATGGGGTGATCAATTCGAGCCAACTTCAGGATCACATAGCAAAAGAAACCGAGAAGCCTTATGAGCCGGGGGCTGTAAGGATTGCGGATGTGCATATGCAATATCTGCTTCTTGATCTTGGTATTAAAAACGGTCCCTCGCAGACAACGGATTACAGAACGGCATACCTTCAAATGAATTTCTTCCCGGAGTATCTCAAAGAGGGTGATTATGAATGCTCGGGATTAGGCGCTGACAGCGGTCTTATCTACACATGGCCGCATGAGCTTGCGGGTGATCCTGTTGATCTTAATGATGATATGCAGCGAAAGGTAAATCTTTTCCTTTCCAATTTCTCGGAACAGAGATTTGAAGACAGGATATGGCCGGTATCCTATGCTCACTTCGCGCTTGAGTGGTGTGTGCTAAACGATCCATCAAGTGTCAGCCGGTCAAATCACAGGCACGGGATCAATGCGGATAAAATTGTTGAGGTGGTTGACCGCTATTTCGGCGTCTTTTTTGATGAAGGCGATTTTTATGATATGGGGATTGATAATCCCTATCTGGGAACCGTGGAAAATGTTGATGGAACACCATGGTATTCCGAGCATGATGCAGACGGAGAAATGTACAGGAATAACGCATTTACCGTTGTAACGGATGCTCAGGAGATTAAGGGGAAATACGATACGTTTCTGCGCGTGTCTTTTAAGATATACGGTGTCGATACGGATGAGTATGACAAGAACGGCATCAGCAAAAAGTTTTATTCACTAAGCGCCGCCGAGGCTGAAAAGCTTGCACAAAAGGGTGAAATAGGACTTGCATCGGAGGGCCTTGCATTTTTGGAAGAAGTAAGCACTGACAGATCCAAGGCAGGATACTGGCTTCTCTATTATAACGTTTCTGAGTAATAAGCAGGCGCGGGAGGTTTCGAGAAATGAAGAGAAAAACATTTGTAACAATTATCATTTGCTTAATCAGTACTATGCTTCTTGCCGGCTGCGGAAATACCACCGGAGCTTCTGATAGTACTATGAGTGACAAACCGGAAAATGTGGATGAGTCCGCTGAAAAGAAAGATGCGGAAAATGACAGCGAAACCGTAGAAGAGTCTGAAAAAAAGGAAGAGAATGACGAGAAGGCAGCCCCCATCGGCAAGTCCCTTGCACAGCGCATGGCGGGAAAGTACAGCTACCAATACAGTGACGAGGAGCTGTATATTATGGATGTCGTTCCGTTCGGTGATAATCTTTATGCGTTTTGCGGACGAGCCATGGCGGATGATTCCGACAGCTTTGAAGCATACACTTTCTGGACGAGCGAGTTTATTCCGTATGATGCGGATGAGGTTACAAGTACGGACGGGGATACGACGACAGTCAACGAACTGCGCTTTTCCATTATGTCCAATGCGGGCAAATACTGGGACGCAGGCTGCAAGGGTACGGTCACTCTTACGGACGACGGACTCATCTTTGAAGGATTCGATGACGATTTTCTTACGGAGGATGGTGGAGGAAGCAGAGAATTTGCAAGGGATGACCGGGTAGAGGAAGCATTCTCCTACACCATGGGCGGTAAAGGAAGTAACGAGCTTGAAGGCGTGTGGATACTTGACCGTATGAGAGCCGACCTCTATATACGGTTTGACGGTTCTGACATGTATATTTACTGCAAAGACCCGGGCTCGGAAGTGTTCTATGCAGCAGGTGGGTGTGACTGTCATGACGGCTCATTTGACTGTATGGCAAATTTTATAGATGACGGCGGGCAGCCTTTTGAGTTCTCGTGCGATTATAAGGTGGACGGTGACACCCTGACGCTTAAGATCACTGATGGTGACGTACCGGAGCAGATTCCGGAAAACGGGAAATATGAGAGGATCGGTGACGGCAGGGTTCATGTCACTACAATGAATGAAGTGGAGCTCTCCTCCGATTCACTCGGAATGTCCGGAGGCTATCTAAGCTACGATACGCTTAGAGAACAGGATTATTACGGAGTGTTCGTGTCATCGGCAAAATCACCGGAAGGCTGCACGCTGACCATAGATAAGCTTGAGGAAGCAGGCATCTTCAGGAGCTTTGCTGTATATACACCCGATTTTTCGGAGCTTAACCCTGAACCATACTATGTTGTGACAACGGGATTATACACATCCGAAAGCGACGCCAGGGAAGCCCTTTCCGAAGCGAAAGCGGCGGGCTTTAAGGATGCTTATGTGAAGTATGCGGGCTCTTATACCGGAGACAGATATTGGTATACGATGTATGGCGGCGAGAAGATTGATGTGTTATCGGATGGCGTAATGATTCGCGGCGTGTCCCTTGCGATACCATATTCTACAGACGGTGAACCTATAGATGCCGATCTGCTCGTAACTAAGGATACAATATTTGACAGATCCGCTGATTTTGAAGCTTTCGGTAACTACGAAAAGGGAGACACGCCATATGAATGGATAGTCAGGAACTACAAACTCATGAACGATGATCCTGATGAGTATCTGATGAACGGTCCGGCCCTTTCCGGCATATTTGAGGTCGGCCTTGATAATAATAAGATCACGACATATTACGGAAGCTACTGGTCGGACTGAGGGCTCATTTGCGAAGCGATTCTAATGGGCGAGCGTCCTTGGATTAATAAAGGAGAGTTTAGAATGAAGAGAAAACCATTTGCAACAATTATCATCTTCCTTATCAGCACCATGCTTCTTGCAGGCTGTGGGAAGTCGGATGACAGCGATCTGAGGGACAGGCTGGAAGAAGCTAGAAATGAAGCAACAGAGAAAACAACGG
>DFGA01000022.1 GCA_002371615.1 Lachnospiraceae bacterium UBA3762 | reverse complement strand
ATGAAATCCCCTAGTTTGCAATACACGAAATCCCCTAGTTTGCAATATCTGCTTGACGTTTTATAAAAGAATGGACTCTGCAAACGCAGAGTCCATTCTTATAAGCGGAGAAGGAGGGATTTGAACCCTCGCGCCGCTATTAACGACCTACTCCCTTTCCAGGGGAGCCCCTTCGGCCAGCTTGGGTACTTCTCCTTGGTCGATAAAAAAAGCGGAGAGGATGGGATTCGAACCCATGTGCCCGTGAAGGCAAACGGTTTTCAAGACCGCCTCGTTATGACCACTTCGATACCTCTCCACAGTTATTAAATTGCGCAAAAAGTATTCTATCAAACAGTCTCTTTTGTGTCAATTGTTTTTTAATACTGCAAATACTCGTACTTTCTTCTCATTTGCATAACGACATCAATAGCTCTTTTTCTTACCTCGTCGCTATACAGATCAGCCTTATTGACAATTGACGCCACATCCTCATAGCCAAAGTTGAACCATATACTACTTCCGTAAAGAGATTCAGCGATTTCCACCTGTTCATCAAAACTGCGGCAAAATGTTTTGGGTGTAACCTTGTCAATATAATATATGCAGTCCCTTTCGAGCGGATACGAAAGTGTAGTATCCGACAGCAGACCCGCGCCGTTATCAAATATCGGGCACAATCTGTAATTGCCACTTCCGTCGGTCAATACAGCCAGATTATGTGTATGTCTGTCTTCGTTCAGGAATAGCGCATCAACCGTCAGTATCTTGCACATATACTCCCCGAATCCACTAATCCCTGTTACACGCTCAATCTGATTAACAAGTAGTTTCAACCTTTCTGTATGGTCTCTTACACTGTAAATCATACTATTGAGACTCTCACCGTACATATTCCTGAATAGCCGTTCCAAGGTAATAAGTTGCCAACCTTCGGTAAAATCATTACTTCGACATGCATTGAACAGCTGACCGTTATATGATATCTGATCAAGATCATAGTCAACATATTCTCCGGCTTTCAGACTTGAACAGCGCAGTAGTTTTGATACCGTATACTCCGCCAGACCTTCGTAGCCAAGGTAATCCGCTTTATACCAGACATTGTCTCTTTTGAACTTCAACTGATTCCCTTTAGAGGATTGCCTGTTTGGCATATTCAGTTCATTTTCAAACAATTCAACCATTAATCACCTGACAATCTTTATCCAAAAATCATCCTCCGCCATCCGTCCCTCGGTCTTTTCGATTATCAGAATAGGATCGTAAAACGGAATATCAAGCCGTTCAAGCTCAAGTTTTATCTTATCGCGTTCTCTCGGAAAGCACCTTGATTCCAGAAAATCCTCATAATCTTCAAAACTAGGCTCTGTATTAATACCAAATGCCCTAAACAGCGGTTTATCAGTATAATTATGTATCTCAACCTTTCTCGCGCTTTCATCAACATCAATAACCGTGCAGACAATGCTTTTATACATATATATAAGGCGCATTTTCAGTCTGTTAGGAGGAAGTTCGAGCTTCGCTGCTATGTCCGGATTCCGAGTCAATATCTCCATAAGCGTGACTATCGGCCCCGTAATGCCCTCATGCTTACTCTCCCAATTTTCCACAGTCCGTACTGCGCAGTTTGCAAAATCGGCGAATTCCCTTTGTGTCATGTTAAGAGTTTGCCGAAGTTGTTTGATATCATCTCCCGATATTTGATTATTTAAAACATACTCTTTATTCATATAATAATATAACCACATATTTTGCGGTAAATCAAGTTGTTTTACCCGCAAAATATGTGGTTTGATTAACATTAGACACTCAGCGTCCGTCCTCGATTCTAACTATTCTCATCATATATGATCAGTGAACTACTCCGACTTATAGAAGTCGGAGCTTCCTGCTTCAACCACTACTGCGCTGGCTACGATGATACGTAACACAATGTCTTACACAATGTCCACAGGCGTTTAAGTTTGGGCTACTCCATCCCTACTGCAATATTTAGTTTTAATAGTATCTGATCAGCAACTAAAACAACTCTATCCCATTTATCTCATTTATTACTATTTCACTATACTTATTATGTTCCAACCCACCCGCACATATCATAGTCAGGTGTAATGCTTTTTTTGTTCCTGTTTCATTAGCAAATACAAGCAGCTTGTTTTCCAGTTTTTTTTCGTAATCCTTATCAATCAAAAAAGGCGTTCTTGAATATTTCATCTCGCAGATATTGATGACATTGTCTTCACGATCAATCAGCATATCGATCTGAGCACCTCCTTCTCCGGCTTTGCTCGTCCACGCATATTCCATTGATTCCACACCGGCTATTCCAAGCACAGATTTGATTTTGTCAATATGACACATACACACCAGCTCAAATGCATAACCTCGCCACGCATTGTATGCCGGTGTGCGAATGTATTTCAACCAAGAGCTAAAACTCCTGTCATTGATAAATCTTATGCAGAACAGTGAAAAAGGGTCAATGATCTGGTAAAAATAGCCGCTCTTTTTCTTAGTAAAATTTTTATATTTTCTTATAAAACCGCTTTGTTCTAATTCTTCTAAAGCCCGGGTCAACAAATCCCCATCTGCAATACCCGTGCTCTTAATCACTTCCACCCTTGTCATTCCGCTGCTTTTTTTCGCTATGGCTTCCATGATCGCCAAATGCTTTTTCGAATTTCTGAAAAGGGAGCTGAACAAACGCTCATATTCATAGTACAATTGTCCGTTTTTACTGAATAAAAGCACATCTATATTCTGTGCCAGACTCAGTCTTCTATCATACATTGAAAGATAAAAAGGAACACCTCCAAATACCATGTAACTATCGATGATGTCCTCTTTATCCAAACAGATATCACGTGATCTGTAGTATTCATCACATTCTGCCAAGGAGAATGGCTGCAAATGAATCTGCTTTGTAACACGGTTATAAAATCCACCATGATCCGCAAGTATATTATTAATTATCCATGATGTAGCTGACCCGCATACAATAAGCAGTAAATCTTTTTGAGAAGAGGCATAGCTGTTCCAGAAATGGTCAAGTGCGCTCTTAAAGTCGGATCTTGGGGTGTCCATCCAAGGAAGTTCGTCCAGAAATACAATTCTCTTTCCCGATACCGGATCCCTGTATATATGTTCATCCGACAGTAATGATTTCAGCGCAGCAAAGGCTTCTCTCCAGTTTTTATAACAACCTGCTGACGGATCGCCGTATTCTCTCAAGCTATCTGTAAAATATGCCAGCTGTTCCCGAGTTTTCGTACTTGATACCCCGGTCGCATAAAACGAAAAACGATTATTAAAGTACTCTTTGATAAGGTACGTCTTTCCTACACGACGACGTCCATATACCACCAGGAATTCGGACTGGTTGGATTCAAGGCATTCGGACAAATACTGTGTTTCTTTTTTTCTGCCGATCATAAGTACCTCTCCTAAATCTATCATAATCATCTGAAACCGTCTGAAAAAAGTATGTTTCAGATGATTATAATGTGTTTTATTATACAAATCCATCTGAACTTATATAATTATATATTATTCCGGTTATGACTTCAATCATGAAATATGTAAAAAACGTATCGATTTTTGCTATAATATACTCCGATATGGATAATGTACAGATAAATGAAAACAAGGACACTCTAGTCAGGTTCTGGCCTATCTTTATAGGTTCTACGCTTACGGCACTATTGGAATGCATAGGTGTGTTTCTTGACGAAACCGTGACCGGGCAGCTCTTTGATGACTCGGTCTTCGGTGCCATAAACGTTATAGAACCTTATGTTTCTGTCGTAAACTTCATTTCCTACCTCATATGTGTCGGAGGCGGCGCACTGATAGTAAGGGCGCACGGGAGCGGCAACAGGCAGAAAATGTCCGATATCTTCAGTCATTGCCTGACATGCTGCCTTGGAGTTTGTGTTATATTCTTTATTATATTCACTGTTTTTGAAAGACCGCTTATCAGCTTTGTTACGGATGGAGGGCCGATGTATGAGCACGCCCTCGCTGCTTTTTTCTGGAAGAAGTTTCATATCATTCCGATCTTCTTTTATGCCTTTTTGTTTACTTATGTTCTGTATATGGGCGGCGCCGTATTCTGCTCTGTAGCCTCCATACTGGAACTGTTATCCAATTTGGTCCTGTCTGTCATACTCGGAAAGCATATGGGAGTCGGCGGAATAACATTGGCCTCTTTTCTGGCATCATGCCTGTCTCTTTCTATCCTGCTGCTGTTCTTCATACCTAATGATAGACGTATTCCTGTAAAGCTCAGATTTGAAAGGCGGCTTGCGTTTGACATCATGCTGCTTGGTTTTGGCGAAAGCAGCATTTTCATTGCGGAAGCCCTTATAGAAGGAGGACTGAATTATATTTCCCTCCACCGCTACGGACTCGCAGGCGTAGTAGTCATATCCGTAGTTATCAACCTGTTTGAAATTGCGGCATATGTTACGGAGGGCATCAGCGAATATGAAACCGTAGCAATTAATGAATTTATCGGCAGTAACAGATCGGATATGCTTGATCGCTCAATGAAGATCACATTGCTGTCTGCTGTGGTGGAAGGGTTTGTTTTCTGTTTGATCTTCTATATTTCAGCACCGTATATTCCGCTCCTGTTTGGCATTGACAGCGAAGAATATGCCAATCTTTCCGTTTCATGCATACGGATTCTGGCATTTTGTCCCGTATTCATTGCATTAGACAGGATAATTGCAGTATTTTACCAATACACCGGTCATATCAACCGGACTGTAATCCTTTTCCTGTTTTCATGGGGTATACTTCCTGTTTTGTACGGATGGGGATTTTCGTTTATATCCATTCAGGGCATGGGTTTCGCCTTGATTTTATCCGCTTTAACCGTCCCCATATGTATGATTGTTTATTATTCGGTAATAAAACATGAGAAACCACTTCAGACGATCAGGCAGTTGCAATAATGTAGGCGAAGCTGCGGCAGCTCTTGCAATCTTTGCCGCTTTCGGCGCTGTAATGTACTTTAAGGGGCGCCTGCTGCCCAAATACGCGGACGACTACCCGTATTCATTCATATGGGACGGCAAGCACCACGGCAACCTCACATTCGGAAAAAAGGATTACAAAAGGGTCCGCAACTTCAAGGATCTTGTAAAATCGCAGATATCACATTACAAGACGTGGGATGGGCGTACTATAGCGGAATCACTCGTGCAGATCTTTCTGATGAGCGATGATAAAAAGCATTTTGACAGAGCTAACACCGCAGCAATGCTCGCACAGCTTGCCATCTGCGGAAAGCTCGGCAAAGGCAGGAAATACACAAGTATACTGACTATTCCGACTGCGCTTACACTTACAGCCGGATTCTGGGCCGGTGCACCTAATATAATGGGATCGTGCTTCTGGCTGACAGGTTCGATGAATTATCTGTGGCAGGGGCTCTCGCAAACATCATTCCTTCTTCCGTACAGTTTTAACTATCACGACAGCAAATATTCGGCAAATCCTGCTCTTATGGGACTTTTGGGTCTTCTTGCGGGCTGGTCGACAGAAACCGGAGCCGGAGCAGCCTTAATGCTCTCATCCCTTGCCGTTGCACGAAAAATCATACGCCGCGAAACGGTCGCACCCTGGATGATAAGCGGGCTCGCAGGTATCGTGTCCGGACTCATACTTCTGCTTATCGCTCCCGGAAACCGCGTGAAATTTCAATATGAATCGGAATACAGCGATACCCTTCCGATGGAGATGGATGAAGACAGGCTGCCGGGTTATGTTCCGGCGGATATGCTGTATACTCCGGAAATGTTCAAAGCTTTCTTCAAGGAAGGTTTTCTCCCTACAGTATTAAAGGAACTCCCGCTTCAGATACCGGTCGCACTTTACTTTATACAGAATAAAAACCGGTATCCTCAAACAGCACTATACCTTATGGCACTTGAAGCAACAGCTCTTGCGATTCCCTCGGTTATGATGCTCTCTCCCGAGTACCCGAGAAGAGCGACATATCCTTCGATTCTCTATGTTCTTGCGGCTGCGGTACGCTCCTGTGATATGATAAGGTTTGATGAAATTCCTATTCCCAAAAAACTTCCTTACATTATCGCCGGGATACTGGGCGTAAACCTGCTCGCAAGCCTGCTTGTAGATGCCGAGATCACATGCTCGATAGCAGACGAGGTTCTGGAGATAAAAAAGCACGGCAGGGATGACGATGTAACCGTTCCGGTACCGCATCTTCCGCCGGTATACTCTTTTCTGGCACTCGATAATTCCATAAGCTGGGATATATGTATGGGGGTTGGGCTTGATAACACGGAAGATCCGTATAATATGGCCGCTGCCGAATACTACGGGGTCAAAAGCATTTTTGTGGAAGATACCAAAAGCCCGTATGCTCCGGACAGTCTGCGGTCAGTGATCTTAGGACTGACACACCCCGTCAGGAGTTTTATAAGGCGTATCAAAGAACTCATCAAGGGAACAAATATAGTATGAAATTATCTTTTTTTGAAGGCAAACATACAAAAAGGCGTAAAAACAGACATTCCGTCGGATATCTCGGGAAGGCAAAGGTAAGAAACCTGTTTTTTGTTTCTCTTGCAGGCTCTCTTATGACCGTACTCAGCGATGCTACCGACGCTTTGATAGTAGCCAATCTCATAGGGCCCGATGCTGTAGCCGGTACAGTTCTGGTTGCTCCGTTTTTTACATTCGGAATGATTTTTGAGATATTGGTAAGTACGGGCGCAGCCGTTCTGTATACAAGAGCTGTCGCTGACTATGACTCGAAAAAGGCACGAGAGATTCTCGGAATGTCCGGAGCAGTAGCTGTTATATTCGGGGCTCTCCTCTCCCTTGCCGCATTTACCGGACAAAACCTTTTCTTTGACATGATGGGTGCCGAAGGGGCAGTCCGCTCATACGGCGAGAAGTATTTCTATTTCTATAGGTTTACATTCCTGATTAACCCGCTTACTTCACTTCTTACAGAAATAGTATATATAGACGGTGACGAGATCACCTCTACTGCAAGCGAAGCGGTTGTATTTATCGGAAATGCCGTCTTTTCGATCATACTTGTTCATTACATGGGGATACTCGGCGCATCGCTCGGCTCGGCAATAGGTCTCATCCTGTCCTTCATTCTTCTGCTGTCCCATTTCTTCAGAAAAAAGTACAGGACCAAACCCATTATCGTCTTTCGTATGTCCGATATTAAGGAAATACTTATTATAGGCGGCACCGATGCTATAAATATCGGCTGCGACTGCCTGTACTCGCTTCTCATAAATGCATTTATCGTGCACAGGTTCGGAGCAGGCTATCTTGTTCTTCTGGCGATCGCAACCATGATCTACGACCTGATGTCTCTTGGTGAGGGAGTGAGTGAGTCGATGAAGACAATGCTGCTTTCATATCACAGTGATTCCAACATTGATGCAATGAAGAATCTTCTGAAGTTCGGCATTCATGTACTGCTGATCATCGGAGGTATATTTATAGCTGCAATATTTTTCCTTGCACCCCTTTTTCCGCTTATGTACGATATTGCCGACCCGGATATGGCAAAAAAAGCTGTAATTGCCTGCAGGCTGTGTTCCCTTGCCTGCATACCTTGCGTTCTGCTGACTATCTTTTCTGAATACTATACAAATATAGGAAAATACAGGATCACGGTTCTGTCTAACACTCTCGATTCCATTGTTGTAAGGATAATCCTGAACACTTCACTCGGTCTGCTGCTTGGAATAAACGGGATATGGCTCGGCGAAGCACTCTGCACATATGTCACTCTTGCGCTTTCTTCAATCTACGTGATCCGAAAGTACGGGAAGGATGATTTTCCGTTTCTTATCGGCGACAATGCAAGTGTCTCACAAAACTTCAATTTCAGGATAACGGAACTTGATGCGGTAAAGGTAAGGGATGAAGTCAATGATTTTCTGCAGGGGCGAAGCGTTCCGGGAAAGATAAGAAATCTGGTAATGCTGCTGTTCGAAGATATCTCGATGCTGATACTTGATGTAAATAAGGATTCCGAAGCGGTTAACGCGGATGTGTTCGTCAGTTGCAGGGATGAATCCGTAAACGTCGTGATATGGTATGACGGCGAAGAAGTCAATCTGTCCGACGAAGATATGCTGCCTACGGGAATACGGACATATCTCGTCGCCTCTCTTATGGGAAGGTTCTATGATAAAAAATACCAACCCACGGCCGGATACAACCGGATGAGCTTTATAGTGCCTTATAACATGTCTTCTTCTACCTTTTCGCCCTCATAATCGGGTGCCGCAGGGTCTGATACTATGATATCCGACTCGTTAAGGCCGCTTATCACTTCGGTATATGCCGAATCTTTAACACCCGCTGCGATATAGCGTCTTCTTACCACATGGTTTTCATCGGTCGTAAATACATAGCTTCCCGAGTCATCGACGTATACACAATCGTTCGGAACCGTAAGGGTATCGCTTGTATTTTCAAGTTTTATCGTAACATCGGCTTCCATTCCGACGATCAGCGGATCCTCGGTGTAAATATCAACACTTACCTCTGCTTTGGCTTTTCCGGACGAATCCGTCTGGGCATACTGGCTGATATTTGAGACAGCTCCCTTATATTCGGCATTTCCGATCCTGATATCGGCGTACTGACCTTCCTTTATCGACGTGATGTCATACTTGGAAACAAGGAGTTTTACCATGTAGCTGTCGGCTTTTTGCATTTCAATGACAGGATTCCCCTTTTCGACAGACGCGCCCGTATCAACATAACATTTGGTGATAATACCATCAGAAGGCGCAACGCTCCCACCGCTTGCCTTTTCGAGTTCCTTTAATGCCTCATCAAGAGTCAGCTCGTCGAGAGCCGCATTTTTCTCATTTCCCAGCAGTTCGTCATATGCTTTTACCATTGACTGGGCCGTGTCTCTTTCGGTCCTTGCATCGCTCCACAGTCTGGTCACGGTCTCAAGATCGTTCTGTAGTGACTGGTATTGGTTGTATGTTGCGGGGTCCATTCCCTCTATCGGAAGACAGATTATATCTCTCTTGTTTTTGCTTATCGCACTGTTTGTTTCTGATATTTTATCCTGAAGATGCCTGGCTTCTTCGGTAAGTTTCGCGACATTCGACTTGTCTTCGGTCAGTTCCGCCTTCTTGAGTTCCGCCTCAATCTTGGCTAATTCCGACTGGTTAGACGAAACCTCGTTCTCCATTTTCTGTATATCGTTTTCTATGATCTGAGTCTTGGCCTTCCTGTCGTAATCCTTGCTGTACGTCCCCGAGTCAAGCGCCATGATGTTGAGCTTGAGTGTTGCGTATACAACCTCGCACTGGCTGATCATCTGGTTGGCTTTGGCAACCTTCGCCTTGTTCTCGGAGCGGCTCTTATTTATCGCATCTACTATCTGCTGATCATAGTCAAGCGTGATCCTTGCGATGTCTATTGCATTTTCCTGTTTTTCTGTCGCATAAGAGAGCAGAACATCGCCTTTGTGTACTCTCTGGCCGACATTAACGTTTTTGGCTTCTATCGTCCCGGAAACAGGGGCATAAACCGTAACAGGCTCGTTTCCCTCCACATTCCCGACAAGAGAAAGTAAGGGGGCCACATCCCTTCTTCCGGCTCTTGTTACCGATACTTCATCGGGGGACAGATAATACCATGCCCCACCGCCTATAGCCGCCAGAATAACCACGGCTATGATAATTCCTTTAATAACTTTACTCATATATCTATTTCACTCCCTGAAGGGCTTCAACCATATTGATGCTTTTTACTTTAGTCGATATTATACCATTAACAGCAACCGATACAACAAACGAAAACAATATCGCAAGCAGATACGGCGTTGCAGAAAGATCAACCAGAAAATCACCGGATGGGTCCAGTGAGTTCATCAGAACCCTTATAAGCACCAGCCCTACACCTATTCCGATCAGTGTTCCGACCCCCGTAATGAACAGGTTTTGCTGCTGGAGTATCCATCTTATCTTGTTTGTCGGAAAGCCGAGAACTTTTAGGGTTGCGACATCTCTCATTTTCTCCGCAAATGACAGTACTCCTGTATTATACATGGCTACAAAGCCGATAATGATACCTATTACGACTATGACATACACAAGTTCCGCCGTTGATGCGTTGTTTCTCTTAAGTGCGGCAACATATTTTTCCCTTGAATTTACACCGCTTACCTCTTTCAGTTCGACAGCAAGTGTGTCCGGCGGGGTCATGTTTGTATATATGATCTTGGGATCAAATTCCCCGTGAAGACTCTCGTAATATTTACGGCTTATGACTATTCCCTGCGCCTCGGGTGTCTTGTGTATCTTCGCTATGTTTACCGAATACTCTTTCTTCTCTCCCGGAAGCCGGAAAGAGACCATATCTCCGACGGAAATGCCGAGTGTATCTGCGGCTTTTTCGCTTATCATGGCTCCGTAATCAGGCAAAGTTATGTAATTTCCTTTTGTATTATGAAACCTTAACAGGTTTCCCTCATCAACCACAGTGAGCGTAAACAGTCTGCTGTCATCCCTGCCAGTGATCTCCGCATCGGTCTGCATGACAAGCTGTCCGTTATATTCTCTTGCGATATCATAAGCCCACGAATATCCGTAATCCGGAGACACGGTGATAGTATACGCGGCCGGCTTTAAGTCCCCGTACAGCCATGTGTCCTGATATCCTATGCTCTCCTGTATACCAAATGCACCCATGAGAATGGACGAACAGATGACCACGCCAAATATGCCCATGAGCGACCTTAACTTATTGATATTGATATCCCTTAGGTTCCACCTTGTCGCAAAACTAAGCTTATTCCATATTTTGAGCTTTTCAATACTGCCGGCGCCCGCTGCCTTCGGAGCTTCCGGCATCAGAATCACGGCCGCATTCTGCACAAGCAGATTTCTGCACGAAAGATAGTTGGCAATAACCGCGAGGACTATGATCATCGCCGCAACGAGAGGAACTTTATACGACATCCTAAGTACCGAATCGGGAACAGAGTAATATTCGATAAAATCTTCAAACAGCCAGCTGCCGAGCACAAAGTGTCCCAGCGCCGCGCCTGTAATGCATCCTATTGCCGACAGGAACACGGAATACGAGACGTAATGAAAAATGACCGTTTTCTTCGAAAAACCAAGTGCCTTCAGCGTTCCTATCACCGTCCTCTGCTTGGCGGTAAGTCTCGACATCGTCGTTACAGTACTTAGCGCGGCAAGCATAGTAAACAGCGGAGGAAAAATCATGATCATCATGTTGTTGAAGTTGCAGTCGGACATCTGGCTCTCATAGCCTGACTGCTCATACTTCATTATGACACTCATCGAAGACTTGGAGACTGTATCAAGGATCGAGAGTTTAACTTTCTTCAGCTCTTCCCGGTCTGTATCATCAAGGTTGATCTGAGAATCCACATTAGCCGCATCAACGAGCATCTTGTCAAACGATATGTCATCAAACGGGTACTCGGAAGCATCCAGAAATGCATAGCAGTACTCGCCGTATTCGGTATCAAGATACGTATCGTCTATGATAAAGTTGGTATGCTCGGAGTTGTCAACAAAGCCTCTTACAATTTCCGAAAATGTGGCATCCTTACATGATATCGAAAGTGTATCCCCGATGCCTATGCCCTGTTTTTCGGCAAAATGACGGTCGATCCAGATTCCGCTCATCCCCTGTGTATACGGATCCCCTTTTTCGGTATAAAGCCTGCAGATATTATCACTTTCAAGGAAATTGAGTTCGATCTTCCTGTCGGAGATATTTGTAACCCTTCCGATAACGGATGCTCTTCTCTCCGCATCCTTTACGCCCTCAATCTGCCTTATATCCTGTATGTCTTCCTTGGAAAATCCTTCCGAGGTCAGAAACAGATCCGCAAAATTAGTCTCGCGATAATATCTGTCGGCCGAATACAGCCTTCCGGAGTTATCCGCGTCAAAAGCCCCAAGAAGCAGCATAGCCAGGTGGCACATGATAAATATCGCAAAGAACTGAACGGCATTTATCCGCAGATCGCGAAACATCTTTTTAATCAGGATCTTCTTCATATATCTACTACCATCCCTGTTGGGAGCCGTGCGGCTTACCAGTTAAGATCGTATGCGTCCTTAACTTCTTTGTTTTCCTTGACGTCCACTACGGTACCATTCTTGACATAGATAACCTTGTCCGCAACTTCGGCAAACAGGCTGTTATGGGTGACCATGACTATAGTTCTCTTGTGAACCCTGCACTGGTCCTGAAGGATCTTGAGAACTTCCCTGCCTGTGCCGGTATCAAGCGCACCTGTCGGCTCGTCACACAGAAGAAGTCTTGGCTGTTTGGCTATTGCCCTTGCTATAGATACCCTCTGCTGCTGTCCGCCCGACAGTTGGGAAGGAAAGCTGTCTTTCTTGTCCCCGAGGCCTACCATCTCAAGCGCATCCATCGGATCCATGATACTGATGCCAAGATCCTGCATCAGTGACACGTTTTCAAGTGCCGTAAGTGTCGGAACAAGATTATAGAACTGAAATACCACGCCGACGGAAATTGCCCGAAACTGCGACAGTTTCATATCATCCATCGCCGTTATCTCAGTCTGGGCAAAGAAAATCTTCCCGGTGGTTGCAGTATCCATACCCCCGAGAAGATTAAGAAGCGTACTCTTACCTGAACCGCTGGGGCCGAGCACAACGACAAGTTCCCCCTCATCTATCGAAAGGTTCACATCGTGCAATGCTATGTACTCAACCGAACCGGTTTTATATATCTTTCCTACATTTTCAAACCTGATAAGTTCCGACAACTATCAATAAATCCTTCGCAAATGATTTTACGCGAACTGAAAAGCTACAAAAGCCGCGTACAAAACTAGAAGTACGATTCCCTGTACCCTTGAAACCTTGCCGCGTATAAGTGCCGGAATCGTCATAAATGCCATCACAAAGAACATAAGCGGAATGTCCACTATAAATGAAGCCGGGATACCCGCGATCTGCTTTTCAACCGGAACAGCAAAGGGTGAAAGTGTGCAGGCAAGCCCCGATACAAGCAGGAGGTTAAGGAGATTTGCACCTATAACGTTTCCGAGAGACAATGCACCGTATCCCTTCCTAAGGGAAGTAATGGCCGTAACAAGTTCGGGAAGCGATGTTCCGAGTGCAACAAACGTAAGGGCGATAACCGACTCCGGAACTCCGAGAGCCTGTGCAATAAGTGTTCCATTATCTATAAGAAGTCTTGCTCCCACTGCTATAACCGCAGCTCCGACAACAAGAAGAATAATAAGCTGCCATACAGGTCTGTCTCCCTTGGCATCCTCTTCTACGGTCTGTTCATTTCCCGGGGTTTTAAGTGCCTGACGTACTGTAACCGTCATATAGATGATAAGCCCTATAAGCAGGATGATTCCGGTAACTCTTGAAAAATATCCCGAAATATAGGCTACAGCGCAATAAAATGCCGCAGCCGCAAAGAAAAAGCATGTAGGGACTATAAGAGTCTTGCGGTCAACCTCAGAAGGTCTGGCTGTAAGCGTTATTGCAGCAATAAGTGCGGTATTGCATATGATCGAACCTATCGCGTTTCCGTACGCGATCTCCCCGTGCCCTAACACCGCCGATGAAGCGGATACTATAGTTTCGGGAAGCGTTGTGCCTATAGAAACAACGGTCGCTCCCACGAGGATCTCGGGCATATTGAATTTCTTCGCTATTCCCGCGGCCCCGTCAACAAACCAGTCTCCGCCTTTTATAAGGCAGACAAACCCTACAATAAACAAAAGAACCGGAACAAGCATTTTTTCATCCTCCCAAACTAAAAAATATATTGTAAATGAACGATTTTAATCCTGTTTTCTTAGTTTCAGATAGAATTCCGCAAGTTCAAGGTCTTCCGGAACCGTAACTTTGATATTTCTCCGGTCTCCCATCACAAGCTTTACTCTTCTGTCGGAAAACAGTTCGAGCACCATGGCATCATCTGTAATAAGCACTCCTTTATCAAGGAGATCAGCCTCGGACTCTACAAGCCTGCTGTATGCTTCATATATCTCATTAAAATCAAAAGTCTGAGGTGTCTGCATTAGCCACACAAGATCGCGTCTGAGCGTTTTCGTCGCAAAATCGTCTTCATCCGACATCTTGACGGTATCGCTTGACGGAAGCGCAACCACAGCGGCACGATTTTCAATTGCCGCATTGTATGAGCGCATTATAATGTCATCGCTCACAAACGGTCTTGCACCGTCATGTATAAAAACTATATCACAGGGTCCGCTGTTGTCTGCTTCATGTGCGGACCGAATCGCCTCAAGGCCGTTATGCACCGAATGGTACCTCTCACTGCCGCCTTTTACAATACCTCTCACTTTGTAAAATCCGTATTTTTCGACTATTTTCTCCCGGCAGTACTCTTCGTCACCTTCGCCGCAAACAAGATATATCTCGTCAACTAAGCTGTCGGAGAATGCCTTTAAGCTGTAATACAGGAGAGGATGGCCGCCTATTTCAAGATACTGCTTCGGTGTATCTCCTCCTATGCGCCGGCCTCTCCCTCCGGCAAGGACAACAGCCGCTGTTTTCCTGTTCATAGTCATCCCTCTTCGATTCCAATATTGGGGATCGCGTTCAGCGAATAATCTGCAAAATTACCTTTTATGTATTCGTCATATGCCGCAACCCCAATCATTGCAGCATTATCGGTGCAGTACACAGGCGAGGGACAATAGAACCTGACGCCCAGCTTTTCACAGGCTTCGGCCATGCTCGCCCGAAGTGCCGAATTGCTCGCTACACCGCCCGCAAGGGCAAAATCATTCAGTTTAAACTGTTTTATCGCCATTACAGCATGCTCCGTGAGCACGTCTACAACAGCCTTCTGAAATGAAGCCGCAAGATCATCGGGATTGACGGCTTCTCCTCTCATCTGCGCATGATTTAAGTAATTAAGCACAGCGCTTTTAAGACCCGAGAAGCTAAAATCATACTCGCTGCCGTTAACTTTTGCCTTCGGAAACTCTATCGCGTTGCAGTCACCCCGCTTTGCGGCAGCATCAATCTTGGGTCCTCCGGGATAACCGAGTCCGATAGCCCTTGCAACCTTGTCAAACGCCTCACCTGCAGCATCATCCCTTGTGCGCCCGATAACTTCATACTCTCCGTAATCCCTGACACGTACCAGATGAGTATGGCCGCCGGATACGACAAGAGTCATAAAAGGCGGCTTTAAGTTCTCATTCTCTATATAATTCGCACATATATGACCTTTTATGTGATGGACGCCGATGAGCGGAAGCTTTTTGGCAAAAGCGATTGCCTTGGCTTCGGAAACTCCCACAAGAAGCGGTCCCACAAGTCCGGGACCGTAGGTTACCGCAATCGCAGACAGATCGGAAAGAGTACACTCTGCCTCCGAAAGAGCTGCCTCTATTACGGGATTGATCTTTTCGATGTGCTTACGGGATGCGATCTCCGGAACTACACCGCCATAAAGTGTGTGAAGGTCGATCTGGGAATATATGATATTTGACAATACCTTGCGTCCGTTTTCGACGACTGCTGCGGCAGTTTCATCACATGAACTCTCAATTGCAAGAATCCTGACATTATCCATTGTCATCTCCCGGGGTAACAAGCTCCCATCCAAGGATTTTCCAGTGCCCTTTTGAATCTTTCCTCATGATAAAATGCTCCTGGATCGGTGCTATATTTGTTCCCATTCTTATGGAATATGTACAGTAAAGCTGCGCCCACTCATATCCGTCATATGAATACTCCTGAACGTCCGTACTGCTTGATACAGAATAGCTGGAGATCACCTTTTTGTCCTTCTTCCAGCTGTCTATATCCATCTTGAGTGCGCTTAAATATTGTTCGTCGGTCTGATTGGCGACCAGTTCATCATCAAAAAGCTTTCGTGAAAAGACCGCAAGCCTCTCAAGTTCTTCTTCTGTATATTCCTCGCCGTAAAAGCACCTCGTTATCTCACTGTAGAACTTGAGGACCTCTTTGGGCGTAGGTGGATAATTTGTCTCAAGGTTTCTTGCAAGTATCTCCTGAACAGCCGTCATTGTCTGTGCCTTGCCCTCGGAAATAACCTTTGACCTGTTTGAAATATAGAAAAACAAGCCCACAACAAATACTGCGAGCATCGTAAACACAACTATTATTCTTGTGGGATTGCGACGTTTCATCCTATGTCAATCCTCAAACATTAAGCTGACACTGCGGCCATCCTTGGCCACGTGGGTATTTTTGAATACTTTTCTTACTTCTTTCTCGTAATCCTTCGGATACGAAAGCGAAGGCGAATAGTGCGTAAGCCACATCTCCTTCGGGGACGGCTCGGCACTTTGGGCCAGCTTTGCAGCCTCGTAGAAAGTCATATGCTTGTGCTCCCTGGCTTTCTCCTCCATTCCCGGCTCT
The DNA here is from genome assembly GCA_002371615.1 of Lachnospiraceae bacterium UBA3762. GTDB lineage: Bacteria > Bacillota > Clostridia > Lachnospirales > Lachnospiraceae > UBA2868. Next base: position 16,945 of record DFGA01000022.1, on the reverse strand, counting down.
CCGTACATACCTTCGCATATGAACAGATCCGCTCCCGAAGCCATTTCACTTATTACCGGAACAGGACGGGAATCCGTACAGTATGTCACCTTAAGTCCGCGCCTTGCGGGACCGATGACCATATCCGGGGTATAACTGCCGGTTTCATCGGTTATAGTCTCGCCCTTTTGAAGCCGGCTCCAGTAAGGAAGCGGAATTCCCAGCCCCTTCGCCTTGTCTGCATCAAATCTTCCTGTCCTCGGAACCCTGAGGGAGTATCCGTAGCAAGTTACATTATGGCTTACCTTAAAAGCATCTATCTCATAGCCGTTAAAGGAAAATGTTGCCCTTGCCCCTTCAATCTCAAGAAATTTTATATCAAAAGGAAGCTCCGGAGCTATTATTCGCAACGAGCTTACAACCCTTTCAAGTCCTCTGGGACCTATCATAGTTATTGGTGCGGTCCTGTCGGAATTGCCGATACTAAGGAGCAGTCCCGGCAAACCGCTTATATGATCCGCATGATAATGGGTAAAGCAGATAACATCTATCGGATTGGGACTCCATCCCTTCTCCTTGATCGCTATCTGGGTTCCTTCTCCGCAGTCTATCAAAATATTGCTGCCGCCTATCCTCATCATAAGAGACGTCAGCCATCTGTACGGGAGCGGCATCATTCCCCCGGTCCCGAGCAAGCAAACATCAAGCATATATCACCTGTTATGAATCGCATGTTATTTAATGCAGCCAATATATCGCTGCGTCTTCTTTCGGATTATTGTAGAACCCCGGCCTGATTCCTTCTCTTACAAAACCAAGGCTCTCATACAACCTTATTGCCGGCTCGTTCCCGACCCTGACCTCAAGCGTAAAATCGGTTGCTCCCAGCTTCCTCCCGCATTCGAGGAGTTCTTCAAGAATACGTCTTCCGATGCCGTTACCTCTGTGTCCGGCTTGTACCATAACATTTGTTATTTCTCCGGTGCCCACAATATTTCTGACTCCGGCAGCACCTACAATATTGTTATCGTCGCAGGCAACAACATACCCTACTCCCTGCAGTGCAAAAGTTTCGCGGTATACCTTCTCCGACCACGGATCGGCAAATACCTCTTTCTCAAGCTTTGCCACATCAGGTATATCAGATTCTGTCATGGTACGTATCAATATGTTCATTGCTTCGCAATCCCGGCATTTTCCCGCTCAGCCTGGCTTACGCGCAGGTATTCCGGTTTATGATCCGCAGCACTTACCGTTCTGCCTTCTTCATAATACTTTCCGGCAAGTACCGCAAGGGCTGCCGCCCTTTGCCTTGCGCAGTGCGCCGGTGCAAACCTGTACGGAACTTTGATATTGGCAGCGATCAGATCTTTTGATACCGGTACACCGTCACCCAAAAACACAACCGGACGTCCGATCTCATCAAGCATCTGTGTAACCTTTACGATATCTTCAGCAAACTGCTCATGCAGAACATTTAATCCGCCCTCAGCTGTAAATTCGTAAAAGCCCGTATACACCTGACTTCTTCTTGCATCCATTATGGGACAGATAACATCCGTTATTCCCCATAGGTTCATCGCGAGAGCATCTACCGTGGGAACTTCTATTATCGGCTTCTTAAGTGCTAATGCCAGCCCCTTTGCGGTTGCCGAACCTATGCGAAGACCCGTAAACGAACCCGGTCCTGCCGCTACGGCTACAGCGTCAACGGTTTCAAGGTCAAGATCCGTCATACGGCTGATCTCATCCAGCATCGGAAGGAGCGTCTGGGAATGTGTTTTTTTGTAATTCACGGTATACTCGGCTATTACGGATTCTCCGGTTGCGATCGCAACAGTTGCCACAAGTCCCGATGAATCAATGGCTATTATCTTCATCTTTATGATCTTCTATCGTAATCATCCGGTAATCGGCACCTTTTGAGAGGTCTTTTTCAATCGTGACCTTTATGGTATCTTCCGGAAATATGTCACTTACTATGTCGGCCCACTCCACCAGGCTTACTCCCTCACCCCAAAAGCAGTCTTCATATCCTATCTCATCCATCTCTGAAACATCCCCGATACGGTAAACATCGAAATGGTACAACGGGAGCCTTCCGCTCTCGTATATCTGGAGGATAGTAAACGTCGGGCTCACCACACTCTCTTTTACACCGAGCCCTTCGGCAAACCCTTTGGCGAACGCCGTCTTGCCCACTCCCAGATCACCTGTAAGCGCGTATATATCGCCCTTTTGGGATCCTTCGGCAAGCTGCCTTGCCGTATCAAATGTATCTTTTTCGCTAAATGACTCAACCTTTCTGACCATTACCGTATATTTACCTGCTTCGGATCAAGATGAGTGCTTATTATCTCTATAACCTTATCTTTGACAGATCCCATATCTTCCTTGGGAAAAATACAAGCATTAACCCGTCCCGTATAGACTATTACGGAACGCGTAGTTGAGACAACCTTGTATATTCCATCCCAGGTCAGTGAATCGGTATTGTCACCACTTTTAACCGTAATCCCGTTTTCATCGACAATATAATGGAGGGGGGCTTTAAAAACCTCGTTATTCGTCACCTGGCGCTTGGCCCTCAGATACAGGGCGACCGGCTGATAAAAAATACATATTATCCCGAATACAAGATATATCCACTGATTATAGGCAAACGCTCCCACAACAAGTACTATTCCGAGAAATTCTCCCACTAAACCGGCAAAAGAAGTAAAAGTATGTCTAAGCATATAGTCATACATTTTGCCTGTTGTCATCCTGACATCAAATTCAGCACTCATAGCACCTCTACCTCTGAATACTCTTGAGAGTTGTTATCCCGAAGATCCTCATAAAACTGCACCATTGTCATATTCTGATAAGGGATCACCCACAAAGCGGCTATTCCAAGACTAAGCACTATAAGCGCCCAATAGCCCAGAAAAGACAATATCATATAGAAATATCTGAATTTGTTGCCTTTCATCATCGATATGCTCTGCCTTATGATATCGGTAACCCTCATCTCGGGATTATCAAGATAGATCAAATAAGACATGGCAAACATAAGGTCAATATAAAGCGTTACGATCATGCCCGCCAGGTACAAAACCACGTACAGCAAAAAAATCCTGCCACCGGTATCCCCAATGCCTGCGACTGCCAGTTTTTCTCCGACGATTGTTGCCGGAAGGCACAATACGGCCTGCAAAAGGCTCAGTACCAGGGCAATGATTATAACCTTATCGGGATGATTCCTGATAACAAAGAAGAGGTCGGACATTACAGGTCTGCCTCCCTCGCTGATCTGCTTAAGAATGTATAAATGTCCTACTGTGACAGTTGCTGAGAGTATGGCAATTACAATGCTGACCACATATGTTTTGATCTGGTAGGAAATACCCCCTCCCACTGCTCCGAGAGGATCCGGAGCCATACCTGCGGTCAGCGCACTTATAAGTATCGCGAACAGCGCGTATACAAGCATAAAAAGAAGGGCGAAGGATCCGGTTGCTATTCCGTAATTGCCAAGTAACTGATCCTTTGCCTTTGCTTTCAAATCAGATATCGATGTTCTCATAATAAGTAAAACTCCTGCCGCAAATGATCTTCCGTCTTTATATGGCCATATCCACGCTCTGACCCTTCATTCCGAGTCCGTCATTTGCTTTTTTATTCTTCTGGTACGGGTTGCTCTCGTTCGGATATTTGATGGATGTTCTCGTTAATCCGCCGGATACGTAGGTTCTTCCGCATTCGGGACATATGGCAGTATGGATCGAGACGCTGGCATTGATTACCTTGCCGCCCTTTTCCTCTGCTTTGGAATATGCGTTAGCAACATGCTCCTGCTCATGAGCTCTCACACGGGCTCCGGCCTCCGTAGGGGAAATATGCTGAGCGGATTTGAATGATACGTTCTCATCCGAACCGTCCTGATATTTTCTCTCTTTGCAGGTCTGGCATTCCGCAGGGGATGATTTTCTCCCCGGGGATACCTTAGTGGACTCTCCCGGATTCTTGACCGCTCCCACTTTTTGGCCGCCGTCAGCAGAGCCTGCGCCCGAGACGCCTGCGTATGACCCGTAAATATATCCGGTTAAAGGTGAGTTGCCGTATCCGCTAATACCGATCAAAGGCTGTCCTCCTTAATGAACTGCTCCATCTGTTCGTAGACATCGTCACCGTAGATCTGTCTGAACAGTTCCTCATCCTGCTGAAGGGACTCTTCCATCGCATTGTTGATGTTCTTGCGAAACTCCGGATTGGTTTGATACATCACGATCGGGAATACTATCGTAAAAATCGTAAGCACAAACGATATGACAAGTCCCGCTATCGAAAGGATAAGTCCAGTCTTCGCTCTTGGGCGAAGCACATCCGATGCTCCCTTTGATAAAAGTGCCAGCACTATACCTATAGCCGAGAAGATAAACGGACAGCAGCACAGAACCGAAACAATCGATATGATACCAAGAACAAGAGATGCCGTGGCAAGCCTGTCGGCAGACTGTTCTTTACTGTTAAACTGTACTTCTGTTTCCATCGTATCTTCCTTCTGCAGCTTATCTGTTTGTAGACATAGTTATAGATATTGATATTATACCACAAAACAATGACTTGCAACAAAAAAAGGCGGAGTTTGCTCCGCCTTTTTTCATTCTCCTATCTGCCTAGTCCTCAAGCCCGAACATATCGTGTATTACATTCATTGCCTTGTCGACTTCCTTTTCATCGATAAGGACCGTAACCCTTATCTCGGATGTTGATATCATACGGATATTAATGTTTGCATTGTACAGACATTCGAACATCTTGGCAGCGACTCCGGGATTACTCATCATTCCGGCTCCTACTATTGAAACCTTTGCAACCTGTGAGTTGGTCTTGACATCCTGCATGTTGAGAGTATCTTTGATATTCTCAATGGCATCAAGCGCATCCTTTTCCATATCCCTTGGAATCGTGAATGTGATATCCTTTGTGTCGTCACGCCCTATCGACTGAAGGATCATATCAACATTGATGTTTGATTTTGCAAGAGCATCAAACAATCTGAACGCTACACCGGGACGATCCTCAAGTCCCACAACTGATATCCTCGTAACATTTTTATCGGCAGCAACGCCGGAAACAAGCATCCTCTCCACTTTAACAACCTCCTTAACAACAGTACCTTCAGCCTCGGACATGCTCGAGCGCACAACAAGTCTAACACCGTATTTTCTGGCAAGTTCAACGGAACGGTTATGAAGAACCCCTGCTCCGAGTGTTGCCAGATCAAGCATTTCGTCGTATGTGATCTCTTTAAGCTTTCTCGCTTTCGGAACGATCCTCGGATCGGCCGTATATACGCCCTCCACATCCGTGTATATTTCACACTTATCGGCATGAAGTGCGGCAGCAAGGGCTACAGCGGTTGTATCCGATCCGCCACGCCCCAGCGTAGTATAATCATCGTACTTGTTTACACCCTGAAATCCCGTAATGATAACTATCTTCTTAAGATCAAGCTCATTACGTATCCTCTCGGTATCGATCCTCTTAAGACGTGCATTTCCGTACACGCTTGTCGTATGCATCGCCACCTGATAAGCATTAAGCGATACCGCCGGAACACCAAGCGCATCCATGGCCATTGCCATCATTGCAACACTTACCTGTTCCCCGGTAGTCATGAGCATATCAAGCTCACGCCTGGGCGGATTGGGGTTGACGGATTTTGCCATATCGATCAGGACATCCGTCTGTTTGCCCATCGCAGACAAAACAACGACCACATCGTTGCCAGCTTTGTAATCTGCGATACAACGCTTTGCAACGTTCATAATGCGGTCTTTGTCGGCAACCGATGTGCCTCCGAATTTCTTAACAACCAGCATTTCTTTTCTCCTCGTTATCTATTCAAATCTTATTCGTCCCAAAACATTCGGGATATTGCGTAAGTGCTCATCAAATGATTTTTCGGCCAGAGCCGGTGTTACAAAGCCGAAGCCTTCCGTGTCCTCTTCGGGCTCGATATAATCAACCTCTCCGAATTCTTCATTTATCTTAGCTTCGCATCCGGAACGCTTTCCCGAAACTCTTACGAAAAATCTGCGTGTAGCATTTTCGCATCCCGTAAGGGCTAAGCCTTCTTCCGACCAGATAGTCTGTATATTTTCATTAAGATGTCTTGCGGCATCGATTACATCTGCAACGACCGCACACGCAGTCGGAAGTTTGCCGGCGCCGCTTCCGTAGAACATCAAATCATCTATCTCGCTTCCCTTTACGAAAATCGCGTTGAACACCCCGCTTACGCCGCTTAGCGGATGGGATGATTTTACCAGGAAGGGAGCAACCATTGCGTAGTATTTTCCGTCAATGTTTTCGCTTGATGCAAGAAGCTTTATCTTGCAGTCCATCTTCCTTGCATACAGAATATCCATTGCGGTTATCTTTGATATTCCTTCGGTATAGATATCCTCATAGTTAACGTTTCTGCCAAAGGCGAGGGATGAGAGGATCGCGATTTTACGGCACGCGTCATGCCCCTCGATATCGGCTTCGGGATTGCGCTCCGCGTATCCGAGCTCCTGCGCCTTTGAAAGTGCCTTGTCAAAATCCCACCCCTGAGTATCCATCTGTGTGAGAATATAGTTTGTCGTCCCGTTTAGAATACCTTTGATCTCAAGTATCTTATCTGCCGTAACGGAAGAACACAGCGGCCGGATGATCGGAATCGCACCACCGACACTTGCTTCAAACAGGAAGTTTATATTGCGTTCCTTTGCTATCTTAACAAGCTCCGGGCCATGAGCCGCGACAAGTTCTTTATTGGATGTGCACACGCTTTTCCCCGCAAGAAGGCACTTCTTAACAAAAGTGTATGCCGGCTCCACACCGCCCATAACTTCGACAACTATTGTTACCTCAGGGTCATTTAATATAATGTCAAAATCATGCACAAGGATGCTTTCGACCCGGTCTCCCGGAAAATCGCGAAGATCCAGTACATGCTTTATCCTTATCTCATCTCCGACTTTTTTGCTGATACCGTCGCTGTTCTTATCAATTACCTCAACAACTCCGGAACCGATCGTACCATACCCCAGTACAGCTATATTTATCATATGGTCGCACCGCCTTTGTTTAAACTGCCTGACACCTTACTCACTCTGACCGCCGCCTGATATCCATTTCAGGTATGCATTTATGAACGGATCAAGATATCCGTCAAGGACCGCATCCGCCTGTGCCACTTCCTGATTGGTCCTCGTATCCTTGACCATCGTATAGGGCTGGAGCACATAAGACCTTATCTGGCTGCCCCACGCTATATCCTTGACTTCTCCGCGGATATCGGAAAGCTTCTCTGCATTTTCCTCTTTCTTGAGAAGATACAGCTTTGCCTTCAGCATCTGCATTGCCTTGTCCTTGTTCTGGAACTGGCTTCTCTCGTTCTGGCACTGAACCACGATACCTGTAGGTATGTGTGTGATCCTGATCGCCGAACTTGTCTTGTTGATATGCTGTCCGCCGGCTCCCGAAGAACGGTATGTATCTATCCGAAGATCATCTTCGTTGATATCGACATCAAGGTCTTCTTCTATATCCGGCATAACATCAAGGGACACAAAGCTCGTCTGCCGCTTTCCCTGCGCATTGAAGGGGGAAATACGTACCAGTCTGTGCACACCTTTTTCGCCCTTTAAGTACCCATAAGCATTTGTACCGTTTATCTGGAATGTTACCGACTTGATACCAGCCTCGTCGCCGTCAAGCATATCAAGCACCTCGACGGAAAATCCCTTCTTTTCGGCATATCTTGTATACATCCTGAAGAGCATTCCTGCCCAGTCGCAGCTCTCCGTCCCGCCGGCTCCCGCGTTAAGACGCAAAATCGCGTTGTTGGCGTCATACTCTCCCGACAGGAGCGTGCTGATCCGCAGATCTTCAAGCTTTTGCGAAAACTCCTCGAATTCCGCCTTGATATCTGGAATCATGGCCTCATCATTTTCTTCGTAAGCCATTGATATAAGCTCACCTATATCGGAATGCTGGGTCTTGAGTTCCTTAATTGTATTAACCGTATCCTCAAGATCCTTTAGCTCCTTGGAAAGCTTCTGGGCTCGTTCATTATCATCCCAGAAGTTCGGCTCCTCCATAAGGCGGCGCAATTCCTCTATGCGCTGCTCTTTATCATTTATCCCAAGGCTTGCCTCAAGCTCTGCAAGAGGTCCGGCAAGGTTTCCTAATTCTGTTTTTATACCATCTAATTCTACCATAATTAATTCTTTCGTCCGCAGCAGTTTTTGTATTTCTTGCCTGAGCCGCACGGACACGGATCATTGGGATAAACCTTGTCCGACTCACGCTTTACGCTCTTCTTCGGACCGGAGTCATCCTTATTGGTTCCGGTGATCTTCGCAACTTCCTCACGCTCAACCTTCTGCTCGACACGGATATGGAACAGTATCCTGACTGTTTCCTCGCTTATAGCGTCGGTCATGGCATTGAACATATCATATCCCATCATCTTGTACTCAACAAGAGGATCTCTCTGGCCGTATGCCTGAAGACCGATACCCTGACGGAGCTGGTCCATGTCGTCAATGTGATCCATCCACTTTCTGTCTATTACTTTCAGAAGGATGACACGCTCGATCTCTCTTATCTGCTCGGGACTCGGGAATTCAGCTTCCTTTGACTCGTATATCTTAACAACCTCTTCTTTGAGCTTGTGTATAAGCTCTTCTTTCTTCATATCCCTTACATCGGGAGTCTTAAGCTCAGTAACCGGAACAGTTGCAAGAAGATGCTGGTTAAGTTCCGCAAGATCCCAGTCTTCGGGGTTGGATACGTCTCCTATACACATCTCGACTGTGTTCTCTACAAACTCCGTTGCCATCCTGAACACAACGTCACGCATGCTCTCTCCGTCAAGCACACGCCGGCGTTCAGCGTATATGATCTCTCTTTGCTCATTCATTACCTGATCGTATTCAAGCAGGTTCTTTCTGATACCGAAGTTGTTTCCTTCTATTCTCTTCTGTGCTTTCTCTATCGCACTTGTAAGCATTGAATGCTCAATCTGCTCATTCTCGGGAACACCGAGTGCGTTAAATATATTCATGAGCCTGTCGGATCCGAACAGTCTCATCAGATCATCTTCAAGGGAAATAAAGAACCTGGATTCACCAGGATCTCCCTGACGTCCGGAACGTCCGCGAAGCTGATTATCTATACGCCTTGATTCATGGCGCTCTGTACCTATTATCTTAAGACCGCCTGCTGCACGGGCCTGCTCATCGAGTTTAATATCGGTACCACGTCCTGCCATGTTTGTTGCGATAGTAACCGCACCGTGTACACCGGCTTCAGCTACTATAGCAGCTTCAAGTTCATGGAACTTGGCATTTAGAACTTTGTGCTCTATCCCTCTCTTTGTAAGGAGCTTTGAAAGTTCCTCTGATGCCTCGATCGTTATCGTACCTACCAGAATAGGCTGTCCTGTCTTGTGGGCTTCCTCTATCTCATTACATATGGCAAACAGTTTTTCACGTCTTGTCTTGTAGACCGCATCCTGAAGATCGATTCTGGCAACAGGCTTGTTTGTCGGAATCTCAATAACATCCATTCCGTAAATGTCACGGAATTCCTTCTCCTCGGTAAGAGCAGTACCGGTCATACCGCACTTCTTCTCAAACTTGTTGAAGAAGTTCTGGAATGTGATCGTAGCAAGTGTCTTGCTCTCACGCTTAACCTTAACGTGTTCCTTGGCCTCTATTGCCTGATGAAGTCCGTCGGAATACCTTCTTCCGGGCATTATACGTCCCGTAAACTCATCGACAATAAGTACCTGATCGTCCTTGACTACATAGTCCTGATCACGGAACATAAGGTTATGTGCACGAAGTGCAAGTATTACGTTGTTCTGTATCTCAACATTCTCCGAATCGGCCAGGTTGCTGATCTGGAAGAATTTCTCGACCTTGGCAACGCCCTGAGCCGTGAGGGTTACGAACTTATCCTTTTCGTTGACGATAAAATCACCCGTCTCTTCTCTTTCGATACCCATGATGGCATCCATCTTGGACAGATCTTCCATGTCCTTACCACGCTTTAGCTGACGGGCAAGCACATCACACACTTCGTAAAGCTTGGTTGATTTTCCGCTCTGTCCGGAAATGATAAGAGGGGTACGGGCTTCATCGATAAGAACCGAGTCAACCTCATCGATGATCGCGTATGCAAGATCACGAAGAACAAGCTGTTCCTTGTATATAACCATGTTGTCACGCAGATAATCGAATCCCAGCTCATTGTTCGTAACATATGTGATATCGCAATTATATGCGGCACGACGCTCTTCTGGTTTCATCTGGTTAAGGACAACACCTACGGTAAGGCCCAAGAACTCATGAACCTGACCCATCCATTCCGCATCACGGTTTGCCAGATAGTCATTTACCGTTACAACGTGAACTCCGCGTCCTGTGAGTGCGTTAAGATATGCCGGAAGCGTTGCCACAAGAGTCTTACCTTCACCTGTTTTCATCTCGGCGATACGGCCCTGATGAAGGATGATACCTCCGATAAGCTGTACACGGTAATGTTCCATATTAAGAACACGTCTTGCCGCCTCCCTTACCGTTGCATACGCCTCGGGAAGAAGGTCGTCAAGGCTTTCTCCGTTTGCATAACGCTTCTTGTACTCTATCGTAAGCGCCCTCAGCTGTGAATCCGAAAGTTCCATCATCTTCGGCCGAAGTGACTCTATCTTATCAACAAGCGGCAACACAAGCTTAACTTCTCTTTCGCTGTGTGTACCGAACAGTTTTTCAATAATATTCATACTAAATCTCCGTAACTATATAGTTTCAAAAGTTGTCAAGAGGGACGGTTCTTTTTGTCATCATTTCCTCTTGAGAATAAAATGCAGTTCCGATGAGAACTCACTCTTATCAAGGACAGCCTGAAGGTCGTCCATAAGCGGAACAAACCTGTCCGAAAAACGCTCTGCCAATTGGTCGTTCCCGGCTTTTCTCATTGATACAGTAAGGAATCTGTACAGATCGTTTATATCCGAACCGAACCGCCACTCATAGGCCGTCTCGAATCCGATCCTGCCGGCCATAACTTCTATCGACTCATTTGTAAACAGGTGGGTATGTGTTCCACCCGTATGTCTGTTGTACCCGTGGGGGAATGCTGCTTCAAAGCAGCTTGAGAACGAGAACATCGGAACGGATGCATACACGTATTTGATATTTTCGTTATTCTTTATTGCATCGAGATTCTCGTCAAGATGTACCAGATGTTCAAGCACACCTATCGCCGAGAGAACATTTGCCGATGATTTTGATATATAATCTATAGAATCCTTAAGTCCAACATGAGTCAGCCACTTTTCAGGATTCATTGCATTTCCGAATTCAACCTCTCTGTCGGATACGTCAATCCCTATCGCATGCATTCCGCATTCTCTTGCTGCGGACACAAAATAGCCGCATCCGGCCCCTATGTCAAGTATATCAACATCTTCCGCATTAATGCCGTCATGCTTTAAGCAGTCACGAAGATACTCTGCCTTCGGGATATAGATCATATCCCTTCTGCGGATATAGCCTTCCCTGTCCGCGGCACTGTAATTCTTCGAATAATCATCCTCAACATAAACAGCGTTTGCGAAATCATCCGTATCTTCACATTCACTGTTTAAATGACCACACCTTTCACATTCGATATAACCGATCCTGTGGCTTCTGTACAGCGGATCTCCAAGCAAAGCTCCGCATATCTTACACCTGGTCCTCTTAGGCTGCATCAAGAGAACATCCGCCATCCCGTCTGCCATCTTGAGCATTCCGTCATTATTCTCAAAAAAGCTGGTCTTAAGCGAGTTGAGATTTCCGAAAGGCTTGCTGTATTTTTTCTTAGTACTCATAATATTCCTTCACTCGTCTTGAGAGCCACGCCATTAAAAGTTCGCTTCGCTCAGGCGTGGCCTACGTGCTGCAAAGTTTTCATAGAAAACTTTACACCACCTTCAAAACCCCATCTCCTCAAACCACTTATATCCCTCGTATTTCGTGGGGAAGTAGCGATTTTCCGTACGGGGTGTGTTGCTCATCTGTTTGTGCTTGTATGACTGAACCGAAACTTCGTAGGAATTGCCTTCAATATACGCGATATACTTGCACCCGTTTGCCTCAAGGTTTCTGTGAAGTTCGACATACTGAATGCTACCCTTGGGGCTTACCTGCTGCAGATCCTCTATAAACGCCATATACACAAAGCCCTTGTCATCATGCCATTCTTTCGTAAGCTCGACAATAGTCTCATAGAGCCACGCTATCTCATGAGCATGCGCAACTCCTGTACCTCTTGAGTATACTATTCTACGGTCACCCTCATCAGTCCAGACTTTAAAGCATCCCGATTCCTTCTCCATGTGTTCCCTCCGTAAGCTGATCTATAGAAACAGATCCGTTCAAATTACAAACATATACGATTATACATTATTTACGGGTTTGTGACAATTTAAAATCGCTTGACGTCTTAAAGTCGCAATGATACACCTTTTGACAACTTTGACACTGCGCAAAAATCTTGGTATAAATTTTTAAAAATAACTTATTCGGAGGATATATGGCTAAGATAAACACAGTGATCTTTGATATGGACGGTACAGTACTTGATACCCTTGATGACCTGACTGACAGCGTAAATCATGTACTGGAGCTTTTTGATATGCCGCCCCGTACAAAAGAAGAATTCAGAAAGTTCTTCGGAAACGGAATAAGGTACGCACTCTCCTGTGCTATCCCCAAAGGTACACCCGATTCAGTGATAGACGAGATGATACCCTGCTTTCGGGATCACTATGACAGACACTGTCTTGATAAGACGAAGCCCTATGAGGGAATCCTTGACCTTATGAAAGATCTTAAGGAGAAGGGCTATAAGATGGCAATAGTTTCAAACAAGATAGATTCCGCAGTCAAAGAGCTTAATGACCGGTTCTTTTCGGAATATGTAAGCGTAGCAATAGGGGAAAGTCCCAAAGTTAAAAGAAAACCGGCTGCCGATACGGTATTTGCCGCTATGCAAAAGCTTGGCAGCGACCGGGCGGAGGCCGTATATGTCGGTGACTCGGAAGTAGACCTATTAACGGCTAGAAATTCAGGTCTTTGCTGTATATCGGTCCTATGGGGATTTCGGGATAAGGACTTTTTGGAAGAAGCCGGAGCATTAACGTTTGCCAAAACACCCGGAGATATTATAAATATATTGGAAACATGCTAGATTTCAGCGGATGAAACTTAAAAGGAGACAGGCAACACATGAAGCTTTCATCAGAAAATCTTAAGAAATACTATTTTGGGGCATATTTTTTCGAAGAGGATACGGACGGATATCTTCTCGCATATCAGCATTCAAAAGAACAGATGGAGTATTTCAGGAAGACTAATGACTTCTGGTATGAAAGGAGCTTTGCTTCAAATGCTAAAACACTTGAGTTTATAACGGATGCCAACAGTGTATCCTTTGACTACAAGTTTGTGTGGCAGGGTTCTCCGGATTCATTCGAGCTTGCCGAGGATGGTCTTATCACTGATATCAGGTACATCAAAAGGCTTGATAATGAGGGACGATTGTCGTTTAGTCTGTCGGAAGGAGAAAAACACGTTACGATATATCTTCCCGCGGATTCTACCGTTGTTATCAAAGACCTTGAGATAAGCACAGACCAAATGCCTAAGATCCCACAAAAGAAAGACCGCGTGTTATGGCTTGGGGATTCAATAACACAGGGGTACGGTCCACTTCGCTCCGGTATGACCTATGTAAGTGTTGCCAACCGCATCTTAAATTACGACATCATAAACCAGGGGATCGGAGCATTTATATATGACGCTGACTCTCTTATGGAACTTAGCGGGTATGACCCGGATAAGATAATAGTATCTCTTGGTACTAACCAGTTCGGGGATGAGTCCATAGAGCCTGTAAGAAGATATTACGAAAGGCTTATCGGATTATATGGTTCCAAAACTCCCATTCTTTGCATAACCCCCATATGGCGAGGCGATCTTCCGTCACAGATTCCGAAGTTTCTGGATTACTGCGAAAAGATAAAGCATGTCGCGTCATACTATGCGAACGTAAAGATCGTTGACGGCTTAAAATTGGTGCCACACCTTGAAGAGTACTACATAGATAACCTGCACCCCAACTGTCTCGGGACTCAAGCCTACGGTTTTAATCTTGCCAAAAGCATAGAATCCATCGGGTTTTAAAAAATTTTCGGTTCTCAATCATATAAGGAAACCCTATAACGAAGTATAGAGCATAAGTATTATACATTACAGGATATATAGGTTATCATCTGTTCATAGCAAAAAGATACGTGCTTTTCAGATCCATTGCATGCCGTGGACAGACACGCAGCAGCCCATACGCTGTAAGGTGATCATCAGCCTGTTGCACTTATGTCTGTCCAGGCAAATCCTCCCTTAATCCATTGATTCAAACATGAATTATCAAATGGTTGTCAAAAAGAACCGTCCCTTTTGACATACATATGAGTCATCTTATAAAACAATTCCTTGTTCATTATAGTACGGACTTGGCATTACGTACAAATATTACTATTTCGCAATATAAATCTCCTAATTTGTGTGATAAGATTTAGACGGAGGAGCTACATATGAGACTTATATTCATAAGGCATGCAGATCCTGATTATGAGAACGACACCATAACTAAAAAAGGGATGCTGGAGGCCAAATGTCTTGCAGACTACATTGAGAAATTGGGAATTGATGAGGCGTATGAGTCGCCTTTAAAACGAGCTCAAAAGACCGCAGAGTACAGCCTTAAAAAGCTTGGAATAAGAGCAACGACCTGTGACTGGTTAATGGAATTTCCAGCCGAATTCAATCCCAATATTTCATCATCCGCAAATGAGGCATATAGAACGGAGCTTAAAAAAAATCCGGATGGCACATACAGAAAGCGGATCGTATGGGACGTGCTGCCGTCATATTACGCGCATCACCCCGAACTGTTTGACAGAGATGGATGGAAATGTAGCGAAATAGTAAGATGCAGCAATACCATTGAGGTATATGAGAAGGCAAAGCACGGGTTTTTGGAGCTTCTTAATGAACATGGGTATATAAAAGATGGGGATATTTTTAAGGCAGAGCACAATAACGATAAGACCGTAGCATTCTTTTGTCACCTGGGAATTACGTCGGTTCTGTTATCCATCCTGTGGAATATATCACCTTTTGTACCGCTACAGTATATGGCAATAGCGCCGACATCGGTAACAGAGCTCATCACCGAGGAGCGTGAGAAGGGCTGTGCGATTTTTAGGGCTATTCGCATAGGTGATCTGACACACCTTAACATTGCAGGAGAGGAGCCTTCTTGCTCCGGAAGATTCTGTGAGCGGTATGAAAATGAAAACGAAAGGCATTGAGCTTACCTACCCTTGATCAAGACGGCTTCTTATCCTTTCGTTGATGCTCTCTATTATCGTTACGTTATCTTCAGGTTGCGGTATTATCCACAGATCAGCATCAGCAGATGATCTATGTGATTTTCCTGCTATTATCTTAACCTTAACCGCGCTTCTTTCAAAGAGCGGGATAATCCCGAACAAAAGCCTGTCATCACGGAAAGTCATATACCCGATCCCGTTGTCACTGCCGTCTTTGACGTAAAGCCGGTGATTTTCCACTCTCTGGGGATAAAGTACATGACCTTCCTTTGGGATCTTTCCTCCCATAAGCTCGATCATAGCCTTTGTATGATATGATCCGTCCTTCTGACGCTTCATAAGTGAAAGTGCTAAATCCGATCCAAAGAACTGACCCGCTATAATGTATGTGATATCCTTAAGGAGCTCGTCATCATCAGCTCTGCTGATGTGCTTTTTGTAATCATCCTCACTTATCACAGACTTGGCTGTATCATACAGACTCTTTAAAAACAGTGGAAAATCCTCATCCTCGATCCACATATATCTGCCGTTATCAACGGTTATGGTACCGATGATGTTGCCGTTGGCATCTTCCACATACTGATATACCGGGCGCTGTGAATATGCGTTTGCATTAACAGGGGCATTCCAGCGGATCTTCGGCCCGTCGGAGCCGTTATCTTGCCCTTCGTCATCAAACAGGTGCGTCAGAAGATAATTATATGCCTCGTTTATCTCATGAACCTCATACGGATAGTCATGCTTTTTAACCGAATCCGGATGGGTCATTCTCATAAGCACACGGTAACGCTTCTTAATCTCCCTTATGTCCGTATCAGTTTCAGCTCCCAATATCTTTAGGGCCCTCTTCCTGTTCATCTTCCCATACTATAGTTTACTATTTTATTAAGCCTGGCAACTGCATCTTCGTATCCCGTAAATACTATTCCTTTTAACCCAATCTTTTGGGCACTGACTACATTTTCTTCTGTATCGTCTATAAATACACATTCCTCAGCTTTCAGGTTATACCTTGTTAACAGTGTCTTATATATCTCCGGATCCGGTTTCACGATGCCTTCTCTAAACGAAAAAACACAACCGTCGAATCTCTCTATAAAAGAAATGCAGTCATAACACTGCTCGTATCCGGCAGGTGTGAAATTGGTGATGCAATAAAGCTTATAACCGGCTTCTTTAAGCACATCTATCCAGCCTTCAGTATAGTCGTATCTGCCCATAATACCTGAACATGAATCATAGGCTTTATACAGTTCATCTGCGATACCGGGATCAGTGCTGACGAAACCCTCCATAGCTTCATCGTACGTGAGTTTCCCCTTTTCAAATTCGGTCCAATACGATGTCATGGCGGAAGCCTTGATAATCCTTTTTATCATCGCAGCGTCAAAACCTTTTTCCGCAAGGAACTCTTTAAACCTGAACGGAGCAAGGACATTACTTATATCAAAGACTATATTCCTTATCATTTGTCAC
>DFGA01000055.1 GCA_002371615.1 Lachnospiraceae bacterium UBA3762 | reverse complement strand
CAGTTTGTTGTACATGAAGCAGCTGAGATGATCTTGTCATCCTTTGTAAGTGTTTTGTGGTTAACGTTATATACGATAGTAGGAAGATCATTTCCTGCAGGAGCAGAAATAACAACCTTCTTAGCGCCGGCATTGATGTGTGCCTGAGCCTTTTCCTTGGATGTATAGAAACCTGAGCACTCAAGAACTACGTCAACATCAAGTTCACCCCAAGGGCAGTTGTTTGCATCGGGCTCTTTGTAGATCTTAAGAGTCTTGCCGTCAACTGTGATAGAATCTTCGCCTGCTGAAACCTTGTCAGCGAGTGCGTACTTACCCTGTGCGCTGTCATACTTAAGAAGATGAGCCAGCATCTTGGGTGTTGTAAGATCGTTGATTGCTACTACTTCGTATCCGGGAGCTCCGAACATCTGTCTGAATGCAAGACGTCCGATACGACCGAAACCATTGATTGCTACTTTTACTGCCATGTTTAAATCCTCCTAAACATTTAATAATTATTATTGTGATAAAGCGCAAATATAAGCGCTAAATAACCAGCACGTCTATTTTACACACATCACATGGAAATTACAACAGTAATTTTAAATTGTAAAGAACGAGACTGCTTCCGTCAGATGCTCATTGATTGCACGCATCTCTTCCGTCTGTGCCTGGGTGTCCGTGCAGGCTCCCGTTACGGTTGAGCAGCTTGCGGATACTTCCTCGGCGCTTGCACCGAGTTCCTCCGAGATAGCTCCCAGGTCTGTTGTCGCATTTGTGAGTTCATCCTTGATCCTGTCAAGTGATTCTGCCATGCCTGATATTGCAGCTATTCCGTTAACACTCTCATTTACGGCACCGGACAGTACCGTGAACTTGCCCTGAGTCTCCGTAATGTATCCTCTTTCACTCTCGATGATCTCTCTTACCTTATCCGCAACACTTACTGTCTCGCTTGATATTGATGTAACCTTCAATACTATTTCGTTGATCTTCGCCGCATTCTCGGAACTGCTCTCCGCAAGCTGCTTGATAGAGTCAGCAACAACAGCAAATCCTCTTCCTGCTTCTCCGGCACGCGCTGCCTCGATCGAAGCATTAAGCGATAAGAGCTGAGTCTGGTTTGCAATCTCGTCAATCATCTGAACCGATTCGGATATGGCCTTGACAGCTTCGTTTGTATCATTGATCTTGTCACTGATCTCCTCGACAGCCGTAACACTTTCATTACTTGACCGAAGCACTGTGTTCATATATTCGGAAGCTTCATTGTTTGCTACCATAATCTCATCCGAAGCGTTCTTTAAAATATTGATGTTTTCATTCAGGCTTTCAATATTGTTGCCGAGTTCAACTGCCTTCTCAGCCATATCCTGCGCCGATTGTGCAACTGACTGCGATGTTTCAGCGACTTCATTTATAGCCATATTTATCTGGCTGACGCTTTCAACATTATGACCTGTCTTGTCATCAACCTCAACAACCGCTCCGCTGAGGCTTCCCGCAGATGTCTTAACAAGACCAATAGAGTTCTTGAGGGCTGAATGAAGTTCATCCGTAGAACCTATCAATGAGCCAATTTCAGCAACAAAACTCTTAGCATCAAGTTCAACATCAAGATTACCTTTTGCAAGTTCTCCGGATACTCCGGCCAGTTCCTTAATAGGAGTGGCTACAAGTTTCGCTATCACGAAAGCAATAACGGTAAATAGCGCTAAAATTATCAAAGCTATGATTACATTGGTTGTTATCGCTTTATTCTCGGCTGCCTTGACTGTTGCCATGGGCTCACCTGCGAATGACATTCCCCAGACCTTGCCGTTTTGATCATAAATAGGCATATAGAACACATAGTACTTATTGCCTCCTATATCTACGTTGTCCTTTTCGACAATCTGACCTGACTGGCATTGACTCCATATTTCAGGTGCTGACTTAGTTCCTATATTTCTGCTTCCGTCAGCATTCTTGATGGATGTGATATATCTTACATCATTCTGGAAAATCGTTATATCCACCTCATTTTCCTTGAAGCTGTCAACATACTTAAAACTGGCATCATCCTGCGCAATGATCCCGTTTTGTATATCATACTCAAAATATTTTGCCGCACCTATCGCAGCAACTTCAAGACGTTCATAAGCGCCCTCAACCAGATTGCTGTTCAGCTGACTGACCGCTGATATCGTAAGCACGATCGCCCCGATCAGAAGCGGCACAAGCGCAATCAAAATTTCCATCAAATAGATCGAAACACCTTTTCTTTTGTTCATTTCCTACTCCTTCTCCTTTTTCATTTTAAGTTTATCCGACGACACATCAAGTAACATATTTTCAAGTTCTTCTATTTCCCGGGAAAGATTTCTGTTACGGTTATGCAATATGCTGACTCTTCTTCTGGGAATGTCTTCTTTGGTGTCTACCTTGACCACCTTGCCATTTCTGATGGCTTCATATGCAATACCATCTGCAACAAATCCCAGCCCCATACCGTTCTCCACGAAACGGAGTACCTGATCGGCAGATGCGGTCTCTATATCAGGTTCAAAGAGCAATCCTTCGGAACTAAAGAAAGCATAATAAAACCTAAAAGTTTCTGTGCCGGGGCGCGGACAGATAATAGGATATCTGGTCAGATCAGCCAGGGATAGTTTCTTGTCTTTAAGAGCCCTGTACGTTCCTCCTGCGATAAGAATATCCCGAAATGAGAGCCATTCCTTCCCCCGTTCCGTTCCTGCTCCGCTGTCGGTTATGACCGCCAGATCGATCATTCCTTCTTCCACACCGGTGATCAGATCGAGTGTTGAGTCGTTTATTATTCGGATACTGATGTCATCATGCTTTTTCATAAACTCACCAACCACCGGCAAAATAGCATCAAACAACAGCATTTCAGATATACCGATGGAAAATCCCAGAAACAGCTTTCTCTTCTGAGGATGCCTTCTGTTCTCGAGGGCAGCCTTTGCCGTTTCAAAGTGCTTTTCCGCAAATTCTATATGCTTGAACAGTATCTCTCCGTCTTCGGTCAGATTGACACCTGTATGTGTCCTCTCGAGCAGACGGCAACCAAGTTCGTTTTCAAGATTTTTCATTGCGCGGGAAATGTTAGGCTGACTGTTATTAAGCTCCTTGGCAGCCGCACTGATGCTGCGGCATTTTCCAACATAATAGAATATTTTGTAGTATTCATACGACATCGCTCTAATCTCACCCCATTATTATTAATGCTAGCACGATTTGAAGTGATTTAGGAAATACCGCTTTTTCGCAAGAGGATATATCATTTTGATATACCTATAATTTACCTGTTTACGTTCAACTCATCATTCTTCCGTGATCATCTTCACAGGCTCAAGTGTTTTGATACGGCGGCCAAGAAATGCAGCGGTTGCCATGGCTATTCCGATTATGATGGCGGCGGTCATTACATAGGATGCCGGAAGCACCGTAAATACAGCCTTTCTGAATCCGAATATGGCAAATGCCGATTTCATGAGACTTGCCCCTGATGCAGGAGAGGCAACAAGGCCTATGACAACTCCTATCACTATGGCCGGAAGATTACTCATCATAACCTGGCGGATAAGGTCGGGCGAAGTTAACCCGAGAGCCTTTGATACGCCAAGATTTCTCCACTCTTTTGTGATCTGTGCTCGCACGATGAGAGATTCCACAAAAGCAACTATGAGTACCGTTAATGACGCGATAAACACCGCAACCGCTTTCATCCCCGCAGATACGACTCCGGTTGTTCCTCTTGCCGCTTCCCTGTAATCGGTCACCTCAACATCGGGATACATATCTTCAAATTCTTCCTTAAAGTCGGCAAATGATTTTCCGCTCTTAAGGTTTACCCATATGCTGTATTCACTTGCCGGCGGTGACACGCGTTCGTATCCGGATGTAGTCATATATGCCATCATTCCCATATTGTTCATTGTCTGGCATATTCCGCATACCCTGTAGCTTTCTTCTTTACCGCTGTTTTTGATGGTGACATGATCACCGAGTTTTGCATTCAACGTATCTGCGGCAGCGCTTGCAAGCATTATCTCATTTTCCTTTTGCGGCCAGCCGCCTTCAAGTATACTTCCGCCCCTGATATTTGACGTGTCGGTGAAGGCTCTTGTCGTGATGCTTGCAACCCTCTTTCCGATTGAATAATTGAACGCATACCATATATCCCCGTAAACGGACTGAACCGTACTCATTCCTTCAACACTCTTCATCATCGTCTCAGACCCGTCAAGTACCGCATCGCAGTCAAACATACCGGCAAGTGCGAGAAGCCCCGCATCATCTCTTGCGTAAGAATCAACCATACCGAAGCCCACAATGGTGGATATGGATAGTATAGCCATAATAAATATAGTTCCGAGCTTACTTGAAAACTTCCCGAAAGTATCCTTGCAGGCAAGGGTTACACTTATCGGAAGCGCAGTATGTTCAAATGAAAACAGGTTTTTCTTTCTCTTCGTCACACTGTTTCCACCGTGAAGTGCCGACAGGACCGAAGTTTTGGAGTATTCACGTCCCAAAACGAGAGTAACTGCCGAAACGACCGCGCAAATCCCTGCAAACACGAAAACCGCAATCTTCATGTCAATGTTCTGATTCCATGAAAGGCCCAGCGTTGCAAGTATTATCGCACCTGCAGGATCCAGAATGAGCGCACCTGTTGCGATCCCGGCTATACATCCCAATCCCGCAACGAGCAGAAGCTGGACAAGAAGCACAGCAACAAGTTCACGGACTGTATAACCCGAAGCTTCCATAATGCCTGTATTCTTCATGTTGAGCATGATGAAGTTTTTGACCGAAAAGTGTATTATGACCATCGCTATAACTAGCATTATGACCGCGAATACGAGTACTATCGCTATGAATATCAGCGGAAGGATAAGGGACGCCGTCTTCATAAGGTCCGCCGGCAAAAAATTCATTGACGTAAGTCCGTAATCCGGATGCTGCCTGCAATATGCAATGTACCAGTCATTGAACTCATTAAAGAGTTCATCGCAGTACTCATTCCCGCTTTTGCCCGAATTCCTTGCCTTCTTTGACAGGTCGGTTTTTACAAGTTTGCACGGAAATGCTTTTGAGGGATTTTCAAATTCTATGGTATTGTATGTTTTTTCGGAAACAAAGATAAGATAAGTTCCCATGTTCATGGGGGAGCAGTAAATGTTGTCCTCGTTATATCCCGCAACCTTCAGCCGGTATTCATTATCGCCTATTTTTAGTTCAAGCACGTCACCTATATGATATGTCGGTGAAAGGGATACCGGGATTATGACCTGATTGCCGTGATGTTTGGCTTTTGGACTCGACATCATCTGTATCTTACGATCATCCTCGTACGATGCAATATTAAAGGAATACTCTGTCCAGACCCTCTCGCCCCTGCGCCTGTATTTTGCGTATGTATCCAGGTACTTTGTCGATTCGAATCCCGTAAAATCATTATTTCCCTTTATTATCTCAGCCAGTTTTCCTTCGGCTCGCTCATCCGCAGAAATAAGAACGAGTATATCCGCGGCGTTTATCTGCTTCATATTCGTATCAACCACTTTACCGGTTCCCACAAGGAATGAGAGGCTGATAAAAATCAATGCCGACGCAAATAAAGTGAGGATAAAAAAAGTAATCATATCCCCCTTTTGCTTTCTTATGTTGTTCTTTACAAGGAAAAAATACCGGTACATCCTACCACCCCATATCCTGGAGAAATGATTTCAGATCATTGTGGCGCTCTTTAGCCTTTTGTATGTCGGGATTGCTCTCATCTTTGTAGTTGCCGGCATACGGACCAAGCTCTATCTCGTCGGATATGACTCCGTCCGCAAGATAGATTATGCGGTTTCCTCTCTCCGCTGCGGCCATTGTATGAGTGACCATAACAATACTCTGCCCTTCCTTGTTAAGATCCGAGAGTATATTAAGTACATTTTCGGTATTTTGCGAATTAAGTGCTCCCGTCGGCTCATCCGCAAACAAAACCTCGGGGGAGTTGATAACACCTCTTACAACCGCTACTCTCTGCTGCATACCTCCTGACATCTGCGTCGGAAACTTGCCGCAGTCCTCCTCTTCTATTTCAACGCGGTGCAGCAACTCCTTTGCCTTCCTGGCAAGCTCCTTCCGGTTACTGTTCTTTAAAAGTCCTACGACCATAACGTTATCGAGAGCACTCATGCTGTCGTTAAGATAGTTCTGCTGGAATACAAACCCCACATGATCCCTTCGAAACCTTGCAAGCTGGTCATTATTAAATCCCGTAATTCTTGTAGTCTCCTCGTCGCCCGTCTCGTATGTGATTGCTCCCATGCTCGGTGTGTCCATGCCGGAAAGCGCATACAGAAGCGTACTTTTTCCCGAACCCGAGTTGCCCATTATCACGGTAAAATCACCCTTGTAGATCTCAAGGTTAAGATTTTTTAATACCTGCTGCTCCACACTCCCTGATGTGAAGGATTTACACAGATCCTGTGTGTGTATTATTCTCTTCTTCACTGTACTTTAACCTTCTGCCCATCCGCCAGTTCCGATGTCTCATCCCATCCGACGATCTCTCCCTCGGCAAGACCTTCGATTATTTCCGCACTTTCTTCGTTGCTTGCTCCTGTAACCACATTACGTCTCTCGACTTTTCCGTCCTTTACGACAAATACATAGTCGGATTCATCGTCAGAGTACAGCGCATCCAAAGGTACTGTAAGGGTGTATGCAAGCATCGCCGTGCAGACCTTCGTCTTGGCCTCGATACCAAGTATTATTGAATCATCCGGCGAAAGTACTTTCATCTCAACACGGATGCCGCCTGCTGCCCCGTCATCGCTTGTTTTCTTCTCTATCCTTGACACCACACAGTCATAATCACTGTTCTTGATATGCGCACTTGCCTTCTGTCCTTCTTCAATATTGATGATGTCGTACTTGTTGACATGGCAGACGACCGCTATATCATCAAGAGCCTGCATCGTAACAAGCTCGCTGCCCTTTGCGACACTGCCGCCTTCTGTTACGTTAAGCTTTGTAACCACTCCGTCAAATTCGGCCCTTATGCCCTCCGATGCAACCTCAAGGTCCTTGAGCTTATTCTCACTGACAAGGTCATCCGCAGCCTTTTGAGCCTCAAGCCTGTCCTTGTCTCCCTGGGTTTGAATACTAAGCTGCGTTGCCGCCTTCTGGCTTTCCATAACAGACTTCTTTTCCTTATAGGTTGCCATCAGGTAATTAAGGAACTGAAGCTCATCCTGTTTCTTGATTATCTCCGGATCATACTGCTGGTCGTGGGCGTTATTTGCTATTTCCTTCTCTATATTAGCCCGTGACCTTGCCACATCATCCGGATCATCTCCCTCTTCGATGTAGCACCCCGCAAGTTCCGACTTCAGCTGTGCTCCTCTTGCCGATAGTTCCGCCCTTCTGTTATCAAGGGCCTGATTGGTCAGTATAATTACCGCTTCCGTAGTCTCTATCTGCTGATCAAGCTCTGCTATGGAGTTCTTCGCTTCTCCGAGAAGTGATGCCACCCGGCCGCCGGACTGCTTCGAATCATCATATCCGCCCTGGGAGACAGCGGCGTTTAGTTCGGCAAGCATACGGGCAATTTCAATATCTTCCGCGTCAAACGTAAGAAGCAGATCACCTTTTCTTACAAAATCACCTTCCTTGACGTTTACATTCCCTATGCGTCCGTCAATTTCGGAATAATATGATTTTTCAGTAAGGCTCTCAACATTCCCGTTAAGTTCAAGTTCACAGTCAAGCTGCCCCTTCGTTACCTGTGCCGTCTTAATTGCGGTTCCGGCCGATGCTGTGACAGACACGCCGCCAACCGCAGCCGCAACTCCTATGCATGTACCGATTATGATTTTCCTGTGTTTAGTAAGATTCATTTCTACATTCCCTTTTGGCTGATATTATTCCTGTAACGCGTTATACATTAATCTCCAAGAAGCTGTACTACAAGGCAGTTTTAATTAATTGTTCATTAAAATCAGATTAACTGAAAATCATTTGGTAAACTCGATATTGATGGAGCCCGCCGTAGTCTCAACATCAAGCTTCTTCCTGCCGCCGTCCGTATTGGAAAGATTACTTGAACCGGCTGTAGTCTCGCTTCTGATAGTATAGTCACTCTTTGCTCCGTCTATAGTTCCCTTAACGCTGCCGCTTGTACAATCAATCTCTATATCCCCTCCGGATGCCAGGTTTTCAAACTTGATGGAGCCGGATGTACAATCGATATCAATATCCCCTTCGGCCTTAACATTATTCAGTTTGATGCTGCCGCTTGTACAGTCGAGTTTTAAATCATCCGCCGTGATATCATCCGCCTTAAGGCTTCCGCTGGTCAGTTCAACACTCATATCGCCCTTATAATCTGACGGAACTGTTACAACTATATTTCTTTCGGTAAAATCAATATTTATCAGTTTAAAAAACTTCCTGTCATTACGCTTAAACTTAAGCTTTCCGTCCTTCTCTTCTATCACGTACATAGACGAATCCGGATTGTCATAATACTCGATAGTGATCTTATCCGTATCTTCCGACTGCATGATTATGCTGTTTGAACTCTCATCTATCACAAGTTCTTTGATATCCGTCCCGCTCTCGTAACTCTCTTCGATATATTCGTTACCTTTTGAATTAAATCCGGTCCATACTCCTCCCACAAGCATGTAGGCAAGCAGGCACAAAAGGATTCCGGCTCCTATTGAAATAAGTGCTGTCTTAGTGATTTTGCTCATGATTTTCTATCTCCTCTTCGTGTTATTGGGGATCCGCTTATTTAACAAATATTTTCTTGATGGATCTGAACACTTCCTTGATGATCTTTATCATCCACTTCGTAATAATAACAACCGGCTTCCATAAAAGGATCGCAAGTCCCGCAAAAATAAGGGCACATCCCAAAAGTGCTATGGCGGTTGCAAAGGGTATCTGTCCCATCAGGAATGTGAAGCAGGCAAAGAACGATGCCACAGCTGTAATCGCAAATGCCAGTTCAACCGCGTATATGGATACAACGATCGCCCACATGGCGATATAGATTGAAAAAAGTATTGCGAAGAATGCCACAAGGAGCGGAAACCAGATGGGGAACCCTATTATCATAAGAACAACGAATAAAGCCCCATGTCCCTTCTCATTAGCCTCCTGATGCTTCTTTCTGGCGCTTTCCATCATGAGCGCTGCTATCGACTTGTCTAGAAGCGCCGACTTTACAACCTCATCAGCATCTTCCATTGCGGCTACGGCATCTTCCTCGCTCATCCCGTCTTCAATACGATCGGATATCGCCTCATCGTAAAAATCGATCATACTGTCTATTCCCGGTATATTGTTTGCGGCAAGTTTATCTTTAAGATTGCTCAAGTACTCGTCTCTAAGCATTGTCTGCCTCCCTCGCTTCCATGATATATTGATAAATCCTGACTATCTCTTCCCACTCTTTTAACAACTGCGTTACGTGATCGCGTCCTTTGTCTGTGATCCTGTAATACTTGCGGAGTCTTCCGTTATGCTCCTGCGAAAAAACAGCCAGCATTTCCGAAGCCTCAAGCCTCTTCAGGATCGGGTACAATGTCGACTCGGTTATCGGGATAAATTCATTGATATCTTTGACCATCTGATAACCGTATGATTCTCCCCGCTCAAGAACCGCCAACACACACGCGTCCAGTATTCCCCGTCTGAACTGCGATTCCATCCGATCTTTCTCCTCCTTTCTTGAGAGCCACGCCATTCAAAGTCCACTTCGTGGAGGCGTGGCCTACGTGCTGCAAAGTTTTCATAGAAAACTTTACACCACCTTTCTTGAGAGCCACGCCATTTGAAAATGGCTTTAATACCCTATGTCATGTAATACTATACGTCGCATAGTATTATGTGTCAAGGGGTATTTTATTAAATTTTGATTAAAATGATAAAGATGCTATAATATGTCACGATATGATAAGAGCAGACATACATTTACATACATCCTTCTCAAGCGATTGTGATGAAGAAATGGAAAATGTGATACAGGCCGGGATTGATCGCGGTCTAGATATAATGTGCTTTACCGAGCATATGGACAAGGACTATCCGATAGAGGGGCAGTTCATCCTTGATTGCGAAGCGTACAGAAGCAGATATCTGGAACTTTGCGACAAATACCGGGAGAAGATCACACTTCTGTGGGGCGTGGAACTGGGCCTGCTTCCATGGCTTGCGGATTGGTATAGCAGTTATGTAAACCAATATCCCTTTGATTTTATAATAGGTTCGGTACACAATCCAAAAAATGTCGATCCGTACTATCCCGAATACTTCGAAGGACGCAGTGAAGAAGAAGCATACAGGGAATACTTTACCGAATCACTTGCCTGCCTTAAGGCTTTCTCGGATTTTGATGCCATAGGCCACATGGACTATGTGGTAAGGTACGGTCCAAATAAAAACAAGGAGTATTCCTATAAGAAATACTCCGATTACATTGATCCTATATTAAAAATCATTGTCGACAAAGGAATCGCCCTTGAAGTGAACTCAGCCGGCTACCGTAAGGGACTTGGCGAGCCGAACCCATGCCACGATATTGTAAAACGTTACAAAGAGCTTGGCGGCGAAATTGTTACGATAGGAAGCGATGCTCACCTGGCAGAACATGTGGCATGTGATTTTGACAAGGCCGAAGCTCTGCTTCTTGACTGCGGATTTAAGTATCACGCTGTATTTACAGGCCGCAGTCCCAAATTCTATCCTCTCGGATGAGCTTTAGCATATACTTCTCTTATCTTGTTGTGATTCATTGCTGCATATATCTGGGTCGTGGAAATATCCGAATGTCCCAGCATTTCCTGAACCGCACGAAGATCCGCACCGTTTTCCACGAGGTGTGCCGCAAATGAATGGCGCAGCGTATGGGGGGTTATATCAGCGGTTATCTTGGCTTTCTTGGCATAGTACTTGATCAGCTTCCAGAATCCCTGACGGCTCATCTTCTGCCCCGAGCAGTTTGCGAACAGTATTTTGGAAGACTGGTCTTCAACCATTGCCGCCCTTCCGCTGTCCAGATATCGTGTCAGTGCATGCTTTGCCTCTCTTCCGAAAGGAATGACCCGCTCTTTGGAAGCATCCTTGCAGGTGATGTACGACATCTGCATATTCACATCGGAAATCTCAAGATTCATAAGTTCGGATACCCTGATTCCCGTAGCATACAAAAGCTCAAGCATTGCTTTATCCCTGATCTCCTTCGGGCTGTCACCCTTTGGCTGTTCAAGAAGCCTCGTCACCTCGTCCATAGTCAGTATCTCGGGCATTTTCTTCTCGATCTTGGGCGCCTTAAGTACACCGGTGGGATCCTTATCAACAAGTCCCTCGTTTGCGCAATAATGGAAGAACGCCTTTGCGCTTGCGACGGATCTTGATACCGTTGCAGCTGCGAATCCGCTCTCATTAAGATGCTCGACATATTTAGCAAGAGCATCTTCGGTAACGTCCTTAAGGTCGGTAATACCTACAGAACTGAAATAGTCCTGCATCTTGCTTAAGTCTCTCCTATATGATAATTCCGTGTTCAGGGATTTTTTCTTGACGTTATGTAAATAAGTTATGAATCCTGAAATAGCTTGTTCCATATAAATAATCTGCCTTTACTGTGGCACAAACAACTCCCCAGAGTTTGCGCTACGGGTTTTATTATAAGCAGATTTATTTATAAAATCAACATTAAAATTCCTTGATTTTATCGCATTTGTAGCACTTTTTTGTACTTGACACAACATATCGTAAACACCGATTTTGGAGCTAACAAGATATTGTGAAAAGTTTACAATAAAAAGTTTACAATAAATGCCTTACATAAAATTTTTAATCGGTGGGGGACATCTTTAATAAATACGTACTAAGAGCGGCAATCGTCTTCGCATCCACGATCTTCCCCTCAATGATAAGGGATTTTAGCTCATCCGGCGTGTAAACTTCCACATCAATGAACTCATCATCATCAAGGTGCTGTGCGGTCTTGCGAAGGTTACGTGCCACATAGATATCTATCTTCTCATTGCAAAAGGCCACTGTCGTATAAAGGCTCAGAAGGAATTCCACATCCCCCATCTCGGCATAATAGCCGGTCTCCTCTTCAAGCTCACGGTGGGCGGCAACCTTTGTCGGCTCATCTGCACCGTTAAGACCTCCTGCCGGGATCTCAAGTGTATATGAATCAATCGCATTTCTGTACTGGCGTACCATTATGATCCTGCCGTCATCGAGTACGGGGATCACCGCAGCAGCACCTTTATGCTTAATGAAATCAAAGTTCTCAAAGCTTCCGTCGGGAAGCTGCATCTTATCCTGATATATGTCTACTATGGCACCGTTATGAATAAGTGTGCGGCCGACCCGCTCCGGTCTGTCGGGATTCATGTTCTCATTCCCTCTTTTGATATAAAACCAACATCGACTTCGTCGATGTCGCCGCGTCACGATTGCTTTGCAATCGTGACATCTTCCTCTAACAACTTCTGTACACTGGCCAATTTAACGCACAACACAAAAACGTCGAGCGCCTTTGCAAGTTCATCGATAGGCGGGAATGTCGGTGCGATCCTGATGTTGGAATCCTGAGGATCCTTCTTGTATGGATATGTTGCTCCTGCACCGGTCATTGTAACGCCGGCATCCTTGCACATACCGACTACTGTCTTGGCGCATCCGGGAAGTGTATTAAATGATACGAAATACCCTCCGACGGGATTGGACCACTCTCCGATACCAAGGCCACCCAGTTCTTCGTTAAGCCTCTTTTGGACAAGTTCGAACTTGGGGCGAAGGATTGCGGCATGCTTTTTCATATGGTTTTTCATGCCGTTTATGTCCTTAAAATAACGAACATGGCGAAGCTGGTTGAGCTTGTCGGGTCCGATCGTCTGTATTGTTATAACACTCTTGATATAGTCAAGGTTTCTCTTGCTTGCTCCAAGTGCCGCAAGTCCGCTTCCGGGGAATGTAACCTTCGAAGTCGAACAGAACTTGTAGACCATGTCGGGGTTACCGGCATCCGCACAGGCCTTCAATATTTCCAGAAGATAGTCCTGTTTATCATCATACAGATGATGAATGCAGTAAGCATTATCCCAGAATATCCTGAAATCCTCCGCTGCCGGACGAAGTGCGGCAAATCTTCTCACCGTCTCTTCCGAGTATGTTACACCACCGGGATTCGAATACTTCGGAACGCACCAAATGCCTTTGACTGCAGGGTCTGAATTAACATACTTCTCAACAAGATCCATATCGGGGCCATCGGGTGTCATAGGAATGTTTATCATTTCTATGCCGAACTGTTCGGTTATGGCAAAATGCCTGTCGTATCCCGGAACCGGGCACAAAAACTTTACTTTATCAAGCTTACACCATGGCGTACTTCCACACACCCCGAGTATCATGGAGCGTGCAACCGTATCATACATTACATTAAGGCTCGAATTACCAAATACGATAACATTTTCGGAAGGTATCTCCATCATATCTCCCATAAGAACTCTTGCTTCGTGTATTCCGGTAAGTTCTCCGTAGTTACGGCAGTCCTTTCCTTCTTCCGAAATGAAGTCAGAATCAGGATATAAAATACCGAAAAAGTCCGCTTCCATATCAAGCTGCTCGGCAGAAGGCAGGCCGCGCGCCATGTTAAGTGACAGTCCTCTTGCCTTCATATCTTCATATTGAAGGAAAAGTTTCTGCTCAAGTTCAACAAGCTCGGTCTTGGAAAGTTCGCTGTATTTTTTCATAAGTTTTCGCTCCCACATATTCCTGAAATTTACACTTTTAAATTCTCAAAGAGTTTACCATTTTAGACAAGCCGATTCAAGATATTATCAAAAAACCGGCCAGAAAATTAATCGGTTGATGTAGATCATCTAATGTGCTATATTAGATGTCGTGAAAGAGGATAATAATATGAGTACAACATCAGGAATACATCAGCCAAGAACAAAGCTTAAGGACCGGGTACTTCCCGATTATACAAAAGGAGAAGAGATTTTTAATATGGTCAGCCACATAGTCGGCGGAGCCCTTGGAATTGCGGCTCTTGTTCTGTGTGTTGTGAAATCCGCAATGAAAGGCGACCCCTGGGGAGTCGTTTCTTCTTCAATATACGGCTCATCACTTATAATCCTGTACACAATGAGCAGTGTTTACCACGGGCTCCACAAGAACATGGGCAAGAAAGTTATGCAGGTCATAGATCACTGTACTATATACTATCTCATTGGCGGAACATATACAGTGATCGTTCTTGCCGGTATCAGGAGGGTGCATCCCGGCTGGGCATGGACCATCTTCGGGCTTGTATGGGGTCTGTCAATAACTGCAGCTGTTTTTACGGCTATCGACCATAACAAATACCATAAGATGTCCATGATCTTCTATCTGGCAATCGGCTGGTGCATCGTAATTGCCGCAAAACCCACCATTGAAGCCGTGGGCTGGCCGGCCATTCTCTGGATTCTCGGCGGAGGTGTTGCATACTCCATAGGCGCAGCCCTGTATTCACTGGGCAAAAAAAGTGGAAAACGGTACATGCACTCCGTTTTCCATCTGTTCGTTCTCGCAGGTTCGATACTGCAGTTCTTCGGAATTTATTTCTGTGTGTTGTAATCAACCAAGGACGCTCGCCCATTAGAATCTCCTGTCGGAGATAGGGTCCCTCCTTACAGCAACAATTCACATCGTATGTCTCTCGGAAGCAGCCCTTGGAAAAAATCACCGTCTACCGGGCTTCCCACTACACTTCCGTAATGTGTCGGAATTACCACCCTCGGATGCAGGTTCTTTGTCAGATGTGCAGCCTCGGAAGCGTCCATGGTATATTTGCCGCCTATGGGAAGAAAAGCCACATCGCATCTGATATTCCTGATCTCGGGTATCTCATCCGTATCTCCGGATACATAGTATTTCTCGGCATCCATCGTAATCAGATACCCAACCCATCCGCTTCTCTTGTTGTGGAAAGGTTTTCCCTGATTGTAAGCCGGGTACACCTCTACCATAAGTCGCGCAATCTCACGCTTTTCGCCGGGTCTGACCGTTACGATATGATTTTCGGGAATAGTGGTAATCTCCCACATCATTCCAGCCATGGACTCCGGTATTACCAGATATCCCTCCGGCTTTATTACCTTCCTGATATCCTCGGGCGAAAAATGGTCATAGTGCTCATGGGTGATAAAAACGTAGTCAGCATCAAGCCTCTCTTCATCTATCTGCCACGGATCAAAATATAAAGTTTTCGAACCCCTGATTCGAATACTGCTTTGTACATTTACCGCAATGTTTACAGACAACGTTTACCTGCCGTAAGTTGTGCTTACAGCGCCTCCTTTATGGCCGCAAGAAGATCGTTATAATCTTCAAACGCCGGAATATGCGGATAGTCCGCTTTGATCGCATCAGTAGTTCTAAAGAGGAATCCCTTCTTACCTGCCTCTATCATGGCAAGGTCATTGAAACTGTCACCGCTTGCTATCGTATCAAATCCCATGGACTGGAGAGCTTTAACCGTTGTAAGCTTCGACTGCGGGCAACGCATCCTGTACCCCGTGATCATGCCGTCAGCTCCCACCTCAAGCGTGTTACAAAAGAGTGTTGGCCAGCCCAGCTTCTTCATGAGCGGAGTGGCAAACTGATCAAATGTATCGCTTATGATTATTACCTGTGTGATTGAACGCAGCTCATCGAGAAAATCCTTTGCCCCGGGAAGCGGCTCAATCTTGGAGATGGTATCCTGAATCTGAGGCAGTCCAAGCCCGTGCTCGCGAAGTATTCCTATTCTCCAGTTCATCAGTTTATCGTAATCGGGCTCATCCCTCGTTGTACGCTTCAGTTCATCTATTCCGCTCTCTTTCGAAAACGCTATCCAAATTTCGGGCACAAGTACTCCCTCAAGATCAAGACATACTACATTCATATTATATAAGACTCCTTTTACTTTACAGATTACGTCATAGCCGGAGCACGCATTATACCCCACATTTTCGTCGACTAAAGTTTACATAATAGGGATTATAACAGATGAAATGATTTTTAGCAAATGTCGATCATTTCGGATCATATTCAAAGTGCTGGTAATCCTTGACTGATTTCCATGAGCCTCCCCATGCAAATCCGGCCTCGGTAAACAGCTTATACGCAAGATCATTCTCGTCAATCTTGTAATCAAAATCCAGAGTCCTGTCGGTATACGCCGCCCCTGACTCCGGTTCCACATGGATCGTTCCGTCTTTTTCCTTAACATATGGGTTATAGAGCGGATTAAGGTCAACCGCCAGTCCTTCTCCGTGTTTTGATATCTTCTTTGTTCCGGAAATATACCGGAAATTAAAGCACGATGTGTTGTTGGCACTCATTGATGCCTCATCATCAGCATCATAGTCATCCACAAGCGACATATGTTCTATTGGATAATCGTTTTCATAGAGGGTGCGGAATATTTCTGTCAGTTTATCTGCTATCGCGGCATTACAGACCATTTCACCGTCGTGGCTGATCCCGTCAATATCTTTATAGGCAAGGTGAAGATACCTTAATTCCGACAGATCGACAGGACAATTTTCAGGATAGCTTTTCCCCCTCATTCTCTCAAACACTTCCGCACTTATCTCCTCTGCATAAAACACGGGGTCATCTGTTATCTCTTTCTTGCCTGTTAACTCCTTCGTATCTACTTCAATTGCTCCACCGGAAGTGCCTAAATGGTGGACCGGAGCGGATGGACGGGATCCGGCCGGCATCTTGCAACCGGCGGCCCATATGCATATAGACAAAGCAGCAACCACAATTGCTAAATGACGCACTAAATACCGCATGTACACTATCTCCTGTCCGAATCAAGTTCTGATTGATTTTTCAGCTATTTTATATTAACATATATTTTGTAGTTATAATACTTAAGAAACAGGAGGTTTCATTGACTATGAGGAAAATCACTAAACTCTTAGTAGTATCTGCAATCTTTACAATGCTTTTTGCAATGCCTGTTATGGCTAAAGAGGTAAGCTTCTCTTCGGAGAATACCGACTACCTTATCACTCTTCTCAATAACAACACTGCAAAACTTCAGAGCGATCTTGCTTGGTTTACAAAATCACAGTGCGGCGCTAATGCCGATGTTGTAATCGCAAACCAGACTGCTCTTGTAAATGACAAGATTGCAAAGGTTAACAAAGAATGTGCACAGAACCATCTCGCTATGCTTAACGCTAAGGTTTATAACTTAAAGCAGCTTGAAGGAACACGTCAGGCACAGCTTAACTGGTTCAAGTCTCTTGCAGCGCAGAGTTCAACATGGAACGACGAAGTTGCATTTGCTCAGAAGGAACTTGATACAGTTTCGGCTGAACGAGCAGCAGCAGAAGCTTATCTTGCAGCAGCTCAGGCTAAGCTTGCAGTTTACCTATAATCTTATCAACGCAAAAATGGAGGGTTACACAAAATGAAAAAGCTTACAAAGGTTCTAGTAGTATCAGCTATGTTCACATTACTTTTTGCTCTTCCCGTTATGGCAAAGGAAGTCAGCATATCATCAACAAATACTGATGTTCTTCTTCAGAAGCTTCAGGCTAATGCAACGATGATGTATAATGGCTGTGCTGAATTTGCCAAGACACAGGTTGGCCCCGGTGCTGAAGCTTCTATCGCTGCTCAGGCTGCTCTTGTTACCGCACAGACTGCTGCTGTTAACAAAGAGTGCGCTGAGAATCACCTTGAGTATCTTAACAAGAAGCTTAACCTTGCAAAAGAGTACGAAGGATATCGTAAGGCTCAGCTCGACTGGTTCACAAAGCTCAGTCAGGGAACCAATGCTTATGCACGTGAACTTGCTGTAGCGCAGGCTGAATATGCCGCTGCTGTTCAGATTACGGCTCAAGATGCCGCTGCTTTGGCATATGCCCAGGGCGCACTTGCTAATTTGCTGTAGGCTGCGATTTTATTATGATTAAAAGGGCCGGCAACAGTCGGCCCTCTTTTTTAATATATGAGTACAATATACATAACAGGACACAGAAATCCCGACCTTGACAGTGTATGTTCTGCCTACGGATATGCCAGGCTTATGAACATGCAGGATCAGGACAACACATATATTCCTATCAGATGCGGTCATCTTGGTAAGAGTACTAAGATGATACTTGATCACCTTAACATCGATATTCCCAAATACAGAAGGGATGTTTACCCCAAAGTAAGGGATGTGATGATGAACGCATCCTATAAGCTTGAAGCGGATGACCCGCTTACAAGTGTTGCAGCCATATATGAAAAGAATATTCCAAGCGCCATTCCCGTATATGATAAAGATGAATTCTACGGGTTGTTGACGGTTGATGATATATCAAATTGGACTATGCGTGAACTTGCCAAGGACAGCATGATAACGCAGATCCCGAATATCCGCGACATAATGAGCCAGCAGGAATCTCCCCTTGATGCAGACGATCTGTTTGACGAAGCCCGCTCCATGCTTCAGTCATCATCCAAAAGAGGACTGGCTGTTTATGAAAACGGCAGTTATGTCGGTTATGTTACAAGAAGATGCTTCCTTAAATGTCCTAAAAACAGCGTGATACTTGTCGACCATAACGAGCCTCATCAGAGTATACGCGGAATTGAGACTGCAAATATAGTCGGTATAATAGACCATCACAGGCTCGATGCGATCAAAACCGATCAGCCGATCTTCATTGATGCCGAACCGCTTGGAAGCACATGCACGATCATTTACCAATTATTTATCAGAAACAACCGGACACCGGATCCCGAAACCGCGAAAGTTCTTCTTACGGGACTTGTATCCGATACACTGATACTAAAGAGCCCCACTACGACCGGAAATGATGTTGTTGCCGCACACGTTCTTGCCTCACTGGCGGGTGTCAGTCTGGAGGAATTCGGCCTGAAAATGTTCTCGCTCGTAGAAGACCTCAAAGACCGGGATCCCGTGGCAGCTATATCTTCCGACTTCAAAATGTACACGGAAAAAGGTGTCAAGATAGGTATCGGGCAATGCGAAGTCACTACTCTCAATGATTTTGATGTATATGCCGAGAAATATGCAAAGGGACTCGAAGATGTCAGACAGCAGTCCAATCTGGACTGGGCGGTACTGATGATCACGGATGTAATACACGAACACAGTACACTGATCTGCACCGATTACAAAGCAAACAGATATCTGCCTTACAAGCCCATCGGAAATAATCTGTATGACATGCCTCAGGTTATGAGCCGTAAAAAGCAATTGCTTCCCGAGATAATACATGCTGTAGGCGATCATATTTAAGCGTGAAAAAGCCCCGGTCTTACGACCGGAGCTTTTATTTTGATTACTTTTACTTTGCGTAATCGGTTACGCGACTCTCTCTTATAACACTTACCTTGATCTGTCCGGGGTATTCGAGTTCTGCTTCTATCTGCTTACTAATATCCCTGGCAAGAAGTACCATATCCGAATCGTTCACCTGCTCGGGAACAACCATTACGCGGATCTCTCTACCTGCCTGAATAGCAAAAGATTTGTCGACTCCTTTGAAGCCGTTTGTAATATCTTCAAGTTGTTGTAATCTGTTTGTATATGTTTCGAGTGTTTCTCTTCTCGCACCGGGTCTGGCTGCACTGATCGCGTCAGCAGCCTGAACAAGACATGCGATGAGCGACTGCGGCTCAACATCTCCGTGGTGCGATTCAACGGAATTGATGACAATAGCGTTTTCTTTGTACTTCTTACAAAGCTCGACACCAAGCTGAATATGCGTGCCTTCCTGCTCATGATCTACAGCCTTACCGATATCATGGAGTAATCCGGCACGTTTGGCCATGCGGACATCCACTCCGACTTCCTGGGCAAGAAGCCCGGCAAGAAGCGATACCTCAATCGAATGCTTGAGTGCATTCTGACCGTAACTTGTTCTGAACTTCATACGTCCGAGAAGCTTAACCAGCTCGGGATGAACACCGTGCACTCCTGTTTCAAGAAGGGCAGCTTCTCCGGCTTCACGAATACCGTTTTCAACTTCCTTCTCGGCCTTCTCGACCATTTCCTCGATCCTCGACGGATGAATACGACCGTCAACAATGAGTTTTTCAAGCGCGATCCTCGCAACTTCTCTTCTGATCGGATCAAATCCGGACAGAACAACTGCTTCCGGAGTGTCATCTACGATAAGATCAACTCCGGTCATTGTCTCGAGCGTACGGATATTTCTTCCTTCACGTCCGATAATACGGCCTTTCATCTCATCGCTGGGAAGCTGCACAACTGATATCGTTGATTCGGCAACATGATCAACGGCACATCGCTGAATGGCATTGACCACATACTCTCTTGCCTTCTTACCTGCCTCTTCCTTGACACGCATATCCATCTCTTTGATCTTGATTGCGGTCTCGTGCTTTACTTCTTCTTCAACAACTTTTAACAGATACTCTTTTGCTTGTTCAGAGGTTAAACCAGAAATCCTTTCAAGTTCCCGCACTCTTTGTTCGTTTAGTTTGTTAACTTCTTCTTTCTTCTTGTTCAGTGAATCCTCTCTCGATGCAAGTGACTGCTCACGACGTTCTATCTGCTCAAGCTTCTTGTCAACGTTCTCTTCCTTCTGCTGGAGTCTTCTCTCGTTCCTTGAAAGCTCGGCCCTGCGCTCTTTGGTCTCTTTCTCAAGTTCATTCTTGGTCTTAATCGACTCTTCCTTGATCTCGAGAAGGCTCTCGCGCTTCTTGGTCTCTGCAGTCTTTAATGCATCATCAATTATCTCACGGGCTTTCTGCTCGGCATTTCCGATCTTACCTTCATCAGCACGACTCCGGGCATTATATCCGACCTTGTATGCAACTATGCACCCGATCAACAAAAGGATAGCACCGACAATAAGAACAATCAGAGTACTACTATCCACGGTTTACCTCCTTATTTGATTGTCATAGTACAAAAAATATATATTGTATAAATGTACTTGCAATAATACAACATTTTAATAATAATCATTAAGCTAAGTTATGTCAAGCGATGAATACACCTCTTCTATCAAAGATATGGAAAATCCTTTGCTATACAGATAAGCAAACAGCTTTTGTCTGGCATTGTGATCAATACCGGAAACTCCGCCGGGAAACCGCTTGTTTATAAGCTTTATAATAAGTTCTCTTTCACTGTTATGCGCATTATCGCCATTTTCTTCTTCATAAGCGTCATAAGCAGCCCGGATAACAGCCTTTGATACTCCCTTTTCGGTCAGTTTTGCCATTATCATTTTCCTGCTCATGGAAGAAGCCTTGAACCTGATATACTCCGATGCATATCTGCTATCATCTATATAGTGATATGACTTGAGATAATCGACTGCAACATCAACAGCATCCGCCGGGTAACCTCCCTCGGAAAGTTTACGCCTGACATCCGCTTCGGTACGGTCCATACTCTTAAGAAGGTTCATCCCCCTCTTCTTGGCTCTCGGATATATGGTCTCATGCATTATCTTCTCATATAATTCATCATTGATATCTCTGCCAATTTCAAGACCATATTTAGAAAGTTCGCCTTTGTACAAAACAAAGGCGAACTCATCGTTCATATAAACAGATACTCTTCCCTTACCCTTAGGATAAGCCTCTACTCCTGTAACCGTCATGTTTCAGGCTCACTCATCCTTTGCTTCCTTGGAAGATCTGGCCGGCTTGGCAGTATCCGGTGTATCTTCTGTCTGAGCAGCATTATCGGCAAAGTAATGATCTCTGACAAGTTTTTCCACTTCCGCGTATACGTCCTGATTGTCCAACAGATACTGCTTGGCATTTTCTCTGCCCTGTCCTATCTTCTGTCCCTTATAGGCATACCATGCACCGGACTTGACTATAATGTTTGCCTCGGCAGCAAGATCGAGAAGATCTCCTTCCCTGGATATTCCTTTGCCGAACATGATATCAAATTCCGCTTCCTTGAATGGCGGTGCGATCTTGTTCTTGACTACCTTGACCCTTGTACGGTTACCGATAACCTCACCGGCCTGCTTAAGTGATTCTATACGTCTGACATCAAGCCTTACCGATGAATAAAACTTAAGTGCCCTGCCGCCTGTGGTAGTCTCGGGATTACCGAACATAATTCCGACCTTCTCACGAAGCTGGTTGATAAATATTACAGTACAGTTGGACTTGCTGATAACCGCCGTAAGCTTACGGAGCGCCTGTGACATGAGCCTTGCCTGAAGTCCCACATGGGAGTCTCCCATTTCTCCGTCTATCTCAGCCTTGGGAACAAGAGCCGCAACAGAGTCAACTACAACTATGTCGATAGCCCCGGATCTGACCATCGTCTCTGTTATCTCAAGAGCCTGCTCTCCATTGTCAGGCTGTGAAATATATAAGTTGTCAATATCTACGCCAATATTCTTCGCGTATACGGGATCGAGCGCATGCTCGGCATCAATAAATCCTGCTATACCTCCGCGCTTTTGAACTTCTGCGATCATATGAAGAGTAACGGTCGTCTTACCACTGCTCTCGGGCCCGTATATCTCAACGATCCTTCCCTTGGGAATTCCACCGAGGCCGAGTGCTATATCAAGGCTGAGCGATCCTGTCGGAATAGTCTCGACGTTCATCTGCGATCCGGGATCACCAAGCTTCATAACAGATCCCTTTCCGAACTGTCTCTCAATCTGTGCGAGTGCCGCATCCAGTGCTTTTAACTTTTCTTCGCGTTCCATATGATTCTCCTTTACAATTACATATACCCCTGATAAGAACATTTGTTCTGTACAGGAGCATAAAACATTTGTTCGATTTTGTCAACATGATTTTGAATATTTCTAATGAAAATTGGAAATTGGCGCCCGAAACAGGCGGGATGTGAAATATCCGCATCAGATTCAATTTATATAATAGATGCCAGGGTCTGTTACGTCAATAGTTTTTGTAAAGCGTCAGAATATTCTCTCCGCTCTCCCTGCTGTATGTCACATCATCCATGCTCTTCTTAACCATGTATATTCCAAGACCTCCTATCTGACGCTCTTCAGCGGACAGAGTAGTATCCGGATCGGGTTTTGCCAGAGGATCAAATTCCACACCCGAATCACGGAATTCTATAACTATCTGCCGCTTATCCGTGTCAATGTCCACTGAGATCTTTGCCATGCCTGTTTGCGGAGCATACGCATAATGGGCTATATTAACGTAAATCTCCTCGACGGCAACATCAAGTTGCATTTGTGTTTTCATGCCGCACCCGGCCTCTTCAAGGTGCGCGTCCACAAATGCCAGCACATCATCAAGATTTGATACTGATGCTTCAATTGTCATCTCTCGTTCCATATCAGGGTCATCCTTTCGCTCTTCGATACAGCAGCTATTGTTTTTTGATCCATGAAATGCTCAGCATCGTAATATCATCGAACTGCGGAGCATCGCCTACAAATCTGTCAATATCCGATTTAACATTTTCTATCAGTTTATCCGGTGTGAGATCCTTCCCTCGATTAAGCGAAGCTACGAGCCTCTCTTCTCCGAAAAGCACATTGCTCAAATCAGTCGCTTCCGTAACACCATCTGTATACACAAACAGCTTGTCTCCAGGATTAAGTTCAAATTCATGCTCCTTAAACGTCAGGCCGGGGAATGTGGCAACAGCCGGAGAGTGACGGTATTTAACAAGTTCAAATTCTCCATTTGCCCTCATCAGCGCCGGATGTTCATGTCCCGCATTTGCAGCAATTCCTCTGCCTGTTGAGACCTCGATTATCGCAAGCCATACCGTAACAAACAGTTCCGCTTCGTTTCCATCGCAAAGCT
Organism: Lachnospiraceae bacterium UBA3762; assembly: GCA_002371615.1. GTDB lineage: Bacteria > Bacillota > Clostridia > Lachnospirales > Lachnospiraceae > UBA2868. The sequence goes on along the minus strand of DFGA01000055.1, from coordinate 27,480 downwards.
GCTCATTCGCGTATGCAAGAACCTCGGACGGCGAACCGCCCAGCTGCGTGCGATTCTTAATAAGCGTTTTGGCAATGACCATAAAGAGGGCGGCGGGAACTCCCTTCCCGGATACATCAGCAATAACAAGTGCAAGATGGTCATGATCAATAAAGAAGAAATCGTAGAAATCTCCGCCGACTTCTTTTGCCGGCGTCATAGAAGCATATATATCGAACTCATGTCTGTCGGGAAACGGTGGAAATATCCTCGGCAGCATATCGGCCTGTATCTGAGTCGCTACGTTTAGTTCCGCACCGATCCTCTCCTTCTCGGCCATGACTGTTTCTAGGTTTATCATGTAAGCCTTGATCTCATCCGCCATTCTGGAGATGCTCTTTGAAAGATCCTGTATCTCATCCCCTGACCTTATTCTGACCTTGTCGTAAACAAGATCCTCGGGAGATACCGCATCCTTCATAAGCTTAACGTATGAAGCCGTGTTCTCCGATAGTTTGCGTACCGGTTTTGTTATCTTCCTGTCGGTAGTGATCACAAAGATGATAATAAATAGTGCCGTGATCAATACCGCAAACAGACTGGATGTATTAAGGTATGTGTGAAGATCCCTTTTTATCTCGTTGATATCAGTATCAACTCCGAGTATCGCTACCGGCCTGCCGTTACTGTCATGAACCACCTCGCAGCATGTAAGGAGCTGTCCGTACTCGGGTGTATCACTCGTCTGCTCTATGATCCCGGGTATATCATTCCTGAGAGCATTTTGAAATACGCGCAGATTAACTTCCTCGAATCCGTCCTCCTCGCACGGGTCACCCAGATAGCTGTATATATCCCCATCAGACCCCGCTTCTGCCAGCTCTTCCTCCGATTTGGCATTTATGACATAGCACGCGCTCTTAATATCCTCAATATCTTCAAAATAGACGGCATACAGATACTCGATATCGGCAGATGTCTTGATCTCATTCAGTTCAAGTCTAGCCTTCTCGTAATTGTCATCCATCTTGCCCTTTACAACGGCATCTCCGACAGAATACTTATCAAGTATGATGATCGCTTCGTTAACAGCGGAAGTCGCATATTTGACATAATTGGAATAAACGTTTTGGTTGAACTGGTAATAACCGATTGCCTGCAATACAGCAGTCAGCGCTGTCATCGCAACGATCGCTATAAGTACTACTTTTCCCTTGAGTCCTAAATGCTTCATTCTATTCTCCCATATATTTCGGATATATCGTGCTCGCCGAGAGCAGTGCATCAAGCGATAGTTTAACGCCGGTTTGATGCAAAGTATCACTGTTTATAACAAGAAAAGGTGCTGTATCATATACCTGCGGGATTTCCGATAGACTCACTCCGTTATAAAAATCATTAAGATTAGCCGCTGCAAATCTCCCTATGTTTTCATAGTCAAACATCTCAACCGCTGCGAGGGCTCCGAATCTCACATCTTCCGTACTGTTGAGCGAGAACACCGGAATGCCCTTGTCCATAAAAGGTTCAAGACACTCGTAAAAATCATCCGCTTCAAGTCCCGTTGTCGTAAGTATATACAGATCGATGCCGCTGTCCGCAAGCTTCCTGTGTGCCGCAATCATTTCCCGTTTGTAAGCTTCATATGCTTTAGGGGAGTAGTTCTCGTAGTCCCTGACATACTGCCTCATCACTTTTATACGGTTTGTTTTTGCAAACTCATCAACACTTGCCGCCCCACTGTATATATATGCTTCTTCCGTATCATTATATACTATACCGACTGATCTTGCACCGAATATATCCTTCATAACCGTCAAGGCTCTTTGCTCGACTCCCGTGCTGACATGTGCCCATGCCCTGTCGTTTCCGGAGTATTCCTCGCCCCCGGTGATCTTCGATTCGATCGGATCACTTGCAATAAAATTCATATAAGGAACCTGGCACGCATCCCGGACTGCACAGCCGGCGCTCGTTCCCATGGTGATCATAAGATCGATATCATACTCCGCAACCATGTCGGCAAGTTTATTTTGAACCTCTTCATCATCCAATTTCATAAAATCATCCGAGGCGATATCAAAATAGGCTTCGGGAACAAATGTAAGACAGCTGCTTTTTGCGTCAGATAATGCCCTCCATACAGTAGGAGCGCCATCTCCCTGCTGAAGTGAATCCAGTTTATCCGAAGATAGCATACCATTTTCGGCAAGCCCCTTTCCGATCTGAAATATTTCATAATCGAACTCGTAGTAATCACCATCCTGACAGTACCCTATCCTGATCTTGTCCTTGACAGCATCGGGCCTTGGCGCCATCATGGCAGCGGCATCAGAACACATCGACAACGCTGTAAAAATCATTACCGCGATCGCCGGTATTATAGTAAGCCAAAATGATCTTTTAGAATAGAATTTTGTCATAACTGTTCCCTGACCTTATTACGGTTTTTGCTGTTTACAAGCCAGAAGAGAGCAGACAGAGCAAGCACTGCAACACTGACTACAGCAAGCCCGCCACTTCCATATATCATAACTACACCGAATATGACAGGAGCTATGGCACCTATCAGGTTACTGAAAAACCCTTCTATACCGAGTGCATTTGAAAACCCCTTTTTCTTGGAAAATGGAAGCTTATACACATATTCGAACTGTACACTCGGCATGATCCCATCCGCCGTCCCTATCATAAATACTACCAGGATCGCAAATAATACCATATTCTTAAATGCAAATATCAATATCACTCCTGACAGTATCACAAGAAGTACCGGCATCAAATGTTCCGGCGAATATTTTGCAGATAGTTTCGGACACAATACCGCTCCAAGGTATGCTGTTCCGATACCGTTTATCATCATAACGAGTCCTATTACGTCCGTCGTAATTCCGACGCTGTTTGAATAGACCGGAAAAAAATAATCGACAAACATCATGATAAAATAATACGGTACTATCACGCACAGAATATATATGCCAAATCTTATATCAGGCCCCTTATGAGTCCATTCGATAACATCATTGGCTGCCTCTTCGGCTACTTCGCTCCTCGGTGCGACATTCATTCCGAACAGGACCATAATTACAAGTACCGAAATACCGATCAGGCCCATTACTATATATGCTCCGGAATATCCGAAAGTAGAAGCGATAAGCGCTCCTATAGACGCGGCACACGAATAGCCTACAATTATCGCCGCGTTCGCTCCTGCCGTATATTGGGTCATATCAGCCTCGGATGATACGACTATCGAGTATATATCGATCCCCATTTTGGCAAAACCGAGTCCTATACCCATAATCATCTGTGCAATTATAAAAGGAACGGGTTTTGTTGCAAATGCGGATGCTGCCGTTCCGGCTATCATAACCGCAATACCGGCTATCGTTACGCTTTTCCACCCACGTTTATTAACAACAGATCCCGAAATGTATGATGTGATCATAGAGATAAAAACCTGTGCAGACATCGGAAGCGACATCAATATCTCTTTGGGAAGAGCGTATCCGAATAAGGTAACGGGTTCATAGATTTCCGCCAGGACAATAGACATAAATGCCACCGCCATAAAGCGGAAACTGGCAAAGAAAAATGAGATTCCCCTGACCACGCCGATGGACTCAATAGTCCTGTGAGCGGAATTATCAACCAGTGTCCTTCTGTTTTTGGCTTCGCCGGTCAATATATCAACAAGAAAGCCTATCACCTCCGCTGAAAGCATCAATGCGGTAACTATCGTTACCACAACATTGAGAAGCGCGGAATTGACCTTGTCCCGTATATATTCTCGTGAAACCGTAGAGATAAGATAATACTCTTCACCTGAATCATCCGTCTCAAGCTTGATACACGCTCCCGAATCATCAGGCACGCGTGAGAGCCGCAGAGAATCAATCTGCTCGCTTTTTTCTGATATTCTTTTGTAGTATCCGGCAGCATCATCAATATCACTGTACCTTATCCCGCTTTTGATCAGGTTATTGATGTTTGCCATGTTCTGTTCAAGAACACGCGCACTGACATCTTCCGCAAGATATGTATAGCCGCTTTTTTGAACCAAATAAGTAGAAATGATCATTCCGACACTTGCTGCGATAAGAGTCGCTACGACTATGATCCGGAGTTTTTTCCGGTCATACAGATGCTTTATAAAGTGAAACAGCAGTTCAAACACAAGAGCACCGGCAACAGAAGCAACAAGAGCGCTGACAAGTATTCTGCGCTCGTAAGGGGCTGAAATACCGGCAGTTCGGTCTGTCGGATAATGGATTCCCACATAGCCCTCTGTATCTTCTTTTCCCGATATGGCGTGTAGTATGTATTGGTCTTTGTCCGATTCGTAAATGATCGTATTGTCGCCCGACCGGACAAGGTTCGCGATACGTTCCGTTATATCCCCGGGAGGCTCTTCCCCGTAGAGTCTATCTCCGTTGATATCTGTTATAAATGCTTTATCCGTCTCACAGTATTGGGATATATCATCAAATACCGTATCTATATCATAATAGTTCTTAAGCTCCCGCCCATACTTGAGTCCGTACTCACTTCTCTCCATTACCATCTCAAGCACAGCAGCGGTGTTTTCCGTCCAGGCTTCCACTGTATTTGACCGGAATGCAAATGAATTAAGTATCGATGCCAGATAAATGACCGCAAATATAAATACTATTATGATAACCTGAAAAAGAACACTTCTCTTCCTGCTCATCTTACTTTACTCTTTTATCCCGTACCTTGCGGCACCGTTTAGGATTATCTCCTTTAACACTTCATCATATGTCCTGCCTATTTCCCTTGCACAGAGTTCAAACGGGCCACCACTCATAAGACCGGGTCTCGGATTGATCTCAATGAGAACCGGCTCACCATCCTTATCAAGGCGAAAATCAAGGCGGCCGAAGTCACAGCAGAGCATATGCCGGTACAGTTTTAGCGCACTGTCCGATATTTTCCGTTTGACTTCATCCGAAAGGGTCGCTATCTCATAGTGAAAAACATCCCTATGCTTTTCCTCAAGCGAAAACAGTTCAATATCCGCTCCGCCTTCTGCCATTACAGCTCCTACAGGAAGGGTATACGCGTCTTTTCCGTTACCGATCACCGGGATGAAAAGCTCCCTTCCGGATATGAACTCCTCAACAAGGACCGGCTCTTTATAGTTTTCAAAGTTATACCGGATAGCTTCGGCAAGCTCTTTATCGGACCGGACTATGAAGACACCCATACTGTAGCCCTCTTCGTTCGGTTTTACTATGAGCGGATAATTAAGGTTGCGTATCCCCAGTTCATACTTTATGCTGTCGCAGTTTATTGCCTCATTGGGATCGAATTCAACGTATATCCCTTTCGGACATCTTATTCCGAGTGACTCAGCAACCAGTTTCGAGTGGTATTTGTTTTGCGACAATCCCATGCAGTAAGCATCGCTGCCTATATACGGGATCTTATTCAATTCGCAAATTGCAGGTACGATAGCCTCACGGTTTCTGGACATTATCCCCTCATCGCAGACAAGTATGATATCACAGTCAAGAGTATCCGACTTGATCATCTCATTCAGTCTGTACATATTACCTATCAGGACCGGGGTAAATCCTATACGTTTTATTGCTCCCGCCATCCACTCTACTTCACCCGGGTAGCAGAAATCAGCAAAAACCATACTGCCCTCTTCAATTCCGTAATCCGATGCCTGATCAAACGTCAACCCGACCTTCATTTTTCTTTTTACCTTATCCTTATATTAATATCCTTACCTGACAAACTTTGTGACTGTCTCTTCCAACGAGCCCGGCAGAAGCAGATAATCTTCTGTTTCCTTCAGAACATGATTTTTTTCTATCGATACTTTTCCGCCGTTTTCACCATCCGCATCAATGATGAATCTCGGAAGTGCATATCCAGGTAGTCTGTACCTGAGTTCTTCAACAAGCTCAACTCCTTCTGTGTAGTCTGTCGCAAAATGCGCAGTTCCGGCCACGTGATCGCAAAGATACAGATAATACGGCCGCACTCGTATACCGATAAGTTTTGTATACAGTTCCTCAAGAATATCAACATCATTGTTGATCCCATTCAGCAGAACGCTTTGATTACCGAGAGGTATTCCTCTTGCAAGTAATCTATCGCAGGCAGATTTTGCTTCGGACGTAACTTCCTTCGGATGGTTGAACTGTGTAAATACCCAGATCGGATGATATTTAGCCAGCATATCGCACAACTCATCCGTTACCTTTTCCGGATCGGTTACTATCGCCCTTGTCCCTATCCTTATCGTGTTGACCGAAGGCACCGATCTGAAACCTTTTATGTACTCTTCGAGCAATTCCAGCGGAAGTACAAAAGGATCGCCTCCGGTTATTAGAATATCATTTATCTCCGTATGCTCCCTGACATAGGAAAGTGCTGCAGGAACTGCCTCCCTCGTACATACTTCACTGTTCATCACCGTGTTCTTTCTGGTACAATGCCTGCAAGTCATGAAGCATGAATTAGAACACATAAAGGCCGCACGTGATCTGTATTTGTGGACGAGAAAAGGAACATGTTCATACTTTTTCTCATTAAGAGGATCCGGGGCATAGTTGTCGGGATTTACCAGTTCATCTCCCGATGGGATACACTGTTTACGTATCGGACAGTTAATGTCACTCCAGTCAATAAGATCAAAATAGTAATCCGATACAGACATCTTGTAAGTCTCGGAACTCTTCCTGATCGCATCCTTTTCAGCATCCGATATAACAACACCCTTCCCGGTAAGCCTGTCAAACAGTTCATCTGCCGAATTGATCATCCGATAGTACCCTTTCCGGCCGCAAACAGCCACACAACACTTCAAAAGCGAGAATGCCTTTTGACAGTCCCGCTTTTGATAAATACCATTAATCCATATAGAATAGCGATCTTAGCTTTCGATATCAAGAATATCGACAAAACCTGTCACTTCAAATATCTCCATGATCTCCGGCTTAACATTTCTGATCACCATGCCGCCCTGTTTGGTCATGACTTTCTGAGCCGACAAAAGCACGCGAAGTCCTGCTGATGAAATGTACTCAAGATCTCCGAAATCAAAAATAAGCTTCTCGATACCGTCAAGTGAAGAAGTAAGTTCCGCATCGAGCTCAGGCGCCGTAATGGTGTCAAGCCTCCCTTCAACGGCGATATTTAATTCTTTTCCGTTTTGTTCCTTTTTAATATTCATACGACAACCTCCATGCACTGTTACAGGTTACATTCAGCAACCTTTCTCTATATCATTTTATTCGACAGTCAATGTATAAGTCAAGATAAATATGATATTATGGTTGTACCGGAGGATGTAAAGGTTATGACGATTAATAACCGTATTTATTTGATGGATATTGCCTGCCTGTCGCCGGCAGCCGTATATGACGAATGGTATCGTAAAATGCCCGAATACAGAAGGGAAAAGATAGACCGTGTTAAACCGGAACGCAGTAAAAAACTATCCCTTTGTGCCGGTATTCTACTTGAAAGAGCTCTTAACAACTGCGGTATCACCGAATATGAAGTTGCCTTTAGCAGTCACGGCAAGCCTTATATAGCAGATCACGAAAACATCTTTTTTAATATTTCCCATTCCGGAGAAAAGGTCGCACTGGCTGTTTCAGACAGGGAAGTAGGTGTTGATATCCAGAAATTGCGCCACTTTGACAACAGCCTTATAAACTATGTATACAACACTGCCGAACAGCGTCTTGCCAAAGAGTCCGGCTCGGAAGATGCCGGCATGGATATGGTATATACCAGAATGTGGTCGATGAAAGAAGCTTTCATGAAACACAGCGGATTAGGGATTCAAATGGAGCCTATAAGCATCACCCTGAATATTGCCGCAGCCCCGGCATCGGCTGCCTGCGCCGGATATGACCCGGGCGAGCTGTACCTTATCGAATATAAACTGCAAGACTACGCTCTTACCGTATGTACATCCTACAGGACATTTGCTCCCGATCCGGAGACAGTCACACTTTAAATTACAGATTTATCACATTTTGTTTTCATTTTTTTCACATTTATAATATAGCATTACAACGAATCAAATCATTTCAATGACCGGTGTTTGGAGGTGAGCAAAATAGACAAGCGATACAGACATGAGTGGAAACATGAGATCAATTATTCGGATCTGCTTACGATAAGGCAGCGACTCCGTGCCGTTGCCACTGCCGATCCTCATGCGAAGGACGGAAAATACCATATCAGAAGCCTTTACTTCGATAATCTTAATGATAAAGCCCTTCGGGAGAAAATCGACGGTGTTAACGGTCGCGAAAAGTTCAGGATCAGATATTACAACGGTGATACTTCTATCATCAAACTTGAAAAGAAAAGCCGGCTCAATGGACTCGGGACCAAATATTCCGCAAGACTTTCAGCAGATCAGGTCGAAAAGATCATCTCCGGTGATATCGAATTTATGCGCGATGATGAAAATCCCCTTGTTCAGGAACTTTACTGCAAAATGATCTATCAGCAGCTTCGTCCGAAAACTATCGTGGATTACGAACGGGAGCCTTATATATACGCTCCGGGAAATGTCAGGGTGACCTTTGACTCGGACATACGAACAGGCCTGTCCGGGCTTGATTTTCTAAATCCCGACTGCATAACGATAGAAGCCGGAAGAGACAAAACTATCATTCTTGAAGTGAAATGGGATGATTTTCTCCCCTCGATAATAAGGGACTGCGTGAACGTACGCGGGCGGCATGTGACTGCATTTTCCAAATACGCGCAATGCAGGATATACGGATAAAAACTACAAATGACAAATGATTAAGAAAGGAATGGCAAACCTGTTTGCCGGGTAAACAAAATGACATTCAGTGATATTTTTAAATCAAGCTATCTTGAAAACGTAACAGCGGTGAGCGGTCTGGACATTGTGCTGTCTCTTACACTGGCTTTCGCACTCGGGCTGTTCATATTTTTCATTTACAAGAAAACATACGCCGGAGTAATGTACTCATCAAGTTTCGGAGTGACTCTTGTGGCGCTGACGATGATAACCAACCTCGTGATCCTTGCGGTAACAAGTAACGTTGTCCTCTCCCTTGGTATGGTCGGTGCTCTTTCCATCGTAAGGTTCCGAACCGCCATCAAAGAGCCGATGGACATCGCCTTTTTGTTCTGGGCGATTGCAGCCGGAATAGTTCTGGCAGCCGGTATGATTCCGCTTGCAGTATTCGGAAGTGTCTTTATCGGGATTATTCTGCTTGTATTTGCCAACAAGAAAGACACGAGCAATCCTTACATAGTTGTGATCAGATGTGACGGGAGTGCAAGCGAAGAAAGAGCTGTGGATTTCTTAAAACAGCGCACAAAGAAATGCACCGTCAAAAGCAAGTCGGCTCAGAAGGGAGAGATCGAGCTTAATCTTGAAGTAAGGCTCAAGGATGACAATACCGATTTTATCAATATCCTTGCCGACACCGACGGTATTAAAAATGCGGTTCTTGTAACTTACAACGGAGATTACATGGGGTAATATATGTCTACTAGTAAATATTTTGACAGAATATGCGTGATCGTTACCATTATCGCTCTTGTCATAACTACACTTTTTATGTTCGGCGAGAAGCTCGGCATCCAAAAGATCGTCGATGAAGACAGCGAAGGATATGAAGCTTTGTCGGGTTTTACAAATAATGATATGAATTCCGGCTGGGACGACGCGGAAGCAACGCGCATCACACTTTGCGGCGATTCGGCAGAAATATCGGGAGACGGCGCATATTGGAATGACGGAAATATCGTGATAGCAAATGCGGGAAAATATGTTGTCTCCGGTTCGCTTTCAGACGGAAGCATCGTTGTAGATGCATATGATTCTTCCAAGGTTTTTATCAAACTGGCCGGGGTAAGCGTTTATTGCAGTGACGATGCCGCATTCAGAGTCGATCAGGCGGACAAGGTGTTCTTAACTCTTGCAAACGGTACCGATAACTCATTTGAGAGCGGCAGCGTGTATTCCGAGAATGCTTTAGCCGACAACACCGGCGGTACAGTCTTCTCTCACGATGATCTGACTATAAACGGCGATGGTTCTCTTACCATAACGGCATCATATAAGCACGGGATCGACTGTAACGACAAGCTTGTCATAGCAGGCGGAAATATAACAGTCACCGCGCCGAATGACGGCCTGCACGCAAATGACGGTATTAATATAACAGATACTACCCTTACGGTAAACGCAGCGGATGACGGTATAAACGGAGGCGAATCCGTTCTTATCGCCGGAGGAACCATAAACATTTGGGGATGTTATGAAGGAATAGAAGCCGTTACCGTTGAGATCAATGACGGGGATCTGTCAATAGAATGCACGGATGACGGGATCAACGCAAATGGCGGCAGCGGCGGATTCGGCGGCATGGGCGGTATGGGCGGCATGGGCGGCAATTTCAAAGGCGAAATGCGACATAATCCCAGGGGTGATTTTGAGCCCGGCACAGAGCCTCCCGAAGGAATGCAGATACCCGGGGATATGCAAATGCCTGAGGATATGCAGATGCCTGAGGATATGCAGATACCCGAGGATATGCAGATGCCTGAGGATACGCAGGAATCGGGCAGCGATTCATCGGCAAGAAAAATGGGCCAAAGAAGACCCGGGCAGGAGAATATGAATACGGCAAGTGAATCCGGCTCCGATACCGAAGATGAGGAAGAGACATGGATCCATATAAATGGCGGAAACATCACTATCCTCAACAGTTCGGGGAGAGATTCCGACGGGCTTGATTCAAACGGCGATATTATCATTACCGGAGGAAATATACTGATAAGCCTTACGGGATCCGGCGGAAACAATGCTATTGATTACGGCAGCGAAAGCGGCGGAGTATGCGAGATAAGCGGAGGAACTCTCATTGCATGTGGCAGTTCGTCAATGGCAGAGGCCTTATCTTCCACTTCGACGCAGGGATCGGTAATGTATACGTTCGGGGATGAAGCCACCGGCGGTTCCCCTGTTACCGTAAGCGATGACAGCGGAAATACTCTTCTTGAGTGGACTGTTCCCAACTCCTACACAGCCGTGACCGTAAGCTGTCCCGAAATGACTGTCGGCGGAAGTTATACTATTACTACAGCTAACAGCAGCGAGACCATAACATTGGATGAGATCTCAACCTCTATCATTTCACATTGAAATCTGATAGAATAGATAATTGGTCAGTTAATTATATTCTTAAATACAGATAGGGAAATGATTACGAAAGAAAACCTGCTAAACAGCCGATCAATGATACATCTGCTACTTATTATAGCGATAGGCATAGTACTGCTTATCGCTATACGTATTATATTCAAAAAAAGGAATCTTAAAGATGACAGAATACACAGACGTTTCCTAAGAAGGCTGTTCAGTCTTACCGTAATACTCATCTGCCTTGTAAATGTGGTTGAGGTATTCAATCCGACCATGGATCTTCGCTCAACTCTTTGGAAAGGTTCCGCCCTTATAGTTGCCATACTGGGCTTTGCGGGGCAGACAGCCATAGGCGACATGATATGCGGCTTTCTGATAAGTATTAACAAACCGTTTGAGATCGGTGACCGGATCATAGTCGAAGGCATGGAACCCGGAACGGTCGTCGATATAACGCTCAGACATACCGTGATAATGATCTACGATGAGTACCGGGTCACTATCCCGAACAGTGAGCTGAATTCCAAAACCATTATTAACACGACAAAAGGCACCGACAGGATCGGAATTCATCTTACTTATTCCGTAAGTTACGATACTGATGTCGAGCTTGCCATGGAAGTGATAAGGGACTGTGTTGCTGCCAGTCCGTACACTCTTTCCGTGGAGCGAAACGGTATCACCGAAGACTCCGGACCGGTATATTTTCTAAAGTACGGTGATAGTGCCATTATACTCGAAACAACGATATGGATACCGTATACAACAAGTTTCTACATTGCGACAACAGATATGAATCTGCGCGTCAACAAAGCTTTCAGGGAGCACGGCATTGAGATCCCTTACAATTTTGTCAATATTGTGGAACGCGACAACACGGCACCTTCGGATAATATAGCCCTGGCATCGGGCAAAAAGAAATCGCCTTCAAAACGTCACTTCAGAACGGATACAGTAATAATCACTCCGGACAGGGAGAATCTTACACAGGCCATCGATATGGTACGCTCTTTTGCATCCATGCAGCGGCTTGATGAAAAAGCCCGTAACCAGTTAGCTCTCATGACGGAAGAACTGATCGGGTTGACGGGGGATATCGTCGGAAATACCATGGCCAAACTCTGGATCGAGGGAAGTGGCCTGAAATACAGGATACATCTTAATTTCAAGGCTGATATCGGAAGCGGGGAAAGAATTCGTCTCCTGTCACTTTCATCTTCGGGCAGAAACGAGGCCAATAATTCTCTTCCCCAGAAAATATGGGAAAAGGTGATCGTCGGACTTCGTACTACCGAGGATAATACAAATGCAAACGACAATTATGAATGGTCAATGCACGATAATGGACCGTCCGCCCATGAAATAGCCGAATCGATCCTTGTTGCATTAGCTGATGATATAAGGGTCAGTGTAACCAAAACCCATGTGGAACTGACCGTAGTCCGGTCAGTTTAGTCATAATCTATGGCTTTATCGATATCCCTGGCAAGTTCTTTGATATACTGTTCAAGTCCGCTGCGCAGTTCGCTTCTGCGAAGACCGAATTCTATACATGCCTGAATGAAACCTATCTTGGCACCGCAATCGTACCTGTGTCCCTTAAAATCATATGCATAGACATCAGAGTCCATTGCCATTCTCTCTATGGCATCTGTGAGCTGTATCTCGCCTCCTGCTCCGGTCTGCTGGTTTGACAGGTAATCAAAGATATCCGGGGTAAGAATATATCTTCCCAGTATGGCAACATTCGACGGAGCCTTGTCAACCGATGGTTTTTCCACAAGATCTTTAACCTTATACAGTCTCTCTCCTACCTGCTGTCCGTCTACTATACCATACTGATAAGTGAGTTCATGGGGAACAGTCTGCACTCCGATAACACTGGACTGTCTCTCGTTATAAACATCTATCATCTGCTTAAGTGCCGGTGTTTTGGAAACAACAACATCATCACCGAGCAGCACCGCAAAAGGATCGTTTCCGATAAACTTCTGCGCCGACAATACCGCATGTCCGAGACCTAGAGGCTTCTTCTGCCTGATAAAATAAATGTTGGCCATTTCCGAAATGGACTTGACCATTTCAAGCAACTCTTCTTTGCCCTTGCTCTCAAGCTCCATCTCAAGTTCGATCGATCTGTCAAAATGGTCCTCTATCGACCCTTTGTTCCGGCCGTTAACTATTACAATATCCTCTATCCCGCTATGCACGGCCTCCTCTATAATGTACTGAATAGTCGGCTTGTCGACTATCGGAAGCATCTCCTTGGGTTGTGCTTTTGTTGCGGGCAAAAACCTTGTCCCAAGACCCGCAGCGGGAATGATCGCTTTCTTAATGCTCATGATTTTCTCCTGAATTATTATTTCTAATCATCAAATCCGTTGGGGTTCATAGATTGCCAGCGCCATGAATCCTCACACATTTCTTTGATGCCGTACTTTGCTGTCCAGCCCAGTTCCTTCTGTGCAAGATCCGCAGAAGCATAGCATGTTGCTATATCTCCGGCACGTCGCGGTTTGATCGAATAAGGTATCTTCTGTCCGGTTGACTCCTCAAACGCCTTGACAAGCTGGAGAACGCTGACTCCGTTACCGGTCCCGAGATTGTATATCTTCAATCCGCAGTTTTCTTTGATCTTATCAAGAGCCTTAACGTGTCCTTCCGCAAGGTCGACAACATGGATGTAATCTCTTACTCCGGTTCCGTCAGGTGTGTCATAATCGTTACCGAACACGCCGAGCTCTTTTAACTTGCCGACAGCAACCTGTGTGATATAAGGCATGAGATTGTTCGGTATACCGTTGGGATTATCTCCTATAAGTCCTGACTTATGTGCGCCTATAGGATTGAAATAACGAAGCAGGATAACATTCCACTCATTATCCGCCTTCTGAATATCCGTCAATATCTGCTCAAGCATTGACTTGGTCCATCCGTACGGGTTTGTGCAAGCTTTCTTGGGACACTCTTCGGTTATCGGAATAAACTCGGGATCGCCGTAAACCGTTGCGGACGATGAGAAGATGAAATTCTTCACGTTGTGCTTTCTCATCGCATCTATAAGTACAAGCGTTCCCTGAATATTATTCTCATAGTACTCCCATGGTTTTTGAACCGACTCCCCGACTGCCTTCAAGCCGGCGAAGTGAATGCAGGCATCTATTTTCTCTTTATCAAGTATGGCGTTTATCGCGTCTGCATCAAGGGTATCGGCCTCATAAAAAGCTACCTTTTTCCCGGTAATCTCTTCTACCCTGTCAAGGCTCTTTTTCGAAGCATTAACAAGATTGTCGACAACGACCACATCATATCCGTTTTCAAGGAGCGATACCACTGTATGTGATCCGATATATCCGGCTCCTCCGGTAACAAGTATTCTCATTTGTTTATCCTCCCACCTTTCTTGAGAGCCACGCCATTCAAAGTCCACTTCGTGGAGGCGTGGCCTACGTGCTGCAAAGTTTTCATAGAAAACTTTACACCACCCTTTCTTGAGAGCCACGCCATTCAAAGTCCACTTCGTCCCTCGCCGGGCGGCACCAACGACTAATGTCGTAGGTATGGGGCGTGGCCTACGGTTTACAAACACCGATGTTAATTCTACCATACTATTTATCTTCTTAGCAAATTTAGAGCCATGCCATTTGCAGCACCAAACTTGATGAAACCTCCGGGATTAATTATAATTATTATCAGGGAAACAGATTTGTTCACTTATCCCGGGAGGTGATCCGCTTGAAAAAAACAGTGATCGGACTCATTATAGCCGCTCTTGTAATAGGCGCGATAATCGCTGCCGTCTCCTTTGCAAAATACATGTCCCGTATTCCCGATAACCCATCGGATACCATCGGAAATACTTCAGGTAATCTCAACAACAAAGGACTTGTCTGCGAAAGCGACGGATACATTTATTTTGCCAATCTTAACGACAATCACACCTTGTACAGAATGACCGCCGACGGAAGCGATCCTGTCAAGATTGCCGATGTTCCGGTGTCTTACATCAACGCAGGCGGTGATTATATTTACTTCTATTTCGACGATCCCGGCGGAACAAAGTTTATGGGTGTTGCCGGAAGGATGAGCGGAATATTCCGGATCAAAAAGGGCGAGAAGGATTTTGTCTGCCTGGACAAATGTACATCCGGAGTACTCAATCTGATAGGAAGCACGCTTTATTACGAGCACTATGACAACACAAACGGTATGCAGTTGTACCATTCATCTCTCGACGGCAAAGATAAGGGGCTTGCTGTTAATGAGATCATTAATCCCGCATGTGTCATAAACGGTGATATTTATTATTGTGAGCAGGATTCCATGACTCTCAAAGTGTACCGTCCCGGTGACGCTGAGGGCCGGGTATATATGGACTACTCGGTATACAATCCCGTTGCTGACGGAAGAGACCTGTATTTCCTCAATATGAAGGACGATTACAAACTGTACAGATATTCGTTATCGGACGGCCAGCTGACCAAGATAACCGATGAGAGGGTCGACACATTTAACGTATACGGAAGTGTGATATTCTATCAGCGCAATCAAAATCCCGCCCTGATAAGGGTTAATACTGACGGAAGCGATGCCATCGTCATTGCGGAAGGCAATTACGAAAACATCAACTGTACTTCAACATATACTTTCTATTCGCCGTTCAGGGAAGATACAACATATATAACCTCCACATTCGGCGGAAACGGTCAGTCAAGCGTATTTGCACCTATTGATGAGGAGTCATGAGTTCGCATATCCTCTTATTTGCAACCGGATGGTAAGCGTACGGTGCTATCTCACACAGAGGTTTTAATACAAAATCACGGTTTAGCATATCCGCATGGGGGATCGTAAGATCCTCCGTGTTTATTATCAGATCATCGTACAGAAGGATATCCATATCGAGAGTTCTCGGACCCCAGTGCTCATTGCGCACTCTGCCGGCATCTTTTTCCGCATCACGGAGTACATCCAGTAATTCCTCCGGTGACAACAGAGTCCTGATCATAACGGCACCGTTTAGAAAATCACCCTGATCGGTCTTGCCGTAGGGCTTCGTTTCGATTATTTCCGAGACTGCCACAACTCTTATGTATTTGTTTGTTCGAAGGTGTTCTATACCATCCGTCAGATACCTGCGTCTGTCACCCATATTCGATCCTATGGACAGATATACGGTATGCCATTTCCTTGTTATCGTTATGCTTACACACTCAAGGGGCAGTCCTATAGGTGCCCACGGTTTCTTGACCGTAACGTCTACACTGCTTAGGAGCTCATATTCTGTCAAAAGCTTGTCTGCAAGCCTCTGAGCAACGGTTTCGATAAGCTTGCATGTATTTGTTTTCATCCACCGGGTTATCGAAGAGCAAACCTCGGCATAATTAACCGATTTTGTCAGATCATCCCTTTTTCCGGCAGCGGATGCATCAAAATACATCCTGACAGATATCAGGAATTTCTGACCAAGATTAATCTCTTCCTCGTACACTCCGTGATTTGCAAATACTTCCAGATTGTCTATGCTTATATAATCCATACAAACCTGTCCTCTTATCATTTTAAAAATTGTACCGCCAAAACACTTTAAATACCGCTCTGACTGTTCGCCCCCGTCCGTGCCATCTCTTCCTCTTCAAGAACCCTGTAGGCAACCTTTCCTACGAGTGTCTTGGGCATGTCGTCCCTGAACTCAATATCATACGGCATGGCGTATTTGGCAATATTCTTTCTGCAGTATGCCATAAGTTCCTCTTTGGTCACCTCTGTCGGCTCCGCTTCCGGTACAAGCTTAACAAAGGCTTTTACCTTCTGCATCCTGTACGGATCCGGCACTCCGATAACACAGCTCATCTGAACCTTCTCATGCGCATCAAGTATATTCTCAATCTGCCCGGGATATACGTTATAGCCCGACGTAATAATCATACGCTTTGCCCGCCCCTTAAAGTATACGAAGCCTTCGGGATCCATAGTACCAAGATCTCCGGTATATACCCACGTCTCACCGTCATCGTGAGTGCGAAGAGTCTCGGCTGTCTCTTCAGGATGGTTCATATACTCCTTCATTACGGTAGGTCCGGCAAGGAGTATTTCACCCTCCTCTCCGTAAGGAACCTCATGATCCGTTCCCGGTTCAACGATCTTGATGTATGTATCCGGGAAGGGAACCCCTATACTTCCGGGTTTAAACATATGAGGCGGAGTAAGGCAGCATGCCGTAACCGTCTCGGTTGTTCCGTACCCTTCGCGAACCTGGATCGTTGCCTTATGATCATACAGGAAAGCATCGAATTTCTTTTTAAGTTCCACACTCAGACTGTCCCCTCCGGAAAAAACTCCCTTAAGGCAGCTGAGATCCGCTCCTTCCATGCTCGGAAGCCTCAGTAGTGCTTCATACAATGTGGGAACACCCGCAATGAAGTTACATCTGTATTTTACTATCAGCTTTGCGTAACTCTTTGCCGTAAATCTGGGCACAAGAATACATCTCCCTCCCTGCGAAAGCATCGAATGGATACAAACACCCAGCCCGAAGCCATGGAAAAGCGGCATGGCCGCAAGCATCTTGTCACCGGGGCGAAACATGGGATTGGCGGCAATTACCTGCTGACCCAAAGCATTGAAATTACGGTTGGTAAGTACGATGCCCTTTGTAGTTCCGGTGGTTCCGCCCGAATACAATACAACCGCCGGATCATTTCCCGACCTTTGTACACGGTACTGATAGAAGCAGTGACTCGACAGTCTCATGAATTCCTTCCACCTTATTACCGGAGCGTCCTTGGGGATTTTACGGATCTTCCTTCCCTCAGTAAGCATATATCCGGCTCTGACAGGCTTGGAGAGTTCATCTTTAACGGATGCAATAATTATGTTAACCACATTCGTATTTGCCCGTACCGACTCAAACTTATGATAAAACTGATCAAGGGTGATGGCAGTTACCGATTTGCTCTCATTTAAGTAGAACTCTATCTCCTTTTCCGCAGACAGGGGATGTATCATGTTTGCGATACCTCCCACAAGATTAACTGCATAGAACATATAAATTGCCTGCGGGCAGTTAGGCATGGCTATCGTAACACAATCATTTTCGCGGATACCGATAGTTTTAAGCGCTTTTGCACATCTGCAGATCTCCTTTATCAGATGCCGGTATGTGGTTGATTTTCCCATAAAATCAAACGCCACCTGATCGGGATATTTTTCAGCGATTTGTGCCACCTTGTCAAACATCGATCCTTCAAAGTATTCAAGATGGAGCGGTACATCTCCCACATGATCCGCCCATGGTGTTTTTACTGTCCTGGTTTCCATTATCTTTATTCCACCTCTACATTTTATGCGCTACGCCGTTAAATGTCTCCTATCTCTTCATTTAACGGCTTCTCCAACAGTTCCGGATCCTCCAGCAATTTCTTAAGGAGTCTGATCGTTTTTGAATAATAGTATCCGTCTGCGATACGCTCATCTATCGTAAGGCCCAGATCCACACTCTTGCGCATCGTCACATTCCCTTCATCGTCATAAAAGGGACGATTTTTGATCTCTCCTATTACACAGAATATCGAGGTTGTTCCCCAGTTTGTCAGATGATGATATCCTGCATGGAGTTTAATTGAGCCAAGATTGCTAAGGACTACCGACGAATAGAAAGGATCCGTTGCAATAATTGAATGCGGCATCAGTCCATGCCTGTCAAGTCCCCTGGCAATAGCTCCCACAAGTTTCAGGACGATCCTCGGAAGCTTTTGTATCACATCCATTGCCGCGGTGGACTGATCCTTCTGGTCCTCACTCTTGCAAAGTGAAACCTGCCTGAATATCTCATCATGGACAGTATCTATCGTATCCGTTTCCCTGCTGTGGATAAAGGCAAGAGCTTCGCCTCCGTTATCCGAGAATATCTTCTTGACTGTAAACGCCGCAGAAACCTCATTCCTTTGATATATGGACTTGTTGGCAATGAATCTGTTCATTTTGGGGCGGAGTGTAATTGTCTTTAACATAGCCGTGACCATTATCTGAAACAGATTATACTTATACGCCGGATCGCCAGCATTCTTTTTTTCAAGATAGGTTTCAACATTCGTCAGGTCAATGCACTCCGATATAAAAGCCTCGTTATCGCACCGGTTGGGATACATAAGAGGCATTATAGTGTGCATCGAATCGATTTTTTTTAAATACTTACCGTCTCTGCGGTCTCCCGGTTTAATCATGCAAAATCTCCATATTCCTTCGTTTTAGGCGGACCAGCCAGTACTCCTTTCCGTAAACTATTGTTTCTGCCGCAAGGGACACCGGCAATGCTCCGAGTATATCCATAACGGAGTGCTGTTTAACAAAACATACTGCCATACATATCAGAATAACGAATACACAGAGCAAGGCCTTAACGGCTCCCGCCAGCTCATTGTCTTTTAAAGCCACGGATAAGACCGCAAGGGAGAAGGCTACGTGCATCGACGGAAAGACTCCGGTATTGGTATCAAATTTATATATTAACCCAAGAATAAACGTAAATATGTTTTTCCTTGGGAACACTTCCGGTCTGAGATTCTGAACGCTGGGATAGACAATATAGATCATAGTTCCGAATATCTGACATACTATTATAAACTTCTGAAGTCTTTTAAAAGAATCCACATCATACAAAAGCGTGTACAGCAAAGAACCTGCTATCAGTACATACCATCCGACATAAAAGACCAGAAAATACTCATTAAACGGAATTATATCATCCACTGCACAATGAATCACGTGAAATCTGCTTTTCGGAATAAAATTCTCAGTAATGAAGTAAAAAGCGAAGTATATGATCCACCCGCCAAGCAAAAGCAGATGGGAAAATCGCGGATCCGTAAGTTTCCGTAATGAAAACCCTCTGTAATCCACCATTGATTTTTTATTCATGATAATTCTCCTGCGGAAGACTCTTCCTGTAATAACGTGACGGCATATTGGGGTATGGGATCACTGTGTGTTCAGGCAGGCTCACCGCAATGCCGGTGATCCGTTCCATAAGTTCATATGCGACTCTGGCTCTCTCCTCTTTACCTGTGGATGCCATATTATAATACACAGGCTCACCGTAGATAACCTTTTTGATATCCGGAGCCAGATACATCGGGACAAATGCAAGATCCTCTCCTGTCTTCTTATGATAAGTTCTGGCAATATCTATGAACCTGTCTTGAAATCTGTAGACTATATTATTGTATCTGATATGCTGCTCGGGAAAGATCACTATCCGCGCCCCTTCCTCAAGGCACTCCTGAGTCCTTCGGAAAGTGTTCAGAATCCTCGAGTCATGATAGACCCCAATTGTGTGTGCATTGTTGAATATGCAGACAGCAAGAGGTGTTATCAGATAGCTCAGTATCTTGTAGAACCATCTGACATATTCAGGCTTCAATGACCAGAAATCCTTATATGCATATGCCGCAACTTCCCCGGCACGCATCAACTCTCCCGCACACCATGTATAATGACTGCCCGGAGTGTACAGTTCCGCTTCTATCGGTCCGTACATATGACAATGATTTCCGACTATAACACACTCTCCGTCAGGTATGTTTTCACACCCGCTTATCTCATACGTCGGTGAAAACAATTTTACCCAGAATCTTATAAAACGATATAACCAATAGCTCATACGTATCATGCCCTATCAAATTTAATAATCAGTTAACTATATTGTTCCGGCATACTGCCTCAAGAACCGTGATCGCCTGTATATTCTGGGCAACATCATGAACGCGGACTATTCCCACACCTGCAAGAGCAGCAAGTGTAGTCGTAACTATCGTTCCGGGAAGGCGCTGTGTGGCAGCTGTATCACTGTACTTTTGCTCTGATTTCTGTCTCATGCAGTAGTTAATAAATGATTTTCTCGAACAGCCGAGCAGAACCGGATATCCTGTCTGTGTGATAAACGGCAGGTCGTTTAATACTTTCAGGTTCTCATCCTGACTCTTTCCGAAGCCGATTCCGGGATCAAGTATAATCCTTTCCCCTGCGATACCGAGATCCTCCGCATTTTCCGCCATTTTAATAAGAGCTTCGCAAAAATCATTTCGGTTTACATAACTATCCTCGTAAGTAAGCACCGCAAAAGCTTTGCTCTTTACGATAACCTCTGCCATATCCGGTGGCATACCGGCTCCTTCAACAGTATTGATAATATCGGCGCCTGCTGCAAGTGCTGCGGCGGCAACTTCAGGTTTCGTAGTATCGACCGATATCGGAATATCGGTACTATGCCTTAATTCTTCTATAACGGGAATTACTCTGTCAAGCTCTTCTTTGGTACTTATTTTCTGATGACCCGGCCTTGTTGATTCACCTCCGATGTCAATAATCGCAGCGCCCTCTTCTATCATTTTCAGGGCATGGGCCACAGCGCTATCCGTTGTATTATGTAAACCACCATCAGAAAACGAATCGGGAGTTACATTCAGGATACCCATTACATATGTGTTGTTTTTGAAGTCAAATCTGCTGTTTCTTATGAGCATTTCAGCTGTTACCTCACATATTATAATTGCTTAATCAGTACAGTATTCTCCTGACCCTTTTTTCCTCAGGTTTGTGGCACGTATCAGCCGCTTTGCAAAGATAGCATTTTCTCGATGCCTTGTCGGCACGGTATATAAGTCCCGTCAGGTTTTCTTCATTCTTTACAGCTTCGTTTCCGTGATTGATTATCGCGGCTATTATGATGTCAATCTCATCATCCGTATAGCCGCATTCCTCCAGTATTATAGGAGCGATAGCGGCACTGGCGATCTCATGCTCTACTCCGTTTACATACTGTTCCTTACGGCCTATATCGTGTATCAGTGCAGCAGCATATACGATATCTCTTTGAACGTTTATTCCTTCGTCGGCTGCCATCAGCACCGCGATCCTTGCAACATCCAGATCATGCTCTATTCCGTGATGACAGTATATTCTCTCTGTTTCGAGTTCTTCTATTTCCCCCAGAAGATCCCTGTATCTTCTGTTATTGATAATATTGTTCACTCTTTCCAAATTATTCATTCCTGTGCATCTTCCGAATATCCGCCGTTAATGACATGCCGCACTCTGTTGCATGTTATCCAATACTATATTGGTAAACTCCGCCAGATATGACAGTGACCCGCAAGCGACCACTACCGGTGAGCCTCCATTCTCAGATATATTATTTGCATGGCAGATTGCTGTTTTGTAAGCCTCCTTTAAGTTCTTGCACGTCGTAACGTCAGAACAATACTTTTCGGCACATACCGCAAGCCTTGCAGCCGAAAGAGACCGGCCTTTTACTTTCGTTGATACGGTAATCATTTCGCAGACTACATCAGAAAGTGTCGCAACTATCTTCTCATATTCCTTGTCGGCAAATATACCGATGATGAGTATTACACTGCGATTGCCAAGGCATTCCCGTATTGTCTTGCTGAGTGCGATCGCGGCATCTATGTTATGGGCACCGTCAACTATGACCGGCGGATCCGGACAGATACATTCAAACCTGTAGGGCCATTTTGTTTTCTTAAGTCCCTCCCTGATCACATCCTCATCTATTACACATCCGTCGAGGGCATCGTTTGCTGCCAGTACGCGTACAGCCTTTACGGCAAGCGGAACATTTTCAGTCTGATAAGCACCTGCAAGAGACACTGCAACATTGCTCATGCCGTCGAAGCTCATTGCCTGTCCGAGAGGAAACAGCTCATAGTCCTCACGCACAGCCGCACTTACAGGATAAAGTGTGCTTCCTGTCGTCTCGCATCTTTTCCTGATCACATTTAATACTTCTTCTTTGGAGTCAAGAGCGATCACCGGACAGTCCGTAGTTATGATGCCCGCTTTATGAGCGGCTATCTGCTTAAGTGTATGTCCCAGATGGTACATATGATCAAATCCTACGGATGTTATGACACAGCAGAGTTTGTTCTTCACCACATTTGTGGCATCTTCCTTACCGCCCATTCCGCACTCAAGTATAACAACATCACATGATTTTTTCCTGAAATACAAAAAAGCGACAGCAGTCTCTATTTCAAACTGCGTCGCACCATCCGGCGACTCACGTTTAAGCTTTGAATTGGCTTCGGCAACCTCGGCTACAGTTTCAGTATAGTCCGTCATATCAATGGTCTCGCCGTTGACTCTGAAGTGATCGCAGATTCCGGTAATTGCCGGAGAATAATACATCCCGACTCTCATTCCCGCGCAGCAGAGTATCGACTCTATCATTGCAGCAGTGCTTCCCTTACCGTTCGTTCCTGCCACATGAATGAACTCAAGATCATCCTGGGGATTGCCGAGCAGTTCGCACAACCTCCTGATCCGGTCGAGCCCCGGCCTGCTTCCAAGGTCAGCCGCAGCTTCCACATATTTTCGTGCCTGTTCAAAAGCTTTGATATCAACCAATGTCATCTACCCCGTCGACAGTATCTGCATTAAGACTCATTGTGTTAAGCGTCCTGCGCTTCATCCGCATTTTCTCGGATTTTTCGAGAATGAAGTTTTTAATCTGTTCGGAATGTCTTACATGCAAAAGTTTAAGCACCTTATCGGTTGTATCGGATGTATAGCATACGACCGTCCCCAGTCCGAACATTTTCTCGCACAGCGATTTTTCGAGCTGGACATCTACTATTTTGTACATATAACAATCATTGACGATCGTCTTGAAAAATCCCTTGTTTGTCGTAAGTATCTCATCCTTTAACAGATACTTTGTGAATGTCCACGGCAAGCCGAAAAAGAGCCACCTCTTGCGCTCGCAAAACACAGGAACTTCATCCTGATATCTAAGTTCCGGCTCGTTTGCATCTTTAGAATCTCTTACCTCATCGATTATATTCTTATTGTCTGCCATATTGTGCCGTCTCCTTTCTTCTAATAAGCCACGGCATTTGAGATCCGCTTCGCGAAACCGCCGCCCGGACCCTGCATTTTTTTTACGCTGATTATTATACGATAAAAAAGTAGTATTTTGACGTTTAATAGAAAAATTTTTATAAATTTTAATACGGATACCTGAATGCAATGTTTGATATAATAACGTTAAAAGATGTACATACAGGAGAGTTGGAATGGATTTACAAAGAGAACGTAGACGTAGCTTAAATAGTCTTTCTCTATGCGGGACCGGCGCTATTGGTCTTGGGTTATGGTCAGTTATAAAAACCATAATGACGTTTTTCGCGAATAGGAACTATATCGCAGAAATGATCAGCGATATCTATACTAATTCAGGAGTCTCAAAGGAAGAAGTAAGTCTTAAAGCAGTAGCATTTATAACGTACCTCTTAATTTT
Source organism: Lachnospiraceae bacterium UBA3762 (assembly GCA_002371615.1). Taxonomy (GTDB): domain Bacteria; phylum Bacillota; class Clostridia; order Lachnospirales; family Lachnospiraceae; genus UBA2868. Next base: position 2,995 of record DFGA01000055.1, on the reverse strand, counting down.
AGCTTTTTTGGTATTGGTTTTTTCTATTCGTCTATACGTTGGCAAATGTGCAAATGCAGAGGCTAAAAAAGGGGAAAAAAGATATCTTTATTTGATAATCGCACTTTTAGCAGGCTTCTTATATATATATTCCTGCTATTTGTGGATTCTTTCAATCAGAGATTTAACTTTTAATGAGGCTAGCTTAACAGATGACATTAACAATTCTATTTATCAGATTGCAGAGTTTCTTTTGGATTTGTCATCTGCAGGAGTATTGCTGGCACTGTTTTTTTCCGCAATCAGATCCCGAATTCTTTCCAATATGATCTGTAAACAGGAGGCAGCCCATGAACATTGATTTTCACTATTATGCTACCTACCTGGCAGCAATTATTGCAGGATATTCTCATGAAGAAAGCAGTGAAATAGCGTATTCTGCGCAATTTGTTGATTGTTGTACAAGAACTTTTTTAACAAGCATCAAAGCCCCTTTGTCCGCAGCTACAACTCAGTCACAGGTAGAGCTGATAAATGCTCATACAGACCTTCTGGGGCTTCAGGATATAACCAGGATATGGTCTAGCTTCCATTTTTTGCCTCAGGATCTTTATGCTGAAAAAAAATGGTGTACTAGAGGATATAGAAACAAATATCGTCTTATCTGCGGTCCAAATGGCGATCTGTTGGCGGAGACTGTAAAGCATGCAAAAGGCAAGTCTCTTGAGTCAGTAGGGCTAGCCATGCACGTTTTGGCTGATACCTGGGCACACCGCAATTTTGCAGGGACACCTTCTCTTGTCATCAATAATACCGACTATTATTTCTATGAGATTTTTAGCGGTGATGCCGGAGAATTTGAAAAGAAAATAACATTTCGGCACAGTACGTCAACTCCGGATGATCTTAACAGAAGCATATATACTAACAGTCTTTTCCAGACCAGTGAGAATTCCATAATGAATCTGGGACATGGGAGGGCCGGGCATCTTCCGGATTACAGCTTTATCAAATATAAGTATTTGCCTGCATGGGGGGATTTTACGGAGATTGTAAAAGACAATCCATCTGACTACTATCATGCCTTTTGTCAGATGGTTTATGCCATGAGGTATTTAAGGGGGAATATCAGCTCTTTTGACAAAGATACTTACGACTTTGAAATTGTTAGTCCTTATGAAGCTCAAATAAAAGAAATCATAAATAAACGGCAGATTGACTCCTGCGCTGACTGGAAAGCTTTAGGTGAAAAAATTTCCGGCAATATAATTGATGATTTTGATGTCTACAGATATGAAGATGAGTACTTGGCAGCCAGAAAAGAAGCTAAAGACAATACCGTTCTTGGTAGATTTTTTGTGGCTGCGTTAAGACAAAAGAGCATGGTCACCAATAAGATTTATAAATCAGGCAACATGCTGGCTGGCTTTTCTGCAGATTTTGCAGAAAAAGGTTTTGTGGGTATAAAAGATTTCAAAAAGCTGGTAGATGTTGCTACTTCCAGAGGTGAAAAGCATGACTAGAATGCAAAAGATTAGAAGTATATTTGTGGCTATCGTAACTATTCTTGCCAGTATATATATGATAGTTGAGCCGGATGACGGTCTGATTACTATGGCTTTAATCCTCAGTATTGCTCTTGTCACCATGGGACTTAAATACCTCATCTACTATTTTACAATGGCGAGACATATGGTAGGCGGAAAAGGAATCCTTTTTTATGGCCTGATAGTGTTTAATTTTGGTCTTTTCACATTATCACTCTCGAACATTCCAAAACTGTATCTGGTGTTGTACCTTGTCGTCATCAATGGATTTAGCGCAGCTGTAACAATCTTAAGAGGGCTTAATGCCAAAAAAATGCACAGCGCCTCCTGGAGACTATCCATCAGCCATGGTATTCTCAATCTTGCGCTGGCATTTTTTTGCATAATATTTGTCAGGTCCACTTCTGTTGTAGTTTATGTATACTGCTTTGGACTTATTTACAGTTCTATCATCAGAATAATATCTGCATTTAGAAAAACTGCTGTCGTGTATATTCAGTAATTAAGCAATCGCAAAAGCATACTTAAGAGAGGACCTTAATATGGCAGAAAACAACAACGAACAGAAAAACTTTTTTAGGAACCTGCACACGGATCAGTATAAATGGAATGATTTCTTTCTTATTCCGCTTATAGTGACACTTGTGATGATGTTTGTCGGGCAGACGGGAGTTCTCGTAATCTCTAATATTTTAATGAAACCGATTATCAACGATAACAATGTCGATTTTCTAACAATATTTCAACAATATTTCACCTTCCTGGGAGTTTGGATTATAGCTTTACTTTATTGCTACTTTACCAAAAAAAACAGACCAATAATTAATGCTTTAACACCTTTTTGCAAAGGAAATACAGTGAAATACCTGCTTTTAGGTCTTTTAATTGGTTTTGCCCAAAATGCATTTTGCATTATGGTGGCTTTGCTGCATAAAGATATCCATATTTATTTTGATTCATTAAATCTATCGCAGGTAATACCACTTTTTATAGTTATATTTATACAGTCCAGTGCAGAAGAATTACTTTGCAGGGGCTTTCTGTATCAGAGACTAAGAAGGGGATATAAAAATCCTGCTATAGCGGTTGCAGGAAATGCTCTGCTGTTTTCACTGCTGCATGCAGCTAATCCGGGAGTGTCTCCATTTGCTCTTCTTAGTCTCTTATTTGCTGGACTTCTCTATTCACTTATGGTTTATTATTGCGATTCAATATGGATGCCGATGGCAGCACACGCAGCCTGGAATTTCACCCAGAACATTATATTTGGACTTCCAAACAGTGGTAACGTATCGCCAGTTTCAATCTTTAAACTAGATGCATCTACAGCCATGGATAGTTTTGCATATGACGTAGGATTTGGTGTTGAAGCTACAATAGTAGCTATAGCACTTATAATAGTAAGTTGTATAATAGTTTATCTATGGGGAAGCAAAAATAATAAAAAGCCAACTGAAATCTGGAATTAA
>DFGA01000013.1:8557-25772 GCA_002371615.1 Lachnospiraceae bacterium UBA3762 | reverse complement strand
ATAAGTATCCAGTTTGCGTTATCATACCCTTCTATACAATAATGCTTATATCCGGCAGCAGATAACTTTTCATCAGCCTCGTCACTCATTGCCTGTATCTGCTTGGTGTTAGTTCCGCTTGCAATTACAAGAGCATCGGCTATAACACTTATCTGTGAGATATCTATAACCTTAATATCCTCCGCCTTTTTGTCGGATAATGCCTTTACTCCTGTTTTGATTATTTCCAAGCCTTCATTTGATATTGCCATTTATTCATTACTCCTGTTTGCTTTGTTGTTGTAGAATTCGTAAGTTTGTGCAGTCATCCTGTCGATCACGGCCTTTCCGGATTTGAGATAATCCAGTGTATTCCTGCATATTAAAGTAATTGTCATATTCAGATCAACAAATGCTGATTTTCGTATGTCTTCAAGATTTGGTATGTTTGTACGGTTAGGCTCTATGTAATCAGCAGTAAATACTATTTCTTCCAGCAGTGTCATTGCGGGCTTTCCGGTCGTATGCCAGCATATACCATCCAGTATTTCCCTGTCAGTGATCCCATACTTGTCTCTTGCTATTATACTGCCTGCCTTCGCGTGCAGAAGTTCGGGATTTTCCTGTTCGGATACGGATATTTCCATCCCCTCATTCTCCACAATTGCAATAAGTTCTGCCGGTTTCAGACCCTTTGCACAGTCATGAAGCAATCCCGCAAGATATGCCTTATTAACATCACATCCGTATCGCATTGCCAGACATGCCGATGTATTGCTGACCCCGATGGAATGAATATACCGCTTGGTGCTTATGCTTTCTTTTAATAACTTGCGGCATTTTTCATAATGCTCATCAATAACAATAGTTCCCATAATACAGTTCGTTAATTACCTTTGTATAACTCATGATCTTTAATATATTTGATCACTTTATCATCAAGATAATATCTGCAGCTTTTTCCCTGACTTAACTGTTGTCTGATAAATGTAGATGAGATAGGTACCTCGTCTATATCCATTAAAATAACATCTGCTTCGAAGTGCTCTCTCAGATAACAGGCTTTATTCTCAAGTTCATCATCTGACAGATTTCCTCTTTTGGCGCAAACGACCGTACACTTATTAAAAATATCATCCGGTTGTTTCCACGTTTCCATCGAAAACAGTGTGTCGGCACCTATTATATAATAATAACGGGTATCAGGGTTTTGCCTGCATAAAATATCAAGTGTTTCAAATGTATAACTGTTACCTTCACGGTCCGCTTCAATCCGTGACAGTTCAAATCTGTCATTATCCTCTATTGCAAGTGCGGTCATGCTGACCCGGTCATCTGCCGGGGCGACTTCCCTGGGATTTTTAAAATACGAACATCCCGAAGGCATTACCAGAACCTTATCAAGCCCACAGTACTCAAGGGCATTTTGCGCAAGAAGCAGATGCCCCACATGAATAGGATTAAAAGTTCCTCCGAGTATACCGATCTTTTTTGGATAACCGTCGTTATTCATATTAATCCTTGGGAAGAATGATCTTCCTGTCTTCCTTTTTGGGGTTTGGACGATACAATACTATCTTTCTTCCGATCACATGAACCACATTTGATCTTGTACGCTCTGCAAGAACAGAAGCCACATCCTTCGGATCATCTGCACAGTTTTTCAAAACACTAAGCTTTATCAGCTCCCTTGCAGCCAGTGCCTCGCTTACCGCCTCACAGATTTCAGGTGTTATACTGCTTTTCCCTATCTGAAAAATCGGCTCATATGTACTTGATATACTCTTTAAATATGCTCTCTGCTTACTTGTCATATCATATCCCCACATTAATGTATTCAGCCTGCGACCTATGCAATCTACGGCAGATATTCGAATTCCCATCCGTACAGTCTGACAGTATCGCCCTCCTGTATCCCCATAGACTTTAGTTCATCAAGGATACCGTTATCGTCCATAAACTTCTGGAAGAACGTAAATCCCTTTTCCGAATCTAGATTCGTATATCCGAGCATTTTCTCGATCTTTGGTCCTTCTACAACATATACTTTATCTTTATCATCATAATATACGGTATATGTACTGTCATTGTCACCCCTTGTAGGTGTATATTCGCTTTCGTAACATAAGGTTCCTGTCTTTATTTCCGACAGCATATGACGTATCCTGCCGATCAGTTCGTCAATACCGGTCCTTGTAGCAGCGGAAATAGGAATAACTTCGATTCCCTGCGGCTCAAACTCATTACGGAGCAGTTTAACGGGATCCGAATCGGGAGCTATAGCATCGATTTTGTTGGCTGCAATTATCCATGGCCTGTTGGTAAGCTCCTTATCATAAGCCTCAAGTTCCCTGTTGATGGCATATATATCTTCAACAGGATCCCGGCCTTCGGATCCGGATGCATCGACAACATGCACAAGCATTCTCGTTCTCTCTATATGACGCAGAAAATCGTGTCCGAGCCCGACTCCGTCCGCAGCTCCTTCGATAAGCCCGGGAATATCAGCCATAACAAAGCCGGCCCCTCCGTCAAGATCCACTACTCCAAGATGCGGACTGATCGTAGTGAAGTGATAATTGGCTATTTCCGGTCTGGCATTTGATACGACAGACAAAAGTGTGGATTTCCCGACGTTCGGATAACCTACAAGACCTACATCCGCAATAACCTTAAGTTCAAGGTCAACTGTAAGTTCCATGGCAGGCTGCCCCGGCTGGGCGTATTTCGGTGCCTGCATTTTGGGTGTGGCATAGTGCTGGTTCCCGTTTCCGCCAAGTCCTCCCTTAAGAAGGACCACTCTCCTGTTATCTCCGGACATATCCACTATAACTTTACCGGATTCGGCTTCCTTGAATATGGTTCCCGCAGGAACTTTCAATACGATGTCATTCCCGTTTTTACCTTTACAATTCCGCTTTCCGCCGTTTTCTCCGTCACCTGCGGAATATTTTCTCACATGCCTGTAATTGGTAAGCATATTCATGCCTTCATCGACTTCAACGATAACATCGCCGCCGCGCCCGCCGTCTCCTCCGTCGGGTCCGCCGTTTGCAACATACTTCTCACGACGAAAAGAGACGTGACCGTCTCCTCCTTTGCCGCTTCTTATATAAATTCTCGCTCTGTCTGCAAACATAATACACCTAAAAATAAAGGACCTTAAAGTATTTCTTTAAGGCCCTGTTGCTTACTGTTCAACGGGATAAACGGAAGCCTGCTTCCGATCTCTTCCCTTCCTTTCAAAACGGAGAACACCGTCAACAGTTGCAAACAATGTATCGTCTCCGCCGCGTCCTACGTTCACACCCGGGTGAATCTTGGTTCCGCGCTGTCTGTAAATAATATTTCCGGCCTTTACGAACTGTCCGTCAGCTCTCTTTGCCCCAAGTCTCTTTGCTTCAGAGTCTCTGCCGTTCTTGGTAGAACCCATTCCCTTCTTATGAGCAAATAACTGAAGGTTTAACTCTATCATGTTTTACACCTCCTTTATTTCCAGTGTAAGGTATTTACCGTTATAATCTTCTTCTATGGACCGAAGTCCCAATATCATCGAATCCATCAGTAAACAGGCATCCTTATCACAACTTCCGTCAAACTTCCATGACAGAAATCCGTCATTTTCATCGACATCCAGTTTACTATCGGTCAGAGTCATAATCGAATTGGCTGTATTGATAGTCAGCATAGAAACCGCCGCACATACAATATCCCGGCCTTTTTCCATAAACCCCGCATGTCCCTTGCATTCAAAGGATACATACCCGTTTGGATTCTTCTTTACAGTTGCAGTAATCATGAATTACTACCCGCAAACACTAACTAAGCGTTGATCTTATCGATCGTAACCTTGGTGTATGCTTGTCTGTGTCCGTTCTTCTTGTGGTAACCGCTTTTTCTCTTATAACGGTATACGATGACCTTTTTGCCTCTTCCGTTCTCAACAACAGTTGCAGAAACAGATGCAGACTTAACATCATCACCGACCTTGAGAGAGTCACCGCCGATTGCAAGAACTTCATCAAACTTTACAGTATCTCCGGCTTCGGCATTAAGCTTTTCAACCTTGATGGTATCGCCCTCGGAAACCTTATACTGTTTTCCGCCGGTTGCAATAATAGCGTACATATCGCACCTCCTATATTATTTGCTCGCTAGCTTCGGTGGAATCTTAGTATTCACTTATAACCTCACTATGCGGCATACTCGACGATTTTAACATTAACTTCAATTATTGTCAATCACATTCTAAGCATAACTTCGCTGTGAACGACCTTTCCGTCCGATAAGTATACGCGGTGAACACGTTTGCTGACCGCACATACGATCTCGTAAGGGATAGTATCTGCCATCTCAGCCATCCTTTCAATGGGATTGGAAGGTCCAAAGATCTCAATCTCATCTCCGACTCCCACACCGGGTTTGTCAGTAAGATCTATCATGCACATATCCATGCAGATCCTGCCTCTAACCTCGGCTGCCCCTTCAGAAGTCATAACACTGTATCTGTTTGACAGGCACCGAAGAAACCCGTCGGCATATCCATAAGGTATTACCCCTATACGTCTCGTTTTGTCGGTGGTATATAAGCCGCCGTAACTAATCTTGGTACCTTTCGGGTATATCTTAATCGTGCTTATCGTTGTTTTCATTGTCATTACGGGCTTTAGCCCAAGCTTTTGTGCAAATTCGCCATATCCGTACAACAGAAGTCCGGGACGTACCATATCAAGATACGTTTCGGGAAGTTCGGCCGTTGCTCCCGTATTTGCGCAGTGGCGAAGTTTGAACTTGCGTCCGAGTTTATCTTCTACCTCATTTACCACATCACAAAACAGCTTAAACTGATGGGATGTATATTCCGACGCTTCTTCTCCGGGCTCATCGGCTACGGCAAAATGCGTAAATATACCTTCTGCCATAAGTCCCGGCATATTGCAGGCGTCAACGATCCCGTCAACACCGTGTTCAAAATAATCTCCTTCACAAATATAGCCGAGCCTTGACATACCGGTATCCACTTTGATGTGAACTTTTAATGTTCCGCCGTATTTAACGGCTTCCTCGCTGTATTCAACCGCCTTGGCTTCACATGTTACAGCCTGGGTAATATTAAAGCATATAAGTCTGTCAACCTGCTCCCGGGGTGTATGACCAAGGATCAGTATCGGCATGGTTATTCCGTTATACCGAAGCTCCATGGCTTCATCAATACTTGATACGGCAAGATAATCGGCTCCGAGGCTCTGAAGTCTCTCGGAGATTATGACCGCACCGTGTCCGTATGCATCGGCTTTGACAACACCGAGGAATTTAACATTGCCGCCGATATGTTCCCTTATTCTTTTATAATTGTAAGAAAGGGCGGAAAGATCAATTTCCGCCCATGTTCTCTTTAAAGTTGATTTCATTTTACTAATCAGAACTTTCCTGCTGTTGCAGCCTCTTCTATAGAAACCGCTGTTGAAACCGTCATACCAACCATAGGGTTGTTACCTGCTCCGATAAGTCCCATCATCTCAACGTGAGCCGGAACCGATGAAGATCCTGCGAACTGTGCATCCGAATGCATACGTCCGAGTGTATCTGTCATACCGTATGAAGCGGGACCTGCAGCCATGTTATCGGGATGAAGTGTACGTCCCGTACCACCGCCTGATGCAACAGAGAAATACTTCTTGCCTGCTTCAATTCTTTCCTTCTTGTATGTACCTGCAACGGGATGCTGGAAACGTGTGGGATTGGTTGAGTTACCTGTAATTGATACATCAACGTTTTCCTTCCACATGATAGCAACGCCTTCGCATACATCGTTTGCACCGTAGCAGTTAACCTTTGCTCTCGGTGATGAAGGATCCTTGCTGTAGCACTTTCTTGAAACTTCCTTAACAGTGTTTGTATAAGGATCATATTCGGTCTCTACAAAAGTAAATCCGTTGATTCTTGAAATAACCTGGGCTGCATCTTTGCCAAGTCCGTTAAGAATAACACGAAGAGGTGTCTTACGAACTTTGTTTGCCTTCTCAGCGATACCGATAGCACCTTCTGCAGCGGCAAATGATTCATGTCCTGCAAGGAATGCGAAGCACTCTGTCTCTTCTTCAAGAAGCATCTTGCCTAAGTTTCCGTGTCCTAATCCAACCTTACGTGTGTCTGCAACCGAACCCGGGATACAGAAAGCCTGAAGACCTTCACCGATAGCTGCAGCAGCATCAGCAGCCTTACGGCAGTTCTTCTTGATAGCGATCGCAGCGCCTACCGTATATGCCCATTTAGCATTTTCAAAACAGATGGGCTGAATACCTTCGATAAGATGATATACATCTATACCTGCTTTTTCGCAGATGTCTTTACATTCTTCAATAGATGAGATCCCGTATTCTTTGAGCTTAGCAAGGATCTGGGGCTCTCTTCTCTCATATGATTCAAATAATGCCATTTTTGTTTCCTCCTTACTTAACTTCTTTGTCTGTTCTGGGATCGATGAGACGAACAGCGTCAGCAACACGTCCGTACTGACCTGATGCTTTCTCAAGTGCAGCCTTGGGATCTTCTCCGGCCTTGATGAAATCCATCATTTTACCAAAGTTAACGTATTTGTAACCGATGATCATATCTTCTTCATCAAGTGCGATGGCTGTAATATAACCTTCAGTAAGTTCAAGGTATCTGGGACCTTTCTTGAGCGTTCCGTATGTCGTACCTGTCATAGTACGAAGACCCTTACCAAGATCTTCAAGACCTGCACCGATTGCAAGTCCGTCCTCTGAGAATGCGGACTGTGAACGGCCGTATACGATCTGTAAGAACAATTCTCTCATTGCTGTATTTATAGCATCGCAAACAAGGTCTGTATTAAGGGCTTCCATAACAGTAAGACCGGGCAGGATCTCTGCTGCCATAGCTGCGGAATGAGTCATTCCGGAGCATCCGACTGTCTCAACAAGAGCCTCCTGAATAATACCGTCTTTAACATTCAATGAAAGCTTGCAGGCACCCTGCTGCGGTGCGCACCAGCCTACACCGTGTGTATAGCCGGAAATGTCTTTGACTTCCTTTGCTTTAACCCATTTTGCCTCTTCGGGTATGGGAGCACATCCATGATGAACGCCCTGCGCCACCGGACACATTTCTTCAACTTCTTTTGAATAGATCATGCGAAAATAACTCCTTTCAATTTGTAATAGAAAACCTTTCTTATTTTCTCACATATACCTTAAAAAATCCATATCAAATTACTTTTTTTTACCGCTTTTGTAATACTGCGCCGATTGCGAAAACATGTTGCGGAGGGCTGACTGGTTCGAAAGGTTGCGGACATAATTTGTACGCCTGGCAACATAATCGTTAAGCTTTGTCATATATTCCTGCGCCGGAAGATCTCCTTCGGCTACCATTGTAAGCCCTTTTTCCCAGCTTGCGGTAAGCTTTGGATCAAGCAGCGGCTTAATTGAAACATCAACAACATCATATACCATCTCCCCAAGCTGTGCGGGAGTGATTACCTGCGTTTTTTTGTTCATTTGAAGGTATTTGATCTTACCGAGTTTTTCAAGTATACCGGCTCTTGTTGCACTTGTTCCTATTCCGCTTCCTTTTATCTGTGCACGAAGTTCCTCATCCTCGATAAGCTGTCCTGCATTTTCCATAGCCAGCATCATCGTTCCGGAAGTATAGCGTTTCGGAGGACTTGTCTCACCTTCCTTAATGCTAAAATCACTGACAGCGACTTCCTCTCCCTTCTTTAGTTTCTTGATTTTTTCAAGGAAATCGGATGAAGCGGTTACATTTTCCTCCTCGGACTCTTCCGCTTCATCGGCATCTTCTTTTGAGGTTTTGTCCTTCCAGTATGAGGGCTTGCTTACAGGCAGGAACCCTTCCTTGTCAATGACCTTGAAATTGGCGAAGAAGCTCTCGTTTGCTATATCAACTGTCAACTTTACATTTTGATAAACCGCAGCCGGATAGAATATGCTAAGGAATCTCCGCACGATCAGCTCATATATCTTTGCCGAAGTACCGGACAATGATTTTAGGGCATCAAAGCCCTGTCCTGTCGGAATTATGGCATAATGATCTTCGATCATTTTATCGTTGACGTATCTTGTCTTTGCGATACCCTCATATGATTTTTCATCCAGAATATGCTTTGCTATTCCGGCCACAGGCTCATACCTTACAAGTCCGGATATATTCTTTGAAATCTCCTTGGCAACTGCCGTTGATAATACTCTTGCATTTGTTCTCGGATATGTTGTCAGTTTCTTCTCGTAGAGTTCCTGTGCAACATTTAAAGTATCCGCAGGACTTATCTTGAAGAACTTCGAACAGTCGGCCGACAGCTCCGTAAGATTATACAGATACGGCGGATTCTTGGTCTCCTTCTTTTTTTCAACAGATCTTACTGTGCCTATACCTTTTGACTCATCGGATAAGATCCCGATAAAATCCTCTGCCGTCTCTTTTTCCAAAAATCCGTTATCTTTGTACAGCTTGGGGGATGCAAAATACCTGCTTCCTTCTACGGCCTTCCACGATGCATCAATTACCGATCCGCATACTTTGCACTTGGCAAAAATACGATAGAATGGGGTCTTAACAAATGCTCTTATCTCTCTCTCGCGACGAACTACCATGCCAAGAACACAGGTCATTACACGTCCGACCGCTACGACGCAGTATTTCTCCCCGAGGAAATCTGCCATGGAATCACCGTATTTAAGCGTTAAGGCTCTTGAAAAATTGATCCCCATAAGATAATCTTCCTTGGCGCGAAGATATGCACTGTCAGCTATACTGTCATATTCGCTGATGTCCTTGGCATCCTTTATGCCGCCTCTTATGGCTTCTTCCGTCTGTGAATCGATCCAGACACGCTTTTGGATTTTCCCGGAAACATGGGCCTCGGCAGCAACGAGTCTGTATATGTATTCCCCCTCTCGTCCCGAGTCGGTGCACACATATATCGTTTCCACATCATCACGGTTAAGAAGACGGCTTACCGTCGCAAACTGCTTGGCGGATGATTTTATGACTTCATATTTGTATTCTTCAGGCAAAAAAGGAAGTGTAGCAAAGCTCCACTTCTTGTATTTGCTGTCATATGCATCGGGGTAACTCATGGTGATAAGGTGTCCGACACACCATGTGATAATACAGTTTTCCGATTCAAGATAACCGTCGTAAGATTTGCAGTTAAGCTTCAAAGCCTCGGCAAATTGCTTTGCAACGCTTGGCTTTTCGGCAATAAAAACACTTTTGCTCATATCATTTTGTTAAGAAATGCTTTAAGACGTTCATTTTGAGGATTGCCGAAGAAATTAACGGGATCGTTTTCTTCGAGTATCTGTGTATCTGCCATAAACAGAATACGGTTAGCAACTTCCTTTGCAAATGCCATCTCGTGGGTTACAACAAGCATGGTCATCTTATCTTCTGCAAGCTCACGCATAACTTCAAGCACTTCACCTACCATCTCAGGATCAAGCGCACTTGTGGGCTCATCGAAAAGCATTACATCCGGCTCCATGCAAAGCGACCTTGCAATGGCAATACGCTGTTTCTGTCCTCCCGAGAGCTGATTCGGATACGAGGACGCACGGTCTTCAAGCTTAACACGGCGAAGAAGCTTTATCGCCTTTTCCTCGGCTTCCTCTTTGGACACTCCCTGAAGCTTCATGGGACCGATAGTGAGGTTACCCATTACGCTAAGATGAGGAAACAGATTAAACTGCTGGAAAACCATTCCCATCTTCTGCCTGTGGCGGTCGATATCAACTTTATCGTCACAAATATTGACTCCCTCGAAGAAAATCTCACCACTCGTGGCCCTCTCAAGCCGGTTAAGGCATCTGAGGAATGTACTTTTACCCGCGCCCGAAGGCCCCACTATAAAGGCAACATCACCCTCATAGAAGTCTACACATATATCGGACAGTACTTCCTCACGTCCCGATTTTCCGTTACTGAATTCTTTGTATAAATGCTTAACCTCGATCAAAGGTCTGCGTTCATCAGTGGTCACTGTTCTTGAGATTCCTTTCGAGTTTCTTGACAAGACTGTCAAAGATCAGTACAAAAAACAGATATATAGCTGCTGCGATAAGCAGCGGCGTAAACGCCGAATAGGTCTGGCTTCTGATTATATCCGCTCCTCTTGTAAGATCATCCATTGCAATATATCCGGCAACCGATGTTTCCTTGAGAAGAACTATCATTTCATTACCGAGTGCCGGAAGAACATTTTTGATCGCCTGCGGCAGTATAAAATACAGCATCGTCTGGGTATATGAAAAACCAAGGCTTGCGCCGGCTTCATACTGGCCCTCGTCAATCGACATAAGACCCGCCCTTATTATTTCCGCAACATAAGCTCCCGAATTAAGCCCGAATGCGATAAATGCAACAATGATCTTCGGTACATTAACGGATGCAAAGATCACAAAGTACACGATAAGGAGCTGCAGCACCATGGGAGTACCGCGTATTACAGTTATATACACATGGGCAATCAGATTGGCGATCTTCCAGTTCCCGGTCTTATCATGCGTAGTTCTTATGTACGCAAGTAAAAAACCCAGCAAAATACCCACCACGACCGCAACGATCGTGATGAGTAGTGTGTTTCCAAGACCCTTGACAAGGTACATATACCTGTCGTCTTTTATTAGGTTTAGATACAGATTTCTGCTTAGACTCATTATTATTCAGCTTTAATGTATTTATTTATGATCTCGTCGATCTTGCCTGAATCCTGAAGTTTTTTAAGAGAAGCATTAATGTTATCAAGAAGTTCCGTGTTCTCCTTCGCAACACCGATAGCATATTCCTCTACCGTAAATTCCTCATCAATCATAACAAGGTCGGGATTTTCACTTACAAAAACCTTTCCGGGCTCTCTGTCAACGATGACCGCATCGATCTTGCCCTGTGCGAGTGCATTGATAGCTTCAAAATACTTGGAATAACGCTCGATCGTTGCGCCTTCGATGTCTTCCGCATAAATATCTCCGGTTGTACCGATCTGAACACCGATAGTAAGATTGGTAAGATCATCCGGCGTCTTGACACTTGAAGTATTCTTTACAATTATTACCTGTGCAGCCGTAGTATAAGGATCGGAAAAGTTTATGTTTTCCTTACGATCTTCCGTAACTGTCATACCTGCCATTGCAATGTCGGCTTTACCGGACTGGACAGCCGCGATAATGGAGTCAAACGCCATATCTTCTATTTCAAGCTCCATACCAAGATCATCTGCAATAAGCTGGGCAATTTCGGGATCGATACCTACGATCTTGTCTCCCTCAACCGATTCATAAGGAGGGAATGCAGCATTTGTTGCCATAACAAGTTTTTTGGATGATGAACCGCATGCACACATAAGTGAAGCAGCGCATACAGCCAGTAAAACGATAATTGATTTTTTCATAAAATCACCTCCGAGTTTCATTAAAAAAACGACTTAATTAATTTATCATCATAATAACTTTGTGTCAACGCACCGTTTGTTCGTACAATTCAAGAAGTTTAATATTTTCTACCCTTTCGGCTTCCTGCGTCAGCTTCGTATCAAATCCTCCGGCTGAATATAGCCATATATTATCGCACGGAAGCCTGTTATGCTTTATAACTTCCCGTATATTACAGAGCCTATCATATCCCATAACAGGATCGCTGTAATTACAGCCGCATGCAATAAGATACCCGCCTTTTACGACAATGACAAAATCAATAGCCCCGGTTTTATCAAAGTACTCTTCAACAGTTTCTATCTTAAAGTTAAGCCTGTTTTCTTTGTAAAGCCATTTTATATGCTCCATACAGTATTGGGGATATATTTCGTCTATATATTCCGGCAGGTCCGCTTCAATGAATTTTTTATAGAACCTGTCTTCTTTGGATATTTTAAGAGAAGATAATCTTGCGAAAACGAACCTGTAATAAAACCATATCATTTTATCCTTTATTCTGTAGGTTCCTTTTTTGATGTTTTTATTATCTCCGACTCTTGCTCCTTCAAGTTTTTCTATAATGTCCCCTCTCTCAAGTGTTTTTAAATACGAAGAGAGCTTTGCCCTGTCCATATTCATTGCCTTGTGGAGATCATTTAGTTTCTCTGTCCCGGATGCAATATGCGCAAGGAGTGTGTTGTATATCACAGGCTCTCTGATATCCCCGGGAAGGAATCCGCATGATTGATAATCCTCTTTCATCCAAGTCTTAAGCAGATCTTTTATCACACTTACTACATCGGAATCTTCCGTTATCATGTTATAAAACAGACTTCTTCCTCCGATTACCGAATACATCTTAATGAGGTTTTCCTCGGACACATCATCAAAGCTTTCACAAAACTCCGTAAAAGAAAACTCTTTTAATTTGATAACACGTGATATCTCTGATGATTTTCTGCCTATCAGTTTGATCATATCCGACTCGATCCACTTGACGTCATCAGATACAAGAAGAAACATTACCGTTCCCTGTACAAGTTGTCCAAACAGCATGTTTGAAAGAAAATTGATAAACGTTGGGTTTTCTTTGATCAGATACTCAAAATCATATATTACAATGACTTTCTTTTTATCGTTGTGACTGTCAATGTATGAAGCCAGCAGTTTGTCATAATCATAATCGGGAAATACCGGGGTTCTTGTCTGCTCATGAAGTTCCGCGGCAAACATCATCCTCTGATAATCATCGGTAACAGGCGAAGCCTTATAGTACAAGCATTCCTTATCTCTTATAAAATCAGCGACGATCTCGCCAAGAGCATAATCTTCGATACCGTAAACGATAGCGATATCGTTTGTGGTTCTGTCAAATATTTCCTGAATAAATTGCAAATCGGATCTTCGATACATGGATATGTCGTAACGTTAAGGAATCTGCCTTATCAGCAGTTTTTCAAATTCGATCCTGCTAATCGGTTTACCGAGAAGATACCCCTGAATGATATCTATATTGTGATCACGAAGATAATTAAACTGCTCCTTCGTCTCCACACCCTCGGCAACCGTTTCAAAACCGAGTCTTCGTGCCATCTGAATGACACTTTCGTAGATTATACCGGAGCTGTCATCTTTAAGTGCCGTATCAATAAATGATTTGTCGATCTTAAGTGTGTCAATCGGAAGATTCTTCAAATAGGAAAGCGATGAATAACCCGTTCCGAAATCATCAAGACTTACTCTTATTCCTAATCCGCGGAGAGTCTTGATCTTATCAATCACATCTTCAAAACTGTTGATAAATACCGATTCGGTTATCTCGATCTCTATACTCTCGGGATTGACCCCGTTAATGTTAACTTCGTGAGTCAGAATATCGACAAAGTTTTCTTTTTCCAACTGCATTGATGAAATATTAATTGAGAGTATCATTGGAATATGATACTTATTTCTCCAGTCACTCATTGTCTTGAGTGCTTCTTTGATCACAAAATTTCCGATGGGGATTATTGCGCCATTCTTCTCGGCAATCGGAATAAACTCGCCCGGAGAAGTAATAAATCCTTCTCCTTCGGGATCAGGCCACCTAAGAAGTGCTTCCGCTCCGCGAAGTTTGCCGTCGGTGGCGTTGTACTGCGGCTGGTAATACAACTGGAAACCATTTGTTTCAATTGCTTCCTTGAGCTGCTTTTCTATTGAAACGTTCTTGATGAATTTGTTAAGAATATCAAGTTCAAAATACTGTATTCCGCCTTTCCCGCGCTCTTTGGATTTGTACAGAACGATCTCGGCATTTTTGATGACTTCAAGTGCCGTTCTTCCTGCATCGGGATATTCGGCAACACCGCATGATACGGTTATCATGATCTCGGTCTTGTTTGTCAGGGTAAATGAATGGCGTATCCTCTCCTGGATCTTACGGTAGATAACATCACAGCTTCTCTGTCCGCACGGATTATATACGGCTATTACGAAAACATCGCTTCCGAATCTACCGACAATAGTTTCTTCGTTATTAAATTCCTTCAGATACTGTCCGAACTCCTGAACCAGTTCGTCACCAAACAAAAGCCCTATCGAATCGTTGATCTTCTTGAAATCATCAATATCAACGAACATAATCTCAACGCTGACCTTCTCGCTGTCGGCAAGTTCGCACATATCCCTGAACTTTCTGACAAAATAGTTTCTGTTATATACACCGGTCAGGGAATCATAATATGCCAGATATTCAAGTTCTTCGGAATTCATTTTGATCTTGGTAATATCTTTGATCGCAATGATTTTCTCGAGGGGCTTGTGCTCATCATCGTAAGTTACATTGACAAAACAGCTGAGCCAGTAACGTTTATTACGGCTTCTGACTTCAACGCTGTCGGTCTCGATCCCTTCCCTTTCGATCTCAAGCATATGGATACGGAACTTATCCTGATCCTCGTCTAGAAGGAGATTGAGCATATAGGATTCATCATAGGGAAGATTGGCGATTTTTTCTCCAACCATATCATCCCACGGACCGACAAGATCAACCTTGGTCGGTGAACACTTGTAATCAAAGTAAGCAAAAAGCGTCCCGGACATTTCAGCAATATGCCGGTACATCTTTTCGCTGGCCAGGAGTCTTTCATTCAGGGCTGTAAGCAGATCGATCTGATACTTTAAATCTTCCATTTCACATCTCTTTGGGATTATTTTTTATCAATAAAGCCCTTTGCTTTAAGGAGCTCGGCACAAAGAACGGCACCGCCCGCAGCGCCTCTTAAAGTATTATGGGACAGACCTACGAACTTGTAATCATATACAGTATCGGGACGCAGTCTTCCGATAGAGATCCCCATACCGTTCTCGAAATCCACATCAAGAGTTACCTGCGGTCTGTCATCTTCTTGCATATATCTGATAAACTGCTTGGGAGCTGAAGGCAGATCAAGCTTTTGAGGCTCTCCCGAGTAGTTTACGAGTCTGTCAATAAGCTCTTCTTTTGTAGGCTTCTTGGCAAACTTAACAAATACAGCGGCTGTATGCCCGTTAAGCACGGGAACCCTTATACACTGGCATGTAATGACGGGTTTTTGTGCCTTAACGATCTGTCCGTCTTCAATATGACCGAATATGCGGAGCGGCTCCTGCTCTGATTTTTCCTCCTCCCCGCCGATATAGGGAATGATATTCCCGACCATTTCGGGCCAGTCCCGGAAAGTCTTGCCTGCGCCGGATATAGCCTGATATGTGGTCGCTACAACTTCTATGGGTTCAAATTCCTGCCATGCGGCAAGAGCCGGAGTATAGCTTTGAATCGAACAATTCGGCTTAACCGCGATAAACCCGCGTTTTGTACCGAGTCTCTTCTTCTGATCGTTAATGATCTCAATATGATCGGGATTGATCTCCGGTATGATCATCGGAACGTCCGGAGTCCATCTGTGGGCACTGTTATTTGATACAACGGGGATCTCGCACTTAGCATATTCTTCCTCAATAGCACGGATCTCGTCCTTTGTCATATCAACGGCAGAGAAGACAAAATCGACCTCTTTGGACACCGCCTCTACATCATTAACGTTCATAACAACGATGTCCTTAACAGCTTCGGGCATCGGAGTAGTCATCTTCCATCTGTCCCCGACAGCCTCTTTGTAAGTTTTACCGGCACTTCTGGGACTTGCCGCAATGACTTTGACTTCAAACCACGGATGATTTTCCAGAAGTGAGATAAACCTCTGTCCCACCATCCCGGTTCCGCCTAAGATACCAACCTGTAATTTTTCACTCATAATCCCATCTCCTCTTTGTATTATGAATCACGCCATTTACAATGCACTGATCCACTCCCGCGATTCTTTTATATACTCATCCATTGCAAGCGGCGCGGGACCGCCTTTTGTCAGTCTCTTCTCAACACAAGTCTTAAGTGATATGAAATCATATATATCTTTATCGAAATATTCACTTACAGATCTTAGTTCTTCAAGACTGCATTCTTCAATTGATTTTGAATTTGTGTCACAGTATATCACAATTTGTCCGATAATACCATGTGCATCCCTGAACGGCACACCTTTTGATACCAGATAATCGGCAGCATCGGTGGCATTGGTAAAGCCTTTGGCTGCTGACTCTTTCATTGTTTCGGTATTAAATGTCATTGTGGATATCATTTTTGTAAACAGAAGCACACAGTTTCCTGCCGTATCCATAGAATCAAATGCAACTTCCTTATCCTCCTGCATATCCTTGTTATATGCAAGGGGCAGACCTTTCATTGTAGTAAGCAGCGACATAAGACTGCCATACACTCTTCCGCACTTTCCTCTTGTAAGTTCTGCTATATCCGGATTCTTCTTCTGCGGCATGATGCTTGACCCTGTCGCAAAAGCATCATCGATATTCACAAATCTGTATTCGTTGCTGTTCCAGATAATAATCTCCTCGCAGAATCTTGACAGATGCATCATTATTATTGAAAGAGCCGATAAATACTCTATCAGATAGTCCCTGTCTGAAACCGAATCCATTGAATTGGCAGTAGGACCGTAAAATCCGAGCTGCTTAGCCACAAAATCACGGTCAAGAGGATATGTTGTCCCTGCAAGCGCACCGGCTCCGAGTGGACAGTAATTCATTCTCTCGTAAATATCGTTCAGTCTTAACAGATCACGCTTAAACATCTCAAAATATGCAGCAAAATGATGAGAGAGCGTAACGGGCTGCGCCTTTTGAAGATGTGTAAAGCCTGGCATGAAAGTTGTCGTATTATCTTCAATAACCTTTAGAAGTTCATGAAGGAGCGAAATCACTTCTGCCTTCAAGCCTTCGATATTCTTTCGTGTATACAGACGCATGTCAAGAGCGACCTGATCGTTACGGCTCCTGCCGGTATGCATCTTCTTGCCCGCATCTCCGATCCTGTCAATCAGATTGGCTTCCACAAAACTGTGAATATCTTCATATTCCGATGTGATCTCAAGTTTACCCTCTTTCACATCGGCATATATACCATCAAGTCCGCTGATGATTGATTCCATTTCGTCATGACTGATGATACCGCACTTCCCAAGCATCATAACATGAGCCTTCGACCCTTCAATATCCTCATCAAAGAGCCTCTTATCGAAAGATACGGATGCGTTAAAATCATACACCTGCTGATCGGTTTCCTTTGTAAATCTGCCGCCCCATAACTGTGCCATAGTGTTCTCCCTGGTCTAATAATATCTAGCAAAAAAGGGCATCTACTGCCCTTTTATTTATAAAGCTCCCGGCCGGATTCGAACCGGCGACCT
>DFGA01000013.1:0-8415 GCA_002371615.1 Lachnospiraceae bacterium UBA3762 | reverse complement strand
CCCATTCGACGAAGTCGAATCCAAATGCGCGAGCGTCCTTTGGAATTATATTAAATCCGGTCGAATATTTCAAGGGGAATTTGTCGCCCGGCAGCTTTATATATCCCAATCATCCCCATCCTGGCCGACATCATAATCGAAATCCCAGTCATCATCCGTCTTCTGGATCTTATTATCATAGTCGATCGGTTTATGCTCTTTCTTTTTGGGCACCGGCAGCGGATTCGGAATCGGCTCCGACGGTCTGACGGAAACAGGTTTCTCCGAAGGTCTTGTAACACTGACGGTTTCTGTAGAGGCGCCGGTTCCGACATTTTTGACCCTTCTTATAGCCCTTCCGCCTGACATGGTTGATGAGGCAGGATCAGCGGAATATGTCTTGGCAGGCTTCTCTCTGGTCGGTTTCTCCTTGACAGGCTTTTCCTTAACGGGTTTATCTTTCTTAACTTTTTCTTTTTTGACCTTTTCAGCTTTTTCTTTCTTGGCTTTCCCGGTACCGGTCTGGGACTCGACTTTCTTCTTCCTAACTATCTTCTCAACAACAGGTGCAGGCTCATCCGACGTCAACGGCGCGCTCGCAATTATGCTCTCTCTTCCTTCGAATGCTGAATGGGCAATTCCGAGTTCGACATCATCCTCGTCAAACATCTCTTCATCGCCAAACTTCTCGGGTCTTCTCCATGCCGGAACGGATGTATTGTTAAATGCTGCCGACGCGCTCTCATGCATTTCAGCATTCGGCTTATAAGCATCTCCTACGGTTTCTCTTATGCCTGAAGGTGCAACAGCCGTAACCTTAACTTCAGAATCGTCAACATTATCCTCATTATCGAGGAAGAAATCATCATCATAATCGTCAAACGAATCCAATGTATCGGCTTTTTTTCCTGTATAACCGGTAGCTTTATTACGTTCTTCCACCTTGATCTTTCGGTAGAGATCTTCATCATTTCCAACGAATATAAGGGCCTTTGCACGTTTAACAAATTCTTCTTCGCTCATTTTGGCGGCATTTTTCAGATTGGATCTCGTAGCCGTAGCTATCTCCTTGCGCCCTGTCTTCTCAAGGGCATCAAGCGCATTAATGCCGACTTTTAATTCGGGATGGTGGTCAAGATACAGATAATGAAGACCTGTGGCAGTGGCTATTATAAACACAGAAACGAACAGGAATTTTTGATTGGCCCTGTTCTGTTGAAACAGAAGCATAACTACCGATCCTATTATCAGAATACTGATAACGACCACATAATCCTTTTGTTCCTTAATAGCCAGAATAATACAGCTTATTGTCATCATCAGGACAAACATATACATGATCTGATTGAGCACAAGAACCCAGGATGCGCTAATTTCCGTATAAGCTCCCGAACCGCTGGAATCGGAAAGGAAAGTGTAATTTTCGGTTATATTTTCATTGGTCGATGACAGATCAACATTAAACGAATGAAATACTTCGGAGAACTCGGATACATTTCCGGTATTCTGATTCATTGCAGGATCAAATGCCGACATTTCGGATGTCATGACCGTACCGAAATCCACATCCAAAAAAGAAGATTTGACAAAACACAGCAGCACCATAAGGATAATGCCAACCGCGAATGCAACAAGCATGGACAGGGCTTTTGATTTGTGGGTAACATACCCGACAAGAACCATTAATCCTATCGGTATTATCATAAACGGCTCTACAAATATAAGCAGTCCTATCAGAATCGACCCGAGAATCGTATATACAAGTCCTGCATAATCCTTCTTATCTTCGACATATTCACCGGCATCATACATCTCCCTGACTCTTTTATTGTATGAAAACAGTGAAATAAGCGATAATACAGCCCCGAGGAATATTGCAGCAACCATGGGCTCGGATGTAAAAGAGTAAACCGCAAAAGTCTGAGACGGAATAATAACTGATAAAGCAGCCGCAAACAGGCCGCACATCTGGTTTGTAAATTTACGGACTATCCTGTATGTCAAAAAGCCGCAAACTACAATAAACAGGGCATTTGCCCACAATATAGGGCCTGATCCGGGCTCGGTAATTCTGAATACAACAGACAATAATAATGAATATAAGAAGTGAGCGGGATTAGCAAGCGCGTCATCAACCACATCCCTGCTCTGTGAATATGTCCCGTCGATAAGTCCTATAGCACCTCTGTAGTTGTATGAATCTCCTGCATACAGCATGGTACTGTATTTCATTCTGACAACAAGAAACAGGACGGCAAGAACAACAAGAGCAATTATGACAATAAGTTTTCTGTATGGAGTATGCTGCTCTCCGGCTGATATTGCGATAAGTTTCGTAAAGAGATTGCACAGAAGGAACAGAACAAGAAGAATAAAGCCGAAAACAACCGCATAGAAATATCCCTGATTCTGGCTGATAATCTGCTCGAAAACAGTCATGTACAGCACATAAGCCGTTGCAATTAATGCAACGGCTGCAAAGATCATTAAAATGGGATCGGCTTTTTTATTCTCCATCTATCTGCCTATTCAAGGTTAGTATATACAGCCTGAACATCATCATCTTCGTCGAGAAGATCAAGTGTTCGGTTAAGATTCTTTAACGCTTCTTCATCAGTTAATTTAACGTAATTCTGGGGTATCATAGTTACCTCGGCGGATACCATTGGAATATTCGCTTCTTCAAGAGCCTGTCTGACAGTCTCGCACGAATCGGGATCCGTCAGTATCTCAAAGCTGTCATCCTCTTCGTTAAAATCATCCGCTCCGGCATCAAGTGCCATCATCATCAGTTCGTCAGGATCCGTATCGCACTCTTCCTTGTCAATGATTATCTGGCCTTTTCTGTCGAACATAAACGATACACAGCCTTGTGCACCGATGCTTCCGTTTCCTTTTGTAAAGGCGCTTCTGACATTTGCTGCCGTTCTGTTGGCATTGTCTGTAAGTGTTTCGACTATGATGGCAATTCCATTAGGTCCATAACCTTCATATGTATAATTTTTGTAATTTACACTGTTTGTATCACCCGCAGCCTTTTTGATACCGTTTGTGATTGTATCGTTCGGCATATTGTTGGCTTTGGCCTTTGCAATTACTGCAGCGAGTTTATAGTTGTTATTGGGATCCGGCCCGCCTTCTTTAACTGCAACCGCAATCTCTCTTCCCAATATGGTAAAGATCTTACCTTTTGCGGCATCATTTTTTTCTTTCTTATGCTTAATGTTTGCAAATTTCGAATGTCCTGACATACAAAACTCCTTTTTATTCTGTTCTATGATCGTTCAATAATTAACAAGTAATGATTGTAACATTTATATCATTTAAGGTCAAAATTTATTATGACTTTGCCTCGTCTTTAGATGAGTCCGGATTATTATCATCCGGTTTGGCTTCTGTCTTTAGTTCCGGTGCCTTGTGGATAGTCGGCACATACTTCATGTCAAACAGTTCCATAACGACCGGTCCGAATATATCATGCATATATGAATACAGTTCTGCGTTATACAGTTCCATATCCTGTTTCTTGACAAGATTCTTCTTGAGCTGGACTCTGATATCCCTGACCCATTCAGCGATTTCTTCAATCTTGACCGTATTGCTCTGAAGCCTCTCATAACACAGATCCATTGTAGCGACCATGAGTCTTTTGTTGATCCCGTCAATCTCCCGCGGAAGATCTTTGAGTTCCTCTTCGTTATTATCAAGTTTCTCATTAACATCATTGATCAGACGCTTATTGTCGTTAAGCTTCTTGTCTACCGCTTCATCCAGATCACGTGTATCAACACCATCAATGTTGTTTACGATCTCCGACATAAGATTGCTTTTGATCTTCTTGAGTTCTTTGTTCTCGTTAACAAGTTTGCCCTGCCGCTTAAGCAGTTCGGACAATTCCTTTTCAAGATTTTTGATCTCATCCGTCGGGTTCATTTTTCCGAAGATCCTGTGCCATTTATTATCAAGGATCAATATCGGAATCTTGACAGAACCTATAGCGTTATTAAATTTTTCACGATCCGCACCCATTCTATTTACCCCGTAAATTGTAGCTAAGCCTCATCAGGCTTTCGGAAAGATGAACATTTTCCACAATTACATCATCAGGTACAGCAAGATCAACATGGGCAAAATTCCATATTGCTTTGATATTGCTTTTAACGAGTGTCTTGGCGACATCTACCGCACTTGTTTTGGGAATGGTAAGCACAGCTATATCAATATCGTTTGTTGCTATAAAGCTTTCAAGTTCTTCCATAGGGCTAACTAATACATCTCTTATCTTCATACCCACAAGATCGGGATTCTTATCAAATATACCCAGAATGTGAAAGCCTCGTCTTTCAAAATTCACATAATTGGAAAGGGCCTGTCCCAGATGTCCCGCACCTATAACAACAAGCTTATGATTTTTATCAAGGCCCAGGATCTTGCCTATCTCATCATACAGATTCCGGACATTGTATCCGTATCCCTGTTGTCCGAAACCGCCGAAATGATTAAGATCCTGCCGGATCTGTGAGGCAGTGACATGCATCAGTTCCGACAGTTCTCTTGAACTGATCCTCAAGACCCCTTCGTCTTTTAATTCTCCCAAATATCTGTAATATCTGGGCAGTCTTCTGATGACTGCCTGCGAAATATTAATATCCATTATATAAGATTTTCCAGATTTTTCCTTATTGCTACGATAAAATCATGGGACGAGAGCGTAACGGTCTCGGTAAGGGATGTAATAAGCGCAAGGTCTTTGGTCATCTTTCCCTCTTCTATCGTCTGTTTTGTAGCAAGTTCAAGTTTATTGGCAAATTTGACAAGTTCGGGGATCTGGTCAAGTTCTCCTCTTTTGCGGAGTGCGCCGGTCCACGCATAAATCGTCGCAACAGAGTTGGTACTTGTCTCTTCTCCTTTAAGATGTTTGTAATAGTGTCTTTGTACTGTTCCGTGAGCGGCTTCATATTCATAAACACCTGAAGGGGATACAAGAACACTTGTCATCATCGCCAATGATCCGAAAGCAGAACTTATCATATCGGACATAACATCTCCGTCATAGTTTTTACATGCCCAGATCATTCCGCCCCGGGATTTCATGATACGAGCCACAATATCATCGATGAGGGAATAGAAATATTCAATATTTGCTTCGGCAAACTTGTCCTTGTACTCTTCCTCATAGATATCATTGAAAATATCCTTGAATGTATGATCATATTGCTTTGATATTGTATCTTTGGCACCAAACCACAGATCTTTCTTCTGATCAAGAGCATAATTGAAGCAGCTTCTTGCAAAACTGGCTATTGAATCATTCATATTATGTATGCTCTGAACAATTCCCGCACCTTTTTCAAAATCATGGATCACTTTAACTTCCCGTGTTCCGTCAGCCCTTGTAACAACAAGTTCGGCCTTATCTCCTTTTTGAAGTTTTTCTTCAATGTTCTGATATACATCACCGTAGGCATGTCTTGCAATCGTTATGGGTTCTTTCCAGTTGCCGACGCAGGGGGTTATCCCCTTAACGATTATCGGAGTACGAAATACCGTGCCGTTAAGAATTGCACGGATCGTTCCGTTAGGGCTCTTATACATTTTCTTGAGACCGTATTCTTCAACTCTTGCAGCATTAGGCGTAATGGTGGCACACTTTACGGCAACACCGTACTTAAGCGTTGCATTCGCACTTTCTACCGTAACCTCATCGTCGGTTTCATTTCTGTTTTTGAGTCCGAGATCATAATATTCACACTTAAGATCTATAAAGGGGGTTAGTAATTCATCCTTTATCATCTGCCATAGAACTCTTGTCATCTCATCTCCGTCCATCTCAACGAGTGGAGTCTTCATTTGAATTTTGCTCATTTTATAATCTCCTTGCTTTTTAATTTTTTATCTATTATCTATTATTTAAGATCGTTTTCATCAGTTCTCTTGTTAAGAGGAACATAATCAGACATTGTGCCAACATACTTACATGCTGGTCTAACGATCTTACCGTTATTTACAAGCTCTTCAAGGCGGTGTGCACTCCAGCCTGCAATACGAGATACTGCAAATATTGGTGTAAATAACTCTCTTGGAATACCTAGCATAGTATAAACAAATCCGCTGTAAAAGTCAACATTTGCACATACCGGCTTGTAGGTTGTTCTATTTGCTACTATAAGCTCTTTTGCGATATTTTCAACATTCTGGAATAAATTAAATTCATCCATCATGCCCTTTTCTTCTGCAAGCTTTTCTGCAAAGCTCTTTAATACTACCTCTCTTGGATCAGAAATGGTATATACTGCATGTCCCATTCCATAGATAAGTCCGCTTCCATCAAAGGCCTTCTTATCAAGTACGTCCTTAAGGTATTTTCTAAGGGCATCTAAATCATTCCAATCCTGTACATTCTGCTTTAAGTCATCGAACATCTGAAGCACCTTGAGATTTGCACCGCCGTGCTTTGGTCCCTTAAGAGATGCTATTGAAGCTGCCATCGCTGAATAGGTATCTGTTCCTGATGAGGTTACTACAAAGTTGGTAAATGTAGAATTGTTTCCGCCGCCGTGATCTGCATGAAGAATAAGAGCTGCATCGAGCACCTGTGCTTCAAGCTTTGTATATTTTCCGTCCTGACGGAGCATATATAAAAGATTTTCTGCTGTCGATTTCTTTTTATCCGGCACACGGATAAAGAAGTCATTATCCATTCTCATGTGCTGATATGCTTCATATGAATATACTGCAATGATAGGTAGCTTTGCGATAAGCTGCAGACACTGCAATAATACATTTTCTACTGATATGTCATCTGGCGCATCATCATACGAATATAATGAAAGTACACTTCTCATAAGACCATTCATGATATTTTCTGATGGTGCCTTCATGATTACATCACGGAGAAACGCTCCTGACATTTCCTGAAGATCTGAAAGAATATGGATAAAACTTGTAAGCTCTTTTCTTGTTGGTAGCTTTCCAAATAAAAGAAGATAGGTTGTTTCTTCAAATCCATAGCCCTTTGATGTTACTCCATTTACGATATCTACTACATTTATTCCATGATAATGCAAATAGCCTTCTGCCGGATATTTCTTTCCGTCTCTTGAGGAAAATCCACATACGTCAGATATTTCTGTAAGACCTACAAGTACACCCGCACCATTCTGATCACGGAGACCTCTTTTTACATCATATCTAATATACAGGTCTGGATCTATTTTTCCTGCATTCATGCAGGTTGTAAATAAATCGTCGAACTTCTTGTCAAGCTCGCCGGACAACGCCATCATAGTCTCATTATTTATGCGCTTCTTCTTAACGGTGCTTTTCTTTCTTACAGCCATTACGTTTCCCCCTTATGTCAGCTCATATTTGGTTTTATATACACAAAACAAGGTCATTTTCTATTGAAAATGACCCCCATAGTCGTTATTTTCGTTTGCTTATCCCCAAATATGTACTGTTAGTCTGATATAACTTCTTACTTATGATAACCTATTTTAGCTTTTCTGTCAACTCAAAATTCCTATTTTACCTGCTTCATTTTTTCTCTCAGATTTTGGATTTTCTTTACTTTTTCTGACTTTTCTTTTCTAATTTCTCTCTTAAGTGCCAGTTCATTTTCATGCCATCTTTCTACCAGTTCCCTTTTTTCTTCTTTGCTTTTTATCCAGTAATTAAGGTACAAAAGCGCTAAAAGCTCCCTTGTCGTTTCCATCAGCTTTTGCTCTGATAAAGGCTTCATATAATTATAATCCACCTTATGCTCTTCATCCCTTTTTTCTTTTATTGCTGAATATATTTCTTTCGGAAGAGTGCACTTGTAATCTGGAGTCATGTAATTCTCCAGCAAAAAATAAACCTCTGCTAAAGCTATTTTTAACTCCTTATCCATTTTTTCAGGCGCAATTTTTACCAGCGCTTCACCAATATCATATTGCCATGTATCTATCTTCTTTTTATTATCCCCTGTCATAATCACCTCCCAGGCTGCTTTTTCTACTTCGTCTATTCTACTTTTACAGCTGCTGCTTTTTTATTCTCCTTTTCCTGCAGCTGCTCTTTTATTCTCCTTTTCCTGCAGCTACCTTTTTATTCTCCTTTTCCTGCTGCTGTCTTTTTATTCTCCTTTTCCTGCAGCTGCCCTTTTATTCTCCTTTTCCTGCTGTCGTACTTCCATTTTCCTTTTCTAGCTGGTGCATTTTTTCCGTCTTATATTATAATTCCCTGAAGATGATCACATTCATGCTGGATTATCTGCGCTGTAAAGTCTGTAAACTCCTGAACATGCTTTTTCATTTCTATGTCACAGTATTCAACTGTTATTTTCTTAAATCTCGTTGTTTTTCTGCTTCCTACAAGTGAAAGGCAGCCTTCCTCTGCTTCAAAAGGTCCTTCCTTCTTCAGGATCACTGGATTTATCATAGGTACATTAAAAAA
>DFGA01000033.1 GCA_002371615.1 Lachnospiraceae bacterium UBA3762 | reverse complement strand
TTCATAGAAAACTTTACACCACCTCGTATACGTTAATAATCCCTTAAAAAAATGTGGGGAAGGGACTATTGTTCCTTCCCCACGAAAAATCATGTTACTTGAGTGCGTATTCCGATGCCCAGCCATCTACAAATGCTGTAACAACCGCATCCCAGTCGCCTGTACCTGCCGCATAAGCAGTAAGCGCAGAACCTACACCGTTCTTCCACTCTTCGGAAGGCATTGTCGTGAAGTTCCATGAAACGGGAGTTTTGCCTTCAGCAGTGTACTGTCTGTCATTAAGAACAAAGAGGTTTGTTGTCTCTGCTGCGCCCTTGAAAGGTATTACGCCGATGGTATCAGCAAGCATCTTGGTTCCTTCGGGAGATGTAACCATCCATGTAAGGAAGTCGATCGTAGCCTGAATATCCTCTTCGGAAGCTTCAGAGTTAACACACCAGTAGTTCTCTGTTCCTGTGCAAAGGCCCTGATTAGCCTCATCGCCAACTCCGATATAGATAGGGATCATGGCAAGCTGGTCATCTGTCATGCCTTTGCCTGTAAGGTTTGCATATTCCCATGAACCGTTCTGGAAGAATACTGCCTGTCCGTCAGCGAATTCATTCTCAGCGTCATCGCCTGTCTTGCTGGCAAGTTCCTTGGGATCACATGTTGCGTTGTTGATGTAAAGATCCCAGATGTTCTTGTAATTGTCAAGATATGTACCCTTGATAGCTGTTGTAGTATCAATCTTGTCTGCCTGATACTCGAAGTATATAGGAAGGTTTGCAAGGTGTGTCTTGAATCTCCAGTCAGATGAAGGATCCATTCCGGCTGATGTGAAAGCCGAAAATCCGAGTTCATCCTTACGTGCTGTGATATCTTCTGCTACCTTCTTGAGGTCGTCGAATGACTTGATATCATCAACCTTGTATCCTGCCTTACCGAGAAGTTCGGTATTTGTGATGATTCCGTATGACTCGATTACATATGCAATACCTGCAACTGCGTCTCCGTTTTTAAGTGCGAATGAATCACTTGTAAGTTCGTTGTAAAGAGATGATCCGTTAAGGTCATAGCAGTAATCTGCCCAGTTTGCGAGACCTACAGGTCCGTTAACCTGGAAAAGAGTGGGAGCCTCGTCCTTGATGATCTCGGCTGCAAGTGTCTCTTCGTATGTTCCTGATGCAGCGGTAACAACAGTTACAGGAACACCTGTCTGCTCTGTGTAAGTCTTGGCAATGCTCTGCCATGCTTCATCAGCTTCGGGCTTGAAGTTAAGGTAATAAACCTGACCCTCTGCTCCGTCTGCTGCAGGAGCTGCCTCTTCTGTTTCCTCTTCGGCTGCGGGCTCTTCCGCTACCTCTTCCGTAGCTGTACTCTCTGCTGCCGGAGCGGGTGCCGCTGCCTGCGAACATCCTGCGAGCATTGATGCTACCATTGCTGTTGCAAGCATGATGCTAACTGTTTTCTTCTTCATAAATGTCCTCCTTTTAATCTCTTATACATTGCTCTTTTGGGTTTTGGTAACGTTTTCGGTATCGTTATCGGTAACGTTTCCAAAAACTTGATTTGAATATACAACCATTGTTTGAATCTGACAACCCCCTTTTTTTATTTTCATATTGATTTGTGATTATTAGACAAATATCCCTGATGTGATTTGTGCCTTTTTCCAACTGAGGGGACGGTTTTCTGTGTGATACTTTTGTGACACGGCCAATGTTACTATAACCTTGCAAGAGGGAGAGGAAACAGGGGAAGGAGGAAATGACAATGAAGAAAATAAACGAAAAGGATCTCAATAACATCAATGGCGGCGCGGTTCGCTTTATCACCCCTCCGGCGAAGAAAGCCGAATTAGAAGGAAGGCTCTTTACAAAAAACGAACCTGAAGCGGAAAAAAGGCCCGGAATAGTTGAAAATCATGTGTTTAAGGCATAAAGGATCCTTGATTACTTTATGACGCAGCCTGCAGGAGGTTGTACTTGAATTTGTCCCATGAATTGTAAATAATATAAGAGGCGTATGACGACTAACATGACAGCGAGTGACAGTATGGGAAAATCAAAACAATCTGATCAGCAAATTTTATCTGCAAAAGAAATAGGCGCGGGAATAAGCCGTCAGCATATACAATCTGCAATTGACCGGATCGCAGGCGAGACCGGAGTCAAGGTTACGGAATGGAGCGTATATGCTGACGACAGTGTATCACCGGGCCGTTTAACCCTGTTCATTGAAACGGATCCTCAGATCTCACACAGTCAGACCCGGATCATGTGCGAAATGCTTGAGGAGAGACTTTCTGAATCAGATCCCCGCTACAGCGAATCGGTCAGAGACGGCCGTCTCCACTCAATGAAACTGAACGTGCTGCAGCCTCAGACGCATCAGCTGTATAGAGAAGTTCTTGCCTATCAGGCTCCCGAGGCCTATCAGCCGGAAGATGATCATGTGATTGACAACCCTATAAAAGAAAAGTTTTTCTTCGGTCTGATCGAAAACGGGAAGCAGAACCGAATCTCCGACAGCGCCAGAAATTATAAACAATCCGAAATAGGAAAGATGTTCCGTCTGGCTTCAAACATTTCCGATGTAGTAAATCTCTGTAACGGTGAGCCGGATTGTGAAACGCCCATTCATATTATAGACGCTGCTTACAATGCTCTTATGGGCGGGAGGAACAAATATTCACCGGATCCGGGCATCCCGTCCTTCCGCGAAGCTGTCGCAAAAAAATATTCCGATCAGTTCAAAATTCCTTACGAGCCGGACGACTGTCTGGCAACACTCGGAGGTTCTGAAGCGATGTGGCTCGCCATGGCCGCACTGTTGAATCCGGGGGATGAAGTTATCATACCGGACCCGTCATATCCGAACTATGTACAACAGGCTGCCTCGCTTCAGGCTGTACCCGTCCGCGTCCCGCTGCGTGAAGAAAACGCATTTCATCTGGATGCAGAAGATCTGGAAAAAGCCATAACCATGAAGACACGGGCGATTGTGTTGAATTACCCGTCGAACCCTACAGGAACGGTACTAGAGCAGGAGGAAGCAAAAAAACTGGCAGAGATCATCCTGAAATATGATCTGTTTGTCATCACTGATGAAGTTTATGAGATCCTGACATTTGACGGAAGACCGTATTTTAGCATGGCACAGGTCTCCGGGATGGAAGACCACGTCATTATCGCCAACAGTCTTTCAAAAACATATGCCATGACCGGTTGGCGGATCGGTTATGCAGTCTGTAAAGAGAGAGACATTATACAGAGCATGGCCATGATCCAGCAAACGGTTGCTTCTGTGCCACCCACATTCATTATGCATGCCGGTGCTGCGGCCCTTAACGGCTCGCCGGGTCATATAGAAATGATGAGACTGGAGTATGAGAAAAAACGCGATATCATTTATGAAGGTCTTTGCGGCATTCCGGGCATAAAACCTATCAAGCCAGAAGGATCCCTCTGTATTTTTATCAACATAAAAGGTATCACGGAACGTTATAAAATATCGTCCGCCGATTTTTCCGTCCGGCTTCTTAAGGAGGGCAAAGTGATGAGTATCCCCGGAACGGCTTTCGGTCCTATGGGAGAAGGATATCTGAGACTGTGTTTTGCAAATTCGGAAGATAATATCCGGGAAGGGATCCGCAGGCTGAAGGCCTTTACGATAAAGGAATATCCGTCAGAATGAATAAACGCAGATATCGGCTTATTACGGATAAATTCCGGGAATTCTATTTCCCGACGCTGTCTATTTCCATGGCAAACAACATGGCTGCTTTCATGGATGCCCTGCTGGTAAGCACTTTCCTCGGAGTGAGACGGCTGCCCGCAGTTCAGTTGTGCTTTCCCATCGTGGCTTTTACAAGCCTCTTTTACGGAATGTTCGGAATCGGAGGAAGCCTGATCGCGGCCAACGCCCAGGCAGACCGCGAAAAGATCAAAGGATGCAGGATCTTTTCGGTCTCTGTCACTTCCGCTGTCGTAGTCGCAACACTTGTTGCAATCTTTGGAACACTATTCCGGCATCAGATTGTCTCTATACTCTGCAGTGATCCAAATCTTCAGACAGATGTCCTGGAATACTATTCTGTGCTGGTCATTGGCTTCCCCTTAATGTGCCTGCTAATGAGTCTTTCCTTTTTTGTCAGGGCGGACGGCTGTGCAAAAATGGCATCTCATTCGATTCTGATCTCTAATGGTGTCAACCTGCTTATGGACTGCGTCCTGATGAAGGGACTGGGAGCAGGGCTTAAAGGTGCGGCACTTGCCACGATCACCGGATATATCTGCGGATTGTTATTCATTATGATCCGTTATGAGCGTTATCCCAAAAGACAGTTTAAGCTTATAACGCCGATCCCAAACGGGATGAAACTGTTTCTGGAAGATATCTCGGCAATCTGCCAAAAAGGTTTCCCTACTGCTGCCATCTGGCTGTATCTGATGATCAGCGTCCAGATCACCAACAACCTTGTTCTTTCTTATGGCGGTGCACTCGGAGCACAGGCATATACAATATGCAGAAACAGCATGTCACTCGCCTATATCTTTTTCACCGGAACTGCGCAGACAATGTCCCCTATAGCAGGGGTTTACTCTCATGAGGGGGATTACGACAGAACACGCTATATTTTAAAACATTCCATCAGGATCGTACTGGTAACAGCTCTTATCATGTGCGGTATTTTCTCTTCATTTCCGCGTTCCCTGTTATGGCTGTTCGGAGCGGCCTCATCACCGGATGCCGACTATTTTTGCAGGGCTATCCGTGTCTTCACACCGATTTATCCGGGTCTGGCCTTTTCATTTCTGATGAACTATTATTTTCAGGCGATCGAGCAAAAAAAACTGTCGGCTGCCGTAACAACCCTGGAAGGATTTCTGTTACCCGTCTCTCTGGCTTATCTGTTGGTTCCGCATTTCGGTATGACGGGTGTCTGGTTTGCTTTGATCAGCGCGGAAACAATTACCGCCATTCTGATCATCATTCTTCTATTGTGGGATACATACGGGAGAAAAACCGCAAAGAGAAGAAAATATATGCTCCCAATAAACAATGAACTTGCAGGCTGTGAATTTTCGGTCGAAACTGACCTTCATGAAATAGTGCATCTTTCGGAGGAAGCTTCCCGATATATCGAGGATAAGACCGATCACCGGACAGCTGTCATCACCTGTCTGGCACTGGAGGAAATACTGACCGGTATCGTCCTTGCAAACAGCGATACAAAAGTTGCCATAGATGTGCTGTTGCGGGATACACAAGATGAGATCATCATTTCTGTCAGGGATACGGGTATCGGATTTAATCCATTGATTCATGATCCGGCACTTTCGTATTCATTCAGCAATGCAGAGGTCCTAAAAAGCATTGCTTCACAAATCAAATATGATATTGTACTGGGCATGAATAATACAAGGATCCACCTGAATCGGGCAGGACACCGTGAATTGTCTTAATAATAGGGTCTGTCTATATCAACCACTCCGAAATGGTTTCCGGGCAGACTCTCTATCTTGGCACAGATAGTGTTGCGTATCTCCTCTTCGGACAGTTTACAGTCAAAAGGCGCAACAACATCGAATATCAGATTTGTATGGGATGGTCCCTTTACCATCCGAAAATCATGGATAGTAAAGCTCTCGTCAACGCTTTTGGCGATTAGCATGCAGAGCCGCTTCATCCTTTCCGTTGCTTCATCGTTAACAACAACCGGATCCATATGGATAACACATGCGCATCCGAGCGTAGTGTTAATACGGCGTTCTATATTGTCTATAGTATCATGAACATCTATGATATTGCGATTTGCCGGCACCTCTGCATGAAGCGAGATCATTGTTCTTCCCGGACCGTAATCATGGATCACAAGGTCGTGTATTCCGATAACATCATCATATGACGTCACAAACTTCTCAATAGCCTCAACGTACTCTTTGGATGGTTTGCTCCCGAGAAGCGGATCTATTGTATCCTTTGCCGCAGAAAATCCCGCATACAATACAAATGCCGACACCGCAAGTCCGCACCACCCGTCGATCATTAATCCCGTGTAATGACTGACAAGTGCGCATGCAAGAACAACAAGCGTTGCAACGGAATCGGTAAATGAATCAAGGGCAACTGCTTTCATGGCAGCGGATGATATCTTCTTACCGGTTCCGGTATTGTACAGATACATGTAGAGTTTTATTATGATGGAGATCAGAAGAATGGTCGCAACCGCCGGCGTGAGAATAACCTTATCCGGATGAATGATTTTTGCGACTGATGATTTTACAAGTTCGAATCCCATCAGAATAATAAGCATTGAGATGATCAGTCCGGTCACATATTCAATCCTGCCGTGCCCGAAGGGGTGCTCGGGATCGGGTTTTTGACCCGCCATCTTAAATCCGACCATAGTGACAATCGATGAGCCTGCGTCGCTTATGTTATTGAACGCATCCGCGATGATCGCAACCGAGCCTGATATATATCCCGCTATGAGCTTTATCACAAAGAGGACAATATTAAAAAATACACCGACCGCGCCGCACAGTACGCCGTATGCACGGCGTACACGCGCATTCGATGTATCCGTATGATCCTTTATAAACATTTTAGCAAGTAATCCGATCATCAATGCCTCCAACTCTAAATGCCACGGGGAGCGGCGTCTGTATTTTTTTTCGATCCCCGGGCTGCTTCAGCTCAGCCTTAAAGGTAACCACAGACTTGGCTGCGTCACGGGGTCGAAAACAAAATACACGAGCGTCCGTCCCCGTGGCACTCAATTGTCTTTGTTTGTAAATCCCGTATCCGTCTCTTCGATTCCTTCCTGCTGCAGCTCCTCTTTTGTAAATATACGCATCCTACGAAAATCATTCAGCAGCATTCTCGTGCTGTATATGAAATTTGAGAAAAGACCCGCACGGTACAGATTATAAACGATCATTCCTATCGGGACCGCAATGATCAGCCCCATTGCACCTCCGATCCTAAAGCCCACATACAGCAGCACTATAGTGGGTATTGCCGGCATTCCGAGCGAATCACCCACAAGTTTGGGCTGAATGAGCTGGCGAACAAGCTGGGAAAGACCCCATATAACCATCATCCCGATGGCAAACTTATAATCTCTTTGTACAAGTGCATAAGCTGCCCACGGCCACATAACCGTACCCGTTCCGAAAAGCGGGAGAAAATCAAGAAATGCTATGAGCAGTGCAATTAGGAAAGCATATTTTACCCGAAGTATCAGCAGTCCAATAAAAATAACTATATAGACCACACCCATGATCTTAAATTGTGCCTTAAAATACCCGCCGACAGCTGACTTCATGGTATTCATTACTATGTTGAATCTATAGGTCAGATGTTCCGGCATTATCTTCGATAAGAACTTTGATATCTGCTCACGCTCTGCTACAAACAGATAACTTGCAAGCACACACATGATAATTCCCACAAGGAAGAGCGGGGCATTTTTGACACCGTTGCTTGCCGACTCGGCAGCCCTCTCTCCGATGGATGTTCCTACTGACGAGAGCGAATCATATATATTATTTCCGAGATTATCGAAGAAATCCCTTGTTCCTTTCGGAAGCAGTGCAAATCTGTGTCCTATCTCGGCCGTGATGGCTCTTATTGAAGAGTTTACTTTGGCCCACATATCGGGAGCACTTGAGAAAAATCCCACGATTTCGGTTACAAGCAGGTATACGATCCCATAAACTGCCGCAGCCACAGCCGCTAGTGTGAGTACTATAACGACTATTGAGCCTGCCTTACGCCTTATCTTCATTTTCTTCTCAAGGAATCTTACAAGCGGATTGGCAATAGCAGCGATAATCGCCGCCACCACAAAGGGCCAGAAAAATGCAAGCGCCCGCGGAAGTACAAACAGCACAAGACATACTAAAATTATCGCAAACAGATAATTAAACAGTATCTTCAAGTATTTGGTCGATGATTTCATATATTTCCTCCCTACCCTGCTTGCTTGTAGCCGAAAACGGGATTATAACCGCCTCATCTGCCCCCAGAGTGCTTCGTATTGCAGCCACCTGTTTACTGATCTGGCTTCTTTTTATTTTATCAAGTTTCGTGGCGATAATGACCGGCGTATAACCGTTGGTTGTAACCCACTCATACATTATCTTATCGTTGTTTCCGGGATCATGCCTTATATCCACAAGCAGGAATACGCATTTTAACTGTTTTGAAGTCCTAAGATACTTCTCGATCATCTTCCCCCATTTTTCGACTTCGGTCTTTGATGCCTTGGCGTAGCCGTATCCGGGCAGATCGACAAAGTAAATCTCTTCATTGATATTGTAGAAATTGATCGTCTGCGTCTTACCGGGCTGTGCACTCGTTCTGGCATAGCTTTTGCGGTTCATGAGTGCGTTGATAAGCGAAGACTTGCCCACATTCGACTTGCCGGCAAACGCAACCTCGGGCAGATTATTTGCCGGAAGCTTGCTCGTAGGCCCGC
The DNA here is from genome assembly GCA_002371615.1 of Lachnospiraceae bacterium UBA3762. Classification (GTDB taxonomy): domain Bacteria; phylum Bacillota; class Clostridia; order Lachnospirales; family Lachnospiraceae; genus UBA2868. Next base: position 98,672 of record DFGA01000033.1, on the reverse strand, counting down.
ACACGATCTCCAAATTTACATTCTTAATTACCATAACTCTTCCCCGAACTACAATGGTTTTCTCGAAAACATCTTGTCGAGAACATATCTACGGCGAGGTCGACGTCTGTATTTTTTTTCGATCCCCGGGCATTTTGAGAGCCACGCTATTAAAAGTCGCTTCGCGAAGCGTGGCCTGCGTGCTGCAAAGTTTTCACTGAAAACTTTACACCACCTATTTAGCTCAGCCTTAAAGGTAACCACATACTTTGCTGCGTCACGGGGTCGAAAACAAAATACACGAGCGTTCGACCGAGCCGGGGAATAACTACAGCACAGCCTCTCGTAGCACTTCATCCATATGCTCCACAAACACGATCCGAAGCCCCTGCGGGATCTCCTTTTCCAGCTCCTCTATATCCTTCGTATTCTGGCGAGGCACAATCACCTTCTTGATGCCTGCGTTCTTGGCTGCAAGGATCTTCTCCTTAAGTCCGCCTATCGGAAGGACTCTCCCGCGAAGCGTTATCTCTCCCGTCATCGCAACATCACAGCGGACCTTCCTGTTGGTGATCGCAGAATACAGTGCAGTTGCCATAGTGATCCCGGCAGAAGGGCCGTCCTTCGGAACACTCCCTTCGGGTATATGCAGGTGAAAATCATGTTTTCTGAAATAATCCGCCCTGATCCTGTGTTTTGACGCGATCGAACGGATATAGCTCATTCCGGCCTGCGCACTCTCACGCATTACATCTCCGAGCTGGCCCGTAAGCAATATCTCGCCTTTTCCTGGCATTACATTGACTTCTATCGAAAGTGTATCGCCGCCCACGCTTGTCCACGCAAGACCCCGCACGATACCGACCTCATCCGATTCATTCTTCTTATCCTGCTCAAACTTGCGGACTCCGAGAAAATCATAGAGATTTCCCTTATTGACCCTGATGCTCTTCCTGCCGTCCTGATAGATCATTCGGGCACTTTTGCGGCATATTGCGGATATCGTTCTCTCAAGTGATCTGACACCGGCTTCCCTTGTATAGCCGCTTACTATATCCTGCCATACAGTGTCCGCTATATGTAACTGGTTCTCTTTCAATCCGTGTTTTTTGATCTGCTTCGGAAGGAGATGCTCCTTCGCAATGTGGATCTTCTCATTTTCGGTATAACTGCTTACTTCGATTACTTCCATTCTGTCAAGAAGCGGTCTGGGAATATCGGCAAGAGAGTTTGCCGTAGCTATAAACAGAACCTCCGACAGATCTACCGGAATCTCGATGTAATGGTCCGAGAATCTGGAGTTTTGCTCGCTGTCAAGCACTTCAAGGAGCGCCGCCGACGGATCTCCCTTAAAATCATTGCTCATCTTATCTATCTCATCAAGGAGCATAAGGGGATTTTTGACCCCGGCATTCTTGAGTCCTACGGCTATCCTTCCGGGCATTGCACCGACGTAAGTTCTTCTGTGACCTCTTATCTCAGCCTCATCTCTGACACCTCCGAGGCTGATACGTATATATTCCTTCTCAAGCGCAGTCGCTACCGATCTTGCGATACTCGTTTTACCGGTTCCGGGAGGTCCTACAAGACATATGATCGGAGAGTCTCCCTTTTTCGTAAGGTTTCTGACTGCAAGGAATTCAAGCATTCTCTCCTTAACCTTTTTGAGTCCGTAATGATCCCTGTCAAGTATCTCTTCTGCCCTGTTTATGTCACGGTTATCCTTAGAAGCACGGTCCCACGGCATTGCAAGCAGTGTCTCGATGTAACCCCTTGATACTTCGGCTTCCGATGAACCGTCATGCAAATGACTGAACCGGTCAATTTCCTTTAATATCTTGTCTTTTATGTCTTTTTTGCCTTTTAATTTCGATACCGCTTCCCTGTATTTTTCCTCTTCGGTCGCGGTACTTCCTTCGCCGAGTTCTTCCTTAATTACACGAAGCTGCTCGCGAAGAACGTATTCTTTCTGATTTTTATCAACTCGTTCTTTTATCTGCTTGGCGATGTTAGTCTTGATATCAAGAACGTTGACCTCGCGCTGCAGCATCGTCATAAGAGTGATAAAGCGCTCTTCGACTGTCTCGGTCTCAAGTATCTTCTGCCTGTCCGCAAAATGCACCGGAACATTTATGGCAACAAAATCAAGGAGTTCGGCAAGTGTCTGGGCTTCTTCAAACTGCTTTGTAAGTGTCTTGGCAATCTGTGGATTATATCCGAGAAGCGTAGTCAGCAGTTCCTTGAGTATATTGATCTTTGCCATGATCTGCTGTCTGACTTCCTCGTTGTCTTCGGTAAGTTCCGGGTTTACCGGACTTACGGTCTTGCCGATGTACCAGTCATCGGGAACAACAACCTCTTTGGCTACCGCAATGAGGCATTCATCCTTTTCCACGCTAAACAGTCTTGCGCGCATCTCACCTTCGACTAGAACACGCAAAACACCTCCCGGAAGCTTTACGACCTGCTTTATAGTACACACGCATCCATAGTCATACAGGTCAACCTTGTCTGATTTTCCCCGGGATGCAGTATCCGTTTCCCTGTCAGCTACCGTAAACAGTCTCCGGTCCTTTATCATGGCCTTCTCAACGGCCTTGACCCCTGTCTGTGTGTTTATATCAAAATGAATGACCATGCCCGGAAGCACCGCCAGTTTGTTAACAACAACGCAAGGGTATTTCTTCTTTGTTATCCTTCGCAAATTTACTCTGCCTTCTTAAGATTTTGCCTGACGTTTTCGTTGTTGCGCACGATCAGGGGAGCACCCTCACCCGTAACGGCACCTTTTGTTATCACGCATTTTGTGATTGAATCATCGGAAGGGATCTCAAACATAAGATCGTTCATGAGTCCCTCAAGAATTGAACGCAGTCCTCTGGCTCCTGTCTTTTTCTCATATGCCTTGTGGGCTATCTCGGCAATTGCGTCATCCTCAAATTCAAGCTCGACACCATCGATCTCAAAGAGCTTCTTGTACTGCTTTGTTATGGCATTTTTCGGCTCTTTTAATACCTTGATGAGTGCCTCTTCATCCAGTCCCTCAAGGCTTACGCATATCGGAACACGGCCGACGAATTCGGGAATAAGCCCGTATTTGATAAGATCTTCGGGCTGTACCTGTGCGAGGAGTTGTCCGACTTCATGTTCTGTCTTAGTCGCGATCTCGGCATTAAATCCGATGGATTTACGATCAAGACGATTTTCAACGATTTTCTCAAGACCGTCAAATGCACCGCCGCAAATGAACAGTATATTGGTTGTGTTAATCGGTATCAATTCCTGATGAGGATGCTTTCTTCCTCCCTGAGGGGGTACGGAAGCATTTGTTCCCTCAATGATCTTAAGGAGTGCCTGCTGCACGCCCTCACCCGAAACATCACGTGTGATCGATACATTTTCACTCTTTCTTGTGATCTTGTCTATCTCATCTATATAGATGATACCGTATTCCGCTTTTTCGATATTGTAATCCGCAGCCTGGATAACCTTAAGCAGGATGTTCTCGACATCCTCTCCCACATATCCGGCTTCGGTAAGTGCGGTCGCATCGGCGATCGCAAAGGGAACGTTGATTATCTTGGCAAGGGTCTGGGCCAGAAGAGTCTTGCCCGAACCTGTGGGGCCAAGCATGATAACGTTTGATTTTTGAAGCTCGATATCGCTCTCGTCCTTCTGCGACAATATCCTCTTATAATGGTTATACACCGCAACGGACAAAACCTTCTTGGCTTCTTCCTGCCCGATGACATTCTCGTCGAGAAACGCCTTCATTTCCCGGGGTTTAACAAGATTGATCTCAAAATCATTGCTGCCTTCAGGTTCCTTGTCTTCACGGTCGTATAATTCGTCCTCTACGATATCCATGCACACTTCAATACACTCATCGCATATGAAGACCCCTTCGGGTCCGGCAATGAGCTTTTTAACCTGATCCTGGCTCTTTCCGCAGAAAGAACATCTGATATCTTTTTTTGACATTTCCTTCACCTAAACTACATTCTGTTAGATATTATCTTATCTACAAGACCATACTCAAGTGCTTCTTCGGCACTCATCCAGTTGTCTCTTTCGGTATCGGCGGCAACCTTTTCATAAGGCTGTCCGGTGTTCTCCGAAAGGATCTTATTGAGCTTCTCCTTGGTACGGAGTATCTGTTTGGCAACGATCTCGATCTCGGTCGCCTGACCCTTCGCTCCGCCGGAAGGCTGATGGATCATGATCTCCGCATTCGGAAGGACGAATCTCTTGCCCTTTGTACCGCCGGCAAGAAGAAAAGCTCCCATGCTTGCGGCCATTCCGATACAATATGTTGCTACATCACACTTAACGTAATGCATCGTGTCATAAATTGCAAACCCGTCCGTTACGGATCCTCCGGGACTGTTTATATAGAAGTGAATATCTTTTTCGGGATCTTCGGCCTCAAGGAACATCATCTGGGCAACGATAAGGTTCGCCGTTGTCTCGTTTACTTCTTCGCCTAAGAATACGATCCTCTCCTTGAGAAGTCTTGAATAAATATCGTAACTGCGTTCTCCGCGGCTTGTCTGTTCAATGACGTAAGGTACCAAACTCATAATCTCTTACTTCTCCTTCGCATTATCTACAACAAAATCAACTGCTTTCTGGATCTTCAGATCGTCGATAATCTGATTCCTGCCGTACTCATCGTCTCCTATGTACTCTTTGAGCTTGTCTACTTCCATCTTGCTCTCTTCGGCAATTCTCTCAAGCTCTTTTTCATATTCTTCGTCGGTTACTTCGAAGTTTTCAGCCTTAACAACAGCCTCAAGGATGAGTCTTGACTCGATACGCTTTCTGGCACCTTCCTTCATCTGTTCTGTGAACTTGTCCATATCAAGGCCAGTGAACATGAAGTACTGTTCAAGAGACAGTCCCTGGCTCTGAAGTCTTCTTGCATAATCGTTAACCATTGTCCTTGCCTGGGTTTCGATCATAGCATCCGGAATATCCATCTTGGAATCCTTGATGATTGCTTCTATAACCGCATCTTCCTTCTTGTCCTTGGCTTCCTTTTCCTTCTTCTCGGCAAGGTTCTTCTTCACATCCTCGCGGTACTCGGCCATAGTATCGAACTCTGATACCTCCGATGCAAACTCGTCATCAAGTTCGGGGAGTTCCTTTTCCTTGATCTCATTGATTTTAACTTTGAAGAGTGCTTCCTTGCCTGCAAGATCCTTGGCATTGTAATCCTCGGGGAATGTAACCTTAACATCAACATCATCACCTGAGTTCTTACCGATAAGCTGCTCTTCAAATCCCGGAATGAACGAGCCTGAGCCGATAACAAGCGGATAATTCTCGCCCTTACCGCCTTCAAAAGCTTCATCACCGATAAATCCTTCAAAATCAATCACTGCGGTATCGCCGTCTTTGACAGGGCGGTCTTCAACCGTTATAGTTCTGGCGTTTGCTTCCTGCTCGCGCTTGATCTCTTTGTCGATATCCTCGTCGGTAACTTCCGTATCGATCTTTTCTATCTTGACACCTTTGTATTTACCTAAGTCTACAGGGGGCTTTAAGGCAACCTCGGCCGTAAATATAAAGTTCTTGCCCTTTTCCATCTGAACCACGTCGATCTTGGGCTGGGAAACAACCTCAAGATCCTTGGCAGCTTCCACTTCCTCGGCATAGGCATCGGGAATCAGGAAATTTGCGGCGTCCTCGTAGAACACTTCGGGGCCGTACATCTTCTCGATCATTGCCTGGGGAACTTTACCCTTTCTAAATCCCGGCACACTCATCTTGCCTTTATTTTTATCGTAAGCTTTTTTGATCGCATCGTTAACCTTGTCGGCTCCGACTTCAATAGTAAGCTTAGCCATGTTCTTTTCCAGTTTTTCAACCTGCATACTCATATATTTCCTCCAAAAATCCGTCTATCAGTTATTTTTGTGCAACCGAAATGTGATTATAACATATAAACATAGGAAATAAAAGCATATAAATGAAAGTTACTGTTTCAGGAGTTTTATCATCTCGGGATAATTCTTGGCCATGTGCGGCCACATGCAGTCACTGCAATCTTTGATGCGTTTTCCGTCCCGCTCTATTATCCTGTAATCACCGGGGCAGTCATCCCGTCCGTACAGGGGACAGTAGCAGAACAGACAGTTCATATCCTCGTCGCATTTATGGCACGGGTAGTATTTACAATCCTTGTTGGCAAAAAAAGATGCCGAATTCTTGTTTTCCATATTTATTCACCACCTCTAAATTCGAGAGCCACGCCATTAGAAGCTCGCTTCGCTCGGGCGTGGCCTACGTGCTGCAAAGTTTTCATAGAAAACTTTACACCACCTTCTTGAGATCCACGCAATCGGCATAACATCATATGTTCAGGGCACGGCCGAGTAATCGTGCGATCCCATCCTTTGCGGACGGATAATAAAAGTGGGCAAATCCCCACAAATAATTCTTGCCGGCATGCACCGAGCGGTACTCTCTGTCGGTTGATGCCTTTCTCAAAAGCAGGTCAGTTCCTTCGCATGTGCTCTCGTAATAGTGAAATTCGTGACCCCTCATTCCGGCTATATGGGCTCTCCAGTCACTGCAGTCCCCACCTTTCTTCCCTCCGGATCCGCCTCTATACCCGGAGACCTGCGTATATCCGAAGTTTACAAGCCGTCCCGAAAAGCTGCATATACCGTTAACGACACCTGCCATCATGTACTGTCTGCCGTCCTTATCCTCTATGGCCTTATGCAGATACATAAATCCTCCGCATTCGGCAAGTGAAGGCATACCGGAACCTATAGCAGATCTTATTGACTCAAGCATGGATGTGTTGAGGCTAAGCTCCTTAAGATGCAGCTCCGGATAGCCGCCTCCGAGAAGAAGCGCATCCACTCCTTCCGGAATGTGTTTATCCCTTAATGGCGAAAAATACACCGGCTCAAACCCGATCTCACGCAAAAAGCCGATATTTTGCGGATAATAAAAACAGAATGCCTCATCTGACGCAACTGCGATCTTCCGGGTCCGGCGCTTTGCCTGTTTGCAGAGAGCCACAGGCTGTACCGGGACAGCTCCCTGTGCTATCTCCATGATTTTCCCGATATCACAGTTTGCTTCAATAAAGCCTGCCGCCTTTGAGATGATATCACGGATCCCGGCAATTTCCTGCGGAAGTGTCAGCCCCAGGTGCCTGCTGTCAATGTGTATGTTATTGTTGTCCGGAATATGACCTATGATGCTGACATCATCACGTATCCCGGCGATCTTGGCCTCAAGATACGGCAGAAGTCTGTTATAGAAATTGTCTGAAATACGGTTAATGATTATTCCGCGTATCAGATGCTTTGTATCATCGGATAGTACACCTTTTATAACAGAAGCTATGGTACGTCCCGAACCCGCTGCATTAACAACTAAGATTACCGGTGTATTTGTGATCCCTGCTATCTCATAGCATGATCCTCTGTCGGATTCGGTATTGATCCCGTCATAGATCCCCATTACGCCTTCTATCACCGAAATGTCACCGCCGTAACGGCCAAGTGTTTCGATTATCTCTTCATCGGGCATAAAATACGAATCCAGATTCAGGCTGTCTATCTCAAGAACCTTTCTGTGAAACATCGGATCTATGTAATCCGGCCCGCATTTAAATGACACCGGGTTATGGCCCCTGCGCTTTAGTGCCTCCAGCAGGGCGCATGTTACCGTTGTCTTGCCCGAACCGCTTGATACGGCGGCTATCATAACGCGGGGTTTTCGTTCATCCGTATTTCTGTTGTCAGAAGTCTTATACGATCTGTCCATAGTGTTCTGTTTTTACCGGGCATTATTACTGCCGCTGCCCTCTATTGATCATATAATAAACGATACGATCGTGACTGGATTTTGCGCCTGCATCATATGATGATCGCCCACCGCTTTTATATCCGAAACCGCGATCTGTACCATCCTGACATCCGATGCATTGTATTTGCCGGTGATCCGCCTGATCTCATCCATTGTCTCAAGTGTAACGGCATTTGCTACAAAACGTATACCAGTCCCTTTTTGTGCCAGGGTTTCGATGATCCTGTCGAGTTTGCCGCCCGAGCCACCGATGAATACACAGTCCGGGCAGTCAAGATCCGCAAGAGCATCTGCGGCATCTCCCTCTATGACCTCGATATTATGTAAACCAAACTTTTCTATGTTTTCTTTAATGAGCTTAACTGCTTTAGGATCCCGCTCTATTGTCGTAACCGATAGTGACGGATCAACCGATGCAGCCTCTATGGCAACCGATCCCGTTCCCCCGCCTATATCATAGACTATATCTCCCTTACACAGATCCAGACGGCGTATACTCTCATGCCGTATGACTTCTTTAGTCATGGGGACGCTGTCTCTTGTAAAATCACTGTCATCAAATCCCGGTGTAAGCTTCTCTTTTACCGGTTTATCGTTAATAAATAACACTGTTATTATTCCATCATTTTCATATTCCATAGCCTCTTTAAGGCTCATAGATACAATCTTCCCGTTTTCATACGACAGATCGCATCCGAGAAGGACATTGACCGGAAGTTCCAGCTCGTAGAGGATCCCGGCAACCTTTCTGATGTCAGAGTCTCCCGATACAAGGGCAAAAGTCTTGCCGTTAGTCTTGACAGATTCAATGAGTCTGTCAATATCCCGTACCATGTTCCTGCCGTGTATGCTGACAAGAGCCGCGTCTTCCCATGTGACACCTGCCGCTGCAGCCAGATATGAGACGGATGATACTCCGCTTAATATCCGCACATCCGCACCGCTGTCCCATTTCTTAAACTTTGTGGCGGCACTTTTTGCGCCGCTGTAGAAGCCCGGATCTCCCGAAAACAATACGACGGCGTTTTCTATATCCCTGTTTTCTTCCAAGACCCTTATAATATCCTCCGCCATATACATTTCGTACTTGCGCGGCGCTCTTACCCCGGCAAGGAGCCTTGTGGCGCCAAACACCGCATCCGCACGGCAAACAGCATCGGTAACGTCATGCGTGGCGGATGATTTTCTCCCGGGTCCGAAGCCCGCAAGCACTATCCGGCGTTTGGGGACATATTCCCTGCCTGTTATGATCCCGTAAGCCTCAAATACGTTCACACCCTCTCCGGCTGCCGGCCTTGCTATTACGTTTACCGACACCCCGAGGGAATCCGCGGCATCGCACTTTTCCGGAAAACCGCCTGCTGCTCCGCTCTCCTTTGTAAGCATATGTCTTATTTGAAACTGCTCAAACACCGCCCGGTTCATGTCGTATGTAAAAGGTCCCTGCATCGCAATGATATGTGAACCCTCGATCCCGCATGACAAGGCTGTATCAACGCTCTCCTTTGAAGGGATGACCCTCACATATGTCCGCTCAAGCGTTTGTGGCGATACGCGGGTGCAATACTCATCCAGCGTATTTGTGCCGGTGGTAAGCAGTATATTTCCTTCTTCCCCGTCAATAAATGCGGCAAAATCCCCCATTGTCCCAAAGCATCTTCCGGCATCCGTTTCAGAGGATCTTGCAACCTTTATGATCCTGCAGCCGGTCTTTTGTACGGCTTTTTGTATATTTTCGGAAACCTCCACGGCATACGGGTGAGTCGCGTCCACGACGATATCGTCTCTTCCGAATCCCTTTTCCGCCATATATTCCCGCATTCCGTCCGCATCCAGCCGGCCGGCATTAACGGTTACGATGTCGGAAGACGGCATAATATTTCGCCCATAGCCGGTGGCAACACACACAAAATGCGCGATACCCTCCGATGAGAGCATCTTTGACAATCTTCTTCCTTCACTTGTTCCGGAAAAAATCATTATCTTCACTTCAGTTTATATCCTCTCGGCGTGATCATCCTGCCGTCCTTTGCGTAAGTTCGGGAATTACCTATAAATACCGTAACGAACATATCTGCCGGCTCATCCGACAGTTCGCGAAGCGTACATATTTTCGACTCTTCCCCGCATCTTCCGATATTTCTGACATATCCGCACACTCTGCCCTCAGGAAGCTCCTGCATCAGTATTTCACATGCCCTTTTCAGATAATCCGCCCTCTTACGGCTGGCCGGATTATACAGTGCAATGCAAAAATCCCCCTGCGCCGCAAGTTTCAGACGCTTTTCTATAGTCTCCCATGGAGTGAGCAGATCACTTAAGCTTATGGTGCAAAAATCATGGGACAGGGGTGCACCAAGCACAGCGGCACCCGACAAGGCGGAAGTTACCCCGGGAACGATCACAACATCCGAAAAGCCTGCCTCCTGCGCCACTTCAAGCATAGGGGAAGCCATCGCATACACTCCCGCATCTCCGCTGCATATAAGACTGACCGTCCTGCCGCTCTTTGCAAGATCTACGCAGAGCATGCACCTTTCAATCTCCTGCCTCATACCGCTGTCAATTATCTCTTTGTCTTCGCAAAGCTCTCTTACCAGATCTGTATATACTTTATAGCCGACAATAACATCACTGTTTTCTATGGCTCTCTTCGCGTCCTCAGTCATTGCCGAAATGCTGCCGGGACCGATCCCGGCCACATATATCCTGCTCATATCCGCCTCCCGGCTATTGCCAGTGTGATTCCATCGCCTTTAGTCTTTTTGCATATGATTTTCCCCGAAGGGCCTGCCGCAAGTGCTGCCGCTCTTTCACATACATTGTCCACTCCTACTGTCTCTTTTACAAATTCCGAAGGGGTAAAATCACCTGGCGCCTTACCAAGCACCGCGGCTTCAAATGCTATCACCGGTATCCTGTATTTTGATGAAAATGCCCGGATCGCCGGCTCTTCGGCCTTTATATCCAATGTTGCGACAGCGTACACATCGTCTGTTTTGATGCCGGCCTTACGCAGTTTCCCAAGTATAAACTCCTCCGCATCCTTTGGATCCTTGCCCTTCTTCATTCCGAGCCCGACAACATATTCCTTGGGTTTTAGGAGAAGTGAATACTCTCTATCGGTCTCATCCGCTAATATTATGTCAACCGGTTCGGCCGGCGGATAGTCTTTTATCGATAAGGTTATCGGCTTGCCCTCTATCGCCCTGGCGCTGACCTTTTTGATCCCTTCGCGGTTTTGTATCGTAAGGCGGTTTTCTGCGGCAAACACATCGGCCGAAAAAGCACCGTTAACATCTGTTGACGTTGTTATGACGGGGATGGCTCCGATAAGCTTTGCCAGGATCATGGCCAGCTTGTTGGCAGAGCCCGCATGTCCGGAAAGTACGGGGATCACAAATGTTCCGGCATCATCAATGACGATAACCGGGCAGTCCGTAAGCTTATCCTTTACATAGGGCGCAATTGCCCGGGATGCTATACCGACAGCACCGACAAATATGAGTGCATGCCCCTCACTAAAGCCCCTGCGGGCAAAATCATCCAGCCCTATGCTCTCAAAACCTTCCTGTGTATTGCCGCTGTTGCAGAAAAACAGGTTTGCGCATTCTATTCCCGCCTTTTGGGCTGCGCTGTTTATTTTTCGGGCGGTTTTACGGCCGTTTTCGTTAAAGCAGATAATATCCTTTATCATTGTATTAACCTTTATTTTACGAACTCTTCCCGGAAGTTCGATACTCCGTTGAAAAATCAGGGGCGTAGAGTTTCGATCTTGAATAGTCCGTATGTGTAACCGCATCTCCCACAAGTATTATTGCAGTTTTGGTGATCCCTGCTTCCTTTGCACTCTCGCCCAGAGTCGCTACCGTGCATATGACTGTTCTTTCTTCAGGCCATGTTGCTTTATACACAATCGCGGCAGGCGTTTGTGGCGCTACCCCTCCTGCGATCAGCCGTTCGGAGAGTTCATACGCCATTCCAACACTTAGATAAACAGCCATCGAGGCTTTGTGAGAAGCCAGTGACTCTATGCTTTCCCTGCCCGGAACCGCTGTTTTACCTTCCATCCGGGTAATGATAAGCGTCTGCGTCACGTCGGGAAGCGTGTATTCGATATTCAGGGATGCCGCTGCCCCAAAGCAGGCGCTGACTCCCGGCGTAGAGTCATATTCCGCTCCATTGGCATCAAGAATGTCCATCTGTTCGCGTATTGCCCCGTATATACTCTGGTCTCCGGTATGAAGCCTTACAACATTCTTTCCTTCTTTGTCTGTGGTTAACATAACTTTGGATACTTCTTCCAAAGTCATCTCCGCACTGTTGTATATGTCCGGCTTTCTTTTGGCATAGTCCAGAAGGCGCGGATTAACAAGACTTCCCGCATAGATTATTACATCCGCTTCCTCTATGAGTTTCATTCCCCTGACCGTGATCAGGTCGACGGCTCCCGGGCCTGCCCCTACAAAATGGATCATCTGCTCTCTCCAAACGATTTTTCGAATAGTTCCCCGGGTCCGCACTTACCGAGCAGCCCGTATTTATTGGAATAAACGATACATCCGATCTTCATATCCTGCGCACGTTTTGTCAGATAATGACCGATCCGCTCCATAATATACTCAAAACACTTTTTCTCTATTCCGGCATCTGTCATCAGCTTTATCGCTTCATCCGTCGATACACAGTCAAGGATGGGGTTGATTATATCTCCCGGAGCGCCCGCCCTTGCGGCAGCCGCTGCCATAAGTTCCATCCTGCAGTCGGCTTCGGCTGAGTGGGTGTTCATTATCCCGCCCGCAACTTTAACGAGCTTTCCGGCATGCCCTACGAGGACCATACCGGAAAAGCCGAGATTATGGGCTATATCTATTGTTTTTCCGATGTAATTAGAACACTTTACGGCTTTATCAAGATCATAGCCGTAGTTTTCCCTCATAAAATCAAGTCCGTAGTTTCCGGGTGATACGACGGCAATATCACATCCCATCTCTTTAAGCTGCCGCAGCTCTACGGCTATCGTGTCAACTATCGCCTTTGTACTCATAGGCTCCACTATACCGCTTGTGCCTATTATTGATATTCCGCCTTTTATACCGAGCCGGGGGTTGAACGTCTTCCCGGCGATTGCTGCTCCTTCGGGAGCTGATATTACTATACTGATGGTGCCGGAATATCCGTATTCTTCGGCGACAGACCTTACTTCCGCCTCAATCATCCGGCGGGGTACTGTGTTGATCGCCGCATCCCCCACCGGCCGGTCAAGCCCCGGTTTTGTAACCCTGCCGATGCCCTCTCCGCCTTCTATGATCACACGGTCCTTATATTTACCGGCACTTTTGCAATTATCCGCCGCAAGACTTGCCTTTGCATATATGAGTATGCCCGCCGTAACGTCAGGATCGTCACTTCCGGGTTTTCTAACGGCACATGAAGCTTCCGTTGTGGTTAACATAACTTCCTCGACCGGTGCATCATACCTGACCCCGGCAGGAGTCATTACGGAAACCGTGTCCGTACTCCTTTGTTCAAAAAGCATAAGGGTTGCTGCCTTTGCGGCCGCAGCGGCACAGCTTCCTGTTGTAAATCCGTATTTTAAGTCCTTCGTGATCATACTCTACTATCTCATGCCATACAGCACAGCGTTGATTATGGCTGCGGCAACATTGCTGCCGCCTTTACGTCCCATATTAAGTATGCAGGGAATCCCCGTTCCCCTGATCATTTCCTTTGAAACAGTGACATTAACAAAGCCAACCGGAACACCCACTATAAATGCCGGTCTGTATATGCCTGTGTCAAAGTGTTCACCCAGCGTTATAAGTGCAGTCGGAGCGTTTCCGGCGACGAAGATCACATCCCCTTCGATCTCCATTGCATGTTCCATCGAAACATGAGCCCTTGTCACCTGCCGATCTGCAGCTTCTTTTGCAACTGCCTCATCCGACATGAAGCAGAACGCACTGCATCCGTATTTGGAAAGTTCTTTCCTGTTTATCCCGGAAAGTGCCATATTGGTGTCGGTAACGACTGTTGCACCGCTTTTTATAAGGTCTTCGAGAGTATCAACAGCTCTGTCCGAAAAGTACATTGTTTTAGCATAGTCAAAGTCTGCCGTTGTATGAATACACCTTTTGATAACGGACATAACCTTCGCATCTTCCGCACCGGTTACAGGAACATTTCCGTTTATAACAACTTCCGTGTTTTCAAGTTCTTCGGATATGATCTCAAAACTGCGTTTTTCTATCTCGGCAGGCTTTAATAGTTCAACGGTTTTATTCTGATTATTCATTTATCTATCTCTTTTGGTCGAAATTTCAGTAATCCTACGTTCTACATGCCGGCAAGTGCTTCAATAAGATGTATATTATCTTCCCTGCCCTTTACAGCTATTCTGTAAAAGTCCCCGCTCAGTCCGTAAAAATCATCACATTTTCTGATTAGTATACCTTTGTCCAGAAGCTTCTCATAGATGTTTTTATGACTCTTTATCAGGAGGAAATTTGTATCGCTTTCGAATACCTTAAATCCGGTTCCGGATAATTCTTTCATAAGAAAACTGCGTTCGGTTTTGATCTGCTCAATTGAATCACGATAGAATTTTCCGTTTTTCGCATAAACAGATATTCTTCTCATAAGTGCATCAGCCACCGATGGCAAATTCCATTCCGGAAGGTGGCGTGATAGCTTCAAAACGTTGTCAGAGCTGCTTATAACGTATCCCATCCTGATCCCGGGGAGTGCAAAACACTTGGTAAATGATTTTATGACATAAAGGTTTTTGTATTTTGAGATCAGTTCCACATACTTCTCATCAGTGTTTTTGTTATACGCATTCGAGAGCATATAAAAGCTCCGGTCAAGTACTACACTGATATTCAGCTCATCCGATCTGCCGAGTATCTTCTCCAGCAGATTTCCGTCTACGTTCTTCCCTGTCGGATTGTTCGGATCGGCAAGACAGATCACTTCAATATCATCCGTGATCGCATCAAGAACATCTTCTGTAAGGCAGAACCCTTCTTCTTCCCTCAGCAAATACCGTCTGATCCCGCAATCCCGTACACACTTAAGTGCATACTCATATCCGGTGTAACATGGCTCGATCAAAAGAGCCTTCCCGGGGTTAAGCATACGTGCACTTGCGAGTAGTAATTCGGATGCTCCGTTCCCCGCAAATACACATTCCATGTCTATATTCTCCATATCCGCCAGAGCGGATCTGACAGCCTTCTGGTCCGGATCCGGGTAAAAGGACGCCGATGCCATACCCTCGGATGCCGCCTCATTAATGATGGCTTTTAGTTCGTCGGTTACATACGGGTTCAGATTTACCGAAAAATCAATATCAACACTGTTGTTATAAATGTCGCCTCCATGATATGTTGATAGGGGGAACCGCAGAGCGGTGGGACCCTGTCTACACGTGGAGCGCTCATCGACGAAGTCGATTTTCATGCGCGACACTCCTTATAAAATTATAAAAGCCGAACTGCAGATTATCATCACAGCCACCCCTTCAGTTACAAACATAAGCTTAATGGCACGCCTGATATCTTCTGCTTCGATCTTGCGGACATCATCCCCGATATACGGCTTGTCAACAGGTACTGTGCCATAATAGCTCCTTCCCCCGAGTCTGATTCCGAGTGCACCGGCGCAGACACTCTCTGTCTGTGCACTGTTAGGGCTCTTGTGTTTATTCCGGTCACGCCTGTATACTGCCAAGGCTCTCTTTGGTGAATAAACAGGCTCTCTTTTGTCCATGGGGGTTCCGAAACGGCTTATTATCCCCGTATACAGACTGATAAGGCCCGCAGATATGATCATAATCAGGGCACTTAGTCTCGACGGTATAAAGTTTGCCACATCATCAGCCCTTGCGGCAAACCTGCCGAAGTACTCATATCTGTCGTTCCTGTAGCCGATCATGGAATCCATGGTGTTTATGGCTTTGTAGCACATCCCAAGGATCGGCCCGCCCAGCGCAGCGTACAAAAGCGGTGCTATGACCCCGTCGGATGTATTCTCAGCTACTGTTTCAACTGTTGCGCACACGATACCGGACTCGTCGAGCCGATCTGTATCACGGCCGACTATCATGGAAAGTGCGTCCCTTGCTTTTGTAAGACGCCCGGTATCGACTTCCCCGGCATATGATTTTTCCATTTGTGGCTCATCCTGCAGGCATCTGTACACTTTCATGCTTTCATCCCGCAAAGACCTTGCCGCGAGGCAATAGTATGTGAAGACTGCCTCAACTGCAATAAACATTACTTTGCCCGCAAACGCCGATGCTATGACTATAGCCGATGTGACCGTGACCGTTGCTACCATAACAGCCAGCCACAGCAGGAATCCCCTGAATATCAGACCCTGTTTATTTCCCGGCAATTCGGCATTATCCGGATACAGCCGGCTCTCAAGCTTAGATATAAGAGCACCGATCGCCCTTATAGGGTGCGGGAGCGTATGAGGATCTCCCAGACACAGATCAAGCCATATTCCGCCCGCCAATGCGATCATATGTAATATCAGATAATCTCTCATCGTTCACAGTCACCCGTAATATATACCCGTCAAGGTTCGGTATCAGATAATCATGGTATTTCCCGCCGCAAAGTCCGCTCATTATCGCCATGATACAGCCACCATGGCATACTATTGCTATCCTGTCATTGTCACCGGACATTTTAATAATGTTATGTAAACTATTCAGTGTCCTTGCCCGAAACTCTTCAATGCCTTCTCCGTTCGGGAATTGCAACGTTCCGTCCGAGTCGATCCACTGCTGGTAACGCGGATCATCAGACAGCTCGGCAGCCGATTTGCCCTCAAAATCCCCGAAGTCGATTTCCGTAAGTTCATCCACGATCCTGATATCTTTATCATAGAAAATAAGTCCGGCTGTATCTTTGGCACGTTTAAGAGGGCCCGTAAATATAACCGCTCCTTCAGATATTGAGCGCAAGCCGTCTCTTTTGGCTATTATCTCCCTTATTCCGTCATCGGACAGTTCCTCATCTATGCCCCGGCCCATGTATTTGCCGAGAGCGTTATATGCGGTCTTTCCATGCCGGATAATGATGATCGTCTTGTTTATTTCCATTTTTCTCCCTTTGAACTCTGATTGAAAAGATCACCCGATCCTCAGACACGCCCCATAAGCAGCATCGCAGCCACTGCAAGGGCTGCAAGTGCAAAGACTTCTGAGGTTGTGACATAGTAACCTGCCGTATCTCCCGTAACTCCGCCAAACTCTTTTATGGTCATATGCCTGTAAAACAGCGTAAATATAATGAATACGGCGAGTATTATGCCGGTGTATACAGCATTAAGGTATGCCATAAGCGAGGCAGCCGCAATAAGCTGGATCATAAGAGCTACGGTACATGCATTCCCGCTCTCTTTTGTTTCCGTTGCGAGCATTCCGTCATTTCTGGCTTTTTTCATATAAACAGATGTAAGTGCCGCAATGGCTCTTGAAACCGTAAATGCTCCGCATGCAAGCACATAGATCGGGCGCTCCGACTGGGAGTCGAGGTTTATTATGACTACAAGCGAACTTACTGCAATTATGCCAAGTATCAGTAAACGTACTACGGCAAACGCTCCAATATGCGGATCCTTCATGATCTCAAGCTTCTCTTCAGGTGATTTAAGTGAGCTTCGCGCATCAACAGTATCCATGAACCCGTCGATATGAAATCCGCCTGTTATTACGAGCGGAACTGTAACAAGTATCATTGCCCTTACCGATACCGGAGCCGGTAGATATGACAGGAGACGTATCAGGAAGAACATTACGGCTCCGATAACAGCCCCCACAAGCGGCAGAAACATTATGCAGTTTTGGATATCCTCATCCTTCCCCCGAAATCCCGGCACCGGGATCTTCGAATACATCGAAAAAGCCGCCGGTATGCATCTTAGAATTCTCATTTTATCCGTTACCTCCCGTTTATATCGGTTTTCCCCTTCTATGTCCTTCGCAGTTCATTTATTGTGTACAAATTAACCGGTCAGACCTGTTTTTTAGAATTATGTTAACCAATCCCAGTAATCTTTTATATAAAGCCGTATCCATATCGTCCTGATCATTGTCTTCATATTCGCTCGTCACAACAACAAGGCTTCCGACCTTTTCGCCCAGCTCAAATATCTTATCCGCAGCCCTTCGGGCAAAATCATTTTCGCCTTCCTTGCCGGAGCGGCAGAGCGTATAAATATCGGGCAGGTCATACATCATATTCCCCACAAGATTTGCAACGCATTCAAGCAATATCACGCTGTTTTGCGGCTCTCTTATGAGTCTATCGGCTGTCTCTATTCCGGTTTCTATCTCAAATGTGGTAAATCCCTTGCCTGACCTTGCCTGTCTGTGCCTTCTGACTCTCCTTGCGCCATCATCATCCATAACTTTCATGGTGGCTATGTAATACCTGTCAGTGTAAGGCTCTTTCATTGCAATATCCTCGGCAAGAGCGGATTTTCCGCTTGCGGGCGGCCCTGACACTACCGTGATCATATATCAAACCTCTCATATTGGGCAATTCCGGTATCCGAAAAAGACATTCCGTTATTATAGACTGACATAACCATATCAAGCAGCGGAAACAGCATAACAGCTCCGGTTCCTTCTCCGAGAGCCATATCTCCGTGTATGACCGGAACCAGATCCAGCATATCGAGTACCTTCTGACAACCTTTTTCCCTTCCGCTGTGCGAAGCAAGAAGGTATCCCTTTACACCCGGGTTGAAGCTTACGGCAGTAAGAGCTGCCACTGCACTTATGAAGCCATCTATAACAACTGTTATCCCGAGCTGTGCGCATCTTGTATACAATCCTGTAAGTCCAGCAATGTCGAGCCCTCCGACACATTTTAGTGCATTGAAAACATATGATTTTTCAAGTGCTTTTGCGGTGGTGTTATTTAATTTATGAAAGGTCAGGGATCTTTTTATAACATCCGTTTTCTTATTCAGGCCGTCATCCGAAAGCCCTGCTCCCCTGCCGACCGCATCTTCAACTTCACACCCTGACAGCGCACAGAACAATGCCGTGGATGTTGTCGTATTGCCGATCCCCATCTCTCCTGTTGCAACTATCTTAATTCCACGCTCCATGCACTTATCCGCCGCAGACATTCCGGCGCTTATGGTGCCAAGACACTCTTCCTCGGTCATAGCCGGCTCTTTTGAGATGTTTCCTGTTCCTTTCTTTACCTTCAAATCTGTAACTCCCGGGATTTTCTCATCAGAGTTTATTCCTACGTCTACCGGAATTATGTCAACCGGATAGCCCTCGGTCATTACTCCTACAGTACTTTTTCCCGCTCCCATCAGTCTTGCAACCGAAAGAGTTACATCCGAGGATGTCTGGGATACTCCTTCGCATGTGACTCCGTTGTCGGCGATCATTATTACAAGCCCTTTTTTGGATATATCCGGCTTGTCGGTACACTGATCCGCGGCGATTTTGCATATCGCTGCCTCGAAAGAGCCGAATCCGTCGAGGGGCTTCGCCAGAGAATCAAATCTCTTCTTAGCCCTTTTATAAGCACTCTCATCAGGCTTATCTATGATTATCTCAAAAAGTTCATCTTTTGTCATTGTATCCGATCATCCTGTAAATGGCATCCATATCCAGGCTCTTTCGTACCGTGTCTGCCAGAAGATCATACTGGCTCTGCTTATACCCGGTCCTATCGGAAAGAGCTGATATATCAACACTCTTTTTATTTAGCTCCGACACAGCCCGGACAATGTCCGCCGCCACCATATTCTCGTCAAATAAACCGTGTACATATGTTCCGTAAATATTACCGCGACAATATCCGCTTCCTTCGGATGTAAATTCAAAGACTCTGTCAAACGGCTCTGTTTGCCCCATATGTATCTCATAGCCTTTTATCTCACGTCCTCCAAGATGCGATAATACCCCTGTCGGTTCACATATTCTCCCCGCAAATGATTTTCTCGTTTTCGAGGAACTCATTACCGTATCAACAGGAAGAAGCTCAAGTCCAGTCTCACTTATACCTCCCTCAGCACCATCGGGATCGCTTATATTACGGCCGAGCATCTGGTATCCCCCGCATATACCGAATACAGGTACTTCTTCAGCGGCAAGTTTTACGATCGAGTCGGCAATTCCCGAGGTTTTAAGCCATTTTAAGTCTCCGGCCGTGTTCTTGGTTCCCGGAATTATGAGCATATCCGGCTTACCTATCCGCCCGGGCATGTTTTCGTATCTTACGGAAATATCGTCCGATTCTTCGAAAACGTCAAAATCAGTGTAATTGGCTATATGAGGAAGTCTTATGACAACAATGTCAAATTCCTTCGGTTCTCTTCTTGTGAATCTGTCGGAAAGAGAGTCCTCATCATCAATATTCAGATCCATAAAGGGGATCACACCGGTCACGTCACACTTTGCCTTTTCCTTTAGTATGTCGATCCCCGGCGCCAGAAGATCAGCATCTCCCCTGAATTTGTTGATGACAAGACCTTTTACCCTGTCCCTTTCATTCTTTTCGAGAAGATCAAGGGTTCCGATAAGCTGTGCAAACACCCCGCCCCTGTCTATATCTCCCACAAGAAGCACCGGAGCGTCAAGCATTTCGGCAAGTCCCATGTTTACTATATCATTATCCCTGAGGTTGATCTCGGCAGGAGAGCCTGCGCCCTCGATAACGATGATATCATATTCGGAGGAAAGGCTCTCATATGCAGCCTTAATAGTGGGAACGAGTGATTTTTTGTATTCAAAATACTCGGCGGCACGCATATTTGCGACAGGTTTACCCATAACCACCACCTGTGAGCCGCACTCATCCGTTGGCTTTAGAAGTATGGGATTCATGCGTACATCCGGTTCTGCTCCGGCACAGACAGCCTGCATTACCTGTGCTCTTCCCATCTCAAGCCCGTCAGCGGTAACGAATGAGTTGTTTGCCATATTCTGCGACTTGAAGGGTGCCACTTTGTACCCGTCCCGGGCAAATATCCTGCACAGTGCTGCAACTACGACACTTTTACCCACGTTTGACATCGTGCCCATAACCATAATATGTCTCGATCGGCTCCCCCTATCAGCAGAACAATAGGTGTGTCGCGCATTAGAATCGCCTAACGGCGATAGGCGCTCCCCATCCGTATACCATAATCTCCCCAGCAGCCTCACATCCATATCCCCGAGTTTGAACAGTTCACGGATAAATTTCTCGGTAAATACTTCGTCCACTGTCCCCATACGCAGTACTTTTCCGTCCCCTACCGCTACAACTGTATCGGACAGTTTCATCGCGATCTCCGGTTCATGGAGCGACATTAGAACCGCTATATTCTTCTCGGATGCAAGCTTCCGGATCCTAGTCAGTATATCGATCTTGTAACGTATATCAAGAAATGACGTCGGCTCGTCAAGGATCAGCACTCCCGGATCCTGGGCGATCGCCCTTGCAAGCAATACCCTTTGGCGCTGTCCGTCACTGATATTACGAAAGTCCTTGTCAGCAATATCCGCGGTATCGGTTGCAGCCATAGCCTCATCAACTTTTCTTACATCCTCTTCCGACAGTTTTCCGAATAACCCCGTGTAAGGATACCTTCCGCTCTCTATAACGTCTTTACATGTCATAAGCTCGGGATTAATGCGTCCCGTCATCACTGCGGCAAGTATCTTGGAAGCCTCCTTAGAACCAATATCAGCCTTGCTGAGTCCGTCAAGCATGATCACTCCGCCTCGCGGCTCCAAAAGTCCGGCTACAGTTTTAAGGATCGTTGATTTCCCGCTCCCATTCGGCCCGATAAGCGTTACGATCTTTCCCGGAGATACCGCAAGTGATATATCCTTTACGACATCACTCTCATAGCCGACGTTAAGATTGGAAGTATGAAGGCCTTCGCCGTTTTTTTCATTTGTTATACGATCAGTCATTTTCCCTCTTTCTTCTGATCATGACTATAATAACAACAGGGACAAGCAAAACCGCAGTCACAGAGCTTACAGAAACTTCGGTCGGAGCAAATAGTCCCCTTGCTATTCCGTCACATATAAGAGTGATCACGCCCCCAAGCAGAAAACAGCCCGGGATCATAACGGCAGGCGAGCTTGTTTTTGTCATTGCCTTCCATAGGTGGGGCGTTGCGATCCCGACAAACGAGATCGGTCCCGCAAATGCCGTAACCGTTGCGGCAAGCAGGCTGGATATAATGATCAGAAGGATCCGGAATAATGTTATGTTAACCCCTTCCGATCTTGCCAGATTTTCTCCGAGCCTGTATGCACCCATAGGCTTGATTATCATGACCGAAATAATGAGACATACAGCAATTATGACCGTCATAACAGCGACATCCGACATATTGATACCCGAAAAGCTTCCGAGTGACCAGTTATGAAGGTTCACTATATTGGAATCATCGGCAAAAGTCACGATAAGATCGGTTATTGCGGAGCATATGTAGCCCACCATTATTCCACACACAACAAGAATTCCCATACTCCTGACCCTGACAGAGATTGCAAGGACAAACATCATTGAAGCCAAAGCTCCGGCAAATGCAGCCATAACAAGTGAAACCGCCCCGGGCTTTCGCCCTCCGGATAAAGAAAAAATAAGAGTGAGCGCAACCGTAAACTTTGCCCCCGACGAAATTCCGAGAACAAACGGGCCTACAATAGGATTATTAAAAAACGTCTGTAACATATATCCGGAAAGTGCTAATGCACCACCCAAAATAACAGCTGCAATTATTCTTGGAATCCTTATATTCATTATAACACCGGCTTCCATGGTGCCCGCTGTTTTGCCAATGATCGCGGATAAAATATCAGCAGGATAAATAACAACTGTTCCTGTAATTAAGTTTGTATACACGCTTATTATGAGCAGTAGAATGACTGCTGTAAACGCGACTGTGCACCTTTTTCTCATTTCAGCTTCTCAAAATATGTGTAATTACCGTCTTTTCCTTCTATCAGGTTTCTAAGTTCCGACAGGAACTTGGCTGTGTCCGTCGGATGCTGGAAAAAATCGCCCGTCATGCAGTATACGTTTTGCTCTTTAACCGCTTTATAATCGGAAAAAAGCGGATTTTTACCTGCAAGATCCGCGACAGACTCCAGTTCTCCTCTTATAGTACTGTTGTATATAAGTATATCCGCATCATACGTTCCGGCGTAGAAATCCTCCATTTGCATGTTCATTGTACCGGATCCGCCTGCTTCTGCCGTACCGGATGCAGCGGGAACATATTTCCCCCCGGCAAGTTCAATCAGACCGGCTATGTAATCATCCGGTTTTCTGACATTTATCGAACCCGAAGCAGTTACAGAGAAAAACGCAACCTCTTTGCCGGTTTTATCCATTTCTATGACAGATGTTATTTCTTTCTCACACTTTTCGAAATAATCGTCAGCTTCCGTCTCTTTCCCGTAGAGAGCTCCATATAGTTTGATCCACTCAAGCCTTCCTCTCGGATCTTTCTCATAGCTTGACGTCTCAACCATTACAGGGATCGAGAGCTCCTCAAGTTTTTCCTTGACCTCGGGATCATGGTATATCATTGTGTTTTCAACGGCAAGATCACACCCTTCCGAAAGGATCAGTTCGTAATCCGGAGTCCTGTATTTGCCCGCATACACTATACTTCCCTCATTCATAAGGTCTGCTGCCTCTTTAACCGACCAGTCCTCCGCTTTTGTCCCGGAAAGCCTTATATATTCAAGTGCCCCTATCTGCCTGATCAGGTCCATGACCGATGATGACACAAGATATGTCCTGTCAATTGGCTGTTGAAGCATAGTTATGTCAACCTTCTCTCCGGTTTTTTCCTCCGTTACTTCCGGTATAGGCTCACCCTTAGGCACAAGGAGAAAATCATCCGCCCCGTATATCCTTATAAGTCTGTAATCACCGTATTTAATTATATCAAAGCCCTCGGCATATGAAAGCGATATCACTCCCGAAGACTGCTGTCCGTCCACAAGAAATTCAACGGGAGCTGCCGGTCGCCGGCCGAATTCGGTATCCTTTAAACTGCCCCCATTGTCAGGCGATGATATACTGCCGGATTCTGCTGACAGGCTCTCGCACATCTCACCCCATGTGATCGTGTACTCTATCTCATGAGGCTTACTCATTGCCACAGTGTCCCCTGTAAAGTCAAACGGCTCATCAAATGATTTTACCGGGACGGTAAATGTTGACTGTCCGCCGGGATTCTCATTTAAGTACTTTTCGCCATCTACAATGACATAGTCGTAGTTTTTGCTGTTCCAGATAAGCTTTGCATATGTAACACCGTCTCTTTCGGATATCTCTACAGGTGACTTGACATAAGCCTTTCCGGAGCCGCCCTCCATAGTTATGGCTACATAATGCACTGTAACCCCCTGCGACGCGCAGGAGGTTACAAACAAAGCAATTATTAACGGCAGCAGAGCCGCAACTGCTCTTACCGTAAACTTACTGTGGATTTGTGACCGAAACTTTGTGATCATACCATTTTCCCTTTTTTCCGATCAGCGCAAGATCGAAATCTTTGTCAAGATAAGGCACCGGTACATCAAAACCGTTTACCTCTTCTTCTGTACCGTCACTGTACTTTACAGTATCTTTTGTGGGCTCCAGAAGTGCAGCGCCTTCCTTTTGTGCATCTTCTGCCGTTCCGGGATAAAGATTCAATATACTAGCGGACACAAGTGTGATATGGGCCGTCATCTTACCGTCCTTGACCGTAAGAGTGCACTTTCCGTCAAGTTCGTCGTTTACCTTGAACATACTGCTGTCTGTTATAAACTCTGCAGAATATGTTCCGTCCGCAAGTTCTGTTGATGATTCACCGCCTTCTTTTGAAGAGGCCGTAACAGTTTCAAGACTGTCAATAGCATCCTTGGTATGGGCAACATACAGATCCTGAACCTCTTTGATCCTTCCGAGTCCGGCTATCTGGCAATCCACTTTCTCAAATGCCCCATCAGCCGTAAATATGCTCTTCCAGCTGTCATCATCATCACCGGCCATATCATTATTTGCATGATCACCGGCAACAACCATGAGCGGGCGGAGGATAACCTTATTATAGCCTGCTGCCTTGACAGATTCCATTACGTTTTCGCATGCTGTCTCTTCGGGTTCGCCTTCGACCGTACCGATAAACACATTCTTGTACCCGAGGTTGTCCATCTGTGTTGCCATCTGGCTATAGCTGACCTTTGCGGTATGAGCTGTTCCGTGTCCCATAAATACAAATGCCGCACCGTCCTTATCAGCATCATCGAGGCTTTCATAGCCTGCATCGGCAACTGCTTCTGCTACAACAGCTTCTGCTACTGCCTTCTTGTCATCGTTTATGACCTTTGCGTCCTCTCCTACTTCTCCGAGGAGTGGCTCAGCAACCGCAACACTCTCAAACTTATCTGCATATTTGTCAAGTGATGCCGTAAGCTCGTCATACTCTGCACCGTGCATCAGGTGAGTAGGCTGGATTACAAGATTCTTAACCCCGTTTGCTACCGCGCGATCAAGAGCCTGATCCATGTTGTCGATCTTTTCTCCGTCACGCGCCTGTATGTGATTAATGATCGTCTGCGCCGTAAACGCTCTTCTTACAGCCCAGTCCGGATAGGCAGCAGCGATTGCATCCTCTACTCCCTTTATATCCTCAGCTCTTGAATCGTTGAAAGATGTGCCGAATGATACGACCAGTATCTCGTTATCCCCAATATCATCGCCGTTTTTCGGATCATCCTTTGAAGCGTCTCCCGTATCTCTTCCGAAGTAGTCGGGGTCCGCATTTTCACCCTCTACAAGCTCTTTCTGGGCATCTGTCAGTGCATCCCATTGCTGTTTTGCAAGTTCACACTGCGCATCTGTCTCATCGTTTCGCTCCTGAACGTAGATCGCATCGATAAGGGCAGCTACCTCGTCAGCCTTTTCCTGATCCGATGCTGCATTTTCCGCATCTGCCGCCTCTTCTGATTCTTGCGCCTCCTGCTGTGATTCTTCTGCCTCATCAGCCTTCGGAGTCACATTAACATCCACGTTTGCACATCCCGCAAACATTACCGCTGCAGCCACGCCAAGCAGCATAACAATGGTTTTTTTCTTCATAATACATTCCTCCTGTCACTTAAATATAAAAAAACTCACTCCGGCAATTCGGAATGAGTATTGAAGCGTACACAAAAAAAGCTCGCCGTGGCATCCCGAACTACATTCGGGATAACAGACAGGGACCCTATACCTGCATGTTGTACCAGATCAATTACTCGTGACCTTAAACCCGGGGAATATCCCCTGTTTCTGTACAGGCAGATGGCAGTTCTCCTGGCTCGTATATCAACACATGCCCTTCGCCTTCCCGGGAACCATCTGTCCCAGTGACATACTACAAAAGCATACTCCATACTTACAGTGACGAGTTCGCGCAGGCTTTGCACCTGACTTCTCTTTTAACCATGCAAAAAGCACAGACCATCTGTCTTTGGTATTCAATTATAACAAATATTAGCACATCACGTCGCGTTTCTCAATGGCTAAACGGACATAAGCGCAGAGATTTTCCTGTAATTCACTCACTAACGATATTCTGCATCCAGACTCCGCTTGTCGATATCGCAAATCCGATGATCACCTTGATAAGCGCTGTTCCTTCGCAGATTGCATAAATGCTCACTATATCAAGGCCCGTGTATCTTGTCAGCACAAACGCCAGCGGCACACCGACAACCATCAAAAATGCACTGTCAAACAGGAACGTGATGAATGTCTTGCCGCCCGCACGTATTGTAAAGTACAGGCTGTGGCACAGTCCGAACAGCGGCATCATTAACCCTGTCACACGGAGAAAATCACTTGCCAGTGATTTTACCTCCGGTGTGGTATTGTAAAACTCCGGAAGATATGGGGCTGCGGCTAATACAACCAACCCCATCACTATACAGGATGCGGTAACGAAAACATTGATCTTAAGCCCGGTATCCTTTGCTTCATCCATCTTTCCTGCTCCAAGAAGCTGACCTACAATGATGGCAACCGCATCCCCGAAGGCAACGAAACATATGGAAAATACATTAAAGAACGTGGAATTGATATTAAGTCCGGCAACGACCGCAAGACCACGGGTTGAGTAACTCTGTTTTTGCAGAACTATTCCTATCGACCACAGGCTCTCATTAATCACAAGCGGCAGTCCTGTAACGCATACTTTCTTAACAAGAGATCCCGCCACCTTAAACGACGAATAGACACCGTTAATATACGGCTTGATATCGTTATGTCTGTGTGTCCACAGTATTACGATCAGCGCCTGTATTATTCTGGATATTGCCGTAGCTATTGCAGCACCCGCAACTCCGAGTACCGGAAATCCGAATTTACCGTATATAAGAATATAGTTAAGAACCAGATTGATAAGTACGGCAGCAAAGCTTGCACGCATGGGAACCACGGTCTCCCCGGTCTCACGCAGGGTTGATGAGTATACAAATTCAGCAGCCTGCGGCAGGAGTCCCGCAAGCATAAACATCATATATACATGCCCGTATTGCAGTGTAGCCGCCAGATCTCCCGATTGTGAACCTTCATGAAGATAGAAGGATATCAGTGTTCTGTCGCCAAACCCGAATACTGCAAATCCAAGCAGCATAATAAATCCGCAGATTACAAGTTTAATCCTGAATGTGTCCCTTACACCGTTTTCATTCCCCTGACCGAAATATTGCGCAGTAAATATTCCCGCACCGCTTATAGCTCCGAACAGGCACAACTGGTATACAAACATCAGGTCATTTACTATAGAGACGCCCGACAACTGCTCTGTTCCTATACGGCCAACCATAAGATTATCAAGCATGTTGACAATATTGGATATACCGTTTTGGGCCATGATCGGAAGGGCTATGGCAAATACGTTCTTATAGAATTGTTTTGTTCCGATAAATTTACGCATGATCAACTATTCTCAAGATAAAAAAACAACATCTGCGATGCAGATGTCGCCTAATAAGGACGCTCGGACATTTGGTTCAACTTCGTCGAGAGGCTCACAGGACTCGTCCTCTCGTCAAGAACCAACATCGCTTCGCGATGTCGCCGCGTCACGATTGCTAAGCAATCGTGACATATGCTGACGTCGGGAATCGGACCCGAGACCTCCGCACTACCAATGCGGTGCGCTACCTACTGTGCCACGTCAGCTAAACCTAGAAGATTCTATCATAGTGACTATATAAAAGTCAAATACAGCAATCTTATTTTTTCATTATATTTTTCATTCCCCTGACAAACCTCCTCGGAAGTCTCAGGACTGCATCCATCTTCTCGTGTGCTCTTGCTTCATCCTCATAGTATTTGCCCTGATATATCCGGTTCCGCCTTATGGCTTCCTTAGGGTCCTGCGAACATATCCTGTACAGATAATCAGCAAGATAGTTCTTGTCCAGGCACTTTGCCGCAAGCGAATCCTCGCGCACTATCGGGGATCTTACCATCTTGAGATACAACCCGTCATCGTTGTCGATCTTCCTGACATATTCGATCACATCCTCAAAACGGTCAAAATCATGGCAGTTGACGAAACTGTCAGGATTAAACTCCCTTGCGATATCAGGATTCCCCCAGTATATCGGAACAGTATCTGCAGCGAAGCTTTCCATTATCTTTTCGGTAGTATAGCCCCGGGATGAGCTGTTCTCAAATGCGATTGAGAATTTATAACCCTTCGAAAAGTTTATCTTATCGGCTACAGGCCCACCCACGTTATTATGATATCTTCCGCCGGATGCAAGAGCCTTGTATCTGCCAAGTTTATCAAGCATTATCCCGCGCTCTGTCGCCGATACCGCATTACTTATGACATAACTGCAAAAATCCCTCGACAGTAATTCCTCATCCGTCATTAAAGGCTTTTTTACGGCAAGTTCACAGGCGCGAGGGTACAAAACATAATGCGGGAGGCGTAAATACCTGTCATAATAATCCATCTCGGGAAATCCCAATGCATAGTCAACAAGATTAAAGTCCGGTTCAATGTTCTCACCCGTATAGAACACCTTGGCACAATCGTATTTCAAATGCTTGCGCCCGAATATGGAGCAAAAAACAAAATCGGGATCATCACATATGCTGACCTCGAAGTTTTTCCTAAGCGCCTCTGTTATGAAATTATCTGCAGGATCAAAGACATCCCAGAAATCCGTAAATGCTATCTTTATCTGCTTCATTTTCTATCAAGTATCTTCCTGACTTTGACCTTTATTCTGGAAAGGGCATTATCTGTTGATTTTTCATCACGTCCGAGGATCTTGGCAATGTCCGAATATGATAATCCCGTAAGTTTCAGGTTCAGAACTTTTTGTTCAAAATCACTCAAACCCTCATATATTTCCTGTTCAAGACTTTCAGCGGTCTCCCTGTCTATAAGCATATCCTCCGGGCTCTTACCCGCCTGCGCGAGAAGCATTTCCGGAATGCCTGCCCCGTCTTCGCTATTTGTGCTGTCTGATTCGTCCTCATAAATTGATATATATGAATTCAGCGGCGCATGTTTCTTGCGGTTTCCGGCTTCCACAGCCTTATACATCTGACGTGATACACACAGATCCGCAAAAGTATGAAAGCTTGCGTCCCTTCCCGGATCATAATCACGAACCGCTTTAAAGAGTCCGATCATACCTTCCTGGATCAGATCCTCTTTATCTGCACCGAGTATGAACATGCTTCCGGCTTTTTTACGAACCAGGTCCTTATATCTGTCTATTATCTGGTCAATGGCTTTGCCGTCGCCGTCGCGAAGAGCAAGGATAAGTTCCAGGTCGGATTTCACGGTTTATCAACTCCCATCTGCCTTTTCTAAGGTCGCTCGCCAATTAAGTCGACTTCGTCGACAGGGGCTCGCGGTGCAGACGCGGACCTCCCACCCTCGCCGGGTGGCATCTAGCACTTCGTGCAAGATAACTCGTGGGTCCCTCCCATCTGCCTTTGTCTAACCACTTCATACATCAGCACACCTGCCGCAACCGATGCATTAAGGGAATCAATATCACCTTTCATAGGAATCGAGCATACGTAGTCGCACTTTTCTTTGACAAGTCTGCTTACACCGTCTCCTTCGTTCCCTATCACCAGTCCGATCGGTCCGGTAAGGTTCTGATCATACATCAACTGCCCGTCCATATCGGCACAGGCTATCCATATCCCGCTCTTCTTCAGGTCATCTATAGTCCTTGCGAGATTCGTAACCTTTGCAACAGGTGTATAGTTAAGTGCTCCCGCACTCGTTCTTGCAACCGTTGCGGTAAGACCAACGGCACGATTTTTCGGAATGATAACTCCATGTGCTCCGGCAAGATTGGCTGACCTTATAATCGCTCCGAGATTATGCGGGTCCTCTATGTTATCAAGCAGTATTATAAAAGGATCTTCCCCTGCATCTTCAGCCTTCTTCAGGATATCGGAAACCTCCGCATATTCATATGCGGCACACTTTGCGATAACGCCCTGATGATGGCCTGTAGTGCTCATGCTGTCAAGCCTGTCCTTATCAACAAACTTGATCTGCACATCTCTCTTCTTAGCTTCGCGTTTTATCGTAGAAACAGGCCCGTCGCTACAGCCGTCGAGAACAAACAGCCTGTCGATAGTCTTACCTGCGCGAAGCGCCTCTATGACAGCGTTGCGTCCTTCTATTGTGAATTCTTCGTATCCCATATCCCGGTAATTCTTCCCCAAACAGGTATTAAACCCAATCTTTACGAATCAAGAAATTCAACCGCTATCTTCATAATCTCCAGTACACGGTCCATATCGCCTTTTAAATACAGGTATCCTACAAGTGCCTCAAGCCCCGTAGCCTTCCTGTAATCCCCGACCGGAGCATTTTTCGCTGTGGTAGGTGATTTTGCGTTTCGCCCACGCTTATATACAGCCGTCTCCTCATCAGTCAGAAGCCCTTTATCTACCAGTTGATCCGCAACTTTAGCCTGACTTACCGCCTTGATATATTTGACTGCCTTATGATCAAGCGCATTTGCGGGGCAGTTTCCCCGTAGTACCACAACGCTTTTGGCTATGGCTCCGTATATACTGTCTCCGATAAATGCAAGTGAAAGCGGCGAATACTGTCCCGGATCAGACCCGGTAAGCCCAAAATCATCCTTTATGGTATTTAACACCTTCGCGTGTATCCTCCAGTACGATTCCCTCTGCAAGAAGCTGCGCTCTTATCTCATCCGCAAGGGCAAAGTTCTTCTCTTTCTTGGCAGCAGCTCGCTCCGCTATTTTTTCTTCTATGTGAGCCACAAGATCCGGATCGTCTATTCCGTCAACGTTACCGTTAAATGTTCCCGAATCCGCACCGGCTCCAAGACCTCCACCTGCCTTGCCATCGGCTGCTTCAGTCAGTTTCAGTCCCAGAACATAGTCAAAATCATCAATCACGGCTCTCTTGGTCGCCCCGTTCAGATCACTCTTTAACACATCGTATACGAGCGTAAGCCCCATCGCCGTATTCACATCGTTTCCGACAACCTCGGCAAACTTGTCATGCCACTCCTTCCCGGCTGCCTCATCAACATCACCGGCACAGTCAAGTGATGCTATCTTATTCTTAAGTTTTTTATACGTCTTGGCTGCCTGATCAAGCGCATCATAAGTAAACACAAGAGGCTTGCGGTAATGGCTCTGAAGCGTAAACAGACGGTATACAAGCGGATCATAACCCTTTTCTTCAAGCAATGACACAGTCAGGAATTCACCCTTTGATTTGCTCATCTTACCGGTCTCGTCGTTAAGATGATGCACATGGAACCAGTAATTGCACCATTTATGACCGGCAAAAGCCTCCGACTGGGCTATTTCGTTCGTGTGATGCGGGAACATGTTATCAACACCTCCGCAGTGGATATCCATATATTCGCCCAGATGCTTCATGCTGATGCATGAGCACTCAATATGCCATCCCGGATAGCCTACACCCCAGGGACTGTCCCATTTAAGCGCCTGGTCTTCGAACTTCGACTTGGTAAACCAGAGGACAAAATCATTTTTGTTACGTTTGTTCTCATCTTCGGTAACATCGTCCCTTACACCAACCATAAGTTCTTCTTCGTTCTGATTGCCGAACACATAGTAATTGTCAAGTTTTGATGTGTCAAAGTATACGTTCTCGCCTGCTTTGTACGCATAGCCCTTCTCAAGGAGAACCTCGATCATGTGGATGAATTCGGGGATGCAGTTTGTAGCCGGCTCCACAACATCAGGAGTCTTGATATT
This sequence comes from Lachnospiraceae bacterium UBA3762, assembly GCA_002371615.1. Lineage (GTDB taxonomy): Bacteria > Bacillota > Clostridia > Lachnospirales > Lachnospiraceae > UBA2868. The sequence continues at coordinate 66,576 of DFGA01000033.1, read as the reverse complement.
AAGCTTTGCGCAATCGGCAAAGAAAGCGTCCGTATAGAACTTTGCTATCTCCATAACTGTCTTGTGCTCACGTTTTGCGCCCTTTAGCATCTTGTCCTCACCGGTATCGGCATCGGATGACAGGTGGCCTACATCGGTTATGTTCATGACACGCTTTACATCATAACCGCTGAATCTCAGCAGTTTTTCAAGCACATCTTCCATAAGGTAGCTTCTAAGGTTCCCGATATGGGCAAAATGGTAAACCGTAGGTCCGCATGTGTACATATTGACCTTTCCGGGTACATTCGGTACAAACTCCTCAACTTTTTTTGTAAGTGAATTGTATATTTTCATCGGAATACTCTCCTGTTTTATTTCTTCTTTTTCTTGGTTTTCTTGTCTTTTTTATTTTTCTTATCTTTCCTGTCTGTTTTCTTTCTGTCGTATATACCTGTATCTGCCTGGTCTGCTGCGATACAGCCGCCACACGCTCCGCATGGACGTACAAACTCACCATCAGCGTCAGTGGCAACAGCAATGCTTTCATCACGAAGGTCCGCCGCAGCAGACAACATACAGACTGCCTGGGAGCTTATTCCTTCACCGTTTCCGGTAAATCCGAGTCCCTCTTCTGTAGTTGCCTTGACGTTTACCTGGGTAACTTCTATTCCGAGTGTCTCGGAAATACGAAACCTCATCTCATCGATGTAGGGCCTCATCTTGGGCTTCTGTGCTATTATAGTCGCATCAATGTTCTCGATGATAAATCCGTTATCTGCTATAAGATCAGCAACGATCCCCAGTAACTTAAGGGATGAAATATCTTTATACCGCTCGTCCGTATCCGGAAAATGTTTTCCTATATCCCCGAGAGCTGCCGCTCCGAGGAGCGCATCCATTATCGCGTGAAGAAGCACATCGGCATCCGAATGTCCGATAAGACCCAATTCATACGGAATCTCAACTCCGCCTATTATCATCTTCCGGTCCGGTCCGAGCCGGTGCACGTCATAACCCATTCCTATACGCATATGTTTACCTCAAATACTCAGTTATCTGCTTTAATCTCGATTCCGGAATCAAAATGCGGCATCGGCTTAAGCTTAAATGTGTTGGCTCGATGTTTCCTGTCGATCAGTTCCTTTGTTTCGGGATCATCAATCTCCCCTGTACGAATATATCTATCCAATACGGCATATGTGAATCCGAGATTATCTTCGTCTGTCTTACCGCACAGCCCGTCAGCCGGCACTTTCTCGATCAGAACCTCCGGCAATCCAAGATATCTTCCGACAGCCTTAACTTCCTGCACTGTCAACTGCGCCAGCGGGCTAAAATCACCTGCCGCATCTCCGTACCTGGTCGAATATCCTACCCAGTCCTCAGAAAGATTGCATGTGTTGACAACTCTTCCGTTACAGCTTTGCGATACAGCATAAACCGTAGCCATTCTGATCCTTGGCGGAAGATTGGTAGTACTTTGTTCCGACAGTTCAAACGGTACGGCATTTTTAACACCATCCACAGCATCTTTGATATTGACGGTATAATTTTTGATTCCGAGATGCTCACACAGGAGATGTGCCATATCAATATCGGACTGCTCTCCGTTTGGCATGAGAACACCAACGACTCTGTCTTTTCCGAGTGCTTCTACACATAGAGCTGCAGTAACCGATGAGTCCTTTCCTCCGGAAATCCCGAGCACGGCATTACACCCTTTCCCGTTTTCTTCAAAAAAATCACGTATCCACTTAACACATTCTTCTGTTGTTTTATGTGCGTCAAACATGATCAAATCCTCTTTCCTGTTGTTGGCAAATATCTGCCTCATCCCATAATCTTATTTCTGCCCGGCATCCACGGATCTCTTCAGGGATCTCATCTCATCCTCAAGATTAAGCAGCCTCGTAGTAAGTTCGGAGTTCTCCTTCTTGAGTGTCATTATATCTTCCTGTACCGGATCCGGAAGATCGGTCTGATCAAGCGTCTCCCGCGGCATAACCGAATTCTTCCGGTTTACTACATGCCCGGGCACACCAACGACCGTTGAATGCGGCGGAACCGCTTCAAGCACCACAGAACCCGCTCCTATCTTGGAACCCTCTCCTATGGTAAATGAGCCAAGCACCTTGGCACCGGCAGATATCATAACGTTATCGCACACGGTCGGATGTCTCTTTCCGGACTCCTTGCCCGTACCGCCTAGAGTCACTCCCTGATAGAGAGTAACGTTGTTCCCTATTTCCGCTGTCTCGCCGATGACTACTCCGTTTCCGTGATCAATAAAGAATCCTTCGCCTATCACCGCACCGGGATGTATCTCGATTCCCGTCTTACGCACTGCCCGCTGTGAGATCCACCTTGCAAGGAAATAATGCTTCTTCATATACAGTTTATGAGCGATCCTGTAACTAATCATTACGCGAAACGACGGATACAGAAATACCTCCATCGATGAATGAATCGCCGGATCCCGCTCTTTAACGACCGCTATTTCATTTTTGATACTCTTTATCAGTCCCATTTTTACTTAACCTGTTATAAATCCTTTTAATGCCATTATCTTTATCGGATATGGCTAACAGATACAGAATGCACAGTGCAAATGTTATATATGATACCACCTCGGAAACTCTCCAGAATACCGGCTCCTGCCAGTACACATGGAGTATCCCTTCATAATTTGCAGGAAGTAATACACCGACAGTTCTGTTTCCACCATCATGTATCTCAAATTCCATTTTGGGGTTTTCAAGATCCGCCGCATGATAATACGGGTAATTAAACACCGGAAGCTGTATCCAACCATAGTCAGGTCCTGTAACACACGCGATCAGGAACTCATTGCTGTCCCTTGAGAGCACCTCCATGCTGAGCATACCCTCATGAACAAGGCCGGTCGGCAGATCATCAACCGTCGTGTTCTCGAGCCGGAAGTCCATCGCATAATATCTCCACTCACCAAGGTCTTCGACGTTTTTATAATCGGCTCTTTTTTCGTAAGTACGGCTGTGGAAGCATATCTGGGCAACATTAAATATAAACAGGGCGCACATTATCACGATGCATACTGCCTTAACCGCACATCCTGAAGTTATCCCGGAACTGCCCGAACCAAGCCTGTCACCTATCAGCCTGATCATATCACCCGTAAGCAATGCCATAAATACTATGGCAAACGCAAGGTAACGCATGGGAAATTCTATTGCCGTAAGAATTCCGCCAAGTACAGGGACATTATCTTCTATAAAATTCCACGGAAAATAAGCGGAAGACATAAGCAGCAGTATCAGGCTCGCTACCGTCTCAAATACAATACGGTTCCTGTTAGGAAAATCGGTCTTTCTTATTACGGAAACTATACATGCAACTATCGCAATAATAAGAAAGCATATAAGCACAGGCCCCGGAGTCTGTTGAATTGAGCCGCCATTCGTTCCCCCGAACGGATTGCATACAAACTCAAACAGATCGGTAATTCCAGGCCCTTCGCCCTGAATACTGTTTTTTCGCTTAAGAGCAAATGCTATCCCCGCATTAAGGTATGTATCCAGAAAAGGAATGACAAAAAAAGCCGACATAAGGATCGTGAGTATTCCGGCCATTACAACATTTCCCATCTGTCTGATACGTTCTCCTTTAATTCCGAACAGCACAAGACTAACGGGTCCGAACAGAACCAATACAACAAGCATCATACTTGTCGTTAATGTGTGAGAGCAGATAACGGCCAGGAATGAGAGTGAAAGCACCACTGTATATTTACGCCTTCTGTGATAGTCTTTAGTTGTAAGGATAAGGTATATACATGCGGCAACCGCCGGAAAGAATACTATAGCAAGGGTTTCGCCTATCGCCGACCGTACATACTCGTCAACAAGGCGATATGAGGATGTAGTATATGCTGCTGTAGCTATTACGGGTGCCCAGCCTTTATTAAACACTTTAAACGAAAAATAAGATATGAGAACAGCCGCAGTATTCACACATACCATAAACAGTCTGAATGAAACCATAACAGGAAAACCGAGTTTTCTGAACACAGCCCCGATATACAAAAATACATCTCCGTACAGTATTGAAACGGGGTATCCGTATCCTCTCATCCATCCCGATTGCATCCGGACAGGAAAATGTCTCAATGACACATCCTGACGTATTCCCTCGATACGCTGAAGGTGGAACAGCATATCGTGTCCCTTGGCAAGGTCCATAAACAAAAACGGCCACGAAATCAGAATAATGATCAATACAAGAGCTGCTATACGAAGTTTTTTATTGATGTTCTCATCTGTTAAATTCAATCTGCTCATATCAAATATATTATCCTATTTGTAAACCACTGTAAAATCCGGATACGTGATATCCACCGAAAACCCTTCATCAGTAACCAGGTAAGATGTAATATGACTAAGTTCATTATCGATAAGGTAAACCGTACCACCCGTCAGATCAAGTTCCTCCGGCATTTCCCAAACCAACCCGTTATAAACAGTGTCATGCGGTTCATGGTCTCTGTTAAAATCATAAGGTGAAGTTTCTGTATATAAGGCAATAGAAAGATCTCTGCGCCAGCCATCATTTAACATGGCACAAACCGGTTTCCCCATTGCTATCTTTTTGGCAAGTTGTGCGGCCGCTCCCGCCTCCAGATCACACCCGAGACTGTCTCCTATATCATAGGCATCATTTTGCAGGCCGTCATGGGAATAGAAATACTTGGAAAAAGACAGAAAGCATATCATATAGGCAAGACACAATACTGCAAAAAATACTGCTTTCTTTCTTATTTTGCCTGCCACGGTCATAATGCCATATACGGCAAATAAAAGATATGCCGGGAAGATACCGTTGATACGGTTTATATTCGGATACTTCACAAACAGTAGAAATACCCTTGCCACAAGGAAAAACATCCAGTTAAACAACCACAGGTTAAGTACTCCGGCTCTTACGTCCTTAATTACCGCATATGCGGAGGCTATCATTCCGGTAAGAATAAACGGGATCGAGATATAATACATGGTTCCGTATGTCGCATTAGCGTCATAGGCGGACCGGTCGGCAACATATGTGTACTTAAACGACATAATCAGGTTTTCGGGTACAAAGGCAGGAGATATTTCATCTGCCCTGTAATGAGAAGTATTCCAGAAATCAATCACCCCGAAAAGCGAAAAGGGCTTCAGAACGCCCATCATAACAAACTGTTGCAAAAGCAGGGGAAATCCGAGAATAATAAGAGGTATTCCGACCATCAGTATGTTTTTTAAACTGAGTTTTTTGTATATGAGCAGAATGATAAATGAAGCCAGAAGAAACAGCGGCACAATAATATATGACATCGCATATGTGTATAGTGTCAGACCCCAGAACGTACCCGCCAGAGCATAATAAACCGGTCTGTTCGTAATGACGGCACGTATCTGGAACGCCATGGATATAATAACAAAACTCATCATCAGATAAGCTTCCAGGCCCCAGTGTTCACTCATCATAAATACAGGCATTACCGTCATCAGAATAAGGGCAACGATGGCATACCAACGATCCAGAAGATCCCTGACCATAAAAAACAGTGCAGCAAAAGCTCCCGCTGCACATATAACGGCAGGAAGCCTGAAACTGAATATGGAAATACCGCCTAATCTGAAAGCAATAACAGCCAGATATGTATAAAGAGCATTCTGCCCTTCACCGAAACACTTAAAATATACCGGCATACGGTATAGGAACTGGTCTACTCCGTAATCCGAAATGCAAAATGCATCATAAGCCGCACCTAATTCATCAATGTGCATCCTGTAAGGACCGAAAGGAACAATATCCAGCCTGTATAATCGCGTGACCGCAAACAGTGCTGCAACAGCAGCCATCAACCCTGCAAAGATAAGATTTTTATATTTTTTATCTTCCATCTCACCCGCTCCCATACCAAAATACCGCAAACTCACTGTTTGCGGTATTTACATATTTCCTTTTTAATAGCGAGGAAGAGACTTGAACTCTTAACCTCCCGGGTATGAACCGGACGCTCTAGCCAGTTGAGCCACCTCGCCAAAGGTCGCGATCTTCGATCGTGACAATATGGGACCTATAGGGCTCGAACCTATGACCCTCTGCTTGTAAGGCAGATGCTCTCCCAGCTGAGCTAAGATCCCTTCGTCCTTTGCAGAACATTTGAAATTATATAAGATACGCCAATTCTTGTCAAGAACAAAAGCCTAGATTCTTGTCTCCCTATCATAATTCATAAAAGCATATCTGGTAACATCGTCAATCTCTTTAAGAACACTTTCCAGAGCCTTTTCATCATTCGCTTTGTACTCAAGGATAAGTTCCACATTATCTTTGGATACAGTCTTATTCTTCATTCTGAGAAATCTTGTAACGGGTTTTACCCTCTCTATTACTCTGTCTGCTGTTTCGGATGTACTGCAATTAACAATCAGCAGGCCAAGTGACACCGGACTGGCCATCCGACCCGTTATATACAATCCGGCCGTTACAACAACGCATAATACAGCTGCAAGAAAGTATAATCCTGCTCCGCATATAATTCCTATGCTGATAGCCCAAAACAGGAAGAAAAGATCTATCGAACTCTTTATCGCCGTTCGGAATCTTACGATTGAAAGTGCTCCGACCATACCGAGAGAAATTACCAGATTGGATTGTACCGCCAGTACGATTCCTGCCGTCACAACCGCCATCAATACAAGGGTTCTGTTATAATCTTTTGAATAAAACTCATTATTGACAGTCATCCTGTAAACTATAAACACATATATCCCCAGAACAAGTGACAAAAGCAGAACAATTGCTATCCTCTGTAGTGTAATGTCGCTACTGAAGTTACTCAATACCGAATTTCTGATCATATCTTTAAAACTCATATCCGTATTCCCTTCTTCCGTTTCCTTCAATCACATTTCTTGAAAAAACATATTTTGACACCGAAACCTGCTCCAAATTCCCTACATCGACAGCTGACACTATATATCCCGGCAATATTCCGTCATACTTAACCTCAAGAATATGTTTTCTGTATGGCATGACTGGAAACAGTATCGGATGGTCTTCCATAAAATCATATACACAATGGGTACATGAAATATCACGATCTATCGTTATTCTCACATTACCTGTAGGACAGGTAAATGCGCATCTTCTGTAATCAACTATAACTACAGGATGAAGCCCTTCCGTCTTCTGCAGGAGATGGACCTCATGAACAACTTCATCCTCACTGTCATGAATCGGCCTTCCTTCAACCAGGGAGTGGACCGTATTCTTATCAATAACCGACGAATGCTTTTGCTTCATCCTTCCTACAGCATCTTTTCGCTCCATTCTGAATAATTCTTCCGACATATTGTAAAAGCGTATACGATACTTACTGCGTCTGTCAACCCCATACAGGCTCTCATGGTACATCCTGTCATCCACCGTATCGAAATACAAACTGCGTATCCCGTAGTCGCTGCCTTCCTGATTTGCATCAAATGGCAGAATCGTTTTAAGGCGGTGTTCTATGATTTCCAACTGTCTCTCCGAGCAGATATACTTTTCTTCATGCCTCATCTTCCTGACTCTCCCATATGCAGCTCAAGATACCCGCCTATATATCTGCCTCTTTCCCTGAAGAATTCCCTGACAACCCGGACATTTTCGTGATACTGCTTTTCTGTAAACTCAGCATCATGAAATCGTCTGACAGATGATACCATCGGCTCTTCATACCTGTTTTCAAACTCATCTATAATCTTTTCTATGGTTTCATAGGAAAAATCATTTGCCAATAGTTCTTCAAATCGCTCCCTGAACCGTTGTCTGAAATCAGAGTTTTTTATCAAACCGGAAAAAAACAAATCATCTGTTGCATTATATCCCGCATAACTTCCGTCTATGAACGAATCTATATCTGCACCGGCATTAGGAGCATATCCGTCCGTATTATCCAGGTCAAACAAAAGAAACCTCCATTTACCATCCTCATAGGGATTCGGTCCAACATTCCGGGCTCTCCAAAGAGCCTTATTCCCCAGATACGCGTCATCATTTGCGAAAAAGATCTCGGCGCAGTAATAATCAATAGCACTGTCTATATCCACCATATCACAAAACTGTTTGTAATCGGCATCGACCGAAAGATCATGTTCTGCCAGAAATCTTTCCACATCCTGATACATATTCAGATCACTTGTCAGTTCGGAAAGAACCTCCGGTTCGCCATCAATCTTGATGAGATTCACATTTTCGGCAGAAACATTATATCTTGCTTCGATAAAGCTTGTATCCAGATGTTCCTGAAGGCTGTAACATCCCCAGTATTCCCCATTCAAAAACATCTGGCAGCATAGCGACCTTTGCGCACCGACCTTAAGGTTATCCGCTATTCTTGCATTCAACGCATCCCTGAAATTCGTCAAAAAAACATCTTCTGCACTTCCCGTGCGCAACATTAATATATCACCGGCACCGTCTATTAACCCGTTAAACACCGTTCCATCATCCGTTTGGGGCCTTATGTTAAACCCCTTCTGTACAACCGCGCGGGAGGATTTACCGCGTATACTTACTATATCATCTTCATCATACAGACAATTTCCGTCCGGGTCAAAAAGCATAAGCTTTGCTCCCCTTCTCCATCCTTTACCCCGCATATTGTAATTGGCGGGAGCGTATACAGGATCAGCACCCATAGATGCAACCTTTTCGGAGTTTAGCTCCCAGGTGATCCCACTCATGTATATCCCATCATAATCAGAAAACAAACCATCCGGGTCGGAAACCATTGATACGATATAGCTGTCCGAACAAATGTCTCTTACTTCCTTACCCACGAAAAAAGTTGCAACCGACTCCTCGGAAAATGTTCCATCATCTCTTTGGGAGACAGCACGAATGATCGTTGATTTTGCAACAGGCTTATCAGGATAAAATTGTTCGTATGCTGCCGATACAGGACCTAAAACACTGTATATATCAGGCAGGTTACTTCTATCGATTATCTGTATCTGTCCCTCATAAGGTTTCCCATACAAATAAGGATTGCTTCCATCGTCAGTATAATAAACATCATACTTTCCTGACATTGATAATTCAAACGGATGTTCATAAAAACCCGAGTCTGCCGACATCCTCGGTGGTTCAATATCCTTTGAAACAACCGGTGTGGACTTTTTGATAAAGCCTGACGTTCCGACAGATCCTCTGGCATTGGGCTTGTCTCTTAGCAACACTTCATTTGATGACATATTGGGGATTCGCAGGGAATCAATAACTCTTCCGTAAGGATCTGTCAAATACAGGTACTCATGATCACTTATTTTAAAATCCGTGTAAATTGCGTCTTCATCATAATAGCCGTCGCCAAACTGCGAAGGATAGTCTGTCCATACAACAAGAGTCCCCAGCGGTTGTATTACCGAACCAGAAAATACAAACTCCCTTAATTCCGACCTTTTATCCGACAAACCGTATCCTTCAAGATCTATCATATGATCGGACGGGTTGGTCAAAACTATATAATCCTGGTAAAATCCTACCGAATCGTGGATCACATTTTCATTATGCGGGCAAACCTCAGAAATATAGAGATCATTCCCATTTTTGTTACTTAGAATAGTTCCCGAAAACGTTACTGCCAAGAGCAAAAATAAAAAAGCGATTAATGCCGTACGTCTTGTATCAGCAGATCTAGCCATGGTATTCCCCGTTATATTGGATCAGCGCTACATCATTAACACCTGATATAGCACGAACCTTTTCGGCTATACCGTCATCTTTATTCATATCAATCTGAATGGTCAGCTCAGTTGTATCTTCACGCAGAATGCTGTTCTTCACGGAGTATACATATGATTTTAATACATCAAGGATTTTTTCTTTGGCGGCATCATCATTCAGATGCACAATCATAACAAATGTTCCTCTGTTCTCTTTCATCTTACTCATCCCGATTACTACAATAAGCATTACGAGCATTCCTATAGAAGCAAGGATGTACATACTGGCGCCTATAGTTATTCCCTCGGTTATTGCCCAAAATAGATACATAATATCAAGCGGCTCCTTTATTGCAGTTCGATATCTTACGATAGAAAGTGCACCGACCATACCCAGTGAAATAACGATATTAGTGGAAATCGCAAGGGTTACCATACATGTGAGTACAGTCATTCCAATAAGTGTTACCGCAAAAAATCTGCTATACACTACCCCGGCAAAAAACCTTTTGTATATTTTGTAAATTATATACCCTATAATAAGTGCAACAATCATATCAACTACTATAGTGACATACGTTCCGGATGCCATTGACTGGTTGTAAACCGCTGACTCCAAGACCGATTTTTTGATCATATCCTTTACACTCATTTTACATATCCTCCCTAAATAAAAGTTTTACATCATCGCATAAAACGTATTTTGACACTGCCATCCTGCAACCGGAATCGGGCAACACAACTCTGATAATATCCGGCAGATACTCCGTGTATTTGACCTCCATCACAAGTTCATCCTCCCCAAGAACGTTGTAAGCAGGAGTACTTACCGCAAACACATCAAGTTTATCAAATGAAGACCTGATATTCATGTCAAATGTAATACGTACATTTCCGTAGGCATAAACAAACGGTATTCTGTCGTAATCTACTATCACCTCAGGATGTAACCCATTAACCCTGCATTCTATTGCAAAATCATTTGCCACCCGTTCGCTTCTTGCAAGAAGGAAATCCGTATTATCCGACATAATCATATCATACTCACTCTTTGATAAATAAGCTGATTCTTTCCTGACGTACATCCCTTCTTTTATCTTTTTTTCAAGTGTTATATATCCCTGATCCAGGTCATATACCCTAATCCGGTACTTAGCCCTCGATCTTACTCCACTTTCCTTATCATTATATGCGGATCTGTACTGATCATCAAAATACAGGCTTCTAACAGCATAAGTGCCATTTTTAGCATGAATATCCGCTTCGGCGAACTCAGACAATCTGCTCAGGCAGCAATCCATCTCACGCCTGTTGATAAGGTATTTTAATTCATGTCGAAAAACGTTGTCATTTTCCATCTAAATACTTACCCTCATATATCTTCAAATAGTCGTACCTGTCCCGGAAAAACTTTCTTATAGAGGATACCCCTTCTTCAAAGTATTCCTCTGCTTCCTCCGCACTACAGTCCGAATACCTCATCCTGTCAAGGATCATCTGATCTTTTATCCGGTCGTGAAACTGGTCTGTAAGCGATAAAACCCTGTCCTGAGAAAATTCATTTTGAACCATCTCATCTATCCGCTCAACAAGTTCTTCTTTGAACATATTATCTTCACTCAAGGACATATCCATAAACGGATAGAATCCCATAAGATATTCAAACGAATCAAAGTCAGGAGTCTTCAGCGACGATGAATTCATATCAAAAATCATAGGTCGCCATTTTGCATTACCATATTTTGTTCCATCATCCTCTATTGTGCGCCATACCTTGTAATTTGCTCCGGGCCAGTCATTTTCATGCGATACAATTATATTCCCCGCATAATAATCTATCATGCTCTTTCTGTCCGCCAGTTTGTCACTCCACCATTCAACGCCATTCTCGATATCAAATACGCTTGTAATTATAACATTATCCTTACCAACTCCGTATTCCGAAGCTATAAAACTGTTATCCAACCGTTCTGTTAACCAGTAAAACCCAAAGTATTCTCCGTCTAAAAAAATACAACATGGTACCATCTTCATGGTAACGCATTCCGTATCTCGCATACAGGTTTCCATGATCGCATCCTTCATCTTGGTTTTTGCGTCCTGCCCACATTTTTCCAAATTAAATGAATGAATATCAAAATCCAATCCGTCCAGCGTAAAATGATTCTTTGAATAACCGCTGTAGGCTCTTCTAAAAATAACGCTAAAACTCTTTTGAACGTCCCACCTTGAAGTTTTGCCTTTTATTCTTATCCCGGCAGAAGAAGCGAGAACGGGGACATGCTTTTCATCAAATATTTGGACATAAGTCTCTCTTTCAGACTGCCGCCCTTTTGATGCGAAATTAGCCTTTGCAGCCTCATACTCCTCTGGCTTCCCTTCCTCAATATACCGGGCATACTTGTCCCCGAGTACCATTATTCCGTTTCCATCCGAGAACAGATCTTCCGGGTCGGAAGCAACAGATACTACTGCCATATTATCATATGCTTTCTTTTCGTCGAAACCTATGAAATATGTATGCGTACTAACATCCGTATACCTTCCCAGGTGATCCTTTGCAACAGCCCTGACAACAGTACACTTATCAACCGGAAATGAAGGAAGCGGATCATTATTCTCAATATAATCGAGGGACACCTCCGGAATTGCGGAATAGACATTTTTCTCCTCCGAACGATCATATATGCGGATGGGGTCTTCGTAAAGAGTACCGTTATGCACAGGATCACTTCCGTCAGTTGTATAATAAATATCCCTTCCGTAATCAGAAGAATACAAAGCCAACTCGATTTCATCGGAGTAGAATCCTGAGTCGTAAGAGGCATTCACACTACCGCTTATAGTCGGAATAATATCCTCTCCGTCAGTGTTGGAATAACCGGGAGTCGGCATTTTGACTCCCCATTCACCCGAACCATCCTTCAGCCTTCCATATGTTGTATCGTACTTCAGTCTCGGTATTTTCACCCTGTCTACATAACGTTCCCTGTCATCAAGTATATTAACAGTACACCCTTCAGATGATAAAGAAAACAGAGGGTCAAACAAATAGTATGACCCCGCAGCCAGAACTGTACCCTGGGGCACTATGTATTTTTCCTTTTTCAAATCAGCCGAATCATTAATAATATAGCCGGACAGGTCAATATCCCGTGATGTCGGGTTATATATTTCTATCCAGTCCGGATATTTTCCGTTTTCATCCTCACAGCATCTGACATTAGAAGTACAAACCTCGTTTATAACAACGTTGTCCTGTGAATTTCTGACTGTAACTATACCCACCCCTATCGTAATTACGACAAAGATCAGGATCATAGCAGTATATGCATGTATTCTGAAAAATAGTGTAATCCTTCTCATCCTACTGTTCATTCAGAAAACTGTCCTTGTATTTTTCAAGATAATCTCCCCTGAATCTGTAGAAATTCCTGATAATCTCAACACTCTCTTCAAACGATTCTTCCGCTTCTTTTGAACTGCAGTTTGAATACCTCATTCTGTCGAGGATCATCTGTTCTTTCATGCGGTCATATAATAAATTGATCATGGGCAACACCTTATCCGGAGAAAACTCGTTCTTACTCATTGAGTCAATTCTTGAGACAAGATCTGCCGCAAACCGCTCATCTTCCTCTACTACGTTTTGGAATGGATAAACACTCATAAGTACCTCAAAAGAATTATAATCCGGGGTCATCATTGAACTTGAATTCATGTCAAAAATCACCGGTCTGTATTTACCATCACCAAATTCCGTTTCGTCTTCGGTTACTGTTCTCCAGAACCGGAAATTAAATGGTGGCCAGTCGCCTCTGTGGGCAACTATAATATTCGATGCATAATAGTCTATAAGTGAGTCCCTGTCAAAGAACTCCGGATCCCAATTATCTATATCATCCCAATCCATATACTCAACACAATCAGCATTTACACCATACCGGTCAGCAAGAAATGACGCATCAAAACGTTCCGATATCCAATAAAAGCCCCAATACTCCCCGTTCAAAAACAGGCAGCACGGCACACGTTTTGCAGTTGCACATCCGGTTTTGCTCATACAATCCGACATGATCGTATCAACCATTTTAGTCGAAGTATCCTGTCCGCACTTGTCCAGGGCAAATGAATGCAGGTCAAAATCAATGCCATCTAAACTGAATTTCTCTTTATAGTTACTTCCATATGCCTTTCTGAAAAACACCGAAAAACTCTTTTGAACATCCCACCTTGATGACAATCCTTTGATCCTCATCCCGGCATTTCCCGAGAGGACCCTGTTACGATCACTATCATATATCTCCAGGCATATATCTCTTTCCGATCGTCTCCCCCGCACTGTAAAATTGGAATTGTCTCCTTCATAATCCTCCGGTTGTCCTGCTTTGTCATATTCATCATAATTCTTTCCCAATACCATTATCCCGTTCTCATAAGAAAACAGGTCATCAGGATCTGCAGATATTGACACAACATTGATATCATCATACGCAGTTTTTTGGTCGAAACCTATAAAATACGTGAATGTATTAATATCCGTATATCTTCCGAGAAGATCCTTCGAAACCGCCCTTACCACCATACACTTGTCAAGTGTATACTGCGGTGGTGTAGCATTTCCCTCGATATAATCAAGAGAAACATCAGGTATGACTGAGTATACGTTTTTCTCGGAAGACCGGTCATATATATGAACAGGCTTATCGTACAGCAGTCCATATTTAACCGGATCACTTCCGTCTACAGTATAATACACCCGTCTCCCCCAATTTGATGGTTTCAGCGTCAGATCAAAACCGTTGTCATAAAAGCCGGGTTGAGCAGAAGCCAATACCTCCCCTTCAATAAGCCGGCCTAACGTATCTCCTTCAGAATTCTCATATCCGGGAGTCGGAACCTTTACCTCCCACACATATGACCCATCGTCGAATCTTGAGTAGGTTGTATCATGTTTCAATGCCGGAACACTGACATGATCCTTATACTGTCCTCTCTTATCGACCAAATTCAACACGCATCCTTCGGAGGACAGGACAAATCCCGGATTGAAGAGATAAAAAGCCCCCGGTGCGATCACTGTTCCATCCGGAATCACAAACTTATCTTTTTGTAAATCTGCGGATTTGTTGATTACATATCCCGACAGGTCAACTGTTTCGTCTGTAGGATTAAACAATTCAATCCAATCAGGATATTTGCCGTCTGCATCCTCGCAACATGAAACGTTGGACGTACACACTTCATTGATCAAAACAGATGACCTTTGTTGCCGGACAATTGCCAGTCCGCTTAACCCGACAATAATGGCAAAGAGCAGACCATAAATGATGTGAAAGTATTTTCTGACTATAGTTGGCGCTTTCATTGGTATTATTCTCAGAGAGATTCCCTACTCGCTACCATAAATGATGTAACACCAAATAATGCAGCAAACAAAGGGAACGCCATAATATAATGCGACCCTTCCTGAGGAATTGAAATCATAAGTGCAAGGGCGTATAGCAATATAGGCATCATTGAGGCAAGCACTTTGAACCTTTGCTTTTTTATCAATATGACTGTAATCATTGCCAGTAAAAACAGATAGATCCCACCCCTGTATACAACAGCTCTTGCTACAGCAAACGATGACATAAATTTCTTGCAACTCTCGGCAAAATAGAAAAACTCTCCTTTTCTCATATGGTGAATCTCATAATGTTCGGTCGCAAGACCGGGACTATACATGACAAGATCCGATGCAACAGCCATTTCCCAGACTATGGAATTAACATCAAAAAAAGAAAGAACAAACTGCTTGGGATAGTGTGTTAAATAATACATATCTACATCAATAATGTCACGGGCAACTTGCGGATCATTAAGCTTATATACATTATCTCCGATCTCGTGCCATGGCCTGTCGGTTGTGTCGGCATCGTACGGGCAATAATACTCTGCCCATTTTTCCATCGGGATAATCTGTTCCATTTTATTCACAATATCGTCTTCTATATACAGACCGGTTTCCCGGCTCCTATAGGCCAGAGAGGCTGCAAGATTCATCGGAATCGTGTATTTTACATAGGCCGGATTTCTCTCTGCTTTCAGAATCCCAAATCCGATCCCTTCCGTCACTATCAAAAAAGCTCCAATCGTTGTAGCCACTACTACGCACAGATTTCTAACAGTCTTCTTTTTTGTATCTTTATCAGTACTGCGATCCAGTGCTTCGCAGACAATGGTAAGCATCAGTGTTATCAATACTATTTCCCAAAGTGAATGTCTGAACAATGATGCAAGAAACGCAAACACGCCCAAATTAATATATTCCTTTTTTGTGTGTTCGCTTCTCATGGAGTGATCGAGCAGGGCTACGGCAAACGCAAGCATCATCGGGGTGCTGCAGTTATCTTTTCTTACCTCCGACATATACATACAACTGTATATTCCAAACAACATATACACACATATGAATATCCATCCGACCCTGCGCCGCTCCGGAAAATTCCTGTTCAATACGCTAACGGCATAATTTGCTGTCAGATAATACATCAAAACCTGAACAATTGTGATCATAAACGGTTTATGTATGACCGCTGTACACAGTTTTACAAACATCAAAAAACCTACCGTGTGCCAATCACTCCATACAGTCGGTCCCTCACCCCATATCCACTGTTTCTCAAAATCACTGTTCATAAGTCCCGGAAAATATGCTATTACAAACACAAAAGTCAGACCTATATATAACCATACAGGATAGTAAATCCCCAGAAACTTTTTGTCCCCCAAATAATCCCTTCCATCCGTTTTATCCTTCACGGTCTGACTCAAGGCTCCTGCATGGGCAGCTGCCAATAATGCGTAATCTGTATCAATGATCAATGCGATTATCAACACCGGAAAGTACACTATTTTAAAAACCGTATTGAATGGTTCCGCGCCCATGGAACGCATAGTCTTCAATACATCTTCAAGCGAAAGCATCAGTATAAACATCACGGTAAGCAGGATGTCCCATTTTATATTACTCCTGTCCTCAAACAGCTTGTATTTTCCGAACAAAAGAACAATAACGCAGATCAATGCCGGGACCATAGAGAATACAACAGAATCCGACTTGTCAGCGGTTCTGATTAATCCGATCATAGATATGAAAATAATGTTCAAAACTATCAAAAGAATCTTAATCTGTTTACGCATCCGACTATCCCTGTTTCCAAAAGTCTCGCCTTAGTGGTGGAACAGCCTTACTCCGTTACAAACCATTACAATACCATACTCATCGCAGGCCTCAATAACAAGATCATCTCTGACCGATCCCCCCGGCTGCACGATATATGACACCCCGCTCTTCGCACCCCTGTCTATGTTGTCACGGAACGGGAAGAATGCATCGGACCCAAGAGACACTCCGCTCATCTGATCCAGCCATTTTCTCTTCTCTTCAGCTGTATAACTTTCCGGCCGTACCGCAAAATACTTCTGCCATACATTATCCCCGATAACATCCATATATGTATCGCCTATATAATTGTCTATCGCATTATCACGATCCGCACGACCAATACCTTCGGCGAACTGAAGATCCATAACCTTCGGGCTCTGGCGCAGAAGCCAATTGTCAGCCTTTTGTCCGGCAAGACGTGTGCAGTGAACTCTTGACTGCTGTCCCGCGCCAATGCCTATTGCCTGACCGTCCTTGACATAGCAGACCGAATTGGACTGTGTATACTTAAGCGTAATAAGCGATATCAGAAGATCATGTTTGGCCTCATCCGGCAGGTTCCTGTTCCTGGTAACGATGTTTTCAAGCAGTGATTCGTTTATTTCGATCTCGTTCCTTCCCTGCTCGAAAGTTATACCAAACACCTCTTTGTGCTCGATGGGTGCAGGTCTGTATTCGGGATCTATCTGTATTACGGCATAGTTCCCTTTCTTCTTGGCGGAGAGTATTTCAAGTGCCTCCGGCTCGTATCCCGGAGCTATTATACCGTCGGATACTTCCCTTTTCAGTATCCGGGCAGTAGGCACATCGCATACATCGGATAATGCCACAAAATCGCCGAATGAAGACATTCTGTCAGCACCCCTTGCTCTTGCATATGCGCATGCAAGCGGCGAGAGTTCACCGAGATCATCAACAAAGTATATCTTCTTCAACGTGTCCGAAAGAGGCTTACCGATTGCCGCTCCCGCAGGGCTTACATGCTTAAATGAAGTTGCGGCAGGATATCCCGTTGCAGCCTTAAGCTCCCTCACAAGCTGCCAGCCGTTAAAAGCATCCAGAAGATTGATATATCCGGGACGGCCGTTCAGCACGGTTATCGGAAGTTCTCCACCGTCGGCTCTGTATATTTTTGATGGCTTCTGATTGGGATTACAGCCGTATTTGAGCTCCAGTTCTTTCATAATAATCTCCTTTTTTCTTGTCAAAAGGGACGGTTCTTTTTGACACATTTTTGACCCAGTATCCTTATGAATACTTATTGCAAATCCTTGTCTTGACCTCTCCCGTCGCAATGTCAATATATCTGACAAATAGTGACACCTTGTTGTCAAGATTGAGACTCTCCCAAACCTTCTTTGTAAAGGTATCTATATCGCCTTCCATAGCAACGAATTTGGGCTCTCCCTCAAATGACGGAAGCGGATTGCCGTCCTTCATGTATGTATGAATGAAATGCCCTTCTCCGGCAAGCGGATTATCATATGAATATGTGTATCTCAGGCATTGTTCGGGGTTTCCGTTATCACTCTTTAAGATTGAAAGAGCATATGTATACTTACCTTTCTCGATCTCCATGATGCCGGAAATGCGAGGTGTATAGTTGGGAGCATCCGGCTCAAATTCCCGGCTCCGTAAAGACTCCTCGAATGATTTTCCCTCATTTAATCCGTCATAGATCGTATCTGTCTGGTCACCGTTTGTCACGATCGTAGTATTGTTCAGTACTCTTACGGGAGCGTATATGATCAGCGAAGGATCCTCAAGCTTGCTCTCATCGAAGGCTTTTGTCCTGATACCGTCTCCATCCTCAACGAACACCCTGTTTCTCGAGTTTGTGCTTCTTCCCATAATAAAATACGCCGTTACTGCGTACTTACCGTCAGCAGAACGGCCTATCACAATACCCCTTCCGGGATATGAATTTGCATCAAGTTCCCTGTACAAGTTGATCTTTTGCATAATATGCTCCCTTCTATTATTGAAAGCCACTACATTAAATACTTAGCTTCAAACGCATCTCTTGGCATCGGCTTGTCAAAGTAGAATCCCTGAACCATCCTGACATTCATGTTCTCAAGCGCCTTGAACTGCTCAATTGTCTCTATTCCCTCAACACAAACACGTACACCGAGAGCCTCCGCAAGCTCGCCTATCATCTTGACAAACGACTGGGCATACTGATCTGTGGCAAGATCCTTGACAAATGACTGATCGACCTTGATAACATCAAGCGGAATCTCACGGATATGGTTGAGCGACGAGTAGCCTGTTCCGAAATCATCAAGTGCTATACGTATCCCCAATTTCTTGATATTTCCGAGGATCTTCTTCATACGTTCCATATCGTTGATCGCAAGCGATTCCGTAACTTCAAGTGTCAGATTTCTCGGATTGACTCCGACCTCCTCTATTGTCTTAGCTATCGTTTCAACTATATCATTCTGCATAAGCTGTACAACGGAAAGGTTTACATTAACCTTGTAGTAAGGATGACCGTTCTCATTCCAGTACTTAACCGCTTCACAAGCTTTCCGGAGTACGTGATGACCGATCGGATTGATAAGCCCCAGATACTCGGCAAGCGGGATGAAGTCCGCAGGCGAGATAAACCCGAGCTCCGTAGAATTCCATCTGATGAGCGCTTCGGCGCCTGTACAGGGATTCCCGGGTTTTGTTATATCCACGATGGGCTGGTAATATACCTCGAACTGGTCGTAGTCCGTTGCGGTTGCCGCCCTCATACTCTTTTCCATGTCAAGGCGCTTGTAAGCCTCTGCATCGGAAGAGTCGGTATAGTGAGCTAGTTTGTTCTTGCCGGACTTTTTGGCGGTATACATCGCAATATCCGCCTTACGGATAAGATCCTGCACGGTCTCACCCTCATCGGGGAATGTAACAACACCGATACTCGATGTACAGTAATAATCGGCACCTTTAAGGAACCATGGCTTGTTGAATACTACCCTGATGCTCTCTATTATCTGTTCGAATCTGTCATAACTCGTATGCGGAACAAGAATGACGAACTCGTCACCTCCCATACGGTAGCATGTATTCTCTACACCGTTTATCCTTGTAAGACTGCTTGATATGGCCTTTAACAGAACATCGCCGTACTGGTGGCCCAAACCGTCATTAATATGTTTAAAATCATCCAGATCAAGGTAAATGACTGCGCCCTTACCGCCGCACTCTTTAGCCTCATCAATGATACGCAGCAGATCTCTTTCACAGCACATTCTGTTGTATAACCCTGTCAGGAAATCATTGTTTGCCTGCTGCTCTATTTTCTTCTGGTACTGTTTCTTCTCGGTAACATCTATTATCGCATAGAGAATGACCCTTCGGCCGTCAACCCATGTCATGTTTGTCGATGTAACATCGTACCAGCGGTTACGCTCTTTGTAATTGACCTCGCGATAGCTGGATGCCGTGTTGTATCTGCTCGACTCTTCAAACAGTCCTACTATCGCACCGCTTTTGATCTCATTCTCGAACGTGTTCTTGCACATTCTGTTAACGTATACAATATTTGAGCTGTTAACATCACGAACATATATAGCTGATCCGACATTATCCAGTATCGTCTCAAGGGACTTGTATGAACTTGTGATGGAATTACGCTGGATACGGTTAGTGGCACTCGACTGTATGACTTTCGTAGCATCCCCGAAAAACTTGACCTCATCAATTCCCCATTCGCGGTTAATCTTGTTATCAACATAGAAAGCATACATAGCTGTCTTGCCGTTTATCGCGATAGGTATCGCAACGGCCGCCGATACTCCGATGGAATCAAGCCAGTCACGGTTTTTCTCATCTATTCTCGTTCTGTATGAAATGATCCTGGTCTGGTCCCCGATCTGGGCCAGGAAGGATTGTGACATTATATCTATAACAGGATCAAGAGGCGATTCACCGCTCGCCACGTAACTTCCGATCACATCAATACCGTTCCCGTCCCTGTTCGGGCGAAGGACATATGCATGCGAAATATCCGCATAGCTGCCCGTATAATCGAGTACCCTGTTGGCTATTACTTCAAACGAGTCATCCGATCCGAGCTGTGATACGACCCCGGTCATTGCCTCGGATCTCTTAAGCGCATTCTGCATTTCCTCGGTTGTGGAAAGTGCACGCTTCGCATCCGCGACGGCATTCGCAGCGGTATACGTCTCTCCGTATACACGGTTTGAGACTTCACGTATCAGATCTACTGCTGCATTAAATTTGTATAGTGGGATTGTGCTTTCGAAATTGTTAATGTCGTTCTCATTGCCTTCATCAGGCCCTATTCCGCATATAAACCATGCAAATGCGGGGGTTCCGCCGATCCTGACACCGACAGTAGCGATCTTCATGTTGCGGTATTCGGTGTTCTCAATGACCTGCTCTTCCACGGTATTGAACAACACACGGTTGATTGCCGCCCTTATCTGCATCTCGTCAAGGAGCTTTACGACCCTTGCTATCTCTTCGGGGTTACCGGACATTTCCGTAACACGCTTACCTGTTTCATCAACACAAAAAATAAACAGGTTCGCAACCTGCGCATAAACGTCCTGTAGCTCCTGAAGCCGTGCAATATCTATCATAAACTTACCGGAAAGGTTACTTTCCCTAGTATTATCATCAAAACTCATACACTAAATCATACCTTATAAAATCGCTATTTTCAATAAGAGTTTTCAATCGGAAGAATCCGCAAACTTTACAACTATTGTTCCGTCAACCATCCTGACAGACCCAGCGTCCGGATAATTGGGCATCCCGTCAATAACATCCCATGATTCGATAGCGTCCGGTTCAGCCATTTGTGGTGCAAAGGAACACCACAATTCCATAGTTTCTTCCCATGAAAAATCGTTAATTATCGAATTATTCTGATAAGGCGGAAGATAGATTGGATCAAACCTGGAATCCCCCGAAAAGCCGTCATCATTCTTGTTTCTGCCCCCTATATACAAAACCGGTGTTTCGGTTGTGTACCCCTCGACAGACTGTATCTGCGCAATCAGCCTGTTATAATAATTGATCGCTTCAGTCTGCATCAGATCAGCTTTTAAATAGCAGACATTTGCATATCTGGCAAACATTACCCCGATAACAAGCATAAGCGCAACCGCCGCCTTTGACAGAAATCTTTTGATCCTGTCATTCTGCCCTGCCCGTTCAATAACATAAGCAGCAAAAAAGAACATAAAAGACTCACCGAAAGTCATTCCACCGTGAGCATCCTCTTCCGATACCATCACATAGATAAAATAAGCAAAGAGCGGGCTTAATACCGTTATTATACATATCTGGATAATTTTTTTAACATCATGTACCGATCTTAACAACAGTACAAGAAGAACTGCAATGACCAGCACAAGCAGCATATGAACATATTTGGTATTCCACGGAAACATGTTTGCTGATACATTATTGTAATTAATAAAGTCTGCCGGCTTGACGAATCTTTTGTATGCTGTAATTATCCTGACCAGATACTCGACCGGATTCGTGAGTCCAAAACTGCTGACAGCCTTATAATCATACAACTGCAACCCGGTTATTCTAAGGGCAAGTGCATTAGCAGCAAAGTACTCAGCCATAAAAATCACACAGATCAGGATATTCTTAAATGCCAGAGTAATAAACTCCTTCAGGTCCATATCGGAGCAATAGACTTCATCAAGCATAAACAACAGCAGGACCATAAGGTTGATCGGAATGTTTGACTGATATATGCCAACAGAAAGAGCCATCAGAGTTGCGCACACCGCCCCTGCGGGCAAAGACTTCTTTTTGTAGAAAATATATGCACCGGCTACTCCGGCTAATGCCCCGATGTAATAATACGGTGCGGTATAAACATAGCCGAATATATTGGTGACTGCCGGAAAGCACACAAGAGCCGAGGTCAGGGCTACGATCAGAACCTTATTCTCAATTCTAAGTTTAAGGCAGATAATATACGTCATGGCAGCAATCGCGGCAATAGTAATTACACCCTCAAATGCCGGCAAACTGTAGTTTTTACTACCAAAGAAAAAGGAAGCAAACTTCCCGCTTATCGCCAGAAACCACCTTCCCAGTTCATATGTTACTCCAACCCCGTTATAATGCGGAACGTCATCATGATATGAATACTTGTTGAACATTGCCATGCCATGGGCAAGCAATCCCCATACAAAGCTGCTTATAAAGATAAGGACAAACCGCCCGTCATTTTTTATCTTCTGGATCATGTTTTATCTGCCTTTTTGCTGTAGAAGACCAGTCCGACAGCCATTGCGACAAGCCCGTAAACCAGCCCTATAGCAACAATAAGCGGTACACTTCTGTCGGGGTACGAAGGATACGGAACAAGTCCGAAACTCTGTGTGATCGTATATCTTCTGATAACTCTGAAGAAGCCGTATTTGAATGAATCAAGCGAGAATATCCTGATGCATTGCGGGATCACAAATACAAGAAGGGCAAAATAGCCGTATGAAAGAATCCTGTTGTCAAACAGCAAAAGGAACATGATCGCAAAACTGAGTCCCGCAAACCAAAGCGGAAGTGCAACCGCCGCTTTGTTAAGAAACAGTTTGATAATCGGCCACGGTATTGCTCCTTCATTAATGTGAAACAGTGCCGTTAAGGCGTAAAGTGCTACAAATGCTGCCACAAAGAAACATACGGCAAGCATGATCGCAATGACAAGCTTGGAGATGTAATACTGCCAAGGTCTGAGCGATGCACCGTCACCTTCCGGCCGCTTTGCGGTTTGATCGGGGTTTCTTCCGACAGCTATATCTCCGATCACAATACAACTGTAATAAGGTATCAGAAAGCACCAGGATGCATACTCAAAAACGTTGTAGGCAAACGTACCCTCATTTGAACCGTATATGAATCTGAAACATACAACTGCTATATTAGCAAGCAGAACAAGCGCAAGTCCGGCAAGAAGATAAATTCTTGTCCACTTGGATCGCATTGCTCTATTAAAATCGTTTATAATATATCTTCCCATGATCATTCATCTACCGAATAGTTCGGAGCTTCTTTCGTAATATGAATATCGTGAGGATGACTCTCACGAAGTGCGGCAGCCGATATCTTCACAAACTTTCCATTCTTCTTGAGATCCTCTATTGTAGGTGTTCCGCAATATCCCATACCGGATCTGATACCTCCGATAAGCTGGAATACGGTATCCTCAACAGTCCCCTTGTATGCTACACGGCCTTCTACACCTTCAGGAACAAGCTTTTTCGCATTTGTCTGAAAATATCTGTCTTTGCTTCCGCTTTCCATAGCGGATATCGAACCCATGCCGCGATAGACTTTGTATTTTCTTCCCTGATAGAGTTCAAATGTTCCGGGACTCTCATCACATCCGGCAAAGATCGAGCCCATCATACATACATTAGCGCCTGCTGCTATTGCCTTTGTCATATCTCCCGAATACTTGATGCCTCCGTCGGCGATAATGGGAATATCGTACTCTTTGGCAACATCATAGCAGTTCATAATGGCTGAGATCTGCGGTACGCCGATACCGGCTACAATTCTCGTTGTACATATTGAACCCGGTCCGATACCAACCTTAACAGCATCGCAGCCTGCATCTATAAGCGCCCTGGTTCCCTCGCCCGTTGCAACGTTTCCGCCGATAAGCGGAAGATCGGGATACGCATCCTTTATCATCCTCGCACAGCGCAGAACATTTTCCGAATGTCCGTGTGCACTGTCAAGAACAACAACATCGACCTTGGCCTTAACAAGTGCGTCAACCCTTTCAAGCACATTGGCCGTAATACCGACACCTGCGCCGCACAGGAGCCTGCCCTGCGAATCCTTGGCAGAATTCGGATATTTTATCTGTTTCTCCAGATCCTTGATGGTGATCAGACCTTTGAGATTGAAATTATCATCTACTATCGGGAGCTTTTCCTTTCTTGCCTTGGCAAGGATCTTCTTGGCTTCCTCAAGGGTAATGCCCTCTTTGGCCGTAACAAGATTCTCTGTTGTCATGCAGTCTCTTATCTTCTGTGAATAATCCGTTTCGAATTTAAGATCGCGGTTTGTGATTATACCGACAAGTTTTGTCCCTTCCGTTATCGGTACACCTGATATACGGTATTTGGCCATCAGGTCATCCGCATCCTGAAGCGTATGTTCCGGAGATAATGAGAACGGATCGGTTATGACACCGTTTTCGGAACGTTTAACCTTATCGACCTCATCCGCCTGTTCCTCGATAGTCATATTCTTGTGAATGATACCGATACCGCCCTGGCGCGCCATCGCTATCGCCATCCTGTGTTCTGTAACCGTATCCATTCCGGCACTCATCATCGGTATATTAAGCTTAATATCACGCGTCAGATAAGTTGTTACATCCACATCGTTTCCGATCACATCCGAGTAACCGGGAATCAGCAGCACGTCATCAAAGGTTATGCCTTCCGAAATAATCTGTCCCATCTTGTTCCTCCTTTATCTCTGTATATTTAAATATCTAAAACCTTGCGCGGAAATACATTTTTGATCGCGCGGAGCATTTCCTCATTCGGCTCGAAATTAACAAGCACCGTACCTTCCCTGCCTGTTTCGTAGACTATGGAGTATACTTTTGCATCCTCCTCAAGGGAAGTAAAATCATATACTTTAAGATTCCTTGCCTTGTATGAATCAAGCTCATGGGAATTAACCGGTGCAATACATTCCATTTTGTTAAGATCAACCGTATATACGTTCTTGCGCTTCTCCTTGGACATGATCTTGTCTATGGAGATCTCACGGTCAATGTAGAGATACTCGTATTCAATATCAAGCCTCGGAAATACAAAATATGCCACAGCGGCGAGCGCTGCGGCTATTAATACAAGAAAACCGCTACTTACAATTCCGAGCAGAAAGAATATAACCGAAAGCACATAGCAGGCACTTCTCCCAATCCCGACAAGGGGATTTTTCTTCCTCGCTACCATAACCTCAACATAAGTATCGTTCATATCCATCCTCCGGGTATTACCCTTTAATCCTTTTCAAATTATATTAACGTTGAACCGTCCGTTTATCAATAGGAAAAATCACCTATATTCCGATGAACGGGCGTAAGAGTTTTGACATCATTTAGTCTGTTAACTCGGTAAAGTGTCCCTTCCAAAAGCGGCGTGTTGTCCTCAGTAAACTCTGCGGTTTCCTGCCAATTGCCCACATATGAGGCCTTGGCTCCCCGGGCCACATACAGGTAGCTTTCAAGATAATCATCTATCGTATCGGCAAGTTTCCCTTCTTCGACGGCCGGGACGTTCAATATCCTGTCTATCGGCTGCGGAACCGCCTCGTATTCAATAAACTGGGTAGTCTCATCCCACGCGTTGGCAATTACAGTCAGACGCTGTGTACCGTCATGCGCAAGGTTCATCTCTCTTATCCCGGATGATCTCCACTCATCCGCTGCCGCCTGCGCCATTTGCGCATACTCTTTTTCAAACATTGCTTTGTAATTTGCCGGCACAAGATACTCCTTAATATCGGCATACGGAAGCAGCGCTATAAAAATCAACAGCGAAGCGGCCGTCACAACTCCCGACATGTTCTTAAGCTTCCCGCCGGAACAGGCAAATACCCTGAGGAGCATGCAGACATACACGTAGAACACTCCGCCAAGGTACTGGGTAATGTATCTGTCATACTCCATGAGGCCATGTGCTTCCCATTCGTCAAAGACAAACAGATACATACTTATATGAGCTACGCAGAAAATCACAAGACCTGACATTGACATTACAAGCATCGCAGTATGCATGCCTGTTTTTTCGCCGGATCTTCTGCTGTTAACTATATTTACCGTATACACGGCAACAATAAAGATCACAAGCAGAAAAGCCGTTACTCCAAACCGGTTTCGTGTCAGAGGATATGTAAAAAAGTGGTTGACATAATTTAGGATAACTTCTCCCGTATAAGGCGGGAGGGAGAATCCGCCTCCTTTGATCCCGTCTTTTACACGGTTTGACAGATATCCGTTATTCCACGAATAGCGAAGAAACAACTGCCACGAAAAGTAGAATCCAAGTGTGAATAATAATATAACCGCGGTTTTAAGAAGTACCGGGATTAATCCTTTCTTTCCATACGCAACTCCGGAATACCTTCTTTTTAAAATCTCCCATATGATGAACATTATAATCGCAAGAAGGCTGAGCACTATGCCGCTCGACTTGATAAGAGCCAGAAAGGCAAGATTCACAGTTATACACCCGAGGCGAAATATCTCATCCCTGTTCAGTCTCTCACTTTTGCTGTTATCCGTAGATTGTTGACCGGCAGAACCAATTCCCGAAGCGTCGAACAAGAATATGAGATACAGAACGTATCCGAAAGTCAGTGCCAGAAAGAGGTCAACTCCCAGTCTGTAGTAAAACTGTGACGTAAGTATGTGTGGAAAAATAATATAGAGCAGGGCTGCCGCGATCTTTGTACCCTTTTTCGAATCTTGGCTGCCAAGAGGATCAAGAACCGGCAGGAGCATTATGTATATGAAGCAAATATTTGTCCTGAACAATGACGGCTCCGAAAAAGTCTTTCTTCCAAACATAGCCAGATACTGCAATATCTGTATCACCGGAGTGTAATCCTTGTAATCGACCGAGCAGTTTTCAAACAGGTGAGGAAGTTTTCCGATATTGAAGATGTTTTTCGTGTACAGAGCCCAGTAACTCAGATCATCATAGAAGAATACCCGTCTGTTGCAAAAAAGCGCACAAAACACAATAGATACAACTGCAAGTATACACAGCGGTTCAGTCGAAGATCTGTCAATATCAACGGGGATAGGGCTGTTCTGACCGGCCTTGCGCCTGTATAACACAGCAATCACCAGTAACAAGGCAATGGCGCCCATACACATATACACCGCAGTCCTAAGCGGTAAGATCAGCGCGACCAGATACACTCCGAGTGTTACGCTAAAGACTGACGGCGGAAGGGTTTCATACAGTTTTTTTCCGAATATCATGCATAGGGCAACAGATGCCGCAAATATCATCAAAATAGCAATCATGTGTTGATTATATCACAAATTTGGTTTATAAATCTTATTATGAATTATCTTATAGTTATTCCCGCTCTGAATCCCAAGAGCGACCTTATAAAATATGTGGATACCCTGCTTGAACACGGATATCCGAGAATACTGGTGGTTGACGACGGAAGTCGCGATGACTGCCGGTATATTTTTGATGAAATCTCAGAAAAGAGCGGATGCAAAGTCATACGTCATCCTGTTAATCTCGGAAAAGGCAAGGCCTTAAAAGATGCCATGTCCTACTTTCTTGACGAGTATCCGGCACATAATCATCAGATGGATCGTCCATACGGAATCATCACTGTAGATTCCGACGGGCAGCACATTGTTGAAGATGTAAACAAAGTAGCAGCTGCCATGTCGCAGAATCCGGATTCACTGATACTGGGAGCAAGGGATTTTGACCTTGAAACAGTTCCCTGGAAAAGCAGCTTCGGTAATAAATGCACTGTTGTTGCGCTGAAACTGTTTATTGGCGGTAATATAAGCGATACACAAACAGGACTTCGCGGAATACCCGATAAGCTGATTGAACGTTTTAGCACGCTTTCGGGCGACAGATTTGAATACGAAACGGTCATGCTGATCGATGCAATACGAACAGGAGCATCTATTATCGAAGTTCCGATCCGTACGGTGTATATCAACGAGAACAGTGAGACGCACTTTCATCCGATAAAGGATTCATTCAAAATCTACAGAGTAATACTTGGAACGTTCTTCAAGTACATCCTTTCCTCACTGTCGTCTTTTCTGGTGGACTACGGGATATTCTGCGGGCTGATCGCTGCGCTTGGAAGAACAGAAATGACACAGACACGATCCGTCTGGATCTCAACGGTCGTTGCCAGGATTATTTCGTCCCTTTTCAACTATACTGTAAACAAAAAACTGGTCTTTAAAAGCAGACGCGGGCCGGTAACGCTGTTTCAGTACTATGCTCTTTGCGTGATACAGATGGGTGCATCTGCCGGGCTTGTCTCACTTATCGGATTGTCCGCGTTCCCTGTTCAGCTGGCAAAAATCATTGTCGATACTCTGTTATTCATTATAAGTTACAGACTGCAAAACAGATTCATCTTCAAAGAATCTACGAAAAATGAGGAATAGCGAATGAAAAACGTAAGAAACTCCTCTCCCACATTGGTTCTTGTTGTCCCATGCTATAACGAAGAGGAAATAATCGAAAAAACTGCAGGAGTTCTCTCGGACAAACTCCATAGACTAGAATGTTCCGATATAATATCGGAAAAAAGCCGTATTCTTTTTGTCGATGATGGAAGTTGTGATGAAACATTCAATATTCTTTACAAGCTTTCTGACATGGACTCAATCTTTTCTGTCTTAAGACTTGCCGGTAACAGTGGACATCAGAATGCAATACTGGCAGGAATGATGACAGCGAAAGATTCAGCAGATATCGTTGTTACTATTGATGCGGATCTTCAGCAGGATATAGAAGCGCTCGATAAATTCATCGAAAAATACAACGAAGGCTACGAGATAGTTTACGGAGTCAGAAACGACAGAAAAACGGACGGCTGGGGAAAGCGAACATCAGCTACCTTGTATTACAAACTGATGCACGCCCTCGGCAGCAAAGTAATTCCCAACCACGCTGATTACCGGCTGATCTCCGCAAAAGCGCTTGAGGCCCTTGCTCAATATTCGGAAGTTAATTTGTTTCTTCGAGGCTTGATTCCCACAATGGGCTTTGCGTCGGACATAGTATACTTTGATGTCAAAGAACGTGAAGCCGGAAAATCAAAATATACGATAAAAAAGATGCTGACCCTTGCAATGGATGGCATCACATCATTCTCAACAAGACCACTTCACCTGATAAGCGTTGCTGGATTTATCGTGGTTGTCCTCGGAGTAATCATGTGTATCATTGGTCTAGTGGACTGGATAAACGGTAAAAATGTTCCCGGATACACAACCCTGCTAGTGATCATGCTTGTATCAACAGGTACTATACTTCTGTCACTCGGCGTTATCGGTGAGTACATTGCCAAAATATATATGGAAACCAAGCGAAGACCTCACTATATCATTGATTCGCTAATATGGAAGGAGATAAAATGAACACTACGGATGGTTCCGTATTTTCGATTGATATACATGCTGATGATTATGCACTAAGCATCAATACGTCCAAAGAAATGCTGGAACTAATGCGTGAAGGCGTACTTGACAGTATAAGTATCATTCCGAATATGAAGTGCTTTGAGTCTTGTATGGATATGTTAAAGCGTGAGATTCCATCTCTTCCATTTCTCCCGAAAATGTCAGTTCACTTAAATCTGGTGGAGGGAAAGCATGCATCCACATGGAAAAGTCTGTTTTTGGCATCTTACAATCCGTTTCGGTTTAATAAATATAAACAATTATTGAAGCATGAGATATCAGAACAGATTGAACGCGTTCAGTCTCAAATAGCGGAATGCATAGATATTGCCAGTTCAAACAGTATACCTTGCAGCCAGCAACATATCCGAATAGACAGCCACCAGCACACACATATGATTCCAATTGTCAGAAAGGCTCTGTTTGAATGTCTCGCATCTAATAATCTTAATTGCGAATACATCAGAAACTCCAGGGAACCACTTGTACCCTTTATCTCGGCAACATCTCTTTGGAAAAGCTACTCTCCGGTCAATATTATAAAGAACCTTATATTGAATTTTTATTCAATAAAAATTGATAACTATGATGAAAGTGAAAATCACGAACCTATGTATTTATGGGGACTTATAATGAGCGGAAAGATGGATCCATACAGAGTGGAGCAATTATATTCACCTCTCACAAGTAAAGCTGCAAAAGATAACCGCAAGCTTGAAATACTCTTTCACCCGGGGCGGATGCTGGAAGACGAATTGTGCGATGAAATACCGATATCATCGGCCCAATCATTTTACATGAGCAGCAACCGAGATATAGAAAAAAACGGAGCCCGGACCGCAAAGCAAAGCCAGTCAGTTTAGGATTTTTTACCGGTAAAGGATTGAATATCCCGGCAATGACTGATCCTGACTGAATCCGACAGATACAAGATATGATGTGATATGAGGCCAGTTATCACCGATTATATAAATTGCATTTTCGTTAATATCAAATTCCTCAGGAAAATAAGCCGATACTCTTCCGTATGTTGGCACATCATCACTGTAAACCTCCCCGGCTTCTCCCGCGAAAAAATACACCTGCATATACGGTTCGATGGTTTCATCCTCTAAAAGTGCATAGATGTGCGTATCATCATCTTTCAGATAGTTCTGACTACATATACGAATAGCCCGGGCAGGGGACGAACTGGTAAATAGTTCATTAGGGCCGTAATCAGTAGACTGTATAAAAAAGTAGAAATATATAAATACGACAAATGATATACAGTTAAACAGAACCAGCCATCCTTCGAACAGCATGTCCTTATTAAACAGCCGAAATGTCGCTATCACGATAAAAACCACAAAGGGCAAAAACAGTTCATTAACTTTATTAATGTTCGGAGCTTTGATAACAAGCATACAGATCGTTGCTGAAAGCCAGAAAAAAACAACAGGTGCCGAAGTCAAAAACTCTTTTTTTCGTAAGGACACGATTAAATCTATGATGCATACAACAAGTCCAACTGCTATAAATGGAACAAGGAACCAGTAGATCGGTCCGAACTCCCGGAATGAATTGTAAGCCATGGAGTCCTGTTCAAAAAACATTTTGGGATAGTAATGTACCAGATTCCACAATATATTCGAAACCCCTATTTCAGTCTCACGCCTTTCCGGCAATCTCCTATAGTCTGAAATCGCAGTCGAAAATTCCGGAATTAATCCGAGATTGACAAGCTGAAACAATATAAGTGGAGTGGCTAATATTATAAGCGGAACCACTGCAATTATAATCTGTTTGATGTTAATTCTTTTGATATATAACAAATATGCTCCGGCTAAAATCAAAAAAATCGGCCATACTATATAAGATATAGCATATGTATACAACGATACCCCCATTATTAATCCCGCTAAAAACCAGTCTCGCATCTTACCGTATTTAACTGCCCGTATTACATAATACATTGTAAAAGTGCAAAACGGGAGAAGCAGATATGATTCAAGTCCCCATCTTTCTGACATAATATAAACCGGGAGCGTTGTGACAAGGAACGGTCCGGCCAATGCCCACGCCTTATCCTCTGTCAGTTCATAACATATTCCGAATGTTGCCAAAAAGCACAGTGCACCCCAAAGGACCGCCTGAATTCTGAAAGCCTTTATCGTGAAAGGCAAAAAATGGAACAGCAATACTTGTACATAGCAAAACAGGACATTCTGTCCTCCCCCGAAATTCTGAAGGTAAACAGGATATCTCACGCCAAACCTGTCGGAACCATGATCCATAATACTCTTTGCATCAACTACGGATGACAGCTCATCAATATGTATCCCGGCAGGGATCTGATCTATCCTAAACAGACGAGTGGCTAGAAAAGCCATAAACAATAGAACAAGAAACATACGATAATGGTTTCTCACAAAACTGACACATCCGTGTAGTTGAATACTCCTTTTTAACCTGTATATTCTTATTGCGGCTATGATGGCAAAAACTATTGTCAGGATCATACCTGTTAAAGCAAATGTTCTGAATGTCTGCATATTTTCCTCATCTGTTACACGTAATAAAACGCAAAAACTCTATAGCATTTTCTACTCTCTTTGAATTGGCTGCAATAGTAAAAATCACACGGTCATCTTCCGTTTCCGGCTCCGGGTATGCGCCGGCTTCTCCCATGTTGTTAAGATACGGACAGTTATCAAGATAAATGCCCGCCCAGTAAGGGGTCAGATCCTCGCCCTCATAATCTTCTATCTCATCCTTTGCGGGATCAAAATAATAGAATTCGTATCCGCGGTCCTCCAGTTCTTCTTTCAGATCCGCAGGTATAATTGCATTAAAATCGGCATAGTCATCACAATTGGCCGGACCTTCCATAATGCCTTTCGGTCCGATGACAACATCAAGTTCACCGGCCGTGTAATTGGCCACAAGCCTCTGCTGGTACGCCAGCATCGTCGTATCATAATTCTCAGTCGAAAGGGATGTATCCATACCGATCGTAAGGTGCTCTTTCGTAAGATCGATACCTTCAGCCGCAACGAAATCATTGTAAAGCGTATTGGACTTGTCGTACCCGAAATAGGTATTGAGCATTTCGGCATACAGATACGTCGGCTTGGAATTCTCGCGGTAATCCCTTATAAATACTGTTATGGCGATGATCGCTGCTATAGCGCCCAGTATCCACCATTTATAGTAATCCCATATATACGCAGCCTTCTTCCTGGCAGGCAGTTCGGAAAACTTCGTATCCTGATTTTGGGATTGATCCTTGATCAGATCTGCCAGATCATCTGTTGCCGAAGTATTACGGAGCTCACTACCCTCTAAGTTATTGTTGTCTTTCAATTCTATTTTCATAGTCTAAGCAAAAATCCCTACGATAATCTCGCACATATAATCAAGCATTTTCTCTGTCATTCCCGGATAAACGCCTATCCAGAATGAACGTTCCATTATCCTGTCGGTGTTATGAAGATCTCCGACGATCCTGAATCCCTTACCGGTCCTTCTCATCTCGTCAAAACACGGATGCTTTGTAAGATTTCCGGCAAACAGAGCCCTTGTCTGTATTCCTGCCTTCTCGATCTTCTCAACTACCGCTTTTCTGTCGACCCCTTCCCGGCATGTCATCATAAATCCGAACCAGCTCGGATCAGAGTGTTCACTTGCCTTCGGGAGTATAAGCTTATCCTCGATATCAAATCCTTTTGCCGCTGCTTTTTCCTTCAATCCGGTATACAGATGCTTAAAGTTCTTCTTTCTCTTCTCTACAAAGCCCGGGAACTTCCCGAGCTGTGCGCAACCAACAGCTGCCTGCATATCGGTTGCCTTAAGATTATATCCGAAATGTGAGTACACATACTTGTGATCATATCCGAAGGGCAGTTCGCCGTACTGTCCGTCAAAACGATGTCCGCACAGGTTATCCCTTCCCGAAGGGCATACACAGTCCCTTCCCCAGTCGCGAAGACTCCGGCATATCTTGTTAAGAAGCGGATCGTCGGTATATACCGCGCCGCCTTCGCCCATCGTCATATGGTGCGGAGGATAGAAGCTTGAAGTTCCTATATCACCCACAGTGCCGGTAAAATGCCATCCGTCATCCATTTCATAACGGCTTCCGAGGGCATCGCAGTTATCTTCTATAAGCCACAGGCCGTGCCTGTTGCAGAACTCCTTTACCGCCCTCAGGTCAAAGGGATTCCCCAGTGTATGGGCTACCATTACAGCTCTTGTCCTGTCAGAGAGGGCATCTTCAAGTTTAGTTACATCTATGTTGTATTCAGGGATCGTTACATCAACAAATATCGGCACAGCCCCATACTGAATGATCGGCGCAACCGTTGTGGGAAAGCCCGCTGCAACAGTTATGATCTCGTCACCGGGGAGAACACGCTTCTTACCGTCATTTTTCGTCTTCTCATCTAGCAGCGGCGATGTAAGCGTCATAAAAGCAAGAAGATTGGCACTGGATCCCGAATTCACAAGAGAACAAAATCTTACGCCAAGATAGGCGGCAAATGATCGTTCGAACTGTTCGGTATAACGACCAGCTGTCAGCCAGAACTCAAGCGCCGAATCCACAAGATTAGTCATCTCTTCTCTGTCATATACACGCGACGCATACGTTATCCTGTCTCCCGGCTCAAACTCCTTGTTCGCATTATGGAATCTGTCGCAATATTCGCCGACGGCATCAAGTATCTGCCGTCTTGCTTCTTCCTCATTCATGTTTTCGTACATTTATTGTCTCTTTCCCTCTTTTTCCGCACACTTTTACAACTATTTTGTACTCATTTGATCATTTTACAAACAAATTGCATACAAAAATCAGGTACGACAGTACTCAATCGTACGACGTATGCCTTCCCGGAAGTCAACTTCAGGCTCAAATCCGGTATCCGCACGAAGTGCCGAAATATCCGCGCACAAGTGCATGACCTGTTTATCGGAATACGGAACTTCTCCAAAGCCCAGAGGCAATGCAGGGTCTATCTCGTCCCTAATTATCTCTATATATTCCCGTAGCGGCCTGGCAATTCCGGATCCTATCGGATAAATGTGCCCGTCTCTGCCCTGTTTTGCCAGTAACAGAAGCGCATCAGCCGCATCGTCCGAATACAGGTAATCCCACATCTGCTCTCCGGCAGTAAGTGCGGGTTTTTCGCCGGCCAGAAGCTTTCTTATCACGGACATAACCATTGTCTTCTCACCATCATAGGGACCGTATATGCT
This sequence comes from Lachnospiraceae bacterium UBA3762, assembly GCA_002371615.1. GTDB lineage: Bacteria > Bacillota > Clostridia > Lachnospirales > Lachnospiraceae > UBA2868. Next base: position 31,205 of record DFGA01000033.1, on the reverse strand, counting down.
GAGGATCCGTGTCCAGATATGCCTTATGCCAAGTTCACCGCACAACTTGCGGGTTTCTTCCGATGCTCGAAGCTTTGCCTTTCCGTACTCGTTTTCAGGATTACACGGTGTATCCGGTGTAAGTACTCCCGATACCCTTCCGTATTCAGCCTGCGAGCCGGCTCCGACAAATACCGGGCAGCCAAGACGCTTTGCCAGGCGCACCGCATCAAGTGCATATGAAGCATTCTTATCCTGTAATTCCCTGTTGTTGCGCGAATCCCCGAATGTTCCGCCCCATGCAAGATGTATAAGAGCATCAGCATATATCCCGATTCCGGACTCTGTCTCACCGATTCCGAGGCTGCCTGCAGTTGCCATGGACAGATCTGCAAGACCGCATTTAACAACCTTAACAAGCGGATCTTTCGGAATGTGATCTAAGCGGTTACTTTCAGGATTAACAAGCGCTATGGCTTCAATCTTCGACTCTGTACATTTATTAATGAGAGCCATTCCGATGGTTCCGGTGGCTCCTGTGATTATTATCCTTCCCACGTTTTCCATAATGCCCTGCCTGAATCCCACATTTCTTCAAGCATGTCGTGTTCCCGTTTGGTGTCCATGCACTGCCAGAAACCGTCATAGCAGAACCCCATAAGGTTTCCCTCACTGGCAAGCTGCATCATCGGGCCTTTTTCGAATACTGTCTTATCTCCTTCGATATAATCGAACACCTGAGGCTCAAGCACCATAAAGCCTCCGCTGACCCGTGCATTGTCGGATTTGTCCTTCTCGCGGAAGGAAGTGATATGATCATCCTCATCCATATCAAGAACGCCGAATCTCTGGTCAACCGCGATCGCTGTTACTGTTGCCAGCTTCCCGTGTTTCCTGTGATATGCAAGAACCTCATTGGGATCAACATCGGAAACCGCATCACCGTATGTCATCATGAAAGTCTCATCTCCGACATATTTCTGAACACGCTTGATGCGTCCACCCGTCATCGTATCTATTCCCGTATCGACAAGCGTAACCTTCCACGGCTCGGATTCATTGTTATGGACGGTCATATGATTTTCTCTCGTAAAATCAAAGGTTACGTCACTGTTGTACAGATAGTAATCAGCAAACCACTCCTTTATCATGTGCTGCTTGTATCCGCAGCAGATGATAAAATCATTATATCCCCTTGCACTGTAGCCCTTCATGATGTGCCATAGTATGGGTTTTTCACCGATCTCGATCATCGGCTTGGGCCGAAGATGGCTTTCTTCACTGATCCTGGTGCCGTATCCTCCGGCAAGTATTACTACCTTCATGCTTTTCTCCTTAGATTCATTTATCCGACCCACAGAAAATTCTCAATCTATCCTTTTGTAGACTCTTACCGCAACAATTAAAAGCGATCCAATCCATAATCCGAAAGAGACCGAACATGCAAAAGTCATGTACCAAGGTACATAATACCACAATCTGACGATAGAAGGTGTATCTGTATTCTTTAAATATACCCGGATACGGTTATGATCGCCTTTGTACACGGGAATAGCATCAGCCATTTCGTCTTCGGCAATATATCCATCATAATAGAATTTCGGAAACTCCACATATGCACCAACGCGACTGTTTGTGTAAGCATAATAAATGTAAGTACCTTCACGTATATATGCAAGAGAGGAAACCGCTTCCTCGTCGGAAATATACCCCGTATCATTTTTATACCATTGCGAAACAGTCCCCGCCGGTAAATAATCTTCCATCTCATACTCAATCTCACCTATAACGGAATCATAGTACAATGTTTGCTTAGTGTTATAATACTCCATGTTAATCTGAATGAAATTAAACATACAGAGAAACACTATAACAATTGCAGACGATACAAGTGTCTTGCTTTTATATGACTGCCTGTTGTCAACGGAGAGCACAACTTCATCAAGCAGTCTGCAGGCACAAAAGATCAGAAACACATCTGCAAATGACAGGAACCTGAACGAATCCTGAAGCATGTTTGTATAATACTCGATTGCGGGGATCTTCCTCAGGATCGGCCATGGAAATGCCCTGGTAGACATCCAGAACAGGATAACACCACACACAAAAGCCGGAATGACAAAAGTATCCTTTATGTTAGAGAAACGTCCACGTACTATCACAATTGTCATTGATAGAAAACAGATGAAAATAAGAGCGAGAATAAACATCCATTTTTTATCATCATATACCAATCCCCGCGGCCATAAGGTTCCCGTAAAATCCTCCCACTGAAGTTTGTCCTGTCCCCAGTCCGAAAAATAGAATTTAATAAAGCATATTGAGGTTCCGAAGGTCAACCCCAAAAACAACAGTATCGTCGTTCCTATATAAGAATATATAGAAGTATCTTTAAAGCGTTTAATGGAAATCAAGGCAAAAATCAGTACACCAATACATACTATCGTTGCGGAAACTATATGGCTGCAGAAGGCTCCGGCAACACCATATGCCAGAAGATACCACTTTCTACTGTTTTGGTAGAACAGCTCAATCAGACCAGCCAAGACAAGCGGATAAAACAATTCAGCAAGAAGTGCACCTCCTATACGGCCATCTCCAAGCATGTCAAATAGCCGCATATTATCAAGACATATTACCACTATTGCGAGACACATCTGCCATTCTTTTTTAAATATTGTCCGCGCACTTGCAAGAGCTATAACAGCCGATGTACAGATAAGCATATACAGAAACAGTTTACATGCTCCAAGCTGGGACATTCCAAGAAGGCGAAATACGGCAGGAACATACAAAAAAACATTTGGATACAGCACGCCTATCTGACCGTATGAGTTGTTCCACTCAGGATATATAACAACCGGAAACTGACCGTCCAGAAGACCATAGTAGATACCTTCTATCCTCATCATATGTGCCCGAAGGTCAATGCCGAGATTAAGACCTGTTTTCAATACAAATGGAAGGATCTGTATTATCACCATAACTACGGCCACTATAAGAGAGGTTTTATGCGTACTCCTGTTGTAGAAAAACATCCCCAGCCAGAATACCGGTATCAGTATCAGAAGTAAGATCCCGAATATCAAACCGTCTTCATACATAGGTTTATCCGAGTTAATGGTAATAAATGCGAGATTTAGCCTGCTTCCCGGCGTATAAGTAAAATCGATCCTTCCCCGGTCTGTTCCGCTCCGAAGTTCAAAGGGATAATTGCGGACAAGGGAATCATCAAATGTTGCAGGCATTTTGTCCGTAAGAAACGTATCATTATCAAGGGATATCTCAATTGTGGCATCAGAATCGGCCACGTATCCTATTGATATTTCATACTTCCCCTTTCGAAGTGACAGGCCTCGAAGGAGCAGATGGCCGGTACCGTCATCATCTACAACTTCCTTTATCGCCCGAAAATCAATATTATATGATCTTGCATCTTTAACAAGCCCAATGAGATGTATTGAGACAATAATAAGGCAGGCTGTAACAAGGCAGCCTGCTAAGAGTTGTATAAAGCTGAAGTTTTCCTTAATACTTTTCTTTATCCTGAACACTTATCTCATCGCCGATCTGAACTTCTATGATCTTAAGCTCGGTTTCGGCCTCCACCTTATGCTTTTGTCCTGCTTTCATGGTAAGTACATCCCCCGGCCTGACAGGTATGGTTTCATCGTCAATAAGCGCTGTTCCCGTTCCCGAGATCACTGTCCAGACCTCATCTCTTAACTTATGGGAATGATAATGCATTCCATGCCCGGGATTAAGTGTGACCATAACCGTCATGCTGCCCTCTTCGACTGCAATGACACGGTAGCTTCCCCAGCTCTTCTCCGAGAACATTATCCTGTCATCGATCTTATCAACAAAAGGCTTGATATAGCTTGACTGTTCCTTGTCGGATACGAGTATTCCCTGTGCGGATGCACATATAACAGCATTTTTGATCCCCATCGCAAGAACCGGAACATTAAGTTCATTGATCACATGAACGTCCTCGCATTTATCGTTAAGGACCGCCTCTCCGATAACCGGCTCTTCCATCGCCTCGGTAAGCGTATTCCACGTTCCGAGATCTTTCCACAGGCCGGAAAATCGCATAACTTCGATACTTGATTCCTTCTCAACGACCGCATAGTCAAAAGAGATCCTGGTCAGTGTCTCGTATTTGGCAAACAGATCGTTGTAATCCGTAAAATCAATCAGTTCATGTGCTTTATCCAGCACATAGGACAGTTTATATGCAAATACACCGCCGTTCCAGAGTGCTCCCTGGGCGAGGTAGGATTTGGCTGTTTCGAGGTCGGGTTTTTCTTTGAAGCTGAGCACCGGGGCAAATAAGTTACTCGCCGTGTTCCCAACACCACCTTCGGTGGCGTCGCCGTGTCGAACATTTGCTTCGCAAATATCCGACATTATATATCCATACTTCTCGCTGGGATATGTCGGTTCCATGCCCATAAGGACAAGATTGGCGCTGCCGGATGCTGCACGCTCGCACAGCGTTTTGAGGGCGGCAAAATAATCCTCTTCAACATACGGGTCTACAGGGCAGACAACAACAGCCTCATCAGTCGGCACATGCATTACATCAGCAAGATAAGCCGTAGCCAAAGCTATCGCAGGAAATGTATCTCTCCTGCAAGGTTCTATCGATACCCCGACATCCTCTCCGAGCTGGTTGTTGATTGCGGACACCTGTGTCTTGCTCGTTGCGATAGTTACCGCCGCATCGGGATCAATCGTCCTGATCATGCGGTACATACGCTGTACCATAGACTCGTACGTTCCGTCGTCTTTTCTGAATATTTTAATAAACTGTTTTGATCTGATATCGTTTGATAGCGGCCACAATCGTTTTCCCGAGCCGCCTGAAAGCAGGATAATATTCATCTATCTCTCCGCCCTTACAGGATTATTAAGGAAATCTTCGTAACTAAGTCTTATTCCGTCCTCAAGCTCCGTCTTGTATGTCCATCCAAGTGAGGCCGCCTTTGAAACATCAAGAAGCTTTCTCGGTGTGCCGTTCGGCATCGAAGTATCCCACTTGATCTCTCCCGTATAACCAATCACCCTGGCAACAAGTTCTGTAAGTGCCTTGATGGTGATCTCTTTGCCTGTACCGGCGTTTACGGTCTCGTTGCCGCTGTAATTGTTCATCAGGAATACGCACAGATTCGCCAGATCATCAACATACAGGAACTCCCGCAGCGGTGAACCGTCTCCCCAGCATGTAACTTCCGAAAGCCCCTGCTCTTTGGCCTCATGGAACCTTCTGATGAGTGCAGGCAGTACATGGGAATGTCTCGGGTGATAATTATCATTCGGTCCGTACAGATTGGTGGGCATGACACTTATATAATCGGTTCCGTACTGGCGGTTTAGGAATTCACAGTATTTAAGTCCCGATATCTTGGCAAGGGCATATGCCTCATTAGTCTTCTCAAGCTCGCTCGTAAGAAGGCAGGACTCCTTCATCGGCTGCGGAGCCATTCGGGGATATATGCACGAACTTCCCAGGAATTCCAGCTTCTTGCATCCGTTCTGCCAAGCAGAATGGATCACGTTCATCTCAAGGATCATGTTTTCATACATAAAATCCGCGAGAGCTTCATTGTTAGCTGCGATCCCTCCTACCTTTGCCGCGGCAAGGAACACATACTCCGGCTTCTCTTCCTCAAAGAACTTCTCAACTGCTCTCTGGTCACACAGATCCAGTTCCTTATGTGTCCTTGTTATAATATTGGTATATCCCTGTTTTTCCAGTTCTCTTACGATCGCAGAGCCAACCATTCCGCGGTGACCCGCAACGTATATCTTTGCATTTTTTTCCATCATTTAACCACACCCTTTTCCAGGTATTCTTCAAGATTCAGTCTTATATGTTCTTCAGCACGTTCAACTGCTACCTTTGCCATATCGTGATCTACCATGATCTTCACAAGTTCCTCAAATGTTGTGGACTGAGGATTCCACCCCAGCTTTTTCCTGGCCTTTGCAGGATCGCCGAACAGATTGACAACATCCGTCGGTCTGTAGAAATCAGGAGATACTTCAACAACTACCTTGCCGGTAGCTTTATCAATACCCTTTTCATCCATTCCTTCGCCGGTAAACTCAAGTTCGATGCCGGCATAACGGAATGCAAGTTCACAAAACTCCCGAACCGAATGCTGTACACCCGATGCGATAACGAAGTCTTCCGGCTTGTCCTGCTGCAATATCAGCCACATACATTCAACATAATCTTTGGCGTATCCCCAGTCACGAAGCGAAGACAGGTTTCCGAGGTACAGTTTATCCTGTTTGCCCTGAGCTATACGGGCCGCCGCCAACGTGATCTTACGCGTTACAAACGTCTCTCCGCGCCTCTCCGATTCATGATTAAACAGTATACCGCTGCAGCAGAACATGTTATAGGCCTCGCGGTACTCCCTTACGATCCAGTATCCGTACTGCTTGGCAACAGCATACGGACTGTACGGATGGAAAGGTGTCTCCTCATTTTGCGGAACCTCTTCAACCTTGCCGTACAATTCGGAAGTAGATGCCTGATAGATCCTGCAAGTATCGGCAAGACCGCAGTTCCTGACAGCTTCCAGCACGCGGAGCACTCCCGTTGCATCAATATCGGCCGTAAACTCCGGCGAATCGAAACTTACCTGCACATGGGACTGTGCCGCAAGATTATATATCTCATCAGGCCTAACAGATCCTACAACCGCAACAATACTCATTGAATCGCTAAGATCCCCGTACCTTAGGTGGAAATGCGGCTTTCCTTCAAGATGCGCGATCCTTTCACGAAAATCAACCGATGAACGTCTGATCATCCCATATACTTCATATCCCTTATCAAGCAGGAACTCCGCCAGATAAGACCCGTCCTGACCGGTCACACCGGTAATCAATGCTTTCTTAGCCATAACAACTCCTTAAATAGTTTTATTTATTCTACCAGTTCAAAATCACTTGCCGGATGTTTACAGATCTCACATATATAATCATCCGGAAGTGTTTCACCGATATATTCAAATCCGCATATCTTGCAGCGCCATTTATGCATTCCCGGAGGAAGCGAATTCGCATCATCCTTCTTCTCCTGCGGCTTCGGTTTGATATTCTCCTGATAGTAAGTATATGTTGCCGAAGGTGTATCGGCGAGAACTTCCATATCGGTCACAGCCCCGATGAACAGAGTATGTGTTCCGAGATCTATAGTCTGTTCGACATCAACCGAGATGTACGCATTGGTTCCTTCCGTAATATACATAAGGCCGTTGGATGCTCTCTTACATGCGCTGTATCCGTCAAACTTGTCCACATCCTTACCCGACTGGAATCCGAAATGTTTGAACGTATCAAAACTTGCCTTCTCGCTTAAGATCGATACATTGAACTTCTTCGTATCCATAACCATATCATGGGTGAAATTAGCCTTATTTATCGCGACCGCGATCCGGTTCGGCTCGCTTGTAACCTGGATAGCCGTATTGGTAATGCATCCGTTATCCTTGTCACCCCTCTTTGCCGTAAGAACGAACAATCCGTAGCTTAATTTGAACATAGCTTTAGAATCCATAAAACACCCTCCTTTTCATTGCATTTTCAATACATATAGTTAATCAATTACTACGTCTGCTGTCAAGCATCGGCATTTGTTTTTTGAGCCCTCGCATCAGCTTCGGCTCTTTGGAGCATCATCTTATGTGCCAGTTTAAAAATCCTTATAAACATGCTCTTTGGCAGCACCCTGTACAAAAGCTTCTCGAGTCTGATCGCGATCCCACTGTCAGCCCTCTTCTTATCACTGCCTTTCCACAAAGACTGTGCCATATATCTGTCATATACATCATTAAACGGATGGAGATTTCCGAGATTCCACGGAAATTCTCCAAGCCACCTGTAGCAATGGAGTATCGCCGCATCATGCTTTGCACTTTCTATCTCACCGGCACCATAATACTCTGATTCATCCCGAAGCTTATATGCTGCAAAATACTCATCTGCCGTATATCTGGCATGCAGCGGTTGGAAATTGTATGTAAGCGGCAGACGGCATACATCACCTTCGCAGACTATATTGAGAAAATCCTGGTCGCCTATATAACTGCTCCTGACATTACGGATATGTTCCACAAGCCTGTCACAGTATCCGTTACTCTCCCATTTGTCTACATCAAACAGTATTACTCCGGAATTGTAATAATCCGAATCCCCGCTCATTCCGATCATTAATTTATAATCATCCCGTATGGACTCAAGCACCATGCCGATACTCTTTCCTCCAAGATCATGCTCCGTAAGCGGAGTAAGGCTCTTGTCTACAATAGTATCAGCGTCCAGATATACTGCCCTTTTTCCGGCAAGATCTACACCCGGAAGTTTTGTGAAGAACAGCCTCAGATATACCGAGTAAGTGCCCCTGTACGGTATCATCCCAAGATCTTTGAATCTATTCAGCATCTCTTGGGTCTTGGGAAAGATCATGTTTCTTCCGTATTTATCCGCAGTTCTTTGAAGCATCGTAACAGACTCTTCCGACAGGTCATCCCCCAGGACATACAAATTGATATTGTCCGCATCCGTATTATTAATAAACAGGGATGTTATTGACACCCCTGCATATGGAACATACTTCTCATTAAACTGGTAGATTACGTTTAGCTCATTCATCACTGAATAATTCTATCAGAATAAGTATTTTGCTTCAAGCGAATCCATGATATCATAAGCATCATGAAGATATCAGTTGTTACCGTATCATACAACGAAGAAAATACTATAAGAGCAACCATTGAGTCTGTACTCGGACAACAATATAACAATTTTGAGTATATCATTATGGATGGAGCCTCAACAGATGGAACCTTGGGCATAATAAGTGATTATACCTCCGATAACAGACTTTTCTGGTATTCGGAGGCTGATTCCGGTCTATATAATGCCATGAACAAGTCTCTTTCCCGAATATCAGGGGATTATGTGATCTTTATGAACAGTGGGGATATGTTTTATGATGACAAGGTTCTCGCAGATATATCATTACACCTTGGCGAATCTGCTCCGGACATTTTATATGGCGATGTCTATAGGAGATGTTCATCGGGAAATTATGTCCAGACCTACAAAGGAACGCACTTTGAACGTATGAAAATGATGCTTTGCGGACTTGCTTTTTGCCATCAGAGCCAGTTTACCAGAAGTGATATTATGCGAAAATACGGATTCCGGGAAGATCACAGGATAACCGCGGACTTTGATTTTATAGTAAGAGCTCTGTCTGACGGTCTTTCATTTAAACATATAGACAGGATAATATGCTCCTTTGATCACGAGGGTGGGATCAGCGCCAACAAAGACAATTATATTCAGATGACAATAGAAGATGATGCCAGTATCCGGGAGTGTTTTCCTCTTCTGTATTATATAACTATCCTGCCCAAAAAACTCTTTCGTCTATGCTTCAGATAGCCTATTTTTTCTTAAGCATAAACCTTATGGTTTCAAGAATGTAGAGAGGAAGAAACCTTCTCGGATATTTAGCGCATGCATCTGCCAGTTTCTTGTTAAACTCACACTTTTCCCATCTGAAATCATCAATTGATTCATTATATGATCTGTTAAAATCCACTCCAAACCCACGGGAAATATGTGTTCCGCTGCCGTCAAACCCGGAATTTATAGTCTGGCTTCTTGTTGGATATACGGACAACTGTCCTGTACAAAACAAATAGTAAACCCATCTGACTGCCCAAGAATCTATCTTTCCCTTATATTGTAAATACATCAGTCTGTCCAATCCGGCTTCCAATCTTTCAAAATTCCATCTCAAGCCGGGATTCGACAGATACCCGGTATAATCCGTATCAGCCCAGATGGCATTATTCCACCGGTCAGACCACGTTCCCCATCCCCAGCAATCAGCCTTGCGTGTGAAATATACATCCTTGTCATAGTTCTTCAATGCTTTCATTGGGTATGAAAATGAACAAACAGATCCGCACTTCTTGTCATCAGCGTAGTACTCCAATCCTTCGTTCATATACTTAAGAAACGACGGTAATACTATAAGATCATCCTCTACAACTATAACCCTGCCATGTTTATTAACAACCTCTGTCACTCCGGAGATAATTGAAGCGGCAAGACCTCTGTTATTCTCCTGTGCGGTGACATTAACGCTCCCAAAATGATCTCCTTGAGCATATTGATATGCATAACCCTGGACATTTTCAACATCCGCTCTGTCTTTATCACCCTTTGGGCCATCACAAAATATGTACAGTTCACTTTTCGGTGCTTCAGGACACCTTGCAAGGTAATCTAAACATTTTTTTAGCTTATCAACACGGTTATATGCAAATATGACAATCGGCGAATAACAACAACTCATGGTTTACTCCTAGTATAGTTTATAGGCAGAGAAAAAAGCATAATAATCCCATAAATGTTCTGCCTCAGTTATATTTTTATTCTGCTCATATATACTGTCAAAGCATATCTGAGGATCAACTGCAGTAGAAACATAAACAAATAATTCATCTGCATTTGCTATTTCCGGATCTATTGCCGTAGAAAGGTCATTAACTGATGCATAATAAATCCTCGGATATAGGATCAGTTCTTGTATACGGGAATCATAATTCCCATCATCATTTTGGAACATGACTACCTTTGCATTAGGATGTTCTTTTGCATAATCAGTCGCGATCTTCTCTTCCTCGTACAAAAACAAAACACTCTTTTGATAATGTCCGAGAAAACAAATCAAACCCATTACCATACAAATCACTACCGATGCAATATTAGTCTTTCCTTTAGTCAAATGAACTACCAGTCTGTATAATCCGGTTGGAAGCAATATAAGAAATAGCGCATATGCTGTATATATATGACGGAAACAGGTAATGCCATCCATAAGGGATATCTGTCCCAGTACTGCATAATCAAGCAAAGCGGCCAAAAGTATCATAATAAAAGCCTTTGTCGGTATCGATAGTTCAACAACCGGATTGTTCACTCCCGATCTCTTTAATTGCACACACCTCGTGAAGAGTATATACACTCCAACAATCAGAATCGGAATAAACAAGACTAAGGTCTTCCCAAATACCATTGTATTGAGATATGAGAACTGGGTTTTAATACGGTCCCAGTAATGCGTCACATCCTTCAACTGTGAAACCGCTCCCTGTCCCCTGTAACCTCCAAATATGTGAAAATAGGCAAAAGGCCATACTAAATGGGTGCTGATCAGTGAAATGAGTGCTGTTAATCCGTAAATGATCGCATCTTTAACCCTTTTGCAAAAAAACATCAGATAAAAGCCGTAAACAAATGTGATAAAAAACATGATTACCACAAAGAAGTACTGGGTCAAAAAGCCCATGAAACCCGTCACAAAAACCGGAAGCAAAAATCGTCCTGTCGATAATCTGTCACGTTTTAGATCCGATACGTGTATATATACATATAAAAGTGTCCAAAGCGATAAAAGCAGATACATACGGATCAGAACTACCATGGAAACTGTTGCGGGAGACAATCCATATGCAAGAACAGTAAGGATTGTAATCACTTCATTGTTCCCCGAAAGAATCCATGCTATTTCCCGAACGAGAAAAAGAATTGGAATCAGTAATATAAGGTTGATTGATAACCCTATCCACTTGCTGAATGAATCATGAAAAACAGAAGAAACAAAATGCAACAAATAATAGTAGAGCGGTGGATGGACATTATTCGACTCATTTTCATACACCTGATGGAAATGAAAATTCTCATTTCCGGACGACACCAGCTGATCCATATACCCGGATGTATCGTTCCAACTTCCGGGCTCTATAGCTATGCCAAGCTGTGTTCCGTTGGCTATTGTGTACAAATAGTATTCATCAATATAATATCCGCTTTTTTTTACGCAGAACAACAAGCATACTGCAAGTACCAACCCAATAGCTAGATAACTAAATAACTTAAAATGGTTTTTTAATATCTGATTCACCTGATTCTTCCTCCGTCTTTGCAGAACGAAACACAACAAATTTCCCCAGAACATAATTCAGGATTATGACTATGACCTGCAAAACATACTTTGATATCACTTTATCAAAGCCCATGAGTTCAACAGCAATTATCAACCCAAAATAATCCACAAGTGCTGTAAATCCTCTGGCAAAAATAAAACGCATCAATTCACCTATAAATCCTATAAATGAATCGGTGCGGCTATGAAAAACTATATTCTTATTCGCCAGATAACCGTAAGTCTTGCTAACTATAAGAGCAATGATATTAGCGATCCTGTAATCCAGTCCAATCAGGAATAACCTGTATGTTGCAATGTTAATAATCGTTGTCGATAACCCAACAATTCCGTATCGAACCAGTTCTTTGACACGATCCCGATTATTATTATACAATTCTTTTAATGTGGCTTTCATCATAAGACATTTTGAAACTCCGATCAACCAAAATGTTACAAACAAATCCCGTAGATATAAACTGAATACCTACCAGGATAAGAAGAACCCCCAAAACCAAAAGTGGTCTTCCTCCAATGCTCTGACCCATAAACCATATAACAGTCAGATATGCGCAAATAATAATACCCAAAACGGTCGTAAATAGACCCAGCCTGCCAAAGAAATACATAGGTCTGTCAGAATACTTTAACAAAAAAGTAGTTGTAAGAGAATCCAGCAACCCACGCATATATCTCTCAATACCGTATTTTGAATGCCCGTGTTCTCTGCTCCTGTGATTAACTGTAATCTCTGTAATCTTAAATCCTTTTCGATGTGCCAATACAGGAACATACCGATGAAGCTCGCCGTATAAGTCAATAGCTTTGGCCACCTCATTTGTAAAGCACTTAAAACCACAGTCAAAATCATGCAACTTAACGCCTGAATTAACAGATGTAACGAAATTAAACAATTTTGAAGGAAGCTTCTTTTCAAGCGGATCAAGACGGTTGAATTTCCATCCCACAACCATGTCAAATCCCTCATCTATTTTTTCAACGAATCTTGGAAATTCAGCCGGATCATCCTGCAAATCAGCATCCAACGTGAAAATCAAGTCGCCGTTTACATGCCTGAATCCCGCCTGCAGTGCCGGCGATTTCCCGAAGTTCTTTCGGAATGATATTAAATGAACTCTATCGTCATTTTTTATAACATTCATAACAGAAGCTTCAGTATTGTCTGTGCTCCCATCATTAATAAACCAAATCTCATAATCTGAAACCTGATTTCTCTTTTTTAACTCATTAATCCCATTTATTACCTGTTCATACAATTCCTGAATCGAATCTTGTTCATTGTAAGCCGGTATTAGAATAGAAACTGTTCTTCCTTCTTTGTTCATTGCAATATCATCCTCTCATTCAATATGGTGATTCTATCATAACTCCCGCGATATAGCCACATTATCATTTTTTAGCGTGTATGTATGCCATCTCCCATCCACGAAAATCATATTTTCCCTCTTCAATAACGTTATAGGAGTCTCTTATCATTTTTTCCCGCCCCTCATTTCGCGAGGGTATATATACATAAATAAACGAATCTTCTTCTTTCAACTCTTTATAATAATCTGCGTTTGGCGGCAAATACTTTACTTTGATCTGAACGTATCTGTCTTCCTGGGCATTTAAGGGCAAAGAATAAAATGCCGCCCTTGAGCCCGTCAGTGTATCATAATACTCTTCAAATTCTCCTCCTTCGGCTCCCCAGTCCCATTTTCCTGACATATCCCATACCGAAACATTTCCTTCTGTTGATACTGCAAGTAAATCAGGCTTTGTTTGAGCAGTTTTTTGGTATATCTTGCCCATAACGACGTCAAATCCATAATACTGCCTGTTATAGACTATATTGTCACGGATGTTCGTATCCCCTGTCGTAGAAAACAGTTCCCTATACCCTATATTTACACGATTAAAAAGCAGGTGTGAAAAAGGATCGGTTGATGTGAAGTCGGAAATTATAAATACCATACTCAATATAATAAGCCCCGTATATATAATCCGAACATTTCGAGCCATAATAAACATAAGCATTACAGCCATAATCAAGATACATGAATAGAAACAATCTATATATCGTGCATTCTTATGAGACTGAACAACCATATTGAAAGCAAGAAATATTATCGCCGGAAAAGAGCATAATGATACGGCATATTTGATATCATACTCTGTATCTCCCACGAAGAAAACTTTAATTATCAGAACCAGTGACAATATAGACAGAATCCATGTATAGTTCAAAATACAGAATACTTTTAAAATTCCCCACATATGCCCTATACTTATACCTACCGATTCGTCAGGCGACGAGTTTATATAGTTTCCGGCTACAGAATATAAAACAATAAAAACAGCTCCCACCAGAATCATGTACCAGTACTTGTAATCAGAAATAATATCTTTAATAGTTTTCTTGTGCACGGTAAGATCATTTAGGAGAACAGCAGCACAAACAGCGCCAAAAAATATCAGGACCGGCTCTTTTATAAATACAGCATAGAAGCCACACATAATAAATAGCGCCCATTTTTTATCAAAAGCCGCGTATAAAAGAACCGGGGGTATGCATATAGCTGCATAATCATACATATGCAATGTTGACAGTCCAAATATATATGGCGAAAGCATACAGGTCAATGTAGCCAGCAGAACAGTAGTTACCCCCGAATTCCGAAAAATGCTCCTGAATAATAAACCAAATCCAAACGCTGCCATGATGATCGTAAAAGCATTATATGCAAAGAATCCCATTTCAACACTTTTCGTTATATTGGAGAATATAAAAACAGGGATAAAATAGGAAAAAGAGACATGATCAGCAAAAGTCATGTCATGAGGATTAAAAAGGGAGAGGGTATTCAAATCTCTTACTACAAAATTATAAGCCAGATTTGAATCCCACACAAAACGGGGACCACCGACATCATATGAACAAAATATGACCACTAATGCGATTATCACTATCCCTATGATCAACAGTCTGTTTTTGACAACAATACTCAGCAAATCATCATAAGTTCTACGGTCACGTATTAATCCGTAAACAAGAACAAAGCACGGGGCAACTGTCCAAATCACAAGCTGAGCAAGTCCCGAATAATACCTGGCATACCAAACGGTTGGGATCGCGGATGCTGCTAATAATATATGAACTGCCAACGCAACCATATTGATAACAACAAGTTGTTTCTTGAGACCGGGACTCTTTTGTGGGGAAAGCTGACAAAATACATATATTAAGGCAGAAATCGCAAATAGAAGTGTCTTTATGATAATGTCCTTACCAGAATTCAGTCCCATAAAGAACGCAACTATATATGCAAGTATTGAAATAATACCTGCCAAAGCCTGAATATTCTTATTCTTCAAACACTTATAATCTCTCATTTCTATTAACGTATTTTACCCTACTATTCAATATCAGTAAACACTGTCAAGTCACAAAAATATGTTTTGCCAAAAGAATAAACATGATATTATTATAGTATTATGAATCTGTGCACGCTTTTCGACAGTAATTACATAGATCGGGCTCTCGTAATGTATGACTCGCTAAAAAGTTCATGCGACAGCTTCACGTTATATGTTATAGCATTTGACGATAAGTGTTATAACACTCTCACGGAACTTAATCTTCCCGGTATGGTTATTACATCTTATGATGAATTTGAAGACGACATACTCCGCGAAGCAAAAAGTAATCGAAGCACACGCGAGTTCCTGTGGACATGCAGCGGATACAGCATCAGATATCTTATGGTCAAATACGCTCTGAATGATCTTACATACATTGATTCGGATCTGTATTTTTATGCCTCACCGGAACCGGCTCTGCAAAAGTTTCTCGTAAGTGATTGTGATGCGGCCATTATCTCCCACAGATACAGTAAACATCCCGAAAATGAGTATAACGCCAAAATGTATGGGCAGTACTGTGTCCAGTTCAACACCTTCAAGAATACTCCGAACGGTATGAAAATACTTAACTGGTGGGTAGATAAATGTCTGGAATGCTGCACCGAAAATGCTACGGATGAACTGTTTGGAGATCAGAAATACCTTGATATGTTTACATCATTATTTACAGGGGTATATATCTATGAAGATTTCGGTATGGGGATAGCCCCGTGGAATGTTGATGAATATGTTGGGACTTCGGAAACACCGGAATCAAAGGATGCCCACGTTTATGCAAAGAATACCCGTACAGGCGAGTCCGGAAGCATTATCTTCTATCACTTTCATTCACTGGACATCTTCGCCGATGGAAGTTCAAACATTCGCGTATTCATAAGACCGGGGCATCACGACCGGAAGCTTATAGATTTGCTATACAAGCCCTATATACAAAAAATCATCGAAAAAAGAGCATTTCTCCGACAAAACTATGGTCTATTTGACCCAAGCAAGCAGCCATCTGGGCAGATCATCCACGAAGGAGAACTTAAAATGTTTCTGACATGTGAGCCAAGTCTGCTGTTTCTTGTCAAGAAGATATGGCGTTACATGCTACATAAAAAGAAAGATTATCTATAAAACAGGATTCTTATATGTTGTAACTATTTCGGCTACCTTCTGTCTGATATCACCTTCGTTATTATGGTATGCCATCTCCATGAGCTTCTCCAGATTCATCAGGAATGTATCGGTGTCAAAATCAACCGGTTTACCGATATGGATGAGTTCATTCTCGGTCTTTTGTAAACCCTCTTCATCCATGAGCTTTTCCTCATACAGCTTCTCTCCGGGACGAAGTCCGGTATATTCTATCTTGATATCCTCATCAGGCTTATATCCTGACAGTTTGATCAGATTTCTGGCCAAAGTATCGATCTTCATAGGACTTCCCATGTCAAGAACGAAAATCTCTCCGCCCTTAGCATAAACACCCGCCTGAAGCACGAGACTGACAGCTTCCGGTATTGTCATGAAATATCTGATGATGTCAGGATGCGTAACGGTAACGGGTCCTCCGTTTGCTATCTGCTTCTTAAAAAGCGGAATAACCGAGCCGTTACTGCCAAGCACATTTCCGAAACGTACAGCAACGTATTCCGTAACGTACCTTTTGCTCTTATCATATACCCTGACAGTATCTCCTGCATCTTCTTCATGAGTATACATCGGGATCATATCATTAAATTTATTGAACTTAATCTTACGGTCAAATGACTGGATGATCATCTCACACAGTCTCTTTGATGCTCCCATTATATTTGTAGGATTGACCGCTTTATCCGTAGAAATAAGAACGAACTTACTGCAACCGTTCATAGCCGCAGCATATGCTACCTTGTATGTACCTATTGCATTGTTCTTGATTGACTCACAGGGGCTGTCTTCCATAAGCGGGACATGCTTATGTGCTGCAGCATGATATACAACATCCGGCTTATAAGTCTCAAATACCTGACTGATGCGTCTGGAATCCCTGACAGACCCAATTAGCGTTACGAGATTCATGTCAGGGTAGCGCCTTTTTAGCTCATTTTGAATGTCATAAGCATTGTTTTCATATATATCGAATATGATGAGCTGTTTGGGATTATGCGCACTGATCTGGCGGCACAGCTCGGATCCTATCGAGCCACCTCCGCCGGTTACCAGGATAACCTTGTCGTGGATAAACTCAAAGACTTCCTTCATATCAGTCTTAATTGTCTCTCTTCCCAGGAGATCTTCCACCGACACATCTCTCATCATGTTAACACCGACTTCGGTGCCAACCATTACCTGCATACTGGGAAGTTGCTTAATCTCACAGTTGGTTTCACTGCAGATATTAAGTATGTCGCGCTTGGCTGAAACCGGCGCATTAGGGATAGCCATGTATATCCTGTCTATATCATACTTTTCGACATTCTTTAAGATATCATCACGTCCTCCGACGATCGGCACACCCTCAATATAACGGTTCCATTTGTTGGTATTATCATCTATAACACATACTATCTGATCCTGATTATTGGGATTCTTATGGATATCGCGCATGATCAGCTGTGCCGCTTCTCCGGCGCCTATCATCATGACACGTTTCGTTGCTCCATCTATCTGATACATCTGCTTACGCTTAAAAATCAGGAAAAATCTGTACGAGAAACGAATCCCAAGCGTAAACCCGAATTGCAGCATTATTCCCAGACAATAGTAAGAAATAGGCATGCGCCTGTAAAATAGACATGTACCGAGTATCTGGACAGCGAGCGTAATACCCGTTGCTTCAAGACATCTGGCAAGTTCCGTAAAACTTACATATCTCCAGACGCTCTTATACATTTTGCATATTATAAATACTATAATACATAAAACTGTGTATATCGGGGCAAAACTCTTAAACGTCCCAAAGTATTCAGGTAAAAGCTCCAGTGTCTTGAAACTGCAGTCGAACCTGAACCATAGTGCCAGAAAAAAGGACAGATTAACTGCAATCATATCATAGATCACCAGTCCGATATTAATAAGCTGGTAATGCTCCAGCCCAAACCTTTTCTTTCCGAATCTTCCTTTAAGCATTTATAACCTCATCCTTGGGGCGCTCTATCGCCTTTCCTCCGATAATCTCATATATCTTATCACAGTTTTTCAATGTAGTCACTCTGTGAGCTATTATAATAAGAGTCATCGATCCGGCAAGCGAATCGATCGCTTCCATAACAGCTTCCTCGGTTTCATTATCAAGTGCCGATGTTGCCTCATCAAGTATCAGTATCTGGGGCTTTATAAACAATGCCCTTGCAATGGCTATCCTCTGCCTTTGTCCACCTGAGAATTTGACCCCACGTTCACCAACTATAGTATCAAGTCCTTCCGGAAGTTCCCTTACAAACTCTTCAAGAGAAGCTTTGCGTAACGCTTCCCATACATCTTCTTCATTAGTGTTCTCAGAACCGAAGGTAACATTTGCTCTTATGGTGTCATCCATAAGAAAAACACTTTGGGGAACATAGGTCAATACTCTGGACCACGTTGAAGGTATCGTGCTTACATCAGTTCCATCCATCCTGATAGAGCCACTCTGAGGTCTGTACAGTCTGAGTAGCATATCTGCCAGTGTGGATTTACCTGATCCGGACTCTCCTATTATCCCGACAGCTTCGCCCTTATGAATCGTCATGTTCAGTCCGTCAAGAACTTTACTCTTGCCTCCGGCATACTGCCAGTCAAGACCGCTTATTTCGATCATATTTTCAAATCTTCTATCCGGATCATTATCACTTTCCGACTGTTCCTGATCAAGATCATGCATGTAATCTCTTGCGGAAACATAGTTTTCATAAGTAGCCTCAAGCATAGGTCGTGCATAGATAAGCATTGATACATAACCGGTAAGCCTTGATATAGACGGCAGAAGCCTGAAGGCTCCCATTGCAAAAACAGCCATCTTGGGTACAAAATCCGTCGGATCCACACCCATATTGATACGGATCAGTACCATGGCAATGATCCCGGAAATACACCCGGCTTCAATTACCCGTTCGGGCAACAGTCCTGCAAATTCACTTCTTGTAGCTGCTATATTGGCATTCTCATAAGCCGCGTCATATCCGTCAAGGAACATCTTACGCCGGTTAAATACCATGATATCCTTAATCCCGCTGCTTACCTGCAATACATATCTTCCGAGTTTTTCTGCCGATTCCCTGTAAATATTCGATAAGCGTGTCAGTTTCTTCTTGATGCCGAAAATGATAATCAGCATACTAACCAATCCGATAACAAGTACTCCGACAGCGAGGGTCGGGTCAACAATAAACAGATATGTAGCAATAGCAATAACAACCATACCCTCCGATGCCATCTTGAAGATATTGATCACCACGTGATAAACACCGTTTATATCATCACTGACACCGCGCAGTATCACTCCGCTTCCGTTATCAACAAAGAAAGCATAGGGCCTGTTCATAAATGACCTTAACATCAGAACAGCAAGCTGTCTTTTTATGTTGTTACTGTATGCGACCTGAAAATAAGAGGATATTGCCAAGTATACATTCTTGATCACATAAATCAGAACAATACCAATGCCCACCATAATAAGAACCGAGCTCGCATCACGTAGATGAAGCACGCCGGCAAAAAACTTTATATAAGGCTTATTTAGGAGATCTGCAGGAGCAAGCAATGCTTCTATAAACGGAAGCATAGAAGATACACCCAAAAGTTCAAATCCCGAACCAATCAATATGACAAAAAACATCCCAATCATCTGATTGCGCTGTTTTCTGTCAAGTATCACCATAAGGTGACGAATCATTGTAATAAGCGTCTTAATATCCTTCATTGATTCACCAATAGCAGGCATTATCTATATTGCTTGCATTTGACGGTTTTGTCTCTTCTCCGGGCCGGATCCAGTATTCGTTATAAATGCCACGGTCATCCCAACGTTTCCCTTTAATACCAAAAAGAAGATGTAAGGCAGACCCGAGCACCACTGCCTTTCTTCCAGTCTTTTTGATTTGAGAAGCAATCGGAAGACCCAATGATCCACACCCCAATAACGCTATATCAAATTCCCTATTCAAGACTCTATCAGCCAGTATATTAAGAGAATTATAGAATCCCCCATTATCCCTTATCCATATTGACGGATCGTACTCAATCTGGCATTCAGGAATTCTCCCATCACTCCACAACAAGTTTCTCTTTTCATACTGGATTGATATTTCTTTATAAAACGGTGAAACAACTAATACTTTTTTTCCTTCCAATGCTTTTGTCCATGGGTTAGAATACTCAGCATCCGATAATTTATTATAAATATACATACCAAATACCGTAATATTGTCAATGTTGGACAAGGTTTCAAATACAGCATTGCACATATACATCTCAAGGTATGTTCCCAAACAGTCCATCTGATTCATCGCATCATACATTATACTATGATATCTTTTAAGACTATTATGCTCACTATACAGGTCAACACCTCGAATGTAGGATGGTGTCCAATAATAATGCACTCTGCTATTATAATAAATCTCGTTTTGTGCACAACACATTAACCCTGTCTCTCCAAATCCAACCCTTCCTACGGCAAATGGCCCTTCTCCAATCAATCCATTATAAATCCTTTCCTGTGCTACTTCATCCCGAACCATCCCTACGCCGGCATATTTTTCCCTGTCTATCGGATACTTACCAGTGACAACATGAACGGCTCTTCTTCCAAGCCACTTGAATTCTTCAGCTGCCCATTTATACTTATTCATTACTTCCTCCAAACAATCAGATTGTATGATTCTGCATTTTTCTGTTATAATGCTAACAACTGTTCATAGAAAACTATTTTCCCTTAGTCATACGACTAACGTAATAGGTATAACAAAAAAAACAATATACTGTCAAACGCACTCAAAAAAGGACTTGGAAATGAAAAAAAAGCTAATGCTCTTAGGAGGATCGGAGCAACAGGTAGTGGCAATCACAAAAGCCAAGGATTTAGGTTATTATACAATACTATGCGATTATCTACCTGATAATCCCGGAAAAGCTTTTGCAGATAAATACTATTCCGTATCAACAACAGACAAAGAAAAAGTTCTTCAAGTCGCTATCAGCGAAAACATAAATGGCATTCTAGCTTATGCTTCAGACCCTGCTGCCCCAACAGCAGCTTATGTTGCTGAGCAACTACATCTGCCCGGAAATCCATATAGATCTGTTGAAATACTGTGCAACAAAGATAAGTATAGAGCTTTTTTGAAGAGCAATGGATTTCATACACCCAATTGTAAATGTTTCGACAACATTTCTGAGGCAGAGGATTCTCTCAAAAAAAGAAAACTTAAATTTCCTGTTATAGTCAAACCGGTGGATTCCTCCGGATCAAAAGGAGTCAGTCTTATTAACGATATAGATAGTATAAACCCCGAAGTATTGGAGCGTTCATTCTCTTATTCGAGATGTAAGCGGATTATTATAGAAGAATATGTTGAAAAATATGGTTATCAGATTGCTGGCGATGGGTTGTCAATTGATGGCAAACTGGTATTCAGATACTTTGCAAATGACCATTTTGACAAGAGGAGTCCGAATCCATTCGTGCCCGTCGCAGCTTCATTTCCTTACATTCAACCCACTGCTATTCAAGATAAAATTCACGGGGAGATACAGCGACTTCTAACACTACTTAACATGTCCACATGCACGTACAACTTTGATATTCGAATTGACAAGGATTTAAATGTATATCTAATGGAGATTGCTCCCCGCAATGGAGGCAATTTTATCCCTAATGTCATTAAACATGCAACAGGCGTTGATTTAGTGGATTACTCTGTGAAAGCTGCAATGGGTTCCCAAGTGTGTCCTCCTGAAAATGCCATACCCAAGGGATACTGGTCATACTATACAATCCACAGCTATAAATCCGGGATTCTTAAACAAATTTCAATTAGCAAGGAATACGAAAAATGCATTGTGGAAAGCTATATAGTAAGTAATCCCGGAGAATATATTGAGGAGTATACCGGTGCAAACAAAAAAATTGGATGCCTTGTGATGAAATTTGATAGTCTCGATGAAATGTTGAAAATGATGGATAATAGTGAACAGTGGATAAAAGTTGAGTTGGAGTAAGGCAGAACGCAATGGATATATATAGAGAAATCAAAGAAAGTAAAATACCAACATATATATATGGTGCAGGGTGTCTCGGAGAAACAGTCTTACACGCTCTTGGACAATACGGAATAATTGTTAAAGCGTTTATTGTTGATACTCTATATTTTAAAGAGAATCAATATCTAAAGAATATACCCATTGTTTCATGGGACACATTAAAGGATGCTAATATCAACGTCGTACTTGGTTTTTCTAACTATCTGAAATGTGATAAAATTAAAAGATATGCTTGCGTTAACAAAGTATATTGTATTCCTTTTACAGGGTATGGGAATTATTCCAGAGAACTCACGCCTAAAGATTATTCATATATAGAGGAACAGATGTGTAAAGTTATTCCTATTCTTGCCGATGATTTTTCCAAAGGAGTTCTTACAGCATTTACTGATTGTCTCCGGGATAACGATGTTTCTCATATTTTTGATTATTATGAGAAAGAGCAATCATATTTTGACAACTCCGTTTTTAAGATTGGAGAAGATGAAGTATTCTATGATATTGGCGCCTACGATGGTGATACACTTCGAGAGTTTTGGAAAGTAAATAACTTCCATTATAAAAAAGTAATAGCAATAGAAGCTGATAAGAATAATTATGCAAGACTAATTAAAACTGTAAACGAGAATAACCAGTCTCGTAATGTTATTTGTCTGAATTGCGGTGTATGGGAACAATCTAAACAATACTGGTTAAACCCCAGAAATGACAACTCTCAGGATTATATCGTATCAGAAAAAAAAGAACCCCAATCTGTCGGAATAAACATGAACACAATAGACGGGATATGGGAAACTAACAGAATATCTCCCACATTCATAAAAACCAATTTTCTTGGAGCGTTAGAGACGCTCAAAGGAGCACGTCTATGTATAGAAAAATGCACGCCAAAAATAGCAATTATATGCGGATTCAATCTTACGGATCTTCTAGAAACTCCACTAATGATCAAACAGATATGTTCAGCTTACAAAGTCTATTATAGATATAAAAATGCAACCCCAGAAAGGATCATGCTATTGGCCGAGATATAATTTGAGGATCTTTTATGTTATGAATTCATCTATTTAGTCCATCCATCTCCCGTTTGCTTAGTATATATTATTATTTCCCTACAGCGATGCAAAGTATGCTGAAAGCTTACTACAAAATGAAGCTGAAAACAAAACAATTATTTATGTCATCCCTCTTGTAATCGGAACCACAAATATAAGTAAGACCTTTAAGCATTCCTCCTATAAGTATTATCAGGCTCCAATAAACCCTTGCATAAATTGTAGCTTCAAGTGCACTATATACCATTGTTCCCACAAATCCGGCGATTGTTGCATACTTATTTATGTTGTTACTATAAATCCAGACCTTAAACATACTAATAATATTAGTCGCCGAAAACACAAGATATAATACAGCCGGAATAATCCCACCTTTTCTCGCGATATCAAGCCAAAAATTGTGAGCATACGATGTAAGCATTCCGTTATACTCAACAAGTGGAACTTCACATTTGCCCAACGGATAATCCTTTAACAGTATTATCTGCTGCTTCATAAGAGAAAACCTTGTATTGGTAAAAATGCCTCCACTTCCGGCCATGAACGAATTCTCATACATCTCCCTATATCCAAAAAGGTTAAATATATACGCAGTGATCAACGACAGTATGACAATTCCTATTGAGAGTATCATAATAATTCCACATTTACTCCTATAAGATTTGTTTTCAATAAAATATAGTATCATTACCACACCCGTACCACACAGACAGCATCCCAGTGTAAACCTCCCTTCGGTAGTGATACCCATATAAACGCTTGCAAACGATGCTATTACTCCGATGATCCCCCACATTACCTTCATTTTTATAACAACTAAAATATAGAAACCGAGAAGAGCAGCCATCATTATAAGATACATCTCATATTGTGTCCGCACTATTTCATTTCCATTCCAGCCAATCCAGAAGTCCGTTGCCTCCTTCGGCCTTACCAGATAATCGGGCACCCCACTAATCATCCTTGCAGCTGCCACGGTAAGTATAACTATCATTGCTTTATTTTCCGGTAAATATTTACCGACACAGACAATCTTCTTACCTAACTGGTAAGCTGTATCGTATACTATAGAAAAATATATTGCGTCATATAGTCTTGAACCTGAAAAAAGATGATATGTAAGTGTTCCCAGTATCAATACAATATCACCCAAATCAAAAGTAACCTTTTTCTCATGTAAGACATATAATAGCAAAAAGAAAAAGGCAATATTAAAAATGGTCTCAATACCCGTCAATGAGAATAACAGACCAATACATATTAATATCAACAGAATGATTCGATCAAACATAATTCATCAAAATACCAGTTTCCCACCTCTTTGGGAAAAACGCGTTATTATACAAGGCTCTAACTATCCCCGCCAGATACACCTCCAAAGCCCAAAACACAATACTATTTGATATTATCGGCTCAATCATATTAAGAAATGTCAAACCGATAAATGCAGATATTACTATATATTTATTGACGTCTCTGCTACGGGTCCACGCTTTGACAAGAATTATCAAACTGTATATACTAAAGGCCATTACCCAGAGCATAAGCTTAATCCCCTTGGCTTCCCTGCCAATCTGAAGCCAGGAATTAGAAACATAATACACCTCTTCTCCTGCTTCATTGATAAGCCCCGGATCGATTTCAACGTTTTTCAGTCCATTTAATAAATACCTTCCATACAGCTTCATTTGCTGCCCCATCATATTAAAACGATCATTAAAAAACAATCCACCCTCTTCAGACCATATCGAATTTTCATATGAGTCGTGTAATCCAAAAGAATTAGTTATGAACAGCAAAAGAATAGCTAAACAGGTAATTATTGAGGAAATTATGATTATCCTGAACACCCGCTTCCTATAAAGCTTCTCTTCTACTACAATGCCTGTTCCAGCAGCTACACAAGGGAGCAAACATGTCCAAAATGCCAAGCGCCCCTTGGCAAGTATGGCTATAACAACCGCACTCAGAGAAAGGACGATTCCAATTAATCCCATTCTACTGACTCTCACTGTATAGTATACGAAGAAAATGAGTAGTGATGCCATCATGACCAAATAATACTCATGATAGCTCCTGTGGAGCAAATTACCACTCCAATCCTGCCAATACAATTCCACTGCTCCTTCGGAGCGAATCAATGAAGAATAATCAAGCAAACCTTTTATAAAAAGTGATACCGCTGGCGCAATAACAAAGCCTATAGAAACTCTGGTATTCTTCTCGCTTGAAACAGTTGCATTTTTGCCAAGCTGATATATGGCCGAATAGCCCAATGCTCTTACCACTGCTCTTGCAACATCTCCCGAACTAAGCAATGTATATCGATACATCATATAAAATACCAGGATATCGCCGATATCCAAATCAAGTCGTTTAGTTGTTATTAATACAGTTATAAACAACAGAATAGAAGTAAGAGCAAACCAGTCCGGATCATAAATCAGAAACACAACCGATAATACCAGCATAATTATTCTTTTGTTATTATCGCACTCAGTCTTCATAGGGCATAATTCTATCAGTTAAGAGCATAGAACGCAACTTCACATGGTTCTGTTCCTATCCGCAAAACAATACTGTCAATCTTTTCATAACCATAGTTCTTAAGCATGGCCTCATCGAAAACAGAATATCCATCATCAAGAGTTATGAGCGAATAATTCCGGTTTCTTGTCAATTCTTCCAACGAACGCCTGTAATCTAAGTTCTGTTCAGTAATCTGACGAACCAGTTCTATTTGCTTCTCAGACACACCCGAATTCATCACTGAATCCAATGTTTCCTCATTAACGATCTCATCATCGCTGCACAGACAATCCCCGTTATCATCATTGAAGTCAAAAGATTGATCATATACCAAGCATTCCGCAAAATAAACCTGTCCCCGCGACCTGTATACACGGGTATTCTCGTATGCCCTTTTCCAGTTATCAAGTTCATCGCTTGAGAGGACATGCTGGGGAAGCAAAAGCAATCCGGTAAATGCAACTATTAGAATTGCCATAGTTTTAATTCCTATATTCAACCATTCTCTGTCTTCGCTCCTTATCTTCTCTGTCAAGGTGAAGAACCCTACAGCAGAAAGCATTGCCAGCATCCTTACAATATAAGGCACTGAATGCACAATTACCTCAATCATTCTCCCATGATAAAGACCAAAAAACGGGATAACAAATACTCTTACCCAGTACAAAGGCCAATGTGCTGTTATAAACCACACAATCAATGCATTTATACAAACCGTCCATAGTCCAAACCAAAGAGCCTCCTTGCGGTTAAAAACAATCATGTATACAAGCGCAGGAATAATCGCAATCGTTGCCCACGGAACAGTATAAAAACATAAAGTCACTATTACAGAACACCACATCGGCTTGTATCTAACTCTTTCCTCCGTTGATACATATACAGTTAAAACAAACAGGAATAACCCCAAATCAAACGGTGTCGATGATATAAATCCACTTTTCCAATGGCATAGCATGAATACCAACGCTGTCAAAAGTGGAATGCATGTCGGTGCGGATACATATCTTCCCATAATCATGTATCCCAAATACCCGGAAAAAAGAATTGAGAATAAAGATATTACAAAGTGAGAATTTACAGGGGCAAGGCCAAATATCTTTGCAAGCAAAGCTGCCAGATAACTATTAATAAATGGCTGACTATAGTTAATACCCGGAATAAAGCGTTCAAGCGAATCTGATGAATAAGGACTAATCTTGTCAATAAACATACGAGTGAGGGCAATATTCCCTGCATCCTGAGAACTCTTAGGATAAGGAAGCGCTATCAACCCTGCATAAATCATCCGACATAACAAAAAAAACATGACTGCTAAAACGGCCAATGTCATTATTTTATATGGAGTTTTTTCCTCTTTAAAATCACCAACCATCACAGGTTATCCCTTTTTGTCCTATATTCAATTATCGGCATATCCGCCGCAACAAGATTCTCTCTCATGTGTAGCTGTGAAGCCTTGGGAAGTTGTGTCTCGACTATACGTTTATCCTGTCTCTCAACAATCTTATTGGCGAGGCTTCCGATTCGGGCTATGATCTTATTGATAAAGCGCACTCCGGTTATCCTGTTATAGAATCTGAGAGCGATAATAGAATTCTCGTCATCCACAGGAATAAAGTAGGCCAGGATCAGAATCTTGTCGGTTACATGATTTTGCCACATATTCGGAAACTTAAATGTCAGATTGGTAGACTTGATAACGCATTCTTCAGCCGGTTTGGGACTCTGTCCCGTATCGACCTCATTGTTGGCACTTGTCTGAAGCGTATTATCATCAAGCCAAATAACCTTGGGCCCATTAGCAAGCGTCTTGTTACCACGACCGATCGTAGTCCGGTGAACAAACGCAAGATGGGATACATCCAGCTGATTCTCAATTACACGCGAATAATGCACCTTCCAGTGATCCTGAATCTCATCATATACAAATGAGCTGTCGGTTATCACGTCAAAACAGTCCGGCTCATGATCAGGCAGGCCGTCCCCATACCACGCAAATACTATCCCGCCAATCTCTCTCGTTTCATAACTTTTAAGGTTAAATCTTGAAAAATCAGCCGCGCTGTTCCGGCCTTCGGACGGAATATACACGCACTTACCGGATGTATCATACTCGATCCCATGAAACGGGCATTTGATATTTCCATCACTTACACAACCCTTGGCAAGAGATGCCCCGCGGTGTGCACACAGATCACTGACGCAGCCAAGCTTCCCCTTCATATCCCTGAAAAGAAGGAGATTCTCTCCAAACCGCCTAAGTGCGGCCAGCTTGCCACATTTAACAGTATCAGATGAAGTTATCGCATACCATTGGTTATTAATCACGTCTCATTCCTCCGAGAAATTACATATATTTCATAGTACTCCTCTTTCGGAAAAATAACAACAAATGTTGCTTACCATCTCCATAATGCTCTCCGGAACCTTTGCTTTTTCAGCAAACTCCGGCCAATGCTTTATTGCAGAATTAACCTCTTCTATGATCCTCTTGCATTTTACGGTGGAAATATCCATATTTAAACCGCTTCGTAGGATGTCTTCTTCTGTAATTCCGGTATTCTTCCCGTTAACATTCATTTGATGAGCCGATAGCCACTTATTATCAGGATTGTATGCAAAAGTTATATCGTATGCCGGTGATAGGCTCCACTTTCCGCTCCTGTTCATTAGAAACGAGAAGTTCTTTACATGATCATCCTGATTAACGGCAAGCACATTGAAAACCATTCTTCTGTATATCTGTTCTATATCTGCCTCGACGACTCCAATCTTTCTTGCATACAATGCAAGTTGCTCATAACTGCACAGGCAAGGTATGTTATAGTCAATATGCGCTAAAGCACCCAGTGTCTGCATATGAAGCTTTTTGCCATCATCTGTCCTGTCAAAGCGCTTCGTCATAAAATGATTTCTGCCGTTCTCATTAAGGAGCCTGCACTCATTCATATTAATACCGGCTTCAGTTGCCATTAAATAATATGCATACTCTATAAGCGTGTACTTCGGGTCATCTTCCAGATCATGATCCCCATTGCCGTCTACTCCGTCAAACTTGATGATCCAATACCCATAACCCTTTCCGGCAGGAATCTGTCCGGAGCGTATGTCTCCCGTCTCTTCATTCCATGCTATTACAGCTTTGGCTCTCGCTCCACCCGCCGAAGTGCCAAGCAGCAGTAATTG
This sequence comes from Lachnospiraceae bacterium UBA3762, assembly GCA_002371615.1. Lineage (GTDB taxonomy): Bacteria > Bacillota > Clostridia > Lachnospirales > Lachnospiraceae > UBA2868. The sequence continues at coordinate 1,793 of DFGA01000033.1, read as the reverse complement.
CTTTGCCGAGATGTTATCATTCATATGAAGATGAACTTTCTCGCGATTATTAAGAATATCCGAAGCAAATCTGACCATCTGGTCTATTCTGACAAGGTCTTCTACCTCCCCTTTAGGCCCCGTTGCCGGAACATACTCCAAAGCCCCCATTCCTCTTGATCCGGTGTAGCATAATCTGTCAATTACATTAAAAGAGCTTTCAGTACGTCCTTGTTCTGCCAGCCATTGCGAAATGACAGCATTCCCAAACTTATCAGGCAGAGAGTCAGCGATCAGTCCGGGAACACCATGAAATGCATCACCTGCAAGATTAGGAAAAGAATAGACAGTTCGTGACAGTGGCATTCGAATCGGCGAAACCTCAATATGGCTCCCTGCAAATTCAGAATCATATTCAAAAGAAGCATATTTTTCGCCCTCTTCTATATGAATAATGCCTATCCGTGTACCCCACATATACACTTCCGCCGTATTATTCACAGTTCATCACCCCATTTGAACATGACTTTGTCTTCGGTTTTTTTCTTTCTGACACGTTTTTTGGTTGTCGATTCCAGATAATATGATGGGGATTTTGTAACATCCGGTATGAGCATATTCAAGTTATCTACCAAATCTAATGATCTTAGGATTTTGATTAAGTTTCCCAGTTGTACATCTTCTCCCCGTTCAAATCTGGATATGCTTCTAAGTGAAACACCCGATCTTTCCGCAAGATCCTTCTGCGTGTATTGCCGGCTGATTCTGTAGTTTTTGATTTGAGTTCCCAGTTCGTGAATTATTGCTCCGGAAGTCATTGAACGTTCTATATTCATAAACACTACCCTCCAAGACTTTCTTGAGAGCCACGCCATTCAAAGTCCACTTCGTCCCTCGCCGGGTGGCACCAACGACTAATGTCGTAGGTATGGGGCGTGGCCTAAGTGCTGCAAAGTTTTCATAGAAAACTTTACACCACCAGAAGAATAGCACAAAACCACCAGATTTACAATAAGATGCCAGATTTGACTTCTTGCATTAAGATATTATTATAAATCGTCAGATTTGGCGCGTAATCATTTCCACCATGGAGAAATCTTTATCCCATGATACGCCACTAAGATGGTTTTTGATTCAACACACGTTCAATTGCCACCCAGCCTAGGTATTCCGGATGATCTCCGCTCAAAGCTGTCAGCTTTTCGATTGCCAAATAGTCATTGATTCGGACTATGTCCCACGCATAAATCACACTGCTGCCCCCTAAACTAATGCCACAATGTCCCCAGTTGACCGGGCCGTTTTCGCCCTGACACAGGCAGTTATAGAAAACAAATGCGCCTCGTTCCTGCACTCCGCCACGCAACGCATCCTTGTAGAGCTCGCAGGATTCCTTTGCGGAATCTCCGCCAAATATTTCGATATTATTGCTGATTTCAAGCGCGTCCTCAATAAGCGGTCTTTCAGAGTCACGCCATCGTTGCTGTAAGAACACTTCACAACCACATCCCCCACCTTGAAGCAGTACGGATTCTTAACCTGCCGCAGATACTCCTTAACCCGTTCTTCTTTGGCCAGACTCTCATCAATGACAATCTTGGTGACATCCACCAGTGTCTCCGGATCCACTGTCCTTACATCAACATTCTTCATTTCATCAATACTCATAGAATCACCGCCTTTAGTGCTTATTTCTTGTCTTCTATAAGTCTTGGGATATTTTTTCAGGTTGCCCCCTCTCTATGTGTTTATTGTAAAAATTAAAAACTCCATGTTTCTAATATGTATAGTAAGCGCTAAATGTTTCGGCGGTA
>DFGA01000064.1:87604-154301 GCA_002371615.1 Lachnospiraceae bacterium UBA3762 | reverse complement strand
CGCCCATGGCGTGCAAACTTAAAACAGAAAAGACCGGCACCTGTCGGTCTTTCCTGTCATGCAGTAACAGTATTTGTTCTGTTTGTTGTTAATATCAGGCGGGATCTGTAAATAATGCCGTTGAATAGTATCTGTCTCCACTGTCGGGAAGAAGGGCAACTATAACCTTTCCTGCGTTCTCTGCCTTCTTGGCGTACTCGATAGCTGCATGAAGAGCCGCTCCCGATGATATACCGACAGAAATTCCTTCTGTTTTTGCAAGAAGCTTTGCAGCAGCAAAAGCGTCTTCGTTCTTTGCCCTAAATACCTCATCATAAACCTTTGTGTTCAGTACATCCGGTACGAATCCTGCACCTATACCCTGTATCTTATGTGCGCCTGAACGGCCTTCCGACAGAACCGGTGAATCATCCGGCTCAAGGGCTACAACCTTTATCTCATTGTTCTGCTCTTTTAAATATTCACCGGTACCGGTTACGGTTCCGCCTGTACCTACTCCCGAAATGAATATATCAACTTTTCCGTCTGTATCTTTCCATATCTCGGGGCCTGTTGTTGCCTTATGTATTGCAGGATTTGCGGGATTGACAAACTGTCCCGGAATAAAGCTGTTCGGAATCTCCTTTGACAATTCCTCCGCCTTCGCGATCGCACCTTTCATGCCCTTTGCACCTTCGGTAAGAACGATCTCGGCACCATATGCCTTAAGTATGCTTCTTCTCTCAACGCTCATGGTCTCAGGCATTGTAAGTATGATACGATATCCTTTGGCAGCCGCTATGGCCGCAAGACCTATTCCCGTGTTACCGCTCGTAGGTTCAATGATCACGGAACCCTCTTTCAGAATTCCCTTTTCTTCGGCATCTTCTATCATAGCCTTAGCGATCCTGTCCTTAACGCTTCCTGCCGGATTGAAGTATTCCAGCTTAACAAGTACGGTAGCTTTAAGATCAAGCTTCTTTTCAATATTAGTTACCTCCACAAGAGGTGTGTTACCAACAAGACCGAGTGTTCCCTTATATATTCCTGACATAATGATTACCTTCCTTTCGTATTATCCTATTGCTATATTATACTGCTATTCTAGATTGCTGCAAATCCGGCTTCAAGATCCGCAATAATATCATCAATATGCTCCGTACCTATTGAAAGTCTTATGGTACTCTCATTGATATCGGCATTCTTCAGCTCTTCCTCAGATAACTGGGAATGCGTTGTCGATGCCGGGTGGATAACAAGGCTCTTAACATCCGCAACATTTGCAAGAAGAGAAAAAATCTTAAGGTTATCGATGAACTTCCATGCTTCATCTCTTCCTCCTTTTATATCAAAAGTGAAGATTGAAGCTCCCCCGTTAGGGAAGTATTTATTATACAATTCGTGCTGAGGATGCTCCGCAAGCGAGGGATGGTTGACCTTTGATACTTTCGGGTGGCGACTCAAAAATTCTACAACCTTTACAGTATTTTCCGCATGTCTGTCAAGACGGAGCGACAACGTCTCAACCCCCTGCAGGAGCAAAAATGCATTGAACGGCGAGAGCGTAGCTCCTGTGTCCCTCAGAAGTATCGCACGGATATATGTTACAAATGCTGCTCCACCAAGCGCATCATAGAACGACAGGCCATGATAACTCGGGTTGGGATCGGCAAGATTCGGATATTTTCCGCTCTCTTTCCAGTTAAATTTTCCGCCCTCGACTATTATACCTCCCAGCGTTGTGCCGTGACCTCCGATAAACTTTGTTGCGGAATGTACAACTATGTCGGCACCGTGCTCTATCGGTCTTATCAGATAAGGTGTACCGAAAGTATTATCTATTACAAGCGGAAGTCCGTGCTTGTGGGCAATTTCGGCAACCGCATCAATGTCCGGGATATCACTGTTGGGGTTTCCAAGTGTCTCTACAAATATAGCTCTTGTATCATCCGTTATCGCATTCTCGGTTTCCTTAAGATCATGGATATCAACAAAAGTCGTGTTGATACCATATAAAGGAAGTGTATGTGCAAGAAGATTATAACTTCCGCCATAGATCGTCTTTTGTGCAACTATGTGTCCGCCATTAGCTGCAAGAGCCTGTATCGTATATGTAATTGCTGCCGCACCGCTTGCAACTGCCAAAGCTGCTGTTCCACCCTCAAGAGCCGCAAGGCGTTTTTCCAGAACATCCTGTGTCGAATTTGTAAGTCTTCCGTATATGTTTCCCGCATCCGCAAGTCCGAAACGATCGGCAGCATGCTTACTGTTGTGGAATACATATGATGTGGTCTGATAGATCGGAACCGCCCTTGCATCAGTTGCCGGATCAGCCTGTTCCTGTCCTACATGTAACTGTAACGTTTCAAATCTGTATTCGCTCATAACCGTTGTCCCCTTTCTGTTTCAAAAGAATGTATTGTTTTTTGTTAAACAGAATGTTACAACGACAGAAGTGATTTGTATAATACGTGAATAATATTTCTCGTTATAGGTTCAGCCTATAATACGCCGGTCTCTAGATAATTATTCCGCCTCCGATTATACAGTCATTCTCATCATACATGACTGCCGACTGTCCGGGCGCAGCCGCCCTTACCGGTTTGTCAAACTTTATTACCAGCTGTCCATGCTCGTCCATAAAGGCTTTTGCTCCTTCGGGATCATGTCGGTATCTTACCTTTGCCCTGCACCTGATCTCTTCACCCTTATTGATTCCGGATATTCCCATCATATTAATATCGCGGCACACGACCGTATCGGTAAACAGCGATTCGTTATCGGACAATACTACTTCATTCTTTTGGGTATCTATTTTTTTAACATACACAGGATGTCCGAGGGCGATCCCCAGCCCCTTTCTCTGTCCCACGGTATAATGAATAACACCTTTATGATGACCGAGAACGTTACCTTCCTCGTCAACAAAATCACCTTCACCCGGAAGCGGTCCGTCATAGTTCTCCTCTATATACCCCGCATAATCATCATCGCTTACAAAACATATTTCCTGCGAGTCCGCCTTGCCTGCAACAGGTATACCCGCAGCTTTTGCTATTTTTCGTACCTCATCCTTTGTAAGATGTCCAAGAGGCATGAGCGTTCTCCTCAGTTGCTCCTGAGTCAGTTTGTAGAGCATATATGTCTGGTCCTTGGCAAGACTGTCTGCACGCTTTACCGTATATCTTTTGTTCGGCAACAGTTCCACGGTGGCATAATGTCCCGTGGCAACATACTCTGCCCCGAGATTATCCGCCATTTCAATCATCTTGCTCCATTTTAGTTTCCGGTTGCACTCTATGCAGGGATTGGGAGTAATACCACATATATAGTCCTCAATAAAAGGGGTTGTAACCATGCTTTTGAATTCCGCCTGGCAGTCATGTACATAGTAAGGAATATCAAGCACATCCGCGATAGAGCGCGCATCATTTATCTCACAACACCTGCTCTCCTCGCCCGAAGCCCCTGTCCACGTTCGAAGTGTCACTCCTATAACATCATATCCCGATTTTTGTAAAAGATATGCACAGACTGCGCTGTCAACGCCTCCCGACATACCAACAACAACACGTTCCATTTATCTGTCCTTTAGCCGGCCGTAAATTGTGGCACACTTATACCTTGTATTTGTAAAACCGTTTTTCTCAATATAACCCTTCCAATAGTCACTCATTTCATCAAGATTCGGATTATGGTCATCCTCTGTATCTCCGGCCGCATCATAAGAACCTATTTCCTCATCGAGAACAATTATCAGATCCGGTATACTATGCGGATTGGATCCGTAATACTTATCAAGCTGTTCTTCATTGTATGCTGTTGCACGCCACGTTGTAGGATATCCGCAATCCGAAGCGGCAGCTATATATCCCCACGGAAGGATTTTGGAGAACAAAACGTTTCCGGACGGATTACCGCTTATAATCTCATAGTTGTCAGTATTCATACAGTATTTGTCTATGACCTCATAAACATCTGCGTACTGCCTCAAATGCTCCGGCGTAGTATAAAGGCCCTTTGCCACTCCGTATGAGATCTTTTCCGTAAGATCAGGTATCGGTGCATCCCGGTATACATTCTTCATTCTCAGGATAAAGGTTATCCCGACGGTTATCAGGCATACTGTAAAAAGCAACGCCCGGGAAGCCTTTATACGCGCACTTGATCCTTCCTCCGATCCTCCTCTTTCGTGTACATAATCATACATCACACACGGAGCAATATTCGCGGCAAGAGCACAGCCTATCGCCATCACGTAGAGAAAATCACTTGATGCAAAACAGTATATTACGGCCACAAGCACTCCCGGAACACTAAAAAGCCAGAATAACCTGTGATTTTTACTCTCGGATACAAAAAATACCGGAACCATGCATATAAACAGTACAACCTGAATATATCCGGTATGCCCGAATGAACGAAATGTCATAAGTGCAAACAGGAGTACATCGGCAAATATCACAAGATCGCAAAAGGGCTGTTTTTTGAGTACCTTTTGAAACAGAAAGGAAAGCGCACACAGCAGGTATGCGGCATACGTGTATATCCCGAAAACCTCCAGAAGACTCCTGTGGGGTTTTCTGATGTAATATCCGAACGTATTGGTATGTTCATTGTCTACGAGGGCATATGGAAGTGTCCGGGCAAGTGTCCCGATATCAGCCCGAAGAAGAAACCACACTGCAAATAAGGCTGCCGGGATCAAAACACCTATGACCGTAAATTCAGTTATATTCCAAAGTTTAAGCTTTGTCACAACCTCTTTAATTCCACCGGTCTTCTTTGAAAATGCTCCGGCAATAACAGCTGCGATGACAACTGCCATAACGGCAAAATATCCTACCGCAAAAAGAGGCATGCAAAACACCGCCAGTGCGATCATCGATCCTGCCACGATAAGCTTAACTCTGCCCCCGGTATGAATACAGTCATATATCATTATGAGTCCGACAGACAATAAAATATATGAAAGCATATAGTATGAAAAAGTCGCATTGTTTAGATGTGCGTAACACATCATGAATATTGCCGGAACAAGAGCAACATAATCGGGATAATGCCTGCGAAGGGTCCGAAACCACACAAGACCGGCTGCTGCAGACAAGACAAGATACAACAGCCTGAAATATAGAACTATGCCGTCCGTTCCGCCTGTGATCAGCCTGTATACAGCATAGAAAGGAACCATTAACACAGATGACATCTGTGTACGATACCACTCCCCGGACAGCGGTATAATACCGCGGTAAAACCTGTCTGCCGTAGAAATATAAAAGCTCTCATCCGTCCAGCAAAAACCTCTGAAAGCTCTCCAAAGCAGAACTATAAATAATGCCGCCATACATATATATGCGCGATTTTTTTTGATATAACCCATAACGTATTATCAAACAGCCACAAATACTACTCCGATAATTATAAGTGCCATGCCGAGAAGTTTTTGCTTTGATACTTTCTCTTTCAGGATCAGATAACCCAAAACGGTTACAAAAACATATCCGCTCGCCTCAAGCATTGCCCCGAGAGAAAGCGGTATTACTTTATAGCAGTAAACGGTTATAAGCGTAGCCAGAAAGAATATCGCATAAGCAATAACTACCCTGGGATTTAAATACTCATATATCCATGACTTGTACTGCTGTCTGGCAGCGATCTTAAGAAGTATCTGGGAGAATGCCGAAATAAGTGATGCCGACAGGAAAACAATGATAAATGCAGTCATCATTCTTTGTTCTTAGCCTCTTTGATATCATCTACGATAAACACAGGTCTGTTCCGTGTCGCATCAAGAGTCCGCCACAGATACTCACCAAGGACACCGAGCATTAACAGGATCATACCCGCCGAAAACAGAACGAGACACATAAGCGTTGACCATCCTCTTACCGGTGTTCCGATGGCAAAATACTCAATAACGACCTCAAGGACCCATATGAATGCAAGAGCAGCCATCACAATACCCATACCCGACATGAATTTAATCGGAAAATACGAAAAACTCATCATCGAATCAGCAACAAGCTTAAATTTTTTGGAAAATGTCCATCGCGACTTGCCTACTTCCCGGTCTTTCCTGTGGAAATAAACATTGGCCGATTTGAAACCTATCCACAACACCTGCAGTGAGAGTGACGAATTCTTCTCATCAAGTTTCAGAAGTACCTCTATGGCCTGTCGGTCAAGAAGATAGCAGTCGAAGCCTCCTTTAGGCATTTTGTCATCAATGGTCTTACGAACGATCGTATAATACAGGTTGGCAAAAAACTTCTTGATGGCAGGCTCATCGCGCTCTTTCCTAACGGCAAGAACGACTTTGTTGCCCTCTTTCCACTTGTCATACATACTGACTATAAGTTCCGAGTCTTCCTGCAGATCCGCCTGCTTTGTAACCGCACAGTCTCCCGTACAGTTTGAAAGCCCTGCAAGGATCGCGGCATGCTCACCGAAATTACGTGATAACCTGACAAGTTTTACGTTGTCATCCATATCCCTGATGCTGTTCATGACAGACCATGAATCGTCTCCCGATCCGTCATCAACCATTACGATCTCGTAATCCCCGATACTTCCAAGTATCTTTGCCTTCATGTCCTCGTACAGAAGCATCAGGGTATCCGCATTGTAATAGACCGGAATAATTATAGATATCTTGCTCATGTTTTATCCTTTCAAATACTTTTTAACCGCTTCATATTCCTCTGTCGGTAAAAAAGGAAACATATCATCATTTGCAGCTGAGGTTATTGTACCATCTTCATGAACTTTTGAGGATAACTTAGGTTCAAAGTTCTGTTTATCATCCACAACAGCTTCTATCATAATTGCACCGTCCGCATTTATTGCATTTAAAATATTCTCTTCAAGATCCTTTTCACTGTCTATACGGACATACGGTATGTCAAAAGCATATGCTACCTTCTCAAAATCCGGAAACGACAGTCCGTTACCGTCACAAACCCCTATAAGCGGTCTTGAGGGAAACAGGTTCTGCTGTGTCTGCCTGATCGAATGATACCCGTTATTGTTAAGAATTACTATCTTGATGTTAAGATCATTGTACTTGACCGTCTGAAGTTCCTGAATGTTCATCATAAAACTTCCGTCCCCGTCAACGCATATAACACGGTCCGAATCGATCCTTCCTTCTTCTTTATCTCTTCTTCTGGCAACCGCAGCCCCCACAGCTGCAGGGAAACCGTATCCCATCGCCGCACATCCAGAATTGGTAAACAGCCTCTGCCCGCTCTTTATTATCGCAGTCTGAAATCCTATAACGCAGGCTCCTCCGTTACCGCATACCGTAACATCCCCCTCTTTCAGACACTTGTGCAGTGTTTCATAGAATACATAAGGATTAAGGTCCTGTGTACCGTGATATTTTTCAATAACCGCAGGATATCTTCCGTTGACATCCTTTGCGCGAGTAAGCCAGTCAGCGAATACTTTGCGATCGTATGTCCCATCCGACTTCAAATACCTTACGATATCCGTCATCACATCCTTGACGTCGGCACACACGGGCATATCAACATTCACTGTCGGTTTGCGAAGTTCATTTTCGTCTATATCAACAACAATTTTATATGCTTCTTTGGCAAATTCATGTTTGTTATAGCTGATCATCCTGATGTTCATACGGCATCCGAGAACTAACAGCAGATCCGCGGACTGTACTATAAAATTACCGCCACGCAAACCTACAGTTCCGGGTTTCCCGACAAACAGAGGGTGATCCGTCGGCATAACATCGTGTGCATTCCATGCCGTAACGACCGGGATGCCAAGTGCCTCTGCACATTCTGTAAACTCACTCCTTGCCCCTGCAACGTTAATACCGGTTCCGGCAAGAATGACCGGACGCTTTGAGGCTTTTATCTTTTCTATAATAGCCGTTGTAGTCAAGGTATTATACTTTACATTGTCCGACCCGTCGGGAGTATATCCTTCAAGTTCATCAGTATCAACGATCGCAGCCTGAACATCGAGGGGAATATCGATCCAGACAGGACCCTTCCGGCCGTTTTGGCATAGATACCAGGCCTTTTCAAGATGATATCTTATCGTGTTCTTATCGCTTACCATAACCGCATATTTTGTCATATTCCTGACAGCATCGGTAATCTGGAACTCCTGATCTCCAAGCTGTCGGAGAGGTACGTCCGTTGAGGCGGTCGTCGTCTCAAACTTAACCTGTCCGGAAATAACAAACATAGGTATGGAGTCCTGCCAGCCCCCAAGAACGCCTGTTATCGCATTTGTTCCCCCGGGTCCGCTTGTCACGAGAACAGGGGCAACTTTGCCCGTTAGTCTTGCATAACCTTCCGCAGCGATAGCACATGCCTGCTCGTGATGATTGTATGTGCATTTTATCCTTTCGTTATGGCCTATAGCATCATCAAGATGCATTGCCCCGCCGCCTGTAATGACAAAAACATCGGTTGCACCACGGTCAGCCAGAAAATCAGCAATATACTCAGAAACTTTAACTTTCATAACACTATCCTTACTATTTGGGACGGATCCTGTGCCGACCCTATATTCCTATATCCGTTTACATCCTTCGCGGACTCAAATCCGAATCCGTATGTTACCCCGATAAATGCAACATCTATCTCTTCGGCACCTATCGCATCATTATCGCTGTCACCGACCATAACTATCTTTGAGCGGTCATAGATCCCGAGTCCGTTTATTGCATTTTCTATTATGTCCCTTTTTGAAAGCACCCCTTCGAAATCCGAGCCGCACATAACATCGCAGACTTTGTCAAATCCGAAGTGATTCAGGATCTTTTCAGCGTAATCCTGCCTTTTGTATGTAGCAACGGCAGTCTTTACTCCCGCACCTTTAAGTTCTCTTATTGCTTCGAATATACCGTCATAGGGTTTTGCAAGCAGCAGATCGGTCTCTTTGTATCTGTCGCGAAACAGCCCCGCTGCCCTTGCCGAATCCTCCCCGCTCATGCCATAGATGCGTGCAAACGATTTTTGTATCGGTGGACCTATAAATGTACGCATTACGTCGTCTGAGAGTTTGGGAAGCCCAAGTGTATCTATAACATGACATACCGATCTGAATATCCCCTCGGATGTATCCAGAAGAGTCCCGTCAAGATCGAATATTACAGCATCAAAGTTTCTCATATATACTCTCCGTAACATACACCGGCGGTGTATCCAGTTTCAGCTTTCTGATGCCTTTTACCGTGTCATTGTTTATGTTGTCCGCCTCCTGGCTGCTGTATGAATACTCCATATTGGGATTGACATAGTTTGACACGGATGTTTCCCTGTATCCGTCAAACCCCGCCAGTGCGATCCCGGCAACGCCCGCATCCTTTAACAGTTTCAGGAGCATAATAAGCGGATTATCCGGCATAAGGGCATCCTCATCAAGGAGTTCACTGTAATTAAGCGTATAGTCAAACTCACCGAGTGTCCTCGTTATATTTGAAGTCGCGATCAGTTTTGATTTTTCTTTCTGTTCATTAAGGGCCGAGCACAACTGCACATACCTTTTGGCATTGCTCATGAATACATAATCGATGTCGTATCCGTCCGGTATAAAATTAATTGAGATCGTAATACAATCGTTATCTTTAAGATATCCTGCGACCCGGTCTCTTTGCTCATATATATTATTACCGGGCCCCATTATCAGAACATTACTGCCACTCAGATCAGACATAAGTTCCTTTACCGATTCCGAATCCCGGCACTGCTGTTTCTGGTATTCAAAATACAGCTCCCTTATGTAATCCTTGTCATACAGCAGTTTCTTCTCTCCCTTAAGCGAATCAAGTATCTCACTTATGGATTTGACCGACAGCTTACCCGTATCCATCAGATAATTGACGTAGTTCGGATGGCAGTCGTGTGATGCCGCAAGGAAAAACTTGAATGAATACCCCCAGTCTACCTTACGCTTGATATCAAGCATTGTGACCTCGATTGCCTCAAGTATCTGACTGTTATGATATGCGGTCCCGTGGTACGTGTTCATATGCATTACAAGAAGCTCAATCGGCGTGTTTCCTGCGCTTTTCCCCATGCCATACAGTGTTCCGTCAACTACAAGCATCCTGTCCGCAGGAGGATCGTCAAGCAGTTCAATACAATTGGCATAAGCCAACTGGAAATTGTTATGGGCATGATATCCTATCCCGATTGTTTTCTTTAAATGTGATACCGCAAAATCAAAATAGTGACGCAGCTGGCCTTTATGAAGCAGTCCGTAAGTGTCCACAAGCGAAAACGCATAAGGTTCAAGATCATTTACGAGTTCTGTCAGTTCCGACAGTTCATCATCATTGTAACTTGTGATCGAAACTGCCTGCGCAAATACCTTGTATCCCTTGTCCTTAACAGCACGGCAAAAATCAATTGCCTCATGCATTTTCTGTTTTTTGAATATTACCCGGATCCCGTCAAGACAACACTCTTCGGAGGGCTGTATATTATCGATCGAACAAGTGCCGAAATCTATCATTCCGACTATCATCGAATTCCCTTTATCCAGTTTTGCGTATATCATATTTGCGGATTCCGTATCCGGAAAGATCGTTCTGTTTTCGTCAAACGGTCTTCTCTCATCAATAAATCCGGTCTCAATAATATCTATACCGGCGCTGACCAGCCTCTCGAAAATATTGACTATATTGCTCTTTCCGAACTCCCAGTCATTTAAATACCCACCGTCTCTTAATGTACAATCAAGAAGTTTAATATTATTTTGCATTGTTTTCTCCCACGTCATCAGCCACAGCCGTAACGCCCTCATCTTCATCCGCCGTAACGATCAGGACTATACCTGCGATTATGATAACCGCACCTATGATCTTGCGGATCGTGATCTCTTCCGAAAATATAAAATATCCCCACAGAATTCCCCATATTACCGTAACGCCTTTATTGGCATAGGCAGTAATAAGCGGCATGTGCTTTATGATCTGCTGCCATACAAACGCATATATAAACAGGCCGAACAGCGACAGCCCGTAGAACAGTATGAACTTAAAGGACATAAACTCCTCACCCGCCGCAAACTTTGAAGCAACACCGGTAAGTGAATACACTCCGAGGAGAATATGAAGTATTATCATGTATTTATATCCCGATTTCATTATAGTTCCTCTTGCTTAACCTTCTCTTAAGTATTATCCTGTCAACCCCGGCTGCATCCGCGCACACACCGTCTTTTTCCTCACGATCCCCGAACATGATCACTTCTTCACAGGAAACACCGTAATCCTGCATTATTACCCGTAAACCTGCAGGTGACGGTTTCAACTCACCAATTCTTGTATCATCCGGGCCATACTGTCCGTCTACCTTGATACCCAAAGCATCCAGTTTATCTTTTGTCGGATAATCAGAAAGCACAACGACCGTCTTACCGCTTTGACGGAGTTTGTCTATCCACATTGCCAGTTTGTCATCGCGTGCCTTTACTAATGCCGAAAGCGGATTGTCGTATATCCATTTCTTAACTATTCCGGCAACTTTATCCGGTTCAATGCACTTATCCTTTGCGACTTTTTCGTATATATCCTCTTCGGAAGAACTCCCGGTCCAGTTATCCTTAACTTTTCTGAAATGCTGCAGGACGATCAGTTCCTTTACCGAAAGAGGATGCCGCATATAATACAACATAAGACGCATTGCCATGATCAGCCGCAGTTTCGGCTGATCATAGAGCGTCCCGTCAAGATCGAATACATAGAGTTTGTAATCGTTAACAGATCTTCTCATATTCACACGATAACAATCAGACATCAAACAAAGTAGGATTTACCCAGTATGAAGGCATCGGCAGATCTACAAACGTAAGAAGTGCCAATATAACTATCAGTACGGCAATATACAGAAGGAGCGACTTTTCCTTGTATAGTTTCTCGGGTTTTTGAACAGCAGAATCTGGCTTGAACGCAATATACAGATAGAAGCAGAAAAGCCCGAATACGAATGGCATTGCTATTATATACTCCATCCTGTACTTGATCATAAACACTCCGATGAAAAATGTTGCACACATTGCATAGAAAAAAGATGATACAAGAAGACTTGTTTCCGTATAGTGTGCAAAACTCTTTCTGTACAGTCCGGCAACAGACGGATCGCCTATCATTCTGTACTCGGCAAACCTCTTTGTTGCCATAAGAAATGCACCGGCAAACCAGTATCCTATAAGTATACTGATAGGCGGCTGAAAATCAGATGTAATAATGAACCAGCCAAGAAGCAGCCTGATCATATTGTTTATTGACTCCGACAAAACATCCAGATAGGGAATGTCTTTTGTTCTGATTGGCTTGACATTATACAACACTCCCATTATCAGAAGCCAGATTTCCATATAGGCAAAAATACGGCTTACACTAAATGCAAGACAAAGCCCCAGAACGATCAGGAGAGCATACTCTATAAGGACATATGAAAGCTTCATATTCTCCGAAACAACAGGTCTGTATTTCTTGGTAGGATGATACTTGTCAAACTCTGCATCGAGCCACTCGTTTATAACGTAATTCGCAGACGCGATAAAACACGTTGCAAAGAATCCGAAAATAAACTTCACTATAACCCCGTAAGTAAACGTAAAGTCTGTCAGTAGTATTGCTATTGCTACTCCCGGAAGAATAAAAGCGTTCTTTACCCAGTGATCCGGGCGTGCTATTTTGATATAGTTTTTCATATCAGCTCTCCTGTAAATCCCTCTTAATCGTATTTTTTGAAAAGTTCCGAAAAATATTTTGTATTATCCGTAATATTTCCTTTAAAGATCGAAGATCCCATCACTATAACATTAGCTCCGGCCGATAGAACAGTTTCCACATTTTCACGGGTAATTCCGCCATCGACCTGTATATCCGTATCAAGTCCCTTCCCTGCAAGACGCTCACGAAGGTTTCTGATCTTACCGGTGCAAACATCCATATATTTCTGTCCGCCAAATCCCGGTTCAACAGTCATTATCAAAAACATATCAGCAAGTCCGAAATACTCATCCAGTACATCAATGTCCGTTCCGGGCTTGATTGCGATACCCGCCCTTTTCCCTCTCTCATGAATATGATCAACAGTGTCCCTGAGAGGTTTGCATGCCTCCTGATGTACGGTTATTATATCCGCGCCCGCATCAATGAATTTATCTATATACCTTTCCGGAGCCTCAACCATAAGATGTACATCAAGTGTTTTGTGTGTGAATTTTCTGACCGATATCAGCACCGGAATGCCAAATGAAATGTTAGGTACAAACATTCCATCCATTACATCGAAATGAAAATAATCATTTCCTCCTGCCTCCGCCTGCCTCATCTGCTCACCCAATATCGTAAAATCAGAGGCAAGAATTGAAGGTGATAGAATAATCATTGTTAATATCTCCTTGATCTTGTCAGTTCATTGTATATATACACGTAATTCTCGTATCTTCTGCGGGAGATCATGCCAAGATCAACCGCCTGCTTGATTCGGCAATCCGGTTCATGCGTATGTGAACACGGCACAAAACGACACGCCGGACAGTTTTCAAACTCCCGATAATACTCCGGCAGTTCTTCCGCTTTGATATCAAACAATTCAAAAGATGAAAATCCCGGCGTGTCAATTATATATGTATTTCCCTCGATTGGAATGATTTCCGAATGCCGCGTTGTATGCCTGCCCCGCTCAAGCTTGTATGAGACGGTACCGGTCTCCATTTTGTCTTCTCCGGCAAGGAGATTGATCAATGATGATTTTCCTACTCCGGAAGGTCCTGCAACTGTTGTGGTCATCCCGGTAAGGCACCGCTTTAGTTCTTCGATTCCCTCGCCTCTTGATGCGCTTGTTACAAACAGACTGCATCCACAGTTTCTGTAATCGGAAACAATGCTCCTCGCAAGAGCTTCCTGATCGAGATCTTCTTTGTTAAGGCATATAACGACCGGGACGTTTTGCTTCAGGTATTGCAATATCATTTTATCAAGCGTAACGAAGTTGGGCGGTGGGCTTGCAAGTGCAAAGATTATAAGAGCCTGATCCACGTTTGATACATTCGGCCTGATCAGAGTATTCCGTCTGTCATAAATAGTCGCGATATTACCGACCATTTCTTCATCAGGAATAATGTCTATATCAACATAATCACCTACAAGAGGCTTTGTCTTGTCGAGTCTGAATACTCCTTTTGCTTTGCAGGTATATAATCCGTTATCGGTGTGAACGTAATAGAACCCTCCGATTCCTTTGATTATCCTTCCCCGCATTACTCAGCCTCTTCGGTAAAAGTAACCGCAGTCGGAGTCGTAGTCTCCCATGTGCCTTCCGCCGACAGATAAGTGATCGTTATCACACCGCTTGAAATATCGGTAATGCCACTCTTGGAAACAGTATAAGGGAAGGATGATGTTGAGAATCTTCCGAGTTCTTCCCCGCTCGGGCTGAGCAATACAATAACCGCTTCGGATCCCTCCATAAAGTTAGTCGGAGCACCGACCTGAACCGAGCATGAATATGTTCTGATCTTCTTCCCCAGACTTATCTTAATATCTACACCTGTTCCTTTATCAACAGTTCCGCCTGCCACCGGTGTCTGGGATATTACTTTGCCTGCCTCGACCGTATCGGACTCTTCCTCCGCTACCGTTCCTACAGTCAGACCCTCCTCTTCGATGACTACCTTGGCCTCTTCCTCAGTCTTGCCTGTAAGATCAGGCATTGTAATAGTTTCAACGCTCATGCCGGAGCTTATCACTACCGTAACGGCGCTTCCCTTTGCTGCGGTCGTTGCTCCGAGAGGGTTCTGTGAGATTACTTTGCCTTTTTCAACGCTGTCGCTTTCCTGAAGCTGCTTCTGCATCGTAAATCCCTCGTTGTCAAGCATAACCTTTGCCTCGGCCTCGGTCGCACCTACAACATCAGGAACATTTACTCCTACTACCTTTCCGCTTGATACTACCAGATTCAATACAGTGCCGCTTTCTACTTCGGTATTTCCTTCTATATCCTGTGATTCTATATAATCCTTATCATATACGGTCGATTCTTTATATGTGGCTTTGGCGGTAAGTCCTGCTTTGGTAAGCGCGTCACTTGCCTCGGCAACAGTCATTCCGACAACATTCGGTACAACGGTCTTGCCCGACGATATTTCCATAGTCATCTCTTCCGTATTGTCTGCGGATGAACTTCCCGAAAAAGCACCAAATACTTTTCCGATCACTACTATAGCTATGATCGTTATAACGATCGCAGCCGCCACAAGAAGGATCGTTACGGCTTTTTCCATCTTGGGGTCAACATCATCGTCCAGTTCATCCTCATAGTAAATATCGTTACGGTCTCTGTATGAGTTCTTTGAATTTCCGGAACTCTTCTTACGTTGGCTCTGAGCGTGTGATTTTTTCTTGTCTTCTCTTTGTACGGGTGCCTGATTCCTGATACCGAATACATCTTCGTATTCGTCATCATCTTCATAATACTCCTCATGGCGTACACGATCTCTTTCACTCTTGTGCGCCTTTTGGAGATCGGCATCTTCTCTGATACGGTATCCTTCTTCGACAACCGGGGTATTATCGTAGGCGGGCAGTATCCCTCCCTGGGTCTGTTGCCTTATCTGCTTCTTGTCAATATCCGAAATATTCTTTGTACCGCCTTCGGAAGCAGGCTCTGATATTACAACAAAATCCTCGTTGGGGTTGGTAAGAGAATGCTTCAGATCTCTGATCAGCTGACCAACATTTGCGTAACGCCTGTCTGGATTCTTCTGACAGCATTTCGCTATTATCCTCTCAACGCTGATTGGAACATCGGGCACATACACTCTGGGGGATGGCATCTCCTCCTGTATATGCTTGATAGCAACCGCAACTGTTGTTTCGCCGTCAAAAGGAACATGACCGGTAATCATTTCAAACAACGTAATACCGATCGAGTATATATCACTCTTGGCGTCGGAATATCCTCCCCTTGCCTGTTCGGGAGACGTATAGTGAACCGATCCCATCGCATGGGAAGTAACGGTATTGCTTGTTGCCGCTTTTGCAATACCGAAGTCGGCCACCTTTACCTTGCCTTCTTTGGATATGATTATATTCTGCGGTTTAATGTCGCGATGAATGATACCGTTATTGTGGGCAGCTTCTATTCCCATTGAAACCTGGATAGCAATACTGATCGCCTCTTTTGCAGTCAGTCTGATCTTCTTCTCAATGTAATGTTTGAGTGTGATGCCCTCAACGAGTTCCATGACAAAGTAGTACATTCTTCCCTCTTCGCCGACATCATACACATTAACTATGTTCGGATGCATAAGCCCCGCAGCAGCCTGCGCTTCCGCTTTAAATTTAGATACAAATACGGAGTCGGATGAAAACTCACTCTTAAGAACCTTGATAGCAACAAATCTGTTGAGTTTATGGTCTTTTGCCTTATAGACATCAGCCATTCCGCCGCTGCCTATAAGTTCGAGTATTTCGTACCTGTCCCCTAAAAAAATCCCTATTTCAAGCATTTATCTCTCCTTATTGAGTTACCTCAATCAAAACAACCCCTATATTATCCTTCCCACCGTTATGATTTGCCATCTTAATAAGATTCTCGGCAGCATCCGCAACATCCACCCCACAGCGGACGATCCGGAGTATCTCATCATCATCAACCATGTTAGTAAGCCCGTCCGTACACATCAGGACGATGTCACCAACGTTAAGCTCAACTTCGAAAAAGTCGATCTCGACAGTCGGTGCTGCTCCTATAGCCCTTGTAATAATGTTCTTGTCGGGATGGCCTTTAGCCATGGAAGCGTCAAGCGTTCCTTTTCTTACAAGCTCCGCTACAAGAGAATGATCTTTTGTAACCTGTGTTATGGCCTTATCTATTACATACAGCCGGCTGTCTCCGACATTTGCCACATACAGCACATCATCCGTAATCGTCGATGCGACACATGTTGTTCCCATTCCGGCAAAATCAGCTTCCGAAGATGCTTTGTCGTATATCTCGACATTTGCCACCGTTATGGCTTCACGAAGTATCTTGATAGGTGATTTGTCCTCACAAACCTCAACCTCACGTTCGATTGCTTTTACGGTATATGCCGAAGCATAATCCCCGGCTTTGTGGCCGCCCATTCCGTCAGCTACTATGAACAGATTCTCAAGATTTCCGAGAGGATGCTCGCATGAATACACTGTATCCTGATTGAGTTTCCTCTTCCTTCCGATATCCGTCATTGAATAAGTCTTAAGCATTTTGATCTCCTGTACCGGTATCATTTATGAAACTGCGGCGAAGTTGCCCGCAGGATGCGGAAATATCACGCCCCATTTCCCTTCTTATAGTAACATTTATATTGTTTTTTTCAAGTTTATTTTTGAGTGCCAAAGCGGCATTACGGCTGGTTGCGCGGTATGTTCTTTCCTTTATGGGATTGACCGGAATCAGGTTTATATGTGAGTTTACACTGCGGGCTATCCGTATCAGCCCTTCCGCATCCTCTGCCCCGTCGTTGACGCCCTCTATCAGGCTGTACTCGAATGTGATCCGCCTCCCTGTTTTGTCAAAATAATACCGGCACGCATCTAGCACCTGTTCAAGGCTGTATTTATTTGCTATCGGCATTATCTGCTTCCTTTTTTCGTCCGTAGTCGCATGAAGCGATAATGCAAGTGTAATGGCATACTTCCTGTCGGCAAGTTCAATCATCTTCGGAACAATACCGCACGTACTTGCGGTAATATTCCTTCCGCTTATATTGGCTCCGTGTTCATCGGTAATAAGTTCTATAAAATCCGTGAAATTTTCGAAATTATCAAGAGGCTCACCGCTTCCCATGACCACAATGTGACTGACTCTCTCTTTGATATCATCTTCAACGGAGTACACCTGCCCGGCCATTTCCCCGGCAGTAAGATTTCTTGCCAGCCCGTCGATAGTAGATGCACAGAATCTGCACCCCATTCGGCACCCGGCCTGTGAACTGATACATACCGTGTTTCCGTAATCATACTTTAACAGGACAGTCTCTATTACGTTACCGTCATTTAGTCTGTGGATGTATTTGCGTGTTCCGTCAATTCCTGACACAAATACCTGTACACGCCTTGTCTCATATATTTCAAAGTTTTGCACCAGTTTACGGATAAGCGACGCAGGCAGGTTGGTCATAAGGGAATAATCCGAAACCTTTTTGCTGTGAAGCCAGTCAAATATCTGATCCGCGCGAAACGGCTTTTCGCCGATATCTTTCATCGTCTGTCGCATCTTATCGTATGATAATGACCTTAAATCCTGTTTATCGCTCATTTTGCAAGTTTCCCAATAAAAAACCCGTCCGTAAGGCCGTCTTTACCGTACAATTGTATATACCCCTCTTTGGCACTCTCATCCCTTAGTTTTTCAGGCAGCAGATCATAAAAGCCAACCGGCACAAGGCCAAACTCTTCCGTAAGATAGCGCATATTTCCCTGGTTTTCCTCATAGGAACATGTGCACGTACTGAATATAAGCGTACCCCCGGGTTTAACGTATCTTACTGCATTTTTCAGTATCATCCTCTGCAGTTTAACAAGTTCCTCCACGGATTGTTCGCTTATATTGTATTTACTGTCATTTTTTCTTCCCATTACTCCGATTCCGGAGCATGGAACATCGGCGATCACAACATCTGCTATGCTTTCAAACTTATTGTTATAGACCGTCGCATCCGAAACTTCGGTATCAATATTCATAAAGCCGCATCTTCGGATGTTTTCCCTGATCTTTTCAACTTTCTTTTCGGATACATCCAGTGCGATGACCTTCCCGGATCCCGCCATATCGGCTGCATGAAGTGATTTTCCGCCCGGGGCCGCACAGATGTCCAGAACAGTGTCGCCATCCTTAATCCCGGAGACGATTCCGACAAGCATTGAACTGATATCCTGAATGCAGATACTTCCGTCGGCAAATGCCGGAATATCTGGTATCGTATCATAATCACCAAGTATTATCGCGCAGTCGCATACGTCCGATATTACGCCTTTACTGCGTTTTGCCGCATCCTTTATCGTCGTTTTGGACAGATTTACACGTGCCGTTACAGGGCGCGTACTTATTGACAGCTTCAGTATGCTCTCGGCATTTTCTGCCCCCTGTTCATCGTATAGTTTTCTTACTATCCATTCCGGACATGAATAGGTCACGGACAGGTATTTAACGATATCGTCATTTTTATCCGGCCAGATTATCATGTCACGGCTGCGAAGTATGCTTCTTAATACGCCGTTAACAAATCCCGAAAGAGAAGCGAATCCTTTCTTTTTGGCAATCCTGACGGTCTCGTTTACAACCGCAAAATCAGCGACATCCGTATACAATATCTGATAAGTGCCCATTCTAAGCAGTGTTCTTATCTGCTTTTTCATCTTCGAAACATGCACCTTGCTATATAAATCAAGGACATAATCGATTGTTATCCTCCGTTCGATCGTGCCCTCGATAAGCAGTTTTATGAATCCCCTGTCATTTTTCTCAAGGTATGAATACTTGTCCAGAACAGCCTTTGTACCCGACAGACCGGAATCGCTGTTTTCTGTATCAAGCAATGCTTCATACGCTATGGTACGGACATCAGTCACGTCTGCTTCGTCCTCCCCGTGAGATAAGTATTAATCTGATCAATGAAAGGATCGAGGCCGCCGCAGATGCGACATAGGTCATTGCTGCACTTTTAAGAACGGCGCGGGCGCCGCCAAGTTCCTCTCCTTCGAGGATCCCCATTTCGGAAATAGTTGCCAGAGCCCTTTTGGACGCATCAAACTCCACCGGAAGCGTTACTATCTGGAACGCAACACCGAATGCGAACAGAATTACTCCTATAAATACAAGAGGTCTGAAAAAGCTGATAACAAGTCCCAGAATGACTATCCACAGACCGTATTTTGATCCGAAATTTGCTGCAGGAAGTATCGCACTTCTGACCTTAAGCGGAAAATAATCCTCATTATGCTGCATCGCGTGTCCGCACTCATGAGCCGCAACCCCGATTGCCGCAACGCTTGTCGAGTCATAGACCGACTCCGACAGATTGACGACTCTCGTTGAGGGATTGAAATTATCGGTAAGACTGCCCGCAACGCGCTCGACTCTTACATCATATATTCCTTCACGCTTAAGTATCGCCGAAGCCACTTCAGCTCCGGTCATTTGTGAAGAGGAAAGCACTTTCGAATACTTGTTAAATGTACTTTTTACCAGTCCGGATGTGATCAGGCAAAAAAGCGCACCGATGATCACAAGTATGTAACTTCCGTCCAAATAACCCATTCCGTATGCCGCATTAAAATTCATAATAATTACCCCACTTTATCGTTTACCCAGTATCGTTCCTGCCGGTATATTGTTTCCGAGAAGAAAATCGGATGCCGTCATCTCTTTTTTCCCTTCGGGCTGAATACGTGTTATCAGAAGGCTCCCCTCGCCGCATGCCACTTTGATACCGTCTTTGGATGTGCCGGTCACAGCCCCGTATTCTCCCGTGTGATCCCTCTCTTCTTCGGCCCTGCACTGTTTTATCTTGATAAGTCTTCCGTTAAGATAAGTATATCCTCCGGGCCATGGCGTAAATGCCCTTATCATTCTTTCGATAGATACTGCGGAACGGCTAAAATCAATGCACCCCATCTCCTTTTTGAGCATCTTGGCATATGTTGCTTTTGACTCATCCTGCGGTTCATGAACTGCTGTGTTATTCCCGATCTGAATGAGTGTTTCAACTATAAGGTCCGCTCCTGCATCCCTTAACTTGGAAAACAGGCTCTCTCCCGTCTCATCCCCCGCAATATCCACTCTTACCGATGAAATGATATCCCCGGTGTCTACACCTTCATTCATCTGCTGGATAGTTACGCCGGTGTATTCCTTTCCGTCATATATCGCCCATTGTATCGGAGCCGCACCTCTGTATTCCGGCAGAAGTGAAGCGTGTACATTAATGCATCCGTATTTCGGTATATCAAGGATTTCCTTTGAAAGTATCTGTCCGAACGCCGCAACAACATATATATCCGCATCTATGCCGCGCAAAACATCAACTTCTTCGGATGACTTGATCTTTACAGGCTGATAAACTTTTATATTATGTGATTGGGCATACTCTTTGACCGGGCTTGGCATCAGAGAGCCGCTCCTGCCTTTGGGCTTATCCGGTTGTGTTACGACTCCTACGATCTCGTCGGCATTGCTGTTTACTATTGCGTCAAGTATACCGACGGCAAAATCGGGGGTCCCCATGAACAATATCTTCATTCTTCTTCCTGTTCCTTCAACAGCTCGGCCAGTTCCTCATTCGTAAGGAGCGGTCCGCTTACCTTTTCAACATACATGTGTCCGTCCAGATGCTCGATCTCGTGAAGGAGCGCTCTTGCGAGGAGTCCCTCCCCTTCTACAATATACTCGTTCATCCCGGCATCATATGCTTTGACTTTTGCATAATTCGGTCTTGTTACTCTCCCGACTTTTCCGGGCACGGAAAGGCATCCTTCATAATCGGTCTGTTCTCCCTCCGTCTCCAAAACCTCCGGATTGATAAGGACAAGAGGACCATCCTGGTATTCCTCACCCGTGTCAACAACGGCAATTCTCTTTAATATGCCAACCTGGGGTGCTGCAAGTCCCACTCCTTCCGCCTCATACATCGTGTCAAGAAGATCATCTATAAGATCTGTTGTTCTCTTATTGATCTCTTTGACGGGTTTGCACTTTTTATTAAGGCATGCATCTCCTATTTCCCTTATTTGTCTAAGTGCCATATCATTCTCCTTTGTAACAGCTTTAGTAAGAATTCATCGGATCAAGGTCAAAACTTATACGTACATCTGATGTCAGAGTATTACAATACTCTTCGGCATTATCCTTTATCTTAACGAGCATATCGACGCTTTCGCTCTTAATATAGATCATGTACCTGTATATATCTTTCATCCTGCTTATGGTGGCAGGCGTAGGTCCTATAAGGGACACATTGCTTATTATACCATTCCTGAGCACTTCTGCCAACGAACCGGCACAGGAAAAACACTCTCTTTCGCTGCCGCTCTCTATCATAATTGCCAGCATGTGACCACACGGCGGATACCCCAAAAGGCTTCTGTATCCGATCTCCTCCTCGTAAAAAGCCTCATAGTCCTGCGTCATAGCCGCTGTTATAGCATAATGATCCGGCCTGTATGTCTGTATTATCACTTCGCCCGGTCTGGTATCCCTTCCCGCCCTTCCGGATGCCTGTACCAGCAGTTGGAATGTTCTCTCCCCTGCCCTGAAATCATTGGCATTTAGCGACATATCAGCAGCAAGTATACCTACAAGTGTCACATACGGAAAATCATGGCCCTTGACGATCATCTGGGTTCCAACAAGTATATCGGCCTCACGGTTTGCAAACGATGAAAGGATTGTTTCATAGTCTCCCTTTTGTTTCGTTGTATCGGCATCCATACGAAGAACTACGGCCTGGGGAAACGATTTTTTGATCAGATCTTCTGCCGCTTCGGTCCCGGCCCCGCTTCCCATCGCACCTATCAGTTTACTTCCGCATTTCTCACACACACCGGTTTCACTTTTTTCAAATCCGCAGTAATGACACTTAAGTTTTCCGTATTTGTGTTTGGAAAGTGATACATCGCAGTGCGGGCATTTGATGACATTTCCGCATTCCCTGCATGATACGAAACCGGCCAGTCCCCTTCTGTTGAGAAAAAGCATCACCTGCTCTCCCTTTGCGAGTCTGTCTTCTATCGCCGATCTGAGTTTTTCGGAGAGCATACTGCGGTTTCCGGATTTTAGCTCCTCCCTGAGATCAACACAAGTAACAGTCGGAAGAGATGCCTCCTTGGCTCTTTTATCAAGCACATACAGTTTATAGACTCCTTCGCGTGCCAGCCTGTATGACTCAATAGAAGGAGTTGCGCTTCCGAGGACAACCGATGCCCCATGAAGTAAGGCAAGTTCCCCGGCAACTTCTCTTGCATGATATTTGGGCATCTGGTCACTCTTGTATGTATGCTCATGCTCCTCATCAATAACAATCAGTCCGATATCGGAAAACGGCGTAAAAAGCGCGGACCTTGGTCCGATCATAATGTCTATTTCACCTTTTTTCGCTCTTTCAAACTGGTCATAACGCTCGCCATCCGACAGTTTGGAATGAAGTGTGGATACACGGTCACCGAATCTCTGGTAAAACCTCATAACCGTCTGGTATGTAAGGGAAATCTCCGGTATAAGAACAATAACCTGCCTGTTTCGGGATACGACATGGTCTATCATCTGCATATAAACTTCTGTCTTGCCGCTGCCGGTAATACCATGGATCAGATAAGTATTTCTGACTCCTCTGTCATACTCTTCGATAAAATCATCCGCAATCCTTTTTTGCTGCTCGTTCAGCCTGATTGCCGGCCCTGCGGATGTCCCCTTTACCGTATTCCGGTACATCCTCTTTCTTACAACTTCCAGAATATGCTGCTCGCTAAGCGCTTTTACGGTAGCTGCCGAAACGTTAAGTTTTGACGTTACAAGCCTGTAATCTATCGTGTGAGCCTCTATCAGTTCGCGAAGAAGCCTCTCTCTTGCAACCATTTTTCTGGTAGCATAATACTCCAGCTTTTCTTTTGCCTCATCGTCGGATAACAGCAGTCTCACCGAGCGGCTCTCTTTGGCACGTATATTCTTCTTGACCGGAAGAACAGTGGAAAGCGCCCGGTTCATAGTGGATCCGTACCTGCTCTTCATCCAGTATGCAAGCCTGATCAGCTTTTGTTCTACAAGTGAATCGTCGTTTAATACGGAAATAATGCTCTTTGTTTTTGCAGGATCGTATTTTGCAATGTCGGATACCTCAAGCACAAATCCGGCGATTTCCCTGTTCCCTTTTCCAAACGGGATCAGAACACGGCTTCCTACAAAAACCCTGCCCACAAGATCACCGGTTATCCGGTACTGAAACGTGTGATCAAGATTTTCCACCGATATGTCAACAATTACTTCAGCATACATCTCTTTCATGTTTACAAAGAAAAAGCCTCTCCCGCCGGGGAGAAGCTTCTTTGGGTAATTAGTTATTAAGCTTCTTAAAATGATATTCGAGCATCTTAACGACCTCGTCGATGTTTGCCGTATCAGGCACTATTACCGCAGTCCCTGATTTGACATCCCATCTGAATACAAGATTATAAGGATCGTTCTGAATAATATACTGAATATCTTCTCCATCCATCTGGATAATCCTGCCGTCAAGGTCTCCCTCAATGCTCTTCATAAGCATTATAAATCCGTCAAGTTCATCACGATAATCGTGTTTGATAAAAATCCAATTATCCTCGATCGATGTGATCTCATACCCCATCATAAGCAACCGGCCCTGTTAAGCTTTACTCTCTTCGATGGTTCCGAACAGATCTCTGTACCATGAAAGTGCATCAACATAAGCATCATATACAGGTGCTTCTTTGACATTGTACAGGATCATCTGTCTCGAAATCTCCGCCCATGAAGCCGTCTCGTAGCACTCCATAAAATCAAATACCTTGGCCATATCACCTTTCTTATCAACAAGAGCATCCGTAATCTCTTTGGAAACATTGACCATCTTGAGTGCTTCCTTCATCGGCTTATCCAGTATAATATCAAGTACCGAGAACAATCCCATAAGGAACAGTTCGGAGGACAATGAAGCCATCTCAAATGTAGGCGCGAGATTCTCGGCAAACTTCGCGCGAAGAAGGGAAAGTCTGGTGATCTCATTAGGCTTATCTGCACACAGTTCATGTGAAACAACCGCATTTATCCACTTTTTGAGTTCTTTCTGACCAAGCATTGCAGCTGCATGTCTGATCGATGTGATCTCTGAATTGATCGCCATATGGTTGACCATCCGGAGAAGTTCAATAACAAGAGCTGTATCCCTTCCGATGATGTCTGCGGCTTTTGTGAGTTCAAAGTCGGGATTGTTGACCATCTTCAACAGTTCGATATAGTTGACCTTAAGAGGTGCAACTTTCGTACTTCCCTTTGTAACCGGAAGTCTGTAGAAGTCGCCTTCATAGAGCGAATATGCCTGGCCTTTGGAAAGCTCTTCAAAATCCTCAAGAGAATCCACATTTACAGCAATAAGCTCTATCCCCGGATATACTTTTGTGAAGAAGTTCTTAGCAGCGGCCATATTAAGCTTTTTGTAATCAAGCATAATATAATCGAGAAGTTTTAATACCGGTGCGTACTCTTCAAACTGCTCAATGGCCAGTTTTCTGATACACAACTTATAGCCCATGAACTTGAGCTGCTGAAGTCTCTTAATATACATCGTCTCAGCCGGCACACTGTGATCGAACAGAAGCACAACTTTCTCATGAGGCATCGAGCACATATCCTCGATCGGAGAAAACATTGAGATCTTGGACAGTTCCACAAACACTTCCTGATTGTCGGCAAGTGTCCCGGCTCCCAGACTCTCTACAACCTCAAGTCCCAATATGGCTCCGGCCCCGTCAAGTGAGCCGGTACCGAGCATACTCGGATTAAGCAGATAGTTCTGTTTCTGTGCAAACAAAGAATAAGCACGCACAGCTGTATTTTCATCAAATAAAGGAATTAATGTTGCAAGCATTTCTCGCCCTCCTTTTTACACTATAATAATAGCAGAATTTGCACAAATTTCAAACCTTTAATGATTTATGCCGTTTTCTCTTTCAAAAATCTGATATACGCGGATTTGGTAAGCGGTCTTGAATAATAGAATCCCTGTATCTCATCGACACCCATCCGGACAAAAGAGTCAACCATCTCTTCTGTTTCCACACCTTCGACGAGTACTTTCAGATCCATGTTTTTAAGCATTTCTATCAGATTCTTGATTATTATATGGTGACCGCCGTTCTCTTCCATGATAACGAATGCCCTGTCAAGTTTTACTATATTAAGCGGCAGCTGGGTTATTCTCATAAGGTTTGAATAACCGGTCCCGAAATCGTCCAAAGATATGGTAAATCCTCTATTCGTCAGCTTTTCTATATTAGTACTGAGTTTAGACTGAGAATACCCGCTTGCCGTCTCCGTTATCTCCAGATTGATCTTTGAAGGATCCACCTTGTATTTAGTCACAAGCCCTATCACTTCATCGGCAAGATCGCTTCTTAAGCACTGCATTACCGACAGGTTTATTTCAATGTAATCAACACCGAGGTCCGCAAAATCATCGGATGCTATAAACTTAACAACTTCTTCAAGGACAAAGCTTCCTATCGCGTGTATTGCTCCGCTTTTTTCGGCAAGAGGAATGAACAGCTGTGGTGAAATATAACCGTACTTCGGATCACGCAGACGAACCAGTGCTTCGGCGGAACTGAACTTTCCCGTCCGTGTATCGTATATGGGCTGATAGAAGACGGAAAAATAATGATTGGCAAGAGCTCTGTCTATTATCGTTGACATTTCTTTCTTCATGGTAAACTCTTTTGTTCCGGTAATACTGGAGGCGGAAACAACCTTACCGTCCGATTCCGCGATATCAAGATCCGCAATAAGCATAAACAGGGCATTTACGTCGGAAATGTCATCGGGACACCTGACAAGGCACGTATTGATATCAAGTTCGAAATCGGATATCTCCATCCTGATATTCTGCCTTATTGAATTCGATATTTCTTCAGCTATTTCATGTGCATAAGTAAAATTCTTTTTGGACAGTTCAATCGCAAACTTTCCGTCACCATTGTAGTAGCACATAAACTGGGCATGGTATTTTTTCATGATACGGAGTATTTCCGACGATACAGGTGCCATCATTGCCAGCATTGAATCATATCCGGCCATACGCAGAGCATGCTTAAAATTGATAATGTTGATCAGGATCAGTTCCATCTGCTTGCCTGTTTTAAAGTTGGTATACATATCTTCCGCAAAGACCTTGTATGTATGCATTCCGGTCACAATATCTATGGAATCCTCCACTCTACGGTTAATAAGAACAAGCATAAGAATACATATCGCAACACTGAAGCAGACAACATGATGTCCGGAACTGACACTTCCTAATATCAGACCTATCATAACGATGATAAGAGGAACAAGAAGAACATAATATCTTTTGCGATCAACCGGGTATACATTTTTCTTAAGAAACACCTGCGAAATCACGCCATACAGCATAAACACAAAAAATACCAGGTAATATCCCCAATGCCTGATAAGATTTCTTTCCGGTCCTATCTCAAATGCTACCGGTACATACCAGTTTAATACAAGCACTATAATATTGACCGCCATCGGGATAGCACATAATACTACCTCTATTTTGAATCTTGTCAGCTTATGCCATGTATCCGTAGTTGCAACAATATACATAAGATACAGCACGGGTATTGAGGATATCAGCAGGAGGTAAACAAAATTAACAGCAAAAAACCTTACATCCGATACCTCTTTGATCAGAGCAAACCTCACTCTGGTCGCATCGAAAGCGGATGCGGCCAATGTGATCAGAACTATTAACGCCATTATCCTCACTCTGTGCGTGCCATGCACACTTGTTCGGAAATAATAGACGACAATTATTACCAGAAGTATAAATGCACAATAATCATATGCAGCTATATCAGAACCCATAATACTCCTTATCTCATCAGAATGAATCTGATAAGTTCTTTTTTCTCAAGCGGTCTGCAATACTGGTATCCCTGAAGATAATTGCAGTTCAGTTCAGTAAGGCGCTTCTCCATCTCCTCACTCTCAACACCTACAGCAACCGTATCAATGCCCAAATCTTCTATCATCCTAAGGCTTCCTTCAAACACTACGGATCTGTCCGACCGAAGACCTTCCTTAACAAAGCCTCTCTCGAGTTTTATTCCCGAAAGCGGCATTTGCGCTATCCGTTCCACTTCGAATATTCCCGCGCCGAAATCATCCATAAAGATAACGAATCCGACCTGTGCTAAAGCCTCAACATTGTCTTTCATTTTATTAAATGATTCCTGGCTGTCTACATCGGTGATGTTAAAACAGATGTTTTTGGGCTGTACATGATAATTACGCAGAGTCGATAACAGTACGGCCAAAAGATCACTCCACATACACTGGGCAGGAGAAAGGTTGATCTCTATGTATTCAAATCCAAGAAGCAAGAACTCCGACATGGAAATGAACTTGCACACTTCCTCAATTACAAAGGCTGTTATAGCATGGATAGAGTTCGACTTTTCAGCCTCGCTGATCAGAATATCCGGCCGGATCTGACCAAATTCCGGATCATTTAAGCGAAGAAATGCTTCCGCCCTTACAAACCGGTTATCCTTTGCGGAATAGACCGGCTGATAATGTAATGTAAACAAATGCTCCTCAAACGCCCTGTCAATTACCCTGTTGATATCACGCCTGAGTTCAAACCGTTTCTTGTCAAAAAGTTTTTCAGCGTATCTGAGTTCCCCGCTGTATGCTTCCGACTCGAGTCTTTCGTCAAACGCAAGAAGAAAGCTTGGATTTTCTATGTCTTTAGGACATGCGATAAAGCAAACGTTATTCATGACCTTAACCGACATCTCCCCGATCTCAACCTCGCTGGCAAGAACAGCATTGATCTCCTGTGCTATCTTCAGGTGTTTATCTTCATATCTTTCATCACAGATTACAGCGAATCTCCCTCCGCCAAGGTAATACAGATCCGCATCCACTCTGTTTTCTTTGGCCCATTTTTCAAGTCTTTTGGCAGTATCGACTATTATGTTCTGGACAGAGAAAAAGCCGAACATCTCTATAAGAGTATTGTAATTTGTCATCACCGACATGGTAACGCCTATCGGAGCCGCCAGTGCATAATACTTATTGATGTCATTCACAAAAGCATTCATCGAAAACAATCCCGTAGTCCCGTGCATTCTCTCTTCCGGCGACTGAATTCCGAATACCATCAGCAAAAAAGATGCAGCCGTAAAATACATCTGGACATAATGATCGGGATTAAGAGCCTGTATTATACTCGCAAATATCATCATTCCAAATACCATGAAAACACTGAACATTTTGCGGAAAGTAAACTGTTTTCTGTATCTTATGATCTGGGTATAACTTACAACCACATACATATATGCAATTGCATAAAGTACATAAAATACCGGGCCCCTCTGATAAACCCCGTTATCATCAATATAATAGACTATCCTGGTAAATGGGTTGATAACAACAACGAGCGCTGTAATGATTATGATCGGAACATTGTATATGGCAGCAAGTACCCTGTTTTCATTTACCCTGTACCATATTCCGATCATCGCAAACAGATACCCGCAGAAAATCACGGAAGTATACGTTGTGCCTAAAAGCGTCAGAGCATTTGTTACATACTTCCAAACAGTATATCCCGGTCCCATATTCTCGAGTATATGGCCGGCAAGATCCGCCGCAGTCGATATTACAATGTCCGCAATAAGTACAAGAGCCCACCTGTTAACGCGGCCTCTTGTCATTTTGCGAATAATAAGAGATATGATTATAAGCGCCTCTACTATCAGGGCGCAATAATCAAAATAGACATAACTATTCAACTTTCAGACTTTCCCTGCTAATCTCAAGTATTTTGTCTTTCATTTCAGTCTCTATACGTCCGAGCTCAGCTTCGGCAGCCTGTCTCTTTGCTCTTCCGTCAGCCTGTATCTGCATAACTTCGTCGAACGTTTCGATAAGCATCTGATTGGTTGCTGTAAGAGTTTCTATATCAACTATGCCCCTCTCGCTCTCCCTTGCGGATTCTATAGATGCGGTCTTGAGGGCTTCGGCATTCTTCTTGAGAAGCTCATTTGTCATGTCCGTAACTTCCCTCTGTGCCTTTGCTGCATCCTGAGAATGCTCAAGTCCGATCGCAATTACCATCTGACTCTTCCATAGAGGTATCGTATTAACAAGTGTTGACTGTATCTTCTCGGCCATGATCGTATCATTGCTCTGAATCAGCCTTATTTGCGGAGCCATCTGCATGGATATGTTTCGCGTAAGCTCGAGATCATATATCTTCTTCTCGAATCTTTCCACCATAGATGCATAATCCCTTGCCTCCTGGGAATCTTCCTGAAGACCGGATTCCTCAGCCTTTGCAAGAAGTCTGGGAAGCTCGGATGACTTTGCCTCATCGAGTTTTTTCTTGCCGGCAATGATATACAGGCTCAACTGTTTGAAATAATCAAGGTTTTCGTCATACATCTTATCAAGCATGGCTACGTCTTTAAGAAGCACCTGCTGATGTCCTTCCATTGCCTTGCATATCTTGTTGACATTTACTTCGGCTTTATCATATTTTGCCTTAAGTGAGGCTAACTGATTGCCTCCCCTCTTGAACAAGCCCAAGAATCCTCCCTTCTCTTCTTCAACGGAAAATCCCTTAAGTTCGGTAACTACTCCGGTAAGCATCGATCCGATCTCACCCATGTCCTTTGTCTTGACACTGGCAAGAGCACCCTCGGAAAAATCAGCCACATTCTTCTGTGCAGCTGCTCCGTACTGCAATACAAGCTGCGAGTCCTTTAAATCGATCTGTGACATATACTTCTCAACCTGAGCGATATCCTCAGGTGACAGATCCGCTTCCTTAGTCTCGACAATCTCAGCCTTTGGTGCGGACATTATGAGATCATCCACCCTGCTGTCTGCTGCCTGTACATCAATTACTTCACTCATCGTATATCTCCTTTCACTTGTTAGAGTATGCATCGCCTTCCGAGAGCCCCTTTTGAGCAAGAACTGTCTTAAGCACCTGTGCATCCGTTGTTACATCAAGCACCGAATCCTTGAAGAGTTTGTTCAAAAGCTTACTCATGGCGGAATTAATTGTGTCTATGGTATTCTCAATATCCTGTTTTGCGGATACGATTTCCTTGCCGGGTTCGCTTACACTGTCGTATTCCCTGTATGCTTCGACAAGCTTTGCCGCGGTAGGGAGATAATAATCCATCAGTTCCCCTATCCTTGACATCTGCTCCGGGTGTTCTCTTACCCTGTCAAATATCTCTCGAAGCAATCCCTCAAATCTGTCCAGCTTAGCAGATATCTCGATACCCGGAATGTCATTGTTTAACGCATGAAAACGTGATATGTACTCGTTTCCTTCTTTGATCATTTGAGAAAGAGTTGCGGAATCTTCGGCAGATAACGTCGGGAATTGCTGCTCATCTTCATATCTCCCCGTCGTATCTATAACTCCGTCTTTGGTTCCTGACATTTCCAACTCAAGATAATGATTGAATACCTCATCAGTTAATATAAACGTCCGGCAGTTTATGTCAAGATGACCCTGCGGAAAATACCCGAGCTTAAGGAGTTTTCGAAGTTCCCTCACAACCTGCTTTTCACTTTTTCCGGTAGAAAGCGAAAGTGTCTTAACCTCGATATACTGCCTCTTGCCTATTATCTGAACATATCGTTCGGCAAGGCGCGACATACGATCCGCTCTTATTCCCCCGCCCAGCATATAGCCAAATGCGCCGGCAAACAGTAGTGGCGCGGCAAAAGAAAAACTTGCTATACCGGATGTGATGATTCCCGTCAGTGCCATTATCGATGTAACTCCGACTCCGATTCCACCGACAATGCACTTTACCGTTGATACACCCGCTCCTGCATCCTTGTACGGGAATGCAAGTTCTGCCCTTTGAGGAGCCCTTTTCGCGGCACTTCTTGCCCGCCGTGCTTTTTCTCTCTCTTTTCGCTCACGCTCCATCCGGGCTCTGACCCGGGCTCTTTCCTCATGAAGCTCTCTTTGTGCTCTTGCAGTCTCGGTATTGCCCGAAAAATCTTCCTTTCTCTGTGACAGAGGAACCGCGGCGGTAGCTCCTTCCATCGCACTGTTCATACGGTCTCCCACTCCGTCAAGAAAGTTATCGACACTCTTTACTATAACGTCATTTAAATATGACCAGTCGTTATTCTCCATTCCTTCGGTAAATGCTCTTTCGAACTCTTTACCTATCTTTTTCTTATCAGACATCTTTAATTATTCCTTCCGGCCATGCGTAAGGACAGGCTTTAAATCATCGCATTCGTCCGCCGGAATAACATCCCCTTCCTCAAATACAATCCTTATATCTTTCGTACCGCTGTTATAAGCAACAAGCTTTCCTGTTTCACCGTCGCCTTCATCAACCGTAACGGTATAAAAAACATCGAATGTCCCATCGGCTTTTGCGATGAACCCATCATATTCGGCCTCATTTACAGAGCCCTGCTGCAACTTCTTTTCCGTTAATGACCTGATGACGTCCGAAAGCTCTCCACTCGTCATTTCACAAGTCTTCAATGCATCATTAATATCCATCGCTCTGCGTTTGGACTTATCATAATTATAACAGAATATGTCCGGATCAATTCCGTCGTTCGGATATGAGGCCACTGTAGCGGCAATCTGCACATATCTGTCCGTTGTAACAGGATATGAACAAATTCTGTGCCATTTACCTTCTTCCTCCGGTTGATTGGCATACTCGAGTATCTCATGTGAAATACGTGAATTAAGCTCATCCATTCCCGGAACATGTTCCTGGAATGAATTAAAATACAAAACCTCATCTACCTGGTTATATCTCGGATCATCCCTGTCATATGAGTCGTACCCGTATATCTGCATAACCGTAACCAGAAACGGTGTTCCGCTCATTTTGTCGCTTGTCAGTCCGTCTGCGGGTCTGGCACCGGTAATCTCATACGGGAAAAGTGCTGAAGAAGTTGTATCTCTTGTATTTGTCCTCATCGTATATATAAAACTAACGACTTCATCGCCCGACTCGGAATCAATAAGCGCCACTTCCGTTTCCATCGAGCCGTCGGAATACATTGTCGCACGCCTTAACTGTGGTTCCGTTAATCCCCGGTCACCTTCACTGAACCTGTATTTAAGACCGTTGCTTATCTCTATGTGCGGGACTCCTTCCGCCGATTCCATGGCCGTCTCCGGCAGCTGCGGCATCTGTCTCAGTTTTCCGAACATAGCATACATTACATCATTTATGATTGCCGGGTCTGCATCAATCACACCCCCGACTCTCGTAAATCCCATATCTTTATCGGTACTTTCGGCAACATATAAATGAATGCAGTGCCACACAAATTCACTGTCTTCGGATGTATATGCCTTCTGTAACTCAACACATGTCATATTGATCGCATCGCATAACCCGACCATCCTCCGTACCTCCGGATTAGGTCTGTCAACATCAAGGTTTATTGATGTTTTCATTGAACCTCCGCCGGTAACGGCTTCTTCCGGCTCTTCCGCGGATTCTTCCGTCTCATCATCTCCGACGTTTGCGGAATTTATAAGAATATCCCCATCCTCCATAGGATCTACTTTACCAAAACTGCTCTTTTGGGCCTCTTCCTCCTGACATGCACACAAAAGCACTGACACTGAAAGCATACTCACAAGAATCAGTTTTGATGCTATTTTACAATTTTTCATCTTCATAGCGCCCTCTCAAGCCTGGCTGAAAATTCTATTTCCGGAACAGGTTTTGAGTACAAAAATCCCTGAATAATATTACAACCCATACCTGTAAGCATGTCGGCCTGTTCCTTGGTCTCAACGCCTTCGGCGATAATGTCAAAACCAAGAGTTCTTGTCATATTAACAACTGCGGATATAATGACCGTACCGCGATCCATATTGGTCTGTCCGCGCAAAAATCCCATATCAAGCTTTACAATATCAATAGGGGCGTCTTTCAGCAGATTAAGTGAAGAATATCCGCTTCCGAAATCGTCCATATTGACCTTAAAACCCATATCCCTTATTCTTTCGACACGTTCGAATATTTCGTCCGTATTTCCGACATAGGCACTTTCCGTTATTTCAAACTGAATATACCGAACCGCCTTCGGATACTGCTCCTTAAGTGACAGAATGTATTGGATTATGCCATCATCCAGGAGACTGATCCTCGAAATATTAACCGATACAGGAACAGGTTTTATACCCTTTTCTATCCATTCGGTAACAGTCTCAAAAGACCTCTTCCAGACGTGTCTGTCCAACTCCGTTATATAACCGTTCTTTTCAAATACCGGAATAAAGACTCCGGGACTTACTATGCTCCCATCCGCCTTTATCCATCTCGAGAGCACCTCAGCACCGACCATCTCATGCGTGATATGATCAAACTTGGGCTGCATAAACAGCACAAATTCATTATTCTCCATCGCCGATTTCATCTTCTGGGTAACTTCGGCTTCAGCCGACATACTCTCGGACATTTTGTCGGTGTAAAAAGTATATGTATTCTTACTCCTGTCTTTTGACATTCGGTATGCATACGTTGCGTACAGCACGGCACGTCCCATTGTGGTAGACAGATCATTCAATTCATAGAATCCGAACTTAATAGAAAGCGGGTATTCAATACCAAGATGAGCTGCGGAAAGTTGTGTCGCATTCTTGAAATCTTCAACAGTCCCCGGGGTATTCTCAAACAGGCATCCAAAAGTTCCTCCGCCCATTCTTGCGCTTACTCCCCTTTTATCGCAAAACTCCTCAAGCGTTTTGGCAACATAGGAAATCACAAGATCTCCGCCGGTATTACTGTACAGATCGTTAATGCCCCCGAGTCCGTTAATATCTCCTATTGCCAGAATATATTTCTTATCAGGATTATCGGCAATAAGGCGGGTAGAATTTCTGAAAAAGCCTCTCTGATTGTATAAGCCCGTAAGATGATCAAGTCCTAACTGATTTTTCAATTCATCGTTAAGATAATGGACACAATCTTCAATCCTCGAGTAACCTTTTGCAACCGCACATACCATCTCGTAACAGCTTTTGTAGCCGCATGCCTGACAGTTTATTGTCTTCTTGCTATAATCTGTTTTGTGCATTGCGGTATATATTTCTTCCACTACATTATCGGGAACCGTACTCATCTGATGATAATTCTCATCCCCCTCCCACTCAAAATCAAGTGTATTCAGGTACCCGTACTTCTCTTTCAGGCGCAAATACCGCTCATCCGGCGAAAGCTCACCATCATCCTCTTTTGCCATTGATTCTTCATACTTTTTCAGATACTCGGGTATTGAGCGTTCGATACCGGTGAACCGTCTGTCTATAGCAGGTCCGTCTATACATCCGGTTCTGCAGAACTCATTTTCTACCATAGTCGGATGCAGTCCGACCGGACCACGATCCGGAGATCTGAACAATTTTTCAAGCTTGCTGTCGATACCCGATGATGTTTTAAACAAATGCTTTGGCGAAAAATACCTTGATACGATAAATGTGAAAGCGTCATTCTCGCAAATGGCACGTCCCATATCTCCGCATTCATACTCAAACCATGAATCAAGCCCTGACAGATCCTTACCATCCATATACCGCAACAGGCTCGAAAAGCCTATGAGGTAGTTAACGTTTCTTCCCGAGCAAAAAGAGACGATCTCGTCATAAATCGCCGTACAAGGCGACAGGAGTGCAAATCTTCCGTTCACATTTTTATATTTACGATAATAGATAGCCGCACACACACCGGGCAGCTGAACAGGGATAAACTTTTTAAGAGCCTCCGGTGCATAACGTGACAGATAGTTCGAGAATCCCGGGCAGGTATGTGCAAGGAACTTCTCGCTAAGTCCCTCACTGTCAGTGCTTTCCCTGAGAAAATGTATATGACAATACAGGCTGATATCTCCTCCGATTGTTCCGTCGTATATCGCCTCTATTCCAAGTGACCTCAGGAATCCAAACACTTCCCTTGATCTTTTTTCTCCATACGCCACAAGAAATGATGGGTCAACAATTACCGATACTTTCACGCCTTTCCTAAGATCTGCAAGAAGATCATCAAAGCTGTCCCTGTATACTCTGGCATCGTGCACGCACTCATTAATGCATTTTCCGCAATGAAAACAATTCTTATCGGATACATCAACACTGATTCTGCCATCTTCATTTGCAGTCACGTTTGCACCGACAGCCGGGCATATATGGACACAGCGGTTGCAGGCAACGCATCTGTCATTTGTATATATCATTCCGTCATTGTGTCTTTTCATCACATATCCTTATTCAAAAACAAGTATAAGCATGATCTGGTTGCGGTGTACATAATTGAATTGCTCTCCGAGAGCCGTAACACCTATGTAGTTGCCATAGTTTTTCTTCAGCGTCTCATTATATTCATTAAGCCGGTCTGTTTTGGCATAATAATCTATTCTTGATAAGCAGTTAATAACAAAAGAAAATGACGGGGAGGGTATGATATCATGCACTCTCTTTGAAGTATTCTCCCAGACATCCTCAACCGGCTCTGCCGGATCAAGAAGAAATACCCTTGTCTGATTGTAAACTTTCGTATAGAAGCTCATGCTTCCGTCCGCAAATACTTCTCTTATTCCTATTGCCGCGAGATCTCCGTCTTCCCATCTTCCGAGCGGATGCTCAATCGAATTGGCTGCAAGTTCATCTGTATGCTTCTGCATGGCCGATGCTACGACCCCGGCCGCGCTCTTATGATCGAACTCATACACCCGCCGTTCATCACAGTCTGCATCCGTGGTTGTAAAGAAATGCCCCGAAACCTTGTATATATTCTCCTTAACAAGGCCTATACGCCCGTTTTCGTTGTGGATCATCACAAACACACAGGCATCCATATACAGAATACCGTTTAAGGATACCGCAGCCGGTCTGTCGGGATTGACAGCGTTAACAGCCGTACACCCGCACAGCTCAATGCCGCTGTCTCCTATAATTTCTTTGAAAGTATCCATTATAAGATCTTCGCATCCCTCGCCGGAAGCATTAAATTCCAGACATGCGGTATTCTCTTTTTCTATTATTTCGTATGCCTGCCTGACAGACTCCGCCGAACGCCCCGGATACCTTGATGCTTCAAACAGTACTCCCGATGATACTGTAATGCCCGAAGTAACCGCCATGACAGCGATCCCTTCTTTGGCTATTCCTTCCGGTGAATAAAATACGGCCGATGTAGAACCTATAACCGTGGCATTTGGAAATGAATTGGAGAGCATACGGGAATACCATCCGAAATTTGCGTTATCGGATGTAAAGATCACAAGAACCGGTTCTATAAGTTTATCGTTCTCCTTGAGTTGTTCCAGTATCTGAGGATAAGCATTTGTTCCTGTCTTATCTTCCGCAAAAGCCGTGTGGCATCTCATTGAATTCCTCCGAATGGGTATAGATACTCAATCTATTATATTGTACCACATTACAGCCTTGAACGGTCAACTTTTATAAGTGCAAGTTCACAATCCTGCCAGATCGTCTCAACGCATATTTCCCCGAGATTCCAGAATCCGTTTCTGTTCACCGGATACTTGCATACTTCGGCCGGTCCCACAAATATATAATCAATGTCATAAGTCTTAAGGAATTCCCTGCAAAACTCCTCATTCCCCGAACGGTAGAAATAAGCAACAAGATCGGCACGTTCCTGAACGGGTTGGGAATCATTGTGCCACATCCATTCATGAACATACCAGCCTATGGGTGTACATGCCCCGGTATATACCGATAATGCACTCTCGTGTGTGTAACTGTTTCCGGCAGCCTCCACAATATTGATAACCTTACTCTCATCTCCCATAAGATAATTATATGCTTCCATTTCAAATCCGTACGATCCGTCGCTCCGCAGACCTTCAAGTGATGATATTCCGCTGCGAAGACCGGCTTTCCATACTTTACCGTATCTCTGGTACACAGCATACGGGGTGTACATAACCGACAGGACACAGTAGATGGCTGCAGCCCCTATACATATGCGCATAACATATAACGAAGCGATACCGCAAAACATTCTGAACAACAAAACAGACACTGTAATACCAAAAATCACAGCAAACAATACATATGCCTGATATGTTAGTTTAAACATCGTATTGAATCTTTTGTTGTCGCCTCCGTAAATATCCTCAACATAAACAACTTCCGGTGTTATCACGAGTCCGAGCGTACACAGCACAAAGGCCAGTAACGCAGGTCTGGCAACATTTGCGGAAAATCTTTCTGAATCACGGGAAAAATACAGCAAAAATATAAGCATTAGAGACGTTAATACACCGGGGAGCCACAATACAGCCATTTTCATGACCGGACTGTGAGTGGTACATATTTGGATCCCGGATTCCATCTTGGAAAAATTAAGAGTAAACGGTAATATGGCTATGATTGAAATAATCGTGACAGTAAACGCTTTGATGGCAATCTTTCCCATAGTGTTAAGCGACGATCCCCTCTTTTTTACATCGGTAAACACTATGACTGCTCCCGTAATCACATAATATATTGCAAAATCCCAGTAGTTACTGCCTTTGAACATACCCAGAAGCACAGAGATCACCAACAGCGTATATATACGCGACCTGTTCGTCTCCTTCTCATCTTTGCCAAGAGCATATTCAAACAAAAGTGCAATAAGCGGAAGGACAAATATCAGATTGACGACATGAGCATGCAGATCTCCCAAAATAACCGAATACGCAGGAAATTCGTTTTTCCCGTTATCCGGATCATTGTATTGGGTATTGATATAAACGGTCCCATCAGGGAACCAGTAGTGTTCCCCGTCATCCGTCCCGAGTATCTTTTTTGCCGCTGAGAGTACCGGCCCGTATAATATCCAATGGGGATTGGCACAAAACGCAGCGGCAGATCCGCCAAGTATTCCTCCCCATACTAAAGATAAACGCTTCTGTTTAAAGTCCGGCAGCAATTCATTCGCTATTCCGGCTACAAGTTCAAACACCATCGCAAATACTGAGGATACAAACGTACACAGCATAAGGTTATATCCGTATTCCGGTGTAGTAACGGCAAGCCTTGTCAGATAGACCGCAGCTGCCTGCCCTAGATAATAATAATTTAGCTTTGTATTACTAAACCATATATCATAAATAATCGCACTTCTTTGCCTGTACATGGTCTGCATGAATCCGAAGTCCATGTAGTTCTCGGTTCCGGGATCAACAAGCGGATTAAATCCTATTATGTAATAAAAAACAAGAAAGATTACGGCAAATACAGCAAATCCACCTGTAAACCTTCTTAGTTCTTCGGAAGTTATATACGGTCCCTTATCAGTCAGCCTGTTTACTGCCATTCCCGATACAGCCATGATAACAAAAGTTCCGAACACGGCTGCATCCGCAAATTCAAAAGAAGTGATTGCGCAAAATGTCCAGCAGACAAAAAAGCACAACGCAAGTCCCAAACCGAAACATAGGCCAAAACCCTCATCCGGATATTTCAGGTGCTTTTGCACAAAAAAAGGGCGCATGAAAAAAGAAACCGCAAAAACCGCTGCCAAGTATCGAACCGCAGCGGCTTTTCCGGTATCTTTGATAAGTAAAATAATGATTAATACAAATGCAATCACTATCAGGCTAGAAAAGCCCGAAAATCTTTTCCTGAAACGATCCATGAAGATCCTCATAAGTAGTGTAGTCGTATGCCGGGTTGTCAGTGCGGCTTCTCCACTCGTCCCTTATAGCATCACACAACACTTTTGAATTGTTATCCTCCAGTTTGAGAATGGACGGAAAAACAAAATAAATCATAAACAGGGACAGGTCGGTCTTGTCGCCTCCGGACAGTTTTCCCGCATTCGCATATTCACTGAATATATTCTCCGCAAATATGTTGGCAACTTCCCCGGCGGCAACACCGGTGTCTTCACGTCCCTTAACATACTGTGTCATGTCATCAAAGCAGGCTCTGTTCTCTTTAAAGAAAGTTTCGAACCGCTCCTCGTACGTTTTCTTTTTGATCTTTTTGAGTTTTGCCCTGTATCCGTCAAACATGGCGGCGGTTTGATCAAACATATGATACCTCACTGACCGTAATATGCATTGGCACCGTGTTTTCTGTAGTAGTGCTTGTCCTGAAGTTCCTGGGGGGCAGGTTTAACATCCGGATTGATCGTCTCACACCGGTATGCCATCTTGGCAACTTCCTCGAGAACAACGGCGTTGTGAACTGCCTCATTTGCATCCTTACCCCATGCAAAAGGCCCATGATTTTTGCATAATACACACGGTACTCCCATTACATCCTTGTTCATCTTCCGAAATTCATCAACTATAAGTAGACCCGTATTGGTTTCATACGCACTGTCTATCTCTTCTTTTGTAAGGCAGCGTACGCACGGAACTTCACCGTATATATAATCGGCATGGGTTGTTCCGTAGCAGGGGATGCTTCGTCCCGCCTGAGCCCAGCTCGTAGCATATGATGAATGTGTGTGAACGATCCCGCCTATTTCCGGAAATGCCTTATACAGTTCCAAATGCGTAGGCGTATCACTTGACGGCTTAAATTTCCCTTCTACTTTGTTGCCATC
Organism: Lachnospiraceae bacterium UBA3762; assembly: GCA_002371615.1. Taxonomy (GTDB): domain Bacteria; phylum Bacillota; class Clostridia; order Lachnospirales; family Lachnospiraceae; genus UBA2868. Next base: position 113,962 of record DFGA01000064.1, on the reverse strand, counting down.
AAGGTCCATTACAACCATATCTTCCGGAGTGAGCTTATCATAATCAACTCCACTGGGCTTTATTACAAACAATCCCGACTCCCTGTCTATCTGGGAAACGTTTCCCCATGTAAAGGTTACGAGTCCGTATTTAGGCAAAAGCATATTTGCTTCATATACTTTTTTCTTTAATTCTTCAAGCATTATAACAGAACCTCCACTGCAGCCTTTTCAATCTTAAGGCCTTCCATATACGTCTTCATGAAATCATCGAATCCCTTCTCATCCTCTGCCGAAGGCTCTAACGTGCTGCCCTTGGCATTTGCGAAGATCTTACGGTTAAGGAAGTCTTCAAGCTTTTCGCCCTGATTCCTGCCATCGGCAAACGAAGCAAGTATAGCCATTCCCCAAGGTCCGCCTTCTCCTGCAGTCTCCATAACCGATACAGGTGCATGGATGGCTGCGGCAGCAAATTTCTGACCGACACCCTTTGTCTTAAAGTATCCGCCATGACCATACATTTTGTCAACCTTAACTCCTTCCTCATTAATAAGGATATCGAGTCCGGACTTGAGTGCCGCAAGCGCTGAATACAGATGCATCCTCATAAAGTTTCCGAGTGTGAACTTCGATTCTGCCGTCCTGACAAAAAGAGGAGTACCCTTATCAAATCCGGTAACGGGCTCTCCGGAAATATAGTTGTATGAAAGAAGTCCGCCACAGTCACTGTCCCCGTCAAGAGCTTTACTGTACAGTTTAGTGAACAGTTCATTCATATCTATGGAATAGCCCATCATCTCGCCGAATTGCTTGAACAGATCTACCCATGCGTTAATATCACTCGTACAGTTATTGCAGTGTACCATAGCAACTGCAGCCCCATCCGGTGTCGTAACCATATCGATCTGCTCATAGACTTTCGACAATGGCTTTTCCAAAACAACCATCGCAAATACACTTGTTCCGGCTGATGTATTACCGGTACGAAGACCTACCGAATTGGTTGCAACCATACCTGTACCGGCGTCACCTTCCGGCGGACATACCGGAATTCCTGCTTCAAGTTTTCCGGATACATCAAGAAGTTTTGCTCCCTCAGCGGTAAGGCTGCCGGCATCTTCTCCTGCTGAAAGCGACTTGGGAAGAACTCCGAGAAGATTCCATCCGAACCCGCAAGGTGCAATAAGTTTGTCAAACTTGGCAACCATATCTTTGTCATAATCGCCGGTAGACGAATCTATAGGGAACATTCCCGATGCATCCCCGACTCCGAGAACCTTACATCCCGTCATCTTATAATGAACATAGCCTGCAAGTGTGGTAACAAAATCAATGTCCTTAACGTGTTCTTCCTTGTTAAGGATCGCCTGATACAGATGGGCAATACTCCATCTCTGCGGAATATTGAATCCGAACTCACGCGTAAGAGCTGCGGCAGCTTCTTCCGTGATCGTATTTCTCCACGTTCTGAATGGAACAAGGAGCTTCTCATCCTTATCAAATGCAAGATATCCGTGCATCATTGCCGAAAATCCGATAGATGCAAATCTCGTCGGAACGATCCCGTATTTGTCATTGATATCTTTCAGAAGATCGCTGTAGCAATCAGCCAGTCCGCCCCATATATCATCAAGTGTGTATGTCCATATTCCGTTATCAAGTCTGTTCTCCCAGCCGTGACCTCCTGTAGCCAGAACATTACCTTCCGCATCAATTGCCACCGCCTTGATTCTGGTTGATCCAAACTCAATACCCAAATATGATTTTCCTTCAGCTATAATGTTTTTTGCATCCATAATTCCTTCTCCTTTTTTAGTTTTCAATATGGCCATTCGTACAGGGTTTCTTCATTAAACACAGTCACCTTGTATTCTTTACCTCCAAGCATTATAGACGGTACAGCGGAAGTTCCCGCAAAGATCTTTTCATTAACATACTGATACTTGTACGGTTCCTGCCCCCGGGCAAGCTTTCTGATTATCGACTCAACCCTTGGTCCGTGCAACGGATTGCACTCCCCTATACAACTGATCTTGCCTGCAACGAGCGAAGATACCGCCGCTTTGTTGACGCCATCAAACGACACGACCATGATCTCACCGTTTGTAATATCGCTGCCGCACTTTTTCCCACTCGCCTCAAGAACCTCTATAACGCCAAGTGCTTCATTGTCATTTTCACAAAATACAACATTGACATTATCATAATTCCGCAGTATTGCAAACATCGCCTCTTTGGCTTTACTTTTCGTAAAATCACCGGGCTCATGAGCTACCACATCCCATCCGTAGAGATTTGCCATATCGTCAAAGCCCTTGGTTCTTCCGATCTGTGCCGTACTTCCGATGGTGCCCTGAATATCGACTATGTGAACATCCTCGCTCTTAATGCCCTTCTTGTTAAAAAAGTATGACATCCACATACATACTTTGCGTGCTTCAAGCTCAAAATCCGAGCCTACCCAGCATGTAAAAAGACTCTCATCGGACACGTCCACCTGGCGGTCTACAATGATTACCGGTATTCCTGCCTCTTTTGCCTCGGAAAGGACTGTGTCCCATCCGGTTTCGGTAACCGGAGCAAGTACAATGTAGTCAACATCCTGCTGTATAAAGCTTCGTATTGCCGTAATCTGATTGGTCTGCTTTTGCTGTGCATCGTCAAATATAAGTTCATAACCGTTTTCTTTCGAAAACACCGACTTCATCGACTCGGTATTTGCGCTTCTCCAATCGGATTCCGCTCCAAGCTGCGAAAATCCTACAACAATACGTTCCTTCCCACCTTTTTCCTTAATATCACTGACAGCCCCTGCGTCTTTACCGCCACAGGCGGCCATAAGACAACAGAGGCTAGCAATGATCATTATATATATGATTTTTACCGATGGTCTGTCCATCATCATGATCGGATTATCACTGCTTCTTTAAAGATTTAGTCTTGCGCGCGATAACAACCGACTGAATAACAAGGAACAGACACAGCATTGCAGCGATCGTGATGCCGGTCCACCAAGCCTGATCCATACCTGCCGACGACACAATACTCTGGATCGTTGCAAGTGACAGTACTCCGAAAAGCGTTCCGATGATATTACCTACACCTCCGGTAAGCATCGTTCCGCCGATAATCGATGAAGCTATAGCATTCATCTCGGCACCGGACGCGTGGGATGCAGCACCACTTCCTACATGAAGGAAGTATACATATCCTCCTATTCCGGCAAGAATACCGCACAAAAGGTGTGCCATGAATTTGGTTTTCTTAACGTTGATACCAAGCATCAGAGCGCTTGTCTTGTTACCACCTACGGCGTAAAGAGCGCGACCGAATTTAGTATAACGCAGAACGAAAAACAGTACAAGCACAGCAAGAAGAGCCACAATAACACCTATTTCCACATATGCATTTACATACTTGCCGAGTTTATTTACCGAGCCCATTCCCGGAACAATGATACGTGTCTCCTTGAGTGCAACAAAAGACTGGTTTTCCACGTTGAACGGGTTTGTATGGACTATGGTGGTCATTCCTCTAGCGAAGAACATTCCCGCAAGGGAAACAATAAACGGCTGAATATCAAGGTATGCGATAAGATATCCCTGAATCACACCGTATGCAACACCTATTGCAAGTGCTATCAGCATGGAAACAAACACGTTCCCGCCCTTGTAGTCAAGATAGACAGCACAGCACATACTTACAAGTGCCGCAACACCGCCGACCGAAATGTCGATACTGCCGATTATCATTACGATCGTAAGTCCGCATGACATCAGTATAAGTGCAGCATTCGCGTTAAGAATATTGAAGAAAGTCTGGGGTTTTAAAAATCCCTTTCCCTGGAAAACCATCGCACCGATGTACATAAGAAAGAATACTACGATCGTTATCGACAAAAGCAGGGAAGTATCTGACATATTTTTTATCTTGTTTCTCATTTATGCCACCCCTTTCTTTGCCGTGATTTTTTTGAACTTGGCCCCGATCCACTCTCTTACCGTAGGCGCGGAGAATACAACCAGCAAAATTACAACAACTGCCTTGTATGCCGAAAGGGCATCCGAACTTACCTTGAACTTGTATAAGGTAGTGGTCAGAAACTGGATAACATATGCACCGATTATTGACGCCCACATATTGAACTTACCGCCTCCAAGCGGGTTTCCTCCGAGTGCAACGGCAAGAATCGCATCCATTTCTATATCCTTTGCTATAACCGAATAGTTTATCGTCGAGAGCCTTGAAACTTTGATAAGTGCCGCTACAGCGACGCAAAGTCCGAGAATCACGAAAGAAACAAATTTAATAAACTGCGGATTCAATCCGTTAAGCCTTGAAGATGAAGGATTGATACCTACTGCCTGTGTATAAAGACCTAATGTTGTAAACTTGAGCACCACAAAGATTATTATCAGGCAGAATGCCGCGATAAAAACCGGAGCCGGTATCGGAATTCCCGGAAAGAACGATCCGAAATACGCAAAAGTAGGATCTCCTACAATCGGGAGCTCATTATTATTGATCCACGCTGCGATCGAACGTCCTGCCGTAAAAAGTATAAGAGTCGCAACCATGGGCTGGATCTTGAATATCGATACAAGCATTCCGTTAAAAGCACCGCAAAGCATTCCTACAATACAAGCAACGAGAAAAGCTACAATAATCGGCGCCTGAAGTTCGTCAGGACGGGAATTTCTGCCACACAAAACTCTCAAAAGCGCAGATCCGCATATTGCGATCGTAGCTCCAACCGAAATATCCTGTCCGCCCGATGCTGCCGTAACAAGCGTCATTCCTATGGCAAGGATCGCAAGTTCCGATCCGTAATCAAGTATCGTCACAAGATACCCCGATAATACGGGATTACCCGCCGCATTCTGTCCAAGAGTTATCTTGAAGAATGACGGATCAAATACAAGGTTAAATAATACGAGCAGCAAAAGTGCCGCTAAAGGTATGAAAATCTGATTATGAATAAGCTTTCCGAAAAATCCGGAGCCTGATTTATTATTATTTGCCATTGCTATCACCTCCGGCAATTGTACTCATGATCTTATTCTGGTTGAGATCATCTCCCGTAAGTTCACCGACAACATGCCTGTCTCTCATAACGATTAGTCTCGAACATGTACGGAGCATCTCATCCGTCTCCGAAGAAATGAACGTTACAGCCATTCCTTCGCTTGCAAGCTTAAGAACAAGTTTCTGGATATCAACCTTAGTTCCGACATCAATTCCTCTTGTCGGCTCGTCAAGTATCAGATAATCCGGATGTGTCAAAAGCCATCTTGCAAGTATAACTTTCTGCTGGTTACCTCCCGAAAGCGATTTGATCGGTGTATCAGCCGATGCTGTCTTGATATCAAGCAGCTTAATGTACTCATCAGCAAACTTGTATGCTTCTGCTTTGGAAAAAGGATGAAAAGCGCCTTTTAACACCTGATATGCAAGTATTATGTTTTCTCTTACCGATAGATCGCCGACTATTCCGTCAACCTTACGATCTTCGGGGAGATAAGCAATACCTTTCTTCATTGCATCTATAGGCTTGCTGATCTTAACAGACTTGCCGTTTCTGAACTTTTCTCCGGAAAGATTCCTGTCGGCACCGAAAATGGCGCGCACACACTCACTTCTGCCTGATCCGAGAAGTCCGGTAAATCCGTTAACTTCACCTTTGTTAATATAAAAATCAAAGGGATAAATTGCTTCGGTACTTGACAGGTTTTTGGATTCAAAGACCGGAGTCTCTCCTTCTTTCCTGTCATATGATCCACCTTCGCTCTTGATATCCGACATATCATCAAGTTCTTTTCCAAGCATCTTGGATACAAGTTGTACTCTCGGAAGATCTTTGATCTCGTACTGACCTACGAGCTGTCCGTCACGAAGAACGGTTATCTTGTCGCACACCTCATATACCTGATCAAGGAAGTGGGTTACAAATATAATACCGACACCCTTTGCCTTAAGGTCTCTCATAAGTTTAAATAATTTAGCAACTTCCTGTTCATCAAGGGAAGATGTAGGCTCATCGAGAATAAGAACCTTACAGTCCATATCCACAGCCCTTGCTATCGCAACCATCTGCTGAACCGCTATTGAACAGCTGGCAAGCTGCTGCGCGGGTTTTGCAGGGATTGCAAGTTCATTCAGTATCTTCCCGGCATCTTCATTCATCTTCTTCCAGTTCTGGATCACTCCATTGGTTCTGCCGATGAACATATTCTCCGCAACGGAAAGATTGGGGCAAAGCGTTATTTCCTGATACACCGTGCTTATACCCATGTTCTGGGCATCCTGCGGTGACTTGATAGTAACGGGTTTATCGCCGAGGAATATCTCTCCCGCATCTTTTGCGTATACCCCGGTAAGGACTTTGATCAGAGTGGATTTTCCCGCTCCGTTTTCTCCCATGAGTGCGTGTATCTCACCTTCGCATAATGTAAAATCCACACCCTGCAGGGCACGTACTCCGGGGAATACCTTATCGATGCCACGCATTTTAAGTACTGCTTTTTCCATAATGAGTGGATTCACCTCCCAACTTTTCTTCAAAAAGGGGGCGCGACTTGTACGCTGTCGCGCCCCTGATATTGCTTATTTTTTAGGTTAAAGAATTAGATTCCGTAGCTCTCTACATCGTCTGCTGTGATAGTTGTAGCATCGAATCCCTTCTCGTTCATAACGATAGTCTTCTCTGCAGGCTCGTTGCCCTTCTCAAGCTCGTCGATAACCTGAAGGATGTACTCAGACTGGAAAGGATTGCACTGTCCGTCGTAGTTCCAGTTCTGGTCAAGGAGTTCCTGAAGTGCCCACTTATTGCAGTCAAATCCCATTATTATGACATCTTTGCCAACACCGTGTGAGATGTTTGCTGCGTCAAGAGCTGCAACAGCACCCTTTGCCATATCGTCGTTCTCAGCGTAGATTACGTTGAACTTCTCGCCTGAATCGATAACCGACTGAACGATCTGCTGTGCTTTTTCTGCGTTCCATTCAGCTGTCTGCTGTGTAACGATCTTCCACTTAGACGGATCAGATGCAACCTTGTTGTCAAGAGCGCCTGAACGACCCTTCTGAGCTGCTGAACCCATAACACCCTGGATATGGATTACGTTGTATTCGTCAAGGTTCTGGCTCTCAAGCCATGCAACTGCTGTTTCACCTTCTTTGTCCATATCGGAAACGATTGAAGCGCTGTAAAGTGAAGGATCAGCATCGATTGTTCTATCGAAAAGGATTACATGGATACCTGCATCCTGTGCATCCTTAAGAACTGAATCCCAACCTGCTGTATCAGCTGCTGAAAGAAGGAGGTAATCAACTCCATCCTGAATGAACTTCTGAGCTGCTGTGATCTGCTCGTCGTTCTTTAAGCTGTATGCGAATGATGCATCAAATCCGTTCTCTTCTGAGAAAGCTGCCTTAAGGTCTTTGTCATTAGCTGTTCTGTAACCTGACTCGTTAGGATCGTTGTTGATGATACCAACTTTGATGAGTTCGCCTGAAGCTGCAGGTGCTTCTGCTGTTTCTTCTGCTGCAGGCTCTTCTGCAGCGGGCTCTTCTGCTGCGGGTTCATCTGCCGGAGCTGCTTCTTCTGTTGCTGCAGGCTCAGCATCTGCTGCAGGTGCTGCGGGAGCTGCTGCGCCGCCGCATGCTGTAAGGGCAACCATTGCTGCTGCCATGATAGCTGCTAAAACTTTCTTCTTCATTTTCTATCCTCCCTGGAATAATTTTGATCTGGATAAGGAGCCTATCCCCCTACCCGATGATACGATAATAATCTTTCAAATATTAAAAAACCATGAACTTAAATACGTCCATGGTTGATTTTTTTATCGTTACTTAGTTAATCGGTTGATTATTTTATCCGGGCGGTTGATTTTTTTACGAACGCTTTGGCAACAATATGTTGCACATACTTCCTTCGTTATATACACTATGTAGTGTTATGCCGTAGGTAGCGCCGAATTTAAGCCTTATTCTCTCATTGACATTATACAGCCCGTATATGGCATTTTCCGCCGGTGCCGATCCGGTAAGGCCTTTGGTTACTTCCGCAAGACGCTCATCTGTCATACCTATTCCGTTATCGGATACGCATATCACAAAATCATCCCCTGCATCTTTTGCGGTTATGTTTATCTTTCCGCCGCCTCTTTTGTTCTTAATCCCGTGATAAAGTGCGTTTTCCACAAGAGGCTGGATCGTTATCTTGGGAATCGTATAATCGTAGTATTCTTCCGCCACATCAATCTCGTATTCAAGTATATCCTGATAACGGAACTGCTGAATCTCCAAGTAACTTCCCGCGTGCTGCAGTTCTTCCCGTATAGTTATTATATCTCTTCCCCGCGACAGTGAGGTTCTGAAAAAAGCAGACAGACTCTTAACCATATCAACTACTCTTTTCTGATCTCCCCCCTCGGCAAGCCATATAATGGTATCCAGTGTATTGTACAAAAAATGGGGATTTATCTGGGCCTGCAACAGCTCAAGTTCGGCCTCCCTGATCCTTATCTGTTCTTTGGTGATCTGGGACAGCAGTTCGTTTATCTTTTCTATCATCTGGTTCATTGACTCAGACAATACGCCCACTTCGTCCTTTGAACCGTTTGTACTTCTAACCTCAAGATCTCCCTGTGAAATTCTTTCAGTGACCTCAACCAGATCTGTAATTGGTCTGGTAAAGCTTTGAGGAAGATAGAACGAGAAAAACGTTACCATCGCCGTTAAGGCTATAAAGGAAATAAGACTCCACGTCATCGCCTGACGGTAAAACCTGTCCATATCGGCCTTCTCAGACTGCATATCCCTTATCTCATAGAAAACGTATCTGAATATTTCTTCTTTAATAAGCCCGGTAACGATCTGAACATCATTTTCCCATATTTCAATGTTCGCGTCATATTCCTCACCGGCCTCAAGGTTTTTTTCTATCCTTCCCACATATTTACGCAGATTGTCCAGGTACTTCTTGACTCCCTCAAGCCTTCTGAGATTATCTTCATTCACTGTAATTCCAATGAGGCCGTCAACCACTCTTTCGGCTTCATCCGTCATCCTGCCGAGTTCGGAATCTTCAATCGTTTTGTTTCCGACAATGAGTAGATAGGTCTCATAGTCATAATCTTTTTTAAAATCAAGGGAAAAATCACCGGCCAGAACAGCCGAGGATATCATCTCGCTGTATTTTTGAGATGACCTCTGCATCATATAGAAGAAAACACCAAGAAGAAGTACGAGCGGTATTACAAGAAGAAGATACGATATACGTATCTTCGTTGCGAGGGAGGTGTTCCGAAAATAATCACGTATTTTTTTCATTCATCTTCCTCTTCATTATCTTTTCCGCCCCGGTAGTTTGTGGGAGTTACACCGACAGTTTTCTTGAACATATAGGAGAAATAGTGAGGATCCTTGTAACCGACGGCCTCGCTTATCTCACTTGACCGCATGCTTGTACATTTAAGCATCTCCTTGGCTTTATCCATCCTGTACTCGGTCAGATATTTGATAAATGTCTGCCCGGTCTGCTGTGAGAAAATAGTACTTAGATGATTGGGAGAGACATTCACATGACTTGCAAGCTGGTTGAGGGAGAGTTCCTCGTCACTGTAATTCTCTTCTATATACTTGACGGCATCCTCAACAATCTCGGTATATCTGTTGGTTGCAATGGAATCCCTGTAGGTTATTGCCTTTTCGATTATCTGCGCTATGTATGATTTTATACTCTCTACGCTCTCTAGCGATTCCTTTGTTACCTCTGCTATCCCGTCAAAATGCTTTTTGGAAGACAGTTCCTCTACAAATCCCGACACTGCAAAGAATACATCCATCGCGATATATTGTCTGAAAATATATGATTCAAACGCGTTTTCCCCGACGCTTTTTATGAACTCACTTACATAGAACGGGATCTCATCAAGATTTCCGAGCTTGAGGAATCTCGAAACATTGCTCTTGTCAATTCTCTTCGCATCTATTGAGCCCATATCAAACACTTCTTTGACATCCGCCTCTTCTCTGTCGGATCTAGCGGCTTCATAAAACCCGCTCTTTGTCGTAAAAAACCTGTTTGCAAGAGCCCGTCCGGCATCTTCGTACGATTCGTTCAGCATCGACAGCCGGTTTACGGCTCTACCCAAGCCACCCGAATACCTGATATGTCCGTATGGTGCAAAAACCTCTTCGAGTCTTGAGATCAGGTCGTTCTGATGGCTTATCAAAGACTGCTCCGAATCAGCCATTATAAGCACTGCCTTTCCTTCAAGATCACGGTCAAAGCAGATGCATCCCATATCGGATATTATTTCGTTTATCTTCTCTTCTATTGTTACGGAGCTTCCCGAATACTCTTCGATATTATGATGGTCGGATTTGATGAACAGCAGAACAATGTTGTACCATACCGCTGAAAGATCTATGCCCAGCTTCTGTGAACGCTCAAGAAGTTCGGTCACTGAACAGGTTCCGGAAACAAGGGAATTGAACAGTGCACTCTTTTCCCGTCTGACATTCTCCTCCATTTCCTTCCTGAATTTTTCTTTAAGGGCATTCTCTTCTTTGTTTTTAATAATCTTCTCCCGAAGCATGTCGAGTTCTCTGAGGAGGTCATCTCCCGATATCGGCTTGGTCAGGTACTGTGCTACTCCGATAGAAATTGCCTGCTTGGCATAATCGAATTCTTCGTATCCCGACAGAATTACTATCTCCGTCGAGGGAAGTTCGCGTCTTATCACTCTCGAAAGTTCCAGACCGTCCATAAACGGCATTTTAATATCCGTAATCACAATATCGGGTTCAAGTTTTCTAATCAAAGGAAGGGCAAGCTCCCCGTCGGAAGCTTCCCCTACAAACTCATATCCGGACGATGCCCAGTCTATATTATTTTTGATTCCCTCGCGGACAACAAATTCGTCTTCGCACAAGAATACTTTGATCATATTGTTTTCTGTTCTTCCAAATGCTCTTTGCCCATGGACAGAATTGTTGACACATGATCATCGTCGAGACTGTAATAAATCATCTTCCCGTCCCGGCGGTTCTTGACAAGTTTACTCATTTTGAGGATCTTGAGCTGATGTGATACGGCGGACTGTGTCATCAAAAGTCCTTCAGCTATATCCTGAACGCACATCTCGCCTTCCTGAAGTTTATACAGTATTCTGATCCTGGAACTGTCGCCGAACACTTTGAACAGATCGGCAAGCTCACCCCAAATGTCTTTTCCGTCCATTTGCACCACCATTTTCCTTACTGATTATAAATTCTCACGTGGATAAAATCAATCAGATACGGCATTTTTCGGCAGATGAAGTGTCCTGATCGCATTGAGTACCGCAAGAACCATTACACCGACATCAGCAAAAATCGCAAGCCACATGTTGGCTATACCCAATGCCGACAAAATAAGGCACAGGATTTTTACACCGATTGCAAACCAGATATTCTCGTATACGATCCGCATACATTTTTTCCCGATTCTGATCGCTTTAACAATTCCGAGAGGGTCATCATCCATAAGCACAACATCCGCAGCTTCGATCGCAGCGTCGCTTCCCAAAGCTCCCATAGCTATGCCCACATCGGCACGGGTCAGTACCGGGGCATCATTAATACCATCTCCTGCAAAAGCAACCTTTCCTTTACTTCCGTTCCTTCCGTTTAAGATCGATTCAACTTCTCTGACCTTATCCTGCGGAAGAAGCTGGGCACGATAATCTTTTATTGACAGTTCTTCCGCGACTTTTTCGGCAACTTTCTTTGAATCCCCAGTTAGCATAATCGTATTATTTACCCCGAGTTTCCTCAATCCTCTTATAGCACTCTTTGAAGTCTCCTTAATGACATCCGAGATATGAATATGCCCCGCATATTTTCCGTCAACGGCGATATGAACTATTGTTCCGGCATCATGGCATTCAGTGATCGCAATATTGTTATCGCTCATAAGTTTATCGTTTCCCGCAAGTATTTTCTTGCCGAAAACATCTGCTTCCACACCACGTCCGGATATTTCATGAACATCAGAGATTTGCGCAGCATCTATCTCCTGTTTATATGCCGATACTATAGAGCGGCCTATCGGGTGGGTGCTGTTATTTTCCGCATATGCGGCATATTTAAGAAGTGTATCCTCATCGATCTCATTTCTGTGGATGGATACCACTTCAAAGACACCTTTTGTAAGAGTTCCGGTCTTGTCGAAAATGACTGTATCAACCTGTGATAATGCCTCAAGATAGTTTGAACCTTTGACAAGCACTCCGGCTCTTGAAGCACCGCCTATTCCCGCAAAAAAACTTAAGGGAATGCTTATTACAAGTGCACATGGGCAGCTGATTACAAGAAATGTAAGTGCTCTGTACACAAATGTTCCAAACATTGCTTCTCTTCCGAGAATCAGATTGGCAACAGGCGGTATAAACGCCACGGCAAGTGCGGATATACACACTATAGGCGTATAATATTTTGCAAATTTGGAAATAAAATTCTCGGATCTTGATTTTTGCGAACTGGCATTTTCAACAAGTTCCAGAATTTTGGATACGGTGGATTCACCAAACAGTTTTGTTGTTCTGATATAGATCACACCGCTCTGATTGATACTTCCGCTTACAACCTCATCACCTTCCGATATACTTCTCGGAACGGATTCGCCTGTAAGGGCGCTGGTATCAACGCTTGAGGATCCACGCTCTACCAGACCGTCTATAGGTATCTTCTCTCCGGGGCGGACTTCGATAAGGCTCCCTATTGATACTTCAGAAGGATCAACACTCTTAACTGTCTCCTTCCCATCTTCTATGGTTACAAGATTAGCGCAGTCCGGCCTGATATCCATAAGGGCGGCGATGTTTCTGCGGCTCTTTCCAACCGCAACCGACTGGAACAGTTCTCCGATCTGGTAGAACAGCATAACAGCAACGCCCTCCCGGTATTCTCCGAGACAAAAAGCACCGACCGTTGCTACAGCCATGAGAAAATTCTCATCCATAACCTGACCGTTCAATATTCCTTTGAAGGCCTTTTTCAGTATGTCGGAGCCGATAACCAGATACGGGATCAGGTACAAAACGAAAGTAACGATCTTTGCCAACGGCACAGCCTGAAATTGTGACTCCATACTTTCGATCAACGGCTCTGCAATTGCAATTACTACCAGCAAAACCGCTGCAATGATTATTCTGATGAGAGTTTTCTTTTGACGTTTGTTCATTTACTCGTTCTCCCTTTGTACAACCAACATCGAATAAGCTTTGCTTATTCGACGTCGCCGCGACAGGATTGCATTTGCAATCCTGTCATTAAATAAATACCTCGCAGTCGTCTTCAACTTTTTTGCAGTTCTTGCGCACTTCCTTCATGACTCCGAGTTCATCGACTCCGTCTTCAAACGTAACGTTCATCTTAAGTGCCATAAAGTTTACTGTACAGTCCTTAACTCCTGCGGTAGCCTTTGCCGCCTCTTCCATCTTGTTTGCACAGTTTGCGCAGTCAACTTCGATTCCGTATGTCTTAGCCATAATGTATCTCCTTATGATTTTAAACTGATAATTTGTTTTTACACATGAACAACTATTCATATGTTTAATTGTATTATACTCCCCTCAGTCCATATGTCAACCCCCCTATGCAGAAACCTTATTTCTACTGTAACATTTGCACAAAAATCGGAAGCCCTACCAATCGAAATCAACACGATTTTTGTTTACATTTCCGATATTAACAAATCTGGTGCCTTACATTATACTCATCATCAGAATTCAATTCTATGTTTCACACTGATTTTCACGACCGCATCCGGTCAATAATCCACTTGAAACAGATTTTATCGAAACATATAATACAAGGAGAAGGGCTTATGAAAATAATTGACTGGCACGCAGGTTTCGTGTCTGCCATGAAACTCGAGCTGATCGAGAACGAGAAGGACCTCATATACGAGGAAGAGCATCTGATTGCCAACAGAGCCCAGAAGATTGACCTTCTAATAATCAAAAACAACAGAAACGTTGCAATCCGCAATCCTATAGGTTCAATGTTTAGCAGATTCAATATCTGCGAATATAAGAGTCCCGGGCAGTCACTGACATACGGAGATTTCTACAAAGTTCTCGCTTATACCGGTCTGTATCTGTATGAAACGCAAAGTTCACAGGAACATAATGCTTCTGATTACACAATGACCTTTGTAAGAGAATCTCATCCGTACAAACTGTTCAAGAGACTGAAAGCGGACGGGATAGAGATCACGACCGATATCCCCGGTATATATACCATGACCGGAAATCTCCCGTTCAGAACCCAGATAGTAGTTACGATTGAGATCCCGGACGAGAGAAAATCATGGCTCAGGTGTCTGACAAATCACGGAAAGCCCGCTGATCTTGCAAACATTGTATCAAATACTCCGGCACTCGAAGAGCACAACAAGCGATATGCCGATAATGTAATGGATATATTTACCAGAGCCAACAATGACCTTATGAAAGAACAATTGGAGGAGCCAAGTATGTGTAAAGCTGTAGACGAATTATTCGCAGAGATATTTGCAGACGATATAAAAGCCATGAAGGCAGAAATCGCCGTCAAAGACTCAGTAATTGCTGACAAAGATGCTCTTATCGCAAAGCTTCAAGCGCAACTTGATCAGTACGCAAAAAAGACACAAAGCAGTCCATCCGATACGGATTCTTTCTAAATAGAGTAAACTCAGTTACCGATGTTCTCTCATCATAAACTTGTGATGTTCTTTCTCCTTTCTGAGTTGTTTTTCCGTTCACGCCTGACCTTGGCAAGCCCTGCATTAGCATACTTTACCTTATCTATCGCTCTCTGTTCTTTAGGTGTAATTGTTTTCTATTCCATTTTGAAAATCTCTTTTCTTTTTTGTGCCGTTTCCGCTCGTTTTAATGTTATAGTTCCGCTTTGCGTTTCGCAAGCCTTGCTCTCCTCCTATACTTATAGCCCTTCCCAAAATCATAGAAAAACGACCCCTTTATCCTGCACAGGAAAAGAGGTTGTTTTGTATTTCTTATCAAAAATCTTTATAATTCCGACGGCTTGGGAACGCCGAGTTTTTCGGCTGTGATATTGATCTCGGCTATCAGTTCATCATCGGTAAGAACAGTTACGCGGCCCTCGTCATACTGTTCGTCAACCCATTTCTTGAGTTCAACGATAAGCTCATCGCTCTTGGCGTAATGCTTTTCTTCCGGAAGCTTATAGTAACTGTTGATCCAGTGGGCGATTCCCGCCAGACCCGATGTATTCGATACGGCACACAGTACCGGACGGTTAAGGAATTTCTCGGTATCGAATATATTGTATATCTCTTCATTTTTGAGAAGCCCGTCGGCGTGTATTCCGGCTCTTGTAACATTGAAGTTCTTGCCTACAAAAGGTGTGCGGGGCGGAATCTGGTATCCGATCTCTTTCTCATAGTACTCCGCAAGTTCGGTGATTACCTGCGTATCCATTCCGTTAAGTGTTCCGCGAAGCTGCGCATACTCAAATACCATCGCTTCAAGAGGTGTGTTACCCGTACGCTCTCCTATTCCGAACAGTGACGTGTTTACACCGCTGCAGCCGTACAGCCATGCTGTGGTGGAATTGACAACGGCCTTGTAGAAATCATTGTGTCCGTGCCATTCGATCAGTTCCGAAGGCACTCCCGCATGAGTATGTATTGCATAGATGATTCCCTGTACACTTCTCGGTATTACGGCGCCGGGATAATTGACACCATATCCCATAGTATCGCATGCCCTAACCTTGATCGGTATCTTGTATTCGTCCATCAGTTTCATAAGTTCCAGACAGAACGGCACAACATAACCGTATATATCAGCCCTTGTAATATCCTCAAGGTGGCATCTTACGGATATTCCTTCTTCAAGGCAGTCCCTTACTACACTTAAATAATGATCCATTGCCTGACGACGCGTCATTTTGAGTTTTAAGAATATGTGATAGTCACTGCAGCTGACAAGTATTCCGGTCTCTGGCATTCCCAGTTCCTTGACAAGTTTAAAGTCCTCCTTGCTTGCCCTTATCCAGCTTGTAACCTCCGGGAATTTGTATCCCCTTTCCATACATTTATATACCGCATCCCTGTCTTTCTTCGAGTACAGGAAGAATTCGCTTGCCCTGATCATCCCGTTGGGGCCGCCGAGTTTATGGAGATAATCATAGATCGTAACTATCTGCTCGGTTGTGTACGGAGCCCTTGACTGCTGTCCGTCACGGAATGTAGTATCCGTGATCCATATGTCCTTGGGCATATTGTGTGGTACTATCCTGTCATTAAACGGTATCTTCGGTATTTCCGAATACGGGAACATATTCCTGAATCCGTTAGGTTTTTCAACATCATCAAGAATATACATATGTTCCTCGATCTGAAGAAGGTTATTTCCTTCATTCATCGTTACCGGTCGATTTTCAAAAAACTCCGAATCTTTGTTATTCATCTTCAAGCCTCACAACTTATATACTTTATTCCGAAAACAATAAACGTCTTTCTATACCTTTCTGCTTTTTGCACACACCGTTTAATATGATATCACACTAAATCAAGAGTCGCAAACCCACACAAGGAGAAACGCCGGGTGGTGCTCCCGGCGTTTAAAGAAGGATTTATGAAAGAAGGTATTTCTACCATATCCTGTACCTGCCGCTAAGTAGCATAAAAGCAAACAAATACAGGCAATTATCGTAATAACGCCTCTCTCCCGTCCGAAGTGGCGTATTCCAAAATCTGTCCAGACAAGTTTTCGCATTAACGGATACAGTTTCGACGGTTGTTTCCGACACGAGCGCATAGGCTGCCGCGTTTGTTGCGATCACCGCTACGGGATGAAGTACATCCTCGCCGCGCACTGTTCCGTCCCAATCGAGGACCTTGTCCCAATTGTCCTCTCCGACCTTCTGGCACATACAGTTAAGGAATCTTGCGCCCTCAGTCTCCTGCCATTCATCTTTACAAAACCATACATGATCGAGAGAGATGTTCATTATCGTCCTGTATGCATCCGAATAATACCAGTCATGCTTGCCCCAGATCTCTCCCCCCTTTTCATAGGGAGTTCCGTCATAATACGAATACTCAGCGCAAAGTCCCGAAAGCTCATGACAGGCCTTATGAAGGTACTGCCTGCTGGCGGAAGCCGCCTTTGCAAAAAAGGTTCTGTCTTCGGGATATGCCCACTGTGAAAACAATTCGTAAAAATGCGGAAGATGATATGACGGATCCGTAAAATCAACTTCCGGAACAAACCGTATCAGATGATTTTCTCTGTCGAACATTCCGCGGCCACGGGTCCCGTCAGCTTCCCTGATCATATTATGAAGGATATCACAGGCTTCACGGCTGTATTCGAATATTCCTTCGCCGTCTCCCCATCTGTGGGAAGCAAACAGGAGTGCTGCCGCAAAATATTCTTCGCCGTCAGGTGCCGGACCGTCTGAATTCTTACTTCCGTCAAGAGCATTGGACCAGCAGAAAAAGCCCTGATTCCTGCCTTCACTAAGGTACATGTTCGTTCTGGCCCACTTCCAGATACGGTCAAATTCCTCCTTGTGATCAAGCTGGATGCACATCATCATTCCGTATGACATGCCTTCCGTTCTGGCATCTATATTCCCCGTATCTACGAGATATCCCATATCCCCTGTTTCATGATAGATCTTCTCATCCTCGGACCCGTAAAACAGTGTATTGAATATACCTAAGAGCCTGCGTTCGATCTCGTCGGCCGGATATCCCGCCTTTTCGAAAAAGTTCGTATACATTCCGTTCAAACAGGCTGCTGTCATTCTTTAACTCCGCCGATAGTAAGTTATGTGCGATCTGATCTGTTGTAGTTTCTGAGCATTACAAAAACAATGGTATCCGTCACAAACAAAGGCACAATTATGAACAGTAAATACAGCACGGCCATGTTTCTCGGCCATGCTGCACTCTTTTGTTTTCTGTTTTGGAGCCAATCCTTTATTCTGTTCATATTATTAACGGTTGCAACTTATAATGCCAAATGCTTACAAGGACATGATGATATCTGCTATATCCTTTCCTATCGGCTCTTTTCGCTGGGGGTGTATATCGTTGAGTTCCCCGCATCCGAATGCCTTTACAAGGTAACAGCCCGGTATTTTTACGCATTCCTCCTGAGCGGCCTGCAATCCTCGCCACCCCCTGCCGTGATCATATGATACTTCTTCCATTCTTGCATCAAACTCGGGCAGCTGCACACATATGTACGGGATATCATTGCCCCACATTTTGCGTATGCCCTCAACAAATCTCCCTGTAAGTGCGGCATACTCCTCGTAAGAGACGCAATTGCTCTCACCCTGGTAATATGCGAATGCCTTTACAGACAGCCCGCTCAGGGGAGCCATCATCCCGTTGTATAGAGCTGTTGGCTTCCAGTTGACAAATACGGTCTCTTCGGAAGCACTGCACCTTGCCCCGATAAGATAGTTCCACACCCCTCCAAGGCCTACTACATGATCCGCTCCGTCTATTCCTTCCGTAAAGCCGTCTGTTGTGCGAACACCTCTTCCGAACACGACACCATATAGTTTACCGGGAGTTACTCTTCCGAAACCTTTTTCTACACATATACGGATCACTACAGTGTTTTCGCCTTCCCTTAAGATGCCTTCCGGTATCTCATACCTTCTGGGCGGGTAGCAGTAATCGGTTGTACCTATAAACACTCCGTTTACATAGCAAAAATCATAATCGGTGATCGTACCGAACCATAATGTCGCCTTCTTTTTTACATACTCTTTCGGAACGGTAAATTTCCTGGCGATCCATATGCTGCCGACAAAACCACTCAATTCCGTGTCGGAGAAAAACTGTGGCAGTGCGATCTGTTTTCCCTGATTAATGATTTGTTCCCCGTTTTCGTAATGATCCCTGATTCCTGTATCGGCCTTATCAAGATCCTCTCTCCATTTTGCGGCATTCTCATCATTAGACTTTAATATAGCCTGTCTGTAAACATCATCCTTGAACTTTTCGGCTTCGGCAAGCGCACCGTCGAACCCTTCAAGCATCCCGGGACTCATGAAAGCCTCCATGATCACACCGCCGAGAGTAAGGTCAATGACTCCGACGCACACATCCTCTTTAAGCCTCATATGCTTAGCGGTAAAATACCCTACAGCCGAATAATCATCAAGTGTTTCCGGAGCTGCCGGTATCCACTCTCCGGTCTCAACATCCTCAAGCGGCGCCTTAAATACACCGTTTTCGGTAACCTTGAAAGTCCTTATCATATCATTTCCGGCATTGTCCCACTCCAGAGGATAAGTCTCTTTGACCCTTATCATCGGGAACTCCATATTGGACTGACCGCAGATTATCACAACATCGCCTATCATAATGTTTTCACTGCAAACGGCTGCGCCGCTTTTGTCACTTGCAGTGATCGAGTATGGCCCGCCTTTATCCATTGCCGGAAATACAGCGTCGAATCTCCCATTTTCATCACACCCACACTCGGTTTTATTATTCGCAAATTCTACCGATATAACGCTGCCCTTGGAGGCAAACCCCCATATGTGTATTTCTTTGTTTCTTTGTAAAACGGCACCGTTTGTAAATATTCTTGCAAGTTTTATGGTTGACATAACTATTCCCTCTTTTACCTGTCCGTTACCCTGAAGCTCTCCGGTTCACCCAGATAAGAATACGGCATTTCGCACCCGGACTTCGTAATTACTATCTTTTCAAGAACCAGTCCCGGGGAAAGAGCTGAAATACTAAGCTCATTTATACCTTTTTGCAGATCAAGCTCGATGCCTGTGCACCGTACATTTGCAAGCACTCCCGCCTCCCATGGCTTGTTATGATCCTTTACCTCAAAATCCCCGGGAATGAGGTTTATCTCCCGATAAGTGCCTTCACCGGTTGATACGCCAATCATCAGTTTTCTGTCCTTAAAGGGCGGATTTGCCGGACTTGTATATAATCTTGCAATATATTTACCCGCATTTTCAATATTGAATGCATACGTTACCGAGGGGGCATCCTTTTTCTCAAAAATCACATCCTGGGGATATGCTTTGACGGCTGACCCTGATCTTCCGTAACCTTTGATAATCTCAAACGCTCCCGCCGGAGTGTCTTTTTTGGATATGAAGCAGCCCGCGCCGATTGAGATAAAGTTCATGTACGTACTCTTATCATCCTCGTGATGCAGATATGTGTTGGCCGGCATATCATCGGGAATTACCGGATTGTAGACCGGTACTCTTATATTGACGGTTTTGTCTTCGGTCCTGACCTGTACATGCCCTGTAACGGATTCCATTCCGTTCATCTTCATTCTGTCGACGAATATAAAGACACGCTTTAACTGCCCGCATTTAACGCTTTTTCCGGGATCCATGATATCGATAAAATCATCATCGCATGTTATCTCATATGATACTTTTTCCTCCCCGGCTGTGGTAAGTTCGATATAGCCACCGCACACAAGCGGGTTAAGTGCATCAGAAAGCGTTAGTTCTTCTCCCGACCAGAATCCCCCCTCCGTGTGCTGTCCCGATGAAGAAACGGTAACTATAAGCCTTGATTTTCCTGCAGGCTCAAACGTATGGATAACAGGTTTTTGGCACTCCTCCTCACACCAGTATTTGAATCCTATATGTTCGGACATTCCCATCCCGTACCATTTGCCTTTGTGTATCGTATGGAGTTTTTCCGTGAGCTTTTTATCCTTTTTAAGGCACGAGCGGATATCATCAGCCAGGGTATTGGCATATGTGGATCCGAAAGATGCATATGCATGATTTTTGCTCGTCAGCAGCCACATTTTCTGTATATTCATTGTAGCCGTAAGCGGAAGATACACAAGTTCGTAAAAGGCAAAGGCCGTATCATCATCCAAAGATTTGTATATATCGGACGCAAGCCCTGTCAGCTCACTGATACTCTCCAGCGTCCTGTCACACTCCCCATAGGAAAACGGTGCATAAACACTATCATTCATAGCCTCCGTTCTGCGTCTTCCGGTGATCTTTGTATATCCGAGAAGCAGTTTTACCGTACTGTCTTTTTGCTCATCGGTAAACGAAGGGAAGTTTTGTCCGACGAGGCGGCAGGTGTATTTTGCCGCGCTTTCCCTCTCTTTTGTCCCCCACGTGTCAAAATCATATGCCAGGTCGAGAAAATAAGCCAGTGGATACTCATGCGTAAATATATCTCCGACATTTACGATCCACAGATCCCTGATCCCGCAATCATATGCATAAGTCATCTGCTCCCACACCTTAGGCAGATAGTTTGTATTCATCCACTCATAAGATACAGGGGCACCATGATAGTCAAAATGATAATACATTCCGTACCCGCCGGGATGCTCTCTCATCTCCTTTGTCGGGATGCTTCTTAAATTGCCGTAATTGTCGTCACAAAGCATCAGGGTTACGCCGTCAAGTGCCGGATCATTCATAAGTCCCGGGGTTTTATCATCGCCATAGAAGAACGGCTCCACCTCTTTGTAAAGGGCAAACATCCTCGGTATCGTACCCACGGGTTTTTCAAGTCCCTTTTCAAAAAGTCTGTTCTGTGTTGCCAAAACATCGCGAAGCAGCTCTATATTATCGGCAAGGGAAGAATCCTGTCCCATTATCGCAGAGTCCGCTTCACCCCGCATTCCGACAGTGTAGACATTTTCAAAGCGGCCTCTGGCACTTATCCCGTCTTCCCAGAACTTAATTATTCCTTCCCTGTTTGTCCTAAAATCCCAGGCATCTCCGTATATTGAATCTTCACCGCGAACATGGGAATACTCTTCTCCTTGTCTCATGCACGGTTCATGATGGCTCGTCCCCATTATAACACCGAGTTCATCGGCCAGCTCGCAATTCAGCATTCCCGGCCCGTCCTCGGAAAAAACAGACGACCACATGGCCGGCCACAGATAATTCCCTTTGAGCCTTAACAAAAGTTCAAACACACGGCCGTATACTTTTGAAGTAAATCCTCCATGATTTTTACCGCAAAAGTTTCCGAATGCCGGCCACTCATCATTAATGAAGAATCCTCTGTATTTGACCGACGGAGATTTTGAGCAAAAAGAATCCTCTCTCATAAATGTTCTTTCCGTCAGGACCTGCGGCTTTATATCGAGCCAGTCAACAAACGGAGAAACACCCAGCATCTCCGACAGTTTGAACAATCCATATATGGTACCTCTTTTATCGCTACCCGCAATAATCAGAGCCGATTTGAAGTTAAATCCGTCGAGTTCGATATCATCGGCTACCGTGATAGAATAAACTTCCCTTTCGCCCGCTATGTCAAAAAGGTTCACGGCATTTACAGCGGCAAGTTTTTCAAGCATCTCGCTTTTCCCGACGGTGCCGAAGAATACGGGATAAGAAAAAAATGCAGCCGTATCGGCAAAATTCTCGACCTCTACTCCTACAGGCTTGGCTCTAAATACCTTCTCTATATCGTCCCTTACTCTCCCGGCAATCTTACGGACTCCGGAATAGGCGCTGTTCTCATAGATAAAAACAATGTTGTTATCTTTAATGTTTGTGTTTGAAAATGTGAATCCCATGATAGACCCCGCATTATTTTTTATGTTATTATATCATAAAAAAATATGGGAGATTCATATGCGAAAGATATTAACTACGATTTTTGCTTCATTTACTCTTTGTCTGTTTGTTACGGCATGTTCAAATAACGATGCCTCGGATATTCCGGAAGACAGCAATCCCGCGATAGATGTCATCACGGCTGATACCGAAGATGCAGATGCTTCGCCAATACCCGTCGAGACACCTGCTCCTGATGAGAATACAGAGACGGGAGAAATCACAGCTGATGAAAGCTCTTTGGATGAAGCTGCGGAAGCAGTTTCCGGGGAAGCCACAGATATAAATGCCGCAGAGGACAACAGTACCAAAAAGCCGTCAGCGATCGTATGGCTCGGTGATTCTCTTACTCAGGGCTCACTTGGCGACGATAATGATAATCTTGCCAATGCCCCCTATGAAAAGCTCAGGAAAATGGTTAATGTTCCGGTTGAGGGATATGGTATGTACGGCTATAATACCCATGATATTTTCTGGGTATATACGGACGAGAGTCAGCTTAACCAAAAGATAGATCCCGATAAGGCATATATATTCTGGGTCGGCTCGAATGACTGGGCTCCCGCCGACTCGGTCAATTCCGATACAGCACCGGTTATTGCCGAGATTGATTCTTTTATAGCAAGAGGCGGGCTCAAGAACTATATAGTGCTCGGAACGACTTCAAGATGGAGACTGGGTGATCTGTATATCCCCATCAACAACGATCTGGCAGCTCACTACGGAAGCCATTATATGGATGTGATTGACATTATAAACAAATACGGCTACTCGCCCGACAATACTCATCTTTCACAAGAATCGTATGATGCCATAGCAGCAGCCGTATATGAGAAACTGAAAGCTCTTGGTTATATTTAATTTGTGTAATTATCGAAATAACCCTGTACAAGAACTACAGGCGTTCCCTTATCGCCCGAACCCGATGTAAGGTCGCAAAGCGATCCGATAAGATCCGTAAGCTGTCTGGGAGTTGTACCCTCACTAACCATCTTTCCTACGAGATTTGAATCTTTTTCCTTGATGCTCCTGGAGATCGCTTCCTTTAGTTCTTCACCGGAAAGCGATGCAAAATCGTTATCCGCAAGATACTTGATCTTAACCTCGTTAGGAGTTCCGATAAGGCCCTTTGTGTATGCAGGAGATACAACCGGATCCGCAAGTTCCCATATCTTACCTTTCGGATCTTTGAAAGCACCGTCTCCGTATACCATTACTTCTACATGCTTTCCCGTTCTTTCCAGAATGACCTTCTGTACTCCTTCAACAAGATCAAAACAGTCTCTCGGGAACAGCTTAACCTGTCCTTCGGTTGCTTTATTCGATCCGAGAAGTCCGTATTTCTCATTGTATCCGCTTCCGTTTACGGGACCATTCATGATCTCGTCAAGTCCGAACACTTTCTCGGCTCCCGCAGCCTTAAGAAGTCTCTTGGTCCTTGCTCTCGTATGAATGTCACAGTTGATCACGTTTTTGGTGTAGTCAAGAATTGCTTTAGGCTGGTTTGCAAATATGATCTCAACATCACAACCTTCTTCCTTGATTATATCACTGTAATACTCTACGTAATCAACACCCGTGAACTCATGCTTCGTATATCCGAATACTTCACGATACTTTGCAAGAGTAAGGACATCACTGTAAGGATTGATACCTGCCTCGTCTACCTTGTCAATGTTTACAAGCTCATTTCCGACTTCATCGGAAGGGTATGACAGCATCAGAACGATTTTCTTGCATCCCATTGCTATTCCCTTAAGACAAATGGCAAAGCGGTTTCTCGAAAGTATGGGGAAGATCACGCCTACAGTGTCTCCTCCGAGCTTGTTCTTCACGTCATCAGCTATATCGTTGACCGTGCAATAATTCCCCTGACTTCTGGCAACAATCGACTCTGTCATGGATATAACATCCCTGTCATGAAGTTCGAAGCCCTCGATCTGTGCCGCTTCTATAACACTGTCAGTAACTATCTGAATAAGATCATCACCCTCACGAATGATCGGGCAACGAATACCTCTTGATACTGTTCCGACTCTTCTCTCAGCCATATTTATACCTCACATAGCAATAAACGTTTATGCGTTCATCTGTGCAGCAACTTCAGCTGCAAAGTCCTCGTTCTTCTTTTCCATTCCTTCGCCGACTTCGAAACGGACAAACTTGTCGATAACAAGATCTTTGTCAACAGACTCGAGATACTTTGCTACAGACTGCTTGCCATCCTCAGCCCTGACATATACCTGGTCAAGAAGACAGAACTCTTTCATTTCTTTGTTGATACGTCCCATTACCATGCCTTCCTTAACCTTATCGGGCTTGGATGCTTCCTTGGGATCATTCTCTATCTGGGCCATGATGATCTCTTTTTCCTTGGCAAGGAAATCCTGATCAACATCCTTCTGAGATATAAACTTAGGTGAAAGAGCCGCAACCTGCATTGCGATATTCTGAAGTGCTTCCTTAACAGCATCCGTAACATTTGCACATTTAGCCGATACAAGAACACCGATCCTTCCGCCGCCGTGAAGGTATGAAACTACGCAGTCACCCTCAACTCTCTCAAATCTTCTGACTGAAAGTTTTTCACCGATCTTAGCGGTCTTCTCAACAACCACATCCTTAAGTCCGTCTTTTTCAAGAAGAGTATCAACGTCCTCACCGTCCTTGCCGCCTGCAAGTCCTGTAGCAAGAGCAGTATCGGCTACAGACTGTACAAACTCCTGGAACACTTCGTTCTTGGCAACAAAGTCAGTCTCTGAATTAACCTCAACTACAACCGCTTTCTTATTCTCAAGCATAGCTACACGGCATATTCCTTCCGCTGCGATACGGCTTGCTTTCTTTTCTGCCTTGGCAGCTCCTGATTTTCTCAGGAATTCAACTGCCGCATCCATATCTCCGTTTGTCTCACCGAGAGCCTTCTTGCAGTCCATCATTCCGGCACCGGTCATCTCTCGTAACTCTTTTACCATTGCTGCTGTAATATCTGCCATTTTATATCCTCCAGTCTTAAAGTCACTATATCCAGTCTGACATATTATGCTTCCGCTTCAGCTTCTGCTGCTTCGCCGTCCATTGTGGCATCTGCAGTATCAACTCCTTCAGCGCTCTCTTCAGCACTTTCACCCTGATTTGCTTCGATAACCGCATCGGCCATCTTGGATACTATAAGCTTAACGGCTCTTATTGCATCGTCGTTTCCGGGAATAACATAATCAAGCTCTTCGGGATCGCAGTTAGTATCAGCAATACCGATAAGAGTGATTCCAAGTGACTGTGCTTCCTTCACACAGATATGCTCCTTCTTGGGATCAACTACAAATATAGCATCGGGAATCTTCTTCATATCCTTGATACCGCCAAGGTTCTTCTCGAGCTTGTCCCACTCTTTGCGAAGTCCTATAACTTCCTTCTTGGGAAGAACATCAAATGTTCCGTCCTGGCTCATTCTCTCGATGTCTTTGAGTCTCTTGATTCTTGACTGAATTGTCTTGAAGTTCGTAAGCATACCGCCAAGCCATCTCTCATTGACGTAGTACATACCGCAGCGCTCTGCTTCCTGCTGTACTGCATCCATTGCCTGCTTCTTGGTGCCTACAAAGAGAATTGTCCCGCCGGCTGACACGATCTCGGCTACTGCCTTGTATGCATCGTCGATCATTCCGACGGTTTTCTGAAGGTCAATGATGTGGATACCATTTCTCTCCATGTAGATGTACGGAGCCATCTTAGGGT
>DFGA01000064.1:0-87548 GCA_002371615.1 Lachnospiraceae bacterium UBA3762 | reverse complement strand
TTCCATCTTCTTGTCTGGTGTCCGAAATGTACACCTGCCTCCAACAGCTGTTTCATTGAAATAACGCTCATATTCAATTCCTCCGGTTAATTCTTCGGGCTTACGCCCACTCTTCCGTGTGCTTCTATCTACGGGTAGCCAGTCGGCACCGGCCGTCAATCCGCACACGTGTTTATTTGCAACCCGTAAAATATACCATAAACATACAGTAATGGCAAGCACTTTTCATGTAAGATTTTCAGTATGATTTTCCGTGACTGTCAGTCTCTCGACCCTTCTCTCCCCGGCTTCCGTAACCTCTATGTGATAGTTCTCGTAATCAAACGCATCCCCGGTCTTCGGAAAATCCCCCATATATTCTATGGCCCAGCCTCCGGCTGTTGCAGATTCGTATTCCCAGCCATCCTCATCAATGCCGAGACGTTCGAGAAAATCCCCTATGGGCATGTCTCCGTCGATTATGAGTTCACCTTTGTCGGACTCAACAACTTCCTCTTCGATCTCATCGTTATCATCCCAAATATCTCCGACTATCTCCTCAAGAACATCTTCCATAGTCACTATTCCAAGGGTTCCGCTGTATTCATCTGTAACTATGGCAAGATGCTGCCTTGCATCCTTGAGAACATCGAGAACATGAGGAAGTTTTGCGGTCTTGTATACGAAGCATGGCTCATTCATGATCTCTTCGATATTGGGAGATTCGCCTGCTGCCATTGCCTTTAAGAAAGGATTAAGATGCATCACGCCTATAATGTTGTCAATGCTGCCGCGGTACACCGGCAGACGGCTTTTCGTTGATTTTGATACCTGCCTGGTTATCTCGCCTAAATCATCATCAATATCGATGGCCTCAATATCGACTCTGGCCGTCATAACATCGGATGCGGACACGTCCGAAAAATCAATGGCCGCAGCCACTATTTCCGAGCGCTCGGCATCTATGACCCCTTCATCCTCGGCGGTCTCGATTATGGCCTGAAGTTCTTCGGTCTTCTCCGGCTCGTCATCATCGGCATTTCTGCCAAGTCCCCTTGTCAAAAGATTCGTTATCTTAACTACGATATAATTAACAGGCCACAGTATATAGAAAAGTGCGCTTATGAATCCCGATATTCCCTTTGACAGGCTGTTGGCGTGCTTCTTGCTGATGATCTTAGGTATTGTTTCACCAAAAATGATAACGAGTACCGTTACTATTGCGGTTATCAGCCAGTTAAGATCATCGCTCCCCGTCAGCAATATTATGTAAACCGTACTGAGGGAAGATGCCGCAATGTTAACAAGATTATTCGACAGCAGTATGGTACTGAGTGTATTGTCGTAATCACTGTTAAGTCGCACCACTCTTGCCGCAGCCCTGTTTCCGTCCTCCGCCTCATTCTCCATTCTGACACGGTTACATGAGCTTATGGCCATCTCTGATGCCGAGAATACGCCCGACAGTACGATACACAGTATGATTCCGATTGCTATGATGATAAGAGATGTCATGACTCTTCGTCCTTTTTATCCTTTTCGGTCTCTTTCGGAAGCTTCACGATCTTCGCAGTAAGTACTCTGTTTTGATCGACCTCTTCCACTCTGATCTTTAAACCCTTGTATTCGAATGAGTCGCCCTTTTTCGGGATCGACCCCACCTGTTCATAGATAAAATCACACAGTAAGAGGTTGGTAAACCGCTCTTCGGCACTCTCGTCCTCTTCCTCGTAATCAAGTTCGTCAAATACCGACTCGACCGTTTCATCACAGCTCGCAAGCACGGTATCGTCGGACAGTTTTATTATAGGTTCCCTGATCTCGTCATCCTCGTCCCATATCTCTCCGACAATTTCCTCCAGTATGTCCTCTATAGTGACAATGCCGAGAGTCCCCCCGAATCCGTCAAGAACAACCGCAATGTTGAATCTGTTTTTGGTCATGTTGTCAAACAGCTCGTCTATGGGCATACTCTGATGGGCAAAGAACACCTTGTCGGTCATACGCCTGATATCAGGTATGACCTGACGTGAAATATATGATTTTAAGAATCTTCGTATCTGAAGGACACCCACAACCTTGTCTATTGTTTTGTCATAGACAATGAGTCTTGAATGATTCTGCCTGAGGATCTCGTTCAGAATGTCCTCTCTTGACATATTGATATCGATACCTTCAACATCAACTCTGGGGGTCATTATAGACGTGACTGTTATATCTCCGAAGGATAGAGCGGATGAGATCAGTTCGCTCTGTTCCTCATCAATGCTGCCCTCTTCGGTCATATCTTCTATAATATCGTATATCTCATCCTCGGTAACGGAAACCTCTTCTTTGCTCCCTGCAATCCTGAGCGTCAGTTTGCCGATACCCGACAGGACAGCTGTAAGGGGACGCAGCACTTTCATGAGCACAACAAGAAGCCCTGCGCAGGCAAGGCTGGATTTCTCACTTAACTTCTTACCGATACTCTTTGGAAGCATCTCGCCGATAAGGAACATGGCAAGAGTCATGATAAAAGTAGATGCCGTAACAGCCGACAGCCCCCATCTCCTCGTGACGGCTGCCGTCGCAACGGACGCTGCGGCTATATGGGCAATATTAGTACATATCAGAAGAGTCGTTATCGCATCTTCGAAATTATCAAGGACATACAATACCTTTTTGGCACTGCCGTTCCCCTTGTCTGCCCTAACCTTGATCTTTGTTTTAGAGACACTTGATATTGCCGTCTCGGTAAGGGCACAATATGCTGATACGATAAACAACAAACAAACTATGATTATAGTTCGACTGTCAGGGTCCATAATATGGATCTTTCACCTCGGCTTTACGATATAATGCGTAATGATATCAAAAAACCATATATTAATCAAATACTTATTTGAATATCATCCTCGATATCCATATGAGCAGGCACGCACCCGCTACGGATATGATGATCGAGCCGATCGTCCCCGTTGCACCGATTCCGATATAACCGCCGAGCCATCCGCCAAGCGCACCGCCCACAAGACCCAGAATGATGTTAATGATCACCGAATGGGACGTTCCCATGATCTTGCCGGCAAGCCAGCCCGATACACCACCGATAATAAGAGCTACAATAAATGACCACATGATTTTACCTCCGTTTGATAAATTTATTTTTCCGCAAGTATCTCGGCGATCAGCACCCTCTCATCCATCGGATGCTTGACACCTTTGATCTCCTGATAATCTTCGTGTCCTTTTCCCGCCAATACTATTATATCACCCTTTTTACCATTTCTGATACAATAACGTATCGCATCCTTACGGTCGGGTATTTTAATATATTTTCCGGAAGTTTTAGATATTCCGGTTTCTATATCCGCGATTATATCCATGGGATCTTCGTTTCTCGGGTTATCGGATGTAATGACCGTAAAGTCAGCAAGACGTCCGGACACCTCTCCCATTTCAAACCTTCTGTCTCTCGACCTGTTGCCTCCGCATCCGAACAGGCATATGAGCCGCTCCGGATTATACTCGCGAAGTGTCGTAAGAAGGCTTTCAAGGGCCATCGCATTATGGGCATAATCAATCAGAAGCGTAAAATCATCCGATACCTTTACAGGCTCGATCCTGCCCTTTACGTGCCCCTTAGGAAGTACGCTTTGCACCGTTTTTGCATCTATTCCCAGCACGTCACAGACTGCTACCGCACACAATCCGTTATACACGGAAAATCGTCCGGGCATATTGATCCTGACCGGATAATTGGCCCTTCCGCATACGTCAAATTCCATTCCGAGATGTGATCCCTCTCCTACGAACTTCACGTTCTTGGCTGAATAGTCAAGACCTTCCTTGAATCCGTATTTGATAATATCGCATGTGCTGTCCTTAAGTATGGAATCAATATGCTTATCATCGGCATTTACTATTCCGGTTTTGCATTGCTTAAAAAGCATTGCCTTGCATGAAAGGTACTGTTCAAAATCCGTATGTTCGTTCGGTCCGATATGATCAGGCTCTATATTGGTAAAAATCCCGATGTCAAAGTTTATTCCGAGTGTTCTGTGAAGCATCAGCCCCTGGCTGGAAACTTCCATTACAACCGTATCGCACCCGCAGTCGGCTATTTGCCGGAGCATCTTCTGCAGTGCCGGAGAGTCGGGGGTTGTGTTAGCTGCCGGTTTGTGCTCATCTCCAATTATTGTCTCTATCGTTCCGATAAGCCCTACCTTCCGGCCTGCCTGCTCAAGTATTGACCTGATAAGGTAAGTTGTTGTTGTCTTGCCCTTGGTCCCGGTAATGCCGATCGTTACAAGCTCCTTTGCGGGATAATCGTAATGTGCGCACGAAATATATGCCATTGCCGCCCTTGTGGATCCTACTTTTATTATGGTTGTATCCTTAGTATCGTCAGGACACTCAAGCCCGGATCGGTCTCTTTCGACTACAATAAGTGCCGCACCTGCCGCTACAGCCTGTCCAACGCATGTATGCCCGTCAAAATTGGCACCTTTTATACAAACATATACACATCCCTTTGCAAGTTTCCTGTTGTCGGTAACAAACTCCGTGTATGCTTTATCCATACTGCCGCACAGAACTTCATATTCAAAATCCCTGCACAACTCTTTTAAAGACTTCAATGATGATATTACCTCCGTATTAACACTAATTTATCAATAATAAATAATTCACTTTTTGAACACAGATTGAACACATTTGTTTTTTACTATGTATTCAGATAGTTGATGAACACTCACTATCTCCCCCTCATAAGATGGTAAAGGTCTCCGCCCCCGGAGGCCTTTCCTATTTCTCCGGGACAAATCAAATATAATCCCTGATTACAAGCTGAATACTGCGCCTGCCGTTATATTCGTTAAATCCGGGCTGGTACAATACAGACACGCTCTTTCTATCCTTCAGTTCCTCAAACGCCTCTTCGGTATTGCCGAAATAAACTGCTTCAACGGGGCAAATGTCCCCTGCGGCATTTTTCCCTTCAAGTACCATTTTGAGAAGATTCTTGTTTTTCCCCAGAAGCTGTATGCTTCTTACCGGTACATCCTTCTCGGCAAATACCGGCTTCGGGTTGGATACCCCGAAGGGCTCAAGTCTGTCCAGTTCCTCAACAAACGCTTCGTTTACATACCCGACGGGAAGCGGGATATCTATCTTTATCTTTTCAATAAGGTCCTCATCCGTCAGGGTACATATTTCGTTAAGCCTTTTCCTCAGAAGATCTGCCGTCCCTGCTGGCATTGACAGTCCCGCCGCCATTTTATGTCCGCCGAATTTGGTAAACAGGTCACTGACCTTGTTCAGCTCATCATACATTGAGTACTGCTCTATGGATCTTCCGCTGCCTTTTAAGTTACCTTCGATATCATCCGTCAAAACGATAGACGGTTTGTAGAAATGTTCCCGGAGCCTTCCGGCGACTATACCTGCCAGACTCTCATGACACTCGGGCATATATACCACAAGCACCTTATCACTTTTATAGCGTTCCTCAACTAGTTTGATTGCTTTATTAGTAAAGGCCACAGTCATATTTTTGCGGCTCTCGTTGATCTTAACAAGTTCCCTTGCCCTGCCAAGAGCCCGATCATAGTCTTGTTCCGCAAACAGGTCAAGTGCCGCGTCGGCGGTCTCCAGCCGTCCCGTAGCGTTTATACAGGGGCCCAGAATAAAACCCACATGGTACGCCGTGATCTTCCCGCCGTTAAGCCCCGTTGTCTCGATAAGCGCCCTCATTCCGGCATTTTGAGTGGTTCTTAACCTATCCAGACCGTACTTTACGGCTATACGGTTCTCATCCGTAAGTTCCATAAGATCGCCTACCGTTGCAAACGCCGCAAATGTAAGCAGTTCCTCAAGCAGGCTTTCCCTATCCTCTACCATATCACCTATATCGCAGTGATCATACATATAGCATATAAGCTTATATGCTACCATGGCCCCGCATATCCCGGAAAAAGGGTATGTACAGTCTTCTCTCTTCGGATCTACCACCGCATCGGCGGCAGGAAGCCTGTAGTGTTTAATGCCGTCAACTTCCTCATAGGGCACCTCATGATGATCCGTGACTATAATACTCATACCCAGTGACTGTGCAAGGGCAGTTTCGGCAGATGCAGCGATCCCGTTATCACACGTTACTATAAGTTCGATTCCGTCATCATATGCGGTTCTTATAATATTTTCATTAATACCGTATCCGTCCTTTATTCTCTCCGGAAGCCTGACATCAACGATCCCGCCTGCTGCCTCGATACCCTTTTTTAATATAAAAGATGCACACACTCCGTCGATATCGTAATCACCGACTATTCTTACCGGCACCTGGGCTTCTATCGCATCCGCAAGGATAGATGCGGCCGTTTCCATATCCTTCATAAGGGAAGGGTCATGCATTCGGGAAATGTCTCCGTTAAGGAACAGATCAATCTCCTCATCGGTAACAGCTCCTCTGTTTCGTATTATCCTTGCAAGATACGGACTGATTCCGAAATCACTGGCTATTTTATTGTAATCGGCTCCTTTAGCCACAACGACCCATTTTTTGTTACTCATACCAAGCATTATATCATTAACATCTCTTTTATGTATAAAAAAAAGGAACATATTATGTTCCTTTCAAAATCATCCGTGAGGTTGTATTACTCCTCTTCCCAGTTTTATCAGCATTTCCCTGTCACTTTTTATTGTCGACCCCGAGGTGGTAAGCATATCTCCGGTTATTGTCGCGCTCGCACCGCTCCTGAAAGCCGCTTCACCGTTTCCGTCTATAAGCCGTCTTCCCGCTCCGAGCCTGATATCGGCTTCGGGATTGATATATTTAAAGATCGCTATCGTCCTTAATATTTCATCATTTCCAAGAGCCGGTAAATTCTCCAGAGGTGTACCCGGAATGGGGATCAGCGTATTAACCGGAATAGATTTAATCCCCAGATCGGCAAGTGCAAATGCCATGTCTATCCTGTCGTCCATAGTTTCACCCATACCGATTATTCCGCCGGAACACACATTTAGCCCCGCTTTTTGAGCACGTTTAATATTAGCAGCCTTATCTTCAAAAGTATGGCTGGTGCAGATCTTACTGAAATAGCTTGGAGACGTTTCAATATTGTTATGATAGCTTCTCACACCTGCCTCATATAATCTCTCAAACTGCTGCTGTGTCAGAAAACCCAGCGACGCACACAGGCTGATCTTCAGTTCCCTGCGAAGCCGCCTGTATATCTCAACTATCCTGTCAAAATCACCATCAGAAGGGCCATGACCTGAAATAACGATTGCAAACCTGTCCACACCCGCCTTCTCATTTGATGAAGCTAATGCATAGATTTCATCATAATCAAGGAGTCCGTACACATCACAGCCTGTGTGATTGTGTGCCGACTGGGCGCAGAATTTACAGTTTTCGCTGCAGGCACCGTTTTTTCCCGAAATTATCGTGCACAGATCCACCCCATCTCCGATAAAGTGTTCCCTTATACTGTCCGCCCCTTCGCAAAGCTTATCAAGAGCCGCCTCTTTTAACGCACTCAGATCATCATTTTCAGACAGTCTGCGGCCGTTAATGATCTCTGTTGCAAGTTCCGTAACATCCATAATTACACCACCGTTCTAACCGATATAAGGCCCAATACTAGTGACAGACCCATCCCGATAAGTGTGAGATACTGCATAAACGCTGCAGATACTCCGATATTTGTAAGGGCACTGCCAAAATACGTGCCGGCGATCCCAAACATACCGCCCGATACTACCGCCGCGACCCAGATGCCGGTATTGATCTTTCGTTTATTAAATGCAAATATGGCAATCATAAGAGGGAAGATCACTCCCGGGGTATAGATACTGTAGGCCCCCGTAAGAAGACTCATGATATCACCCTGTCCGAAGGCAGCCAGCATAAGCGAAATAATGCCGATCGCTATAACAGTTATTCTGACACCGGTTACACTCTCCTTTTTGAGAATGTCTTTGACGAAGATAGAAGACGCATTGATAATACAGGTGTCCGTTGACGACAGGATTGCCGACAGCAGGCCGAACACCAGCAGGATCGCGGTCCATTTCGGCATGATAGAGATCGCATACATAAGCGCACCCATATCACCCATTTGCTCAGGGGTGATGTTATATCTGATCCACATACCGATCATTGTGATCACCACAGAGAATGCAAACAGCACGATCCCCGAGATAAGAGCAGCTCTTTTGGCTGTCCTTCCATCCTTTGAGATAAAATTTCTGGACATTATATCGGGGCCCAAAAAATACACCCCGCCTATCACGAAGAATTGTGTAAACAGATTTGAAACTTTATAATCATCGTTCAGAAGCTCAATATTGCGTATAATATCCGCATTATTATCTCCCCCTGTAATATACAGATAAGCCATACACACGATCACTCCGATCAGTATTATGATCAGCTGCACCTTATCTGTTTTTACTACGGACATCTGTCCTCCGATAGCAGTATATGCAATTACGATGATTGAGGTTATGACAAATATCATCCTGCTGCTTTTTCCAAGTGCGAACGTGATAAGAGAATTCATCGCAACAAGCTGCCCCGCAATAACTCCTACCCATGATATAACAATGATCAGTGAAATAATGACTTCCGCCCGGCGCCCTACGATCCTTGCCGCAAGGTCAGGCAGTGTATCCGCACTGATACTTCTGACCTTCTCCGATAAAAACAGTGACTGTAATATGAGCCCTATGGCACCGAATGCCAGCCACCAGATTCCGGGAAATCCTATGTTGTAAACAGTTGTTGTAATTCCGATGGTAGTGGATGCGCCGATCACTGTGGCAAGAAGTGTCATAACAACAGACAATGACGTCTGCTTTTTACCTGCTACGGAATAATCAGTAAAAGACTTGATGTTTCTGATATCCCAAATGCCAATAACAATAAATAAGATAAGGTACAGCCCCAAAGCTGCAGCAAAAATATTATTCATTTTTCAACCTCTTCCTTTTTTCAGCCGAATACTGTTATACAATGAAGAGGTTGAAATGTCAACCCGTTATGTGTTAGTGGTTGACATTTTTGAGAACCCGGCCATAAGTGTGGCAATGACCAGATTTTTGGAAGGTCTTAAGCTTGATGCGCTGCACAGAATGTCGGACCGGATCCCAATACCTGCGATATAACTGCTGTATACTCCGGTCTCAAGATCGGACACGGCTTCTGTAAGAATACCGCATATTTTATTCTTTCCGACATATAATGAATTATCCTTTTTTCTGTCACACTTTACCCCATACAGCTCTTCAAGGACAGATGTCACCATATCCGCCACCGTCTCGGTAATAGGGGCTGTGACACAAAGCATATCGGGATCCAGTATAATACTCAGATAAATACCACCGTCGGGCGAGTCAAAATCAGTGCCGCCATGACCCCTGCCAAAGCTCTGTGTCCTGGCAACTATAACCGTTTTATGCGATATCTCAAAGTTACCTACGACCAGTTCCCGCTTTGCCTGTGTATTCGTTGAATCCAGATTATCATATACACAAAGCTTATCCAGCATCTCATTTGCTATACTGTCCGAAACCTTCCTGTGAAGACACAGTGCGATCCCCGCTTTGGATATAATGTCCGAAGATTCATTAAGCATATACCCTCTGTTTCTGACGGACTCTATATTATATCCTGACTTCTTAAGATCATTTATTGCTTTCCAAACCGCATTTCTTGACAGGCCCAAATCATCCGCCAGACTCTCCCCTGACACATATTTACCCTTTGCCTCTTCAAGGGCCTGGATTATTTTCTCTTTGGTGTTCATAAAATCATATCCTCGTTTTAAATCTGACCGTCGCACTGTTAATACACTGTCACGTACAAAAAAAGGGACATATAAATGTCCCTCTTTCATGCACAGCATATGTTCTACTTTGTAGCGCCACCCTTGGTTCTGAGAAGATACCATATCGCACTTGCAAGGCAGACAGACGAATATGTACCGCAGATAATACCAATCATAAGCGGAAGGGCAAATTCCTTGACGGAGCTTACTCCGAGTATATACAAAACAGCAACCATGATAAATGTTGTCAGCGATGTGAACAGGCTTCGTGAAAGTGTCTGGTTGACTGATTCGTTGACAATAGTCTTAAGATCATCTTTGGTCGCATTAAGCTTCTCACGTATTCTGTCAAATATAACGATCGTCGCATTAATTGAGTAACCGACGATGGTAAGTATGCAGGCAACAAATGTTGAACCAACCGTAATACGCGCAAGTGCGTAGAACGTAATAACTACAAGCACGTCATGGATCAGACAGATAACCGAGCTCGCACCGAACCTGACATCCTTAAATCTGAACCAGATGTATACAAGCATAAGGACAGTTGCAACAATGATAGCAAGGATAGCATCTCTTGACATCTCCGAAGAGATAGTGGAGCTTATCGTCTCAGCCACGATCTTATCTGCGGGAACCGCAAATTCGCTCTCCATCATATCATTGAACGCTTCTCTTTCCTGAACATTAAGAGCCCGCGTCTTGAATATTACTTCATTCGATCCCGTAACCTTCTGAACCTGCACGTTTGCATCTCCCGTGATTTTCTCTATGGAAGGTACAACTTTTGCATCTATATCGGCAAGTGCCATATCCTCATTAAATGTTACGTTCGTTGACGTACCGCCGAGGAATTCAAGGCTGAAATTAAGGGCATGACGTCCCATTGCCGAATTTGCGATCATGGTAATGATACCTACAGCGATAACTGCCACCGAAATAATAATAAATACAGTTCTCTTGGACAGAAAATCAATCTTCTTGTATTCTCTAGCCTTGCCGTACCACTTCTCATCCTTGATTCCGAGTGCATAGAACGATCTTAAAATGAGCTTCGTAACAAACAATGCCGTGATCATCGAAACAACGATACCAAGTGCCAGTGTCTGCGCGAACCCTTTGATAGATCCGGTTCCTATTACTCCGAGAACAAGTGCCGCAATAAGCGTCGTTACGTTACCGTCAATGATAGCTGACAGAGCTTTCTTGTAGCCTTCATCTATTGCAGATCTTACTGATTTACCTGCTGCGATCTCTTCCCTGATTCTCGCAAATGTGATAACGTTTGCGTCAACCGCCATACCAATCGAAAGAACGATACCCGCAATACCCGGAAGGGTAAGCGTCATATCGAAGAAATTGAGGCAGAACAACGTTATCAGACAGTAAAGGACAAGTGCGATGGATGATGCAAGTCCCGGAATGAAGTATACCGCACACATGAACACAACGATGATTGCAAATCCGATGGCTCCGGCCTTAAGGGATCTCGATATTGCCTCTGTACCGAGCTGTGCTCCGACAACGTTTGAACGAAGTTCTTCAAGCTCAAGCTTAAGACCACCTATACGTATCGTGGATGCAAGCTGCTCAGCTTCTTCGATAGTTCTCTGACCCGATATCTGCGCCATTCCACCTGTAATCGCCGTTTTAACAACAGGGATCGATGCGGGTGCACCATCGTAATAGATCATAATCGTATCCTGAGTCTTGGCTGCCTCCGTCGTTGCAGCGGCAAACTTTTTCGTGCCCTCTTCATCAAGAGTCAGTTCAACGATATATTCGGTAGAGCCCATATCATTTTTGATGGCACCTGCTCTTGATTCAACAACGTTAGATCCGGTAAGGACAACCGAACCGTCCGCAATAAGCTCATCTATACTCTTTGAGAGGTTACCGTATGCATCGTAGTTGGTATTGCCGTTTGAATCTACGTGATTGATAAAGTACAGACTTCCGGGTCTGCCAAGTTCTTCAAGAACCGCGTTGGCATCGGAAAGTCCGGGAATCTCGATACTGACCCTGTCACTTCCCTCTTTATAAACAAGCGCCTCTGTCGAATATCCTTCAACCCTCTGCTGAAGTTTATATACGGTATCATCCATATCCTCAGCGGAAGGAGTTTCATCGCCGACAGCCTGGTAAGTTATGCTGACACCACCGGCAAGGTCCAGACCCAGGTGAATGCCTTTGGCACTTCCTACCTGGTCAACACCGATTCCATACCATACCGAGTAGCCAAATCCCGCTATCAGAAGAAGGATAGCTACAAGCGCTATGATTGCATTTTGTTTCTTCATTGCTTCTGTTTCCTTTCAAAACTTTGGTCTTATTTGGCAGTTGCCGCCTTCATCATAATGGCACATTCCACACGTTTGCGCTGAAGGGCGCATCCGATATCATATACCCCGTTTATATCTCCTGTAAAGTTGTAAGCGTTTGCTGCACAGCCTCCGCTGCAATACAGCTTCGCAAAACAATTCTTACACTCTTCTTTTGAGTATACATTACACAGTTTAAACTTATCCCGAAGCGCGGTATTCGTAACTCCGGTGTCAACATTTCCCATCAGAAAATCCGGCATTCCCACAAACTGGTGGCATGGATACAAATCTCCGTTCGGTGCTACAGCCAGATATTCACATCCTGATCCGCACCCCGAAAGCCTCTTGTAAGCACATGGGCCTCCGGACAAATCTATCATAAAATGAAAGAAGTTAACACCCTTCCCGCTCTTTCTTCTCTCAAGAAGATACTTTGCCAGTATATCATAC
Source organism: Lachnospiraceae bacterium UBA3762 (assembly GCA_002371615.1). GTDB lineage: Bacteria > Bacillota > Clostridia > Lachnospirales > Lachnospiraceae > UBA2868. Next base: position 74,974 of record DFGA01000064.1, on the reverse strand, counting down.
TGTTCGCACAGTTTGGGAACATCTTCTTCTTTAATGGCATAATCTGCACTTTCAGGCGCAACTACAGGCTCAACGGATATCTGTTCAAACCCAAGCTCAGCCAGGTGCTTCACATCTTCCGAAAAATCAAGATTGTTATGAGTATAAGTTCCTCTGACATAATAGTTCATCTGGCCGCGGGATTCTGCGGCTTTGATAAACTTCGGAACTATCGTATCGTAACTTCCCTGCCCCCCGCGACGTGGCCGCATAAGATCATGTATTTCCTTTCGCCCGTCTATCGAAAGAACAAGGTTACCCATCTCCCTGTTGGCGAACTCAAGTATTTCGTCATCCAGAAGCATTCCGTTTGTCGTCAGCGTAAAGCGGAATTTTTTATTGTTTGCCTCCTCGATCGACCTGCCATACTCAACAAGCTGTTTTACGACCTCAAAGTTCATAAGCGGCTCACCGCCGAAGAAATCGACTTCGAGATTCTTCCGTCCTTTTGACTCTTTAACAAGGAGATCAAGAGCCTTTTTCCCCACCTCAAAGCTCATCAGAGCGCGTTCTCCGTGGTACTCGCCTTCCCCCGCGAAGCAGTATTTGCAGGCGAGATTACAGTCATGAGCTATATGAAGGCAGAGTGCCTTGACAACTGTTTCCCTGTTTGTATAATCGGCGATATAATCCGCATACAAATCATCAGTAAACAGACTCTCGTCTTCAATAAGGTAAGCTACTTCTTCATACGACTCGGCAATCTCACTCTCATCATATTCCGAAAGCCTGTCCGTCAGATATTCTTTTATTTCCTCATACGGTACGGCCTTAATATCATCCTCACAGGCAACGGTCCTGATATTTGAGGTTTTCGAATACTCATTCAGAGAGGCTATCATATCATACACAATATCATCAACAACATGAATGCTTCCGCTCTCTGTATCCATTACAATATTATAACCGTTGTTTTGGTACTGATGGATCAATTGTTTCCCTTCCTGTTACATTAGAAAAAGCCCTTTAGAGGGCCTTTTCGCAGCTCTGATTTCCTACTGTGCAGGATGTTTTGCAGGCTGACTGGCATGATGTCTGGCACTCACCGCATCCGCCCTTTTTAATTGACTTCTTAAGATTTCTTGTCTTTAAAGATTTAATGTGCTTCATCTTCTGTCCTCCAAAGTGTTACTGAGAATAATTCTAACGAATTATAGCATAACGGCATTACAATGGAAAGAGGTATTTTATTGCATCAGCATATACAAAAGTGCAATAATCACTACAACAATCAGAATCGCAAGGGCAACACGCCATCCGGATACTGGATAATCACCGCCGACCTTACCGGACTGACCGTTTACAACAAACTGATAAGTCTTACCTTTATAGTTAAAACACGACAGCCAGATCGGCAGCATCAGATACTTGTATGTGATATTCGAATACGATGTACTTCCGTTAAAGTTCCTGACATGATCCGCATTGTAGCGGCTTCGGATATTGCTCTCTATTGACGCACGGAGTCTGTTTTTGATGAATTCCTTTGCCTTCTCCCATGCATCCTTAAGACCTATGGAATAACGCTCCGCCATAAATCCCGCCAGGTATTCGGGCTTATATGATTTATTGTCTTTGGTGTCAAAGGGTTCTACACGCCTTAACATATTTACATTCTGATCACCGGTTCCCGCAACAAGCGCATCATCAATGAATTCGTCATATGATCCGCTCGTTCTGTGCCAGTCAGTAACAGTGTGTCTTTTGTCGCCTTCCCCTTCTTCCCTGTCTATTCCGTATTCAGCCGTATATTCTGTGTGGGTATCGGAATCAAATGTCCAGTAAGGCAGATAAATGCCTTTGAATTTATCCGCTTTAGCGCTTCTTTTGGCTTCTTTCGGCGCAAACCATTTCTTGGAAAGCCACGCGGTAAACCGTGCTCCTGCTTCCTTGGCAGTTATCTTAAACAGTACCACTCCGTTCGGTGCAAGTGTTTTGACATCACTTGCTTCCATAACCTGATTGGACCCGCAGTAGGGACATTCATTTGCAACTTCAAGAGCATCGTACACCGAAACCGCTCCGCATGACTTACAGGTTACTGTCTTTTGTGAAACTCCCCAGTCACAGTTGCCGGTAAATTCCGCAGATGCAAAATCCTGTTCGCTTGCGATAGTATCACCCACGGTATTCTCTGCCTTGATCTCTTCGCGGTAATCGCAATACGGACAATACAGCCCTCCGGTTGAAGGATCAAAATCCATAGTCGCTCCGCATTGCGGACACTTCCTGTCAGTCTCCTTCATTGTATCGGCTTTTTGGGCATTCATTACTTCTTCGTAATCAGCCATCTTACTCTACCCCGCTTTCTTTAGGTTTTTCCTCAGGCTCTTTGTCCTGCGTATCATCACTTTCGGTATCAGCTTCGACCGGCTTAAGCTCTTCGTATTCATCTCCGGGATATTCGTCCTCCTCCGGAGAGAAAAAGACGCGTCCCGCTTCCTTGTCCAAAAAGGCAACCTTATTGCTTTTTGTTGAATACAAAGTATCATTTGCGCCGGAGAAGGCTACATCTCCCGCAGATCTTAATACACCGAGCACTCCCGTATCAAATTCATCCAGTTTAACTCCGGCACTGTATTCATTTCCGTATTTTGCCAGTTTTACTTTATCAAGCGGATCGATCGGAATTCCTTCCTCTATTCCCTTGCGGATCTCCTTGCCGTAGCTCTCGGATATATACATGAAAAGATCCGTAGGTAACGTATTGGCTACAAATATATCAAAAGCCTCCGAATAATCATCATAATCATCTATATTTCCGCTCTCAAAGCACAGTATCGCAAGATTATACCACTCCGTCAGATTTCCCCGATCGTTTGAGTCGGAATTGGCATACATAAGATTAAGTGCCATCGAGGGGATGTAATACTTGCAGTACAGAACATTTTTATCCTTAAGAGTTATTTCATATTCGTAAACCCTTGCGGAACTCTCGTAATCCATATTTGCATATGTAGTATTCTCGCCGATATGCGCATAATCCCCTATGTCACCGAACAATTCTTTGTTTTTGGCCTTTGCAAGCTCTTCGATCCTTGAAACGGTTTTGGGTGAAGCATCATACTCGTTTACTATTTCAAACTTTGCTCCGGGATAACTCTGTTTAATAAGCGGTTCAAGATAGCTCTTATCCCCGTCATACTTAAAATAAGTCATGTAATTGGTCATATCTATCTCATCGCTGCGTCCCTTACCGGTCTCACTGACCTTGTACCACAGCCTCTTCGGAGACAGATAAGTAAATCTTACGGCGTTATCTTCATCCGATGCTGTAAAATTAACGGAAACAGGATACCGGTCACAGTATACCTCATAATCCGTATACAGATCTCTTTGTGTTAACTCCTTGGGAATAACGGTTGTTAAAATCACATTTCCGGCTTCGTCGGTTTCGGTCAGGTAATCATAATATGTACCCTTACTATCCTTAACCTCTCTGGCGGATGGTGTCGCAGTAGGCTCGGGTGTCGGAGTCGGTGTTGGCGCATCCGTAGGCTCTGCCTCCCCGGCAGCCTCATCTTGGGGTAAAGGATCGCTCTTTGCGGTCTGAGTATTACCGGTTTCAGGTTTGATACCTGTATTCGGCATGGTCAGACCCGATCCTCCGAATCCGTTCATGAAAAAAATAACAAGACCGACAAGAATGGCAACAAGTCCTATAATCATTGCAACGAGCTTGCCCGATGCCTTCTTACGCTGGCTTTCCTGCTCCAGCGTTTCCATGACTTCTATCGGATACATAGATACATTTTCAGCCTTAGTTACATCAGCACCGCATCTGATACAGTTTACATGCGTATCCTCCAGCAGCATTCCGCATTTTCTACAGTATTTCATACAACCTCCGCTTTATAAACAAAACGTCATTTCCTGAATTCGGAATGATAAAACTCCCTAATATTATCCGATGTAAATCCCTCTTTTTCAAGTTGTTCCTTCTGGAATTTCTTGTTTTTATTCATCATAGATACAAGAACGCATGATCCCTTCGCCCTGAGATTAGATGCCTCCTTTATTACAGATGCCGTAAAATCAGCCGATGCACCCTTTTCTATGAGAAAAGCATATTTCTCTTTTGCTTTCGGAGGCGTAAAGTCTCTGTCGAGAAGTATCGTTATGATGCGTTCAAACCCTATTGAAAATCCGCATGCACACACTTTGTTTCCGGTAAACTTACCGATCATCTCATCGTATCTGCCGCCTCCTGCGACACTTGATCCGAATTCATTCATCGTGATCTCAAATATAGTCCCTGTATAATATGACATTCCGCGTACTAAAGTAGGATCAAAAATAATGTTGAAATCAGCATTTTTTACTTTTTCGACACTCTCCATGATTCCGGCAAGTCCGGCAATGCATTCTTCTTCAAGGAATCCGGCAAGCCTGTCAGATAACTCATTCAGATATGATACCCCGTTTATATCACCCTCAAACAGTCCGATATACTTATCTGTACAACCACTGTCAAATCCCGCTGATACAAGTTCTTCCTTTACGCCCTCGACTCCGATCTTATCCATTTTGTCAAGGATAATAAATACAGTATCGAGATCTTTCTCCTCGAACCCCGAACTTTCCGCCATTGCCCTAAGTATCCTGCGGTCGTTTATCCTTATGGTAAAATCCTTAAAATCAAGTTTGCCAAGGAGCGTGGTCGTTGCCGTAATAAGCTCGATCTCTGCCAGATTTGAAGGGTCTCCCAGTATATCTATATCGCATTGCACAAACTGGCGGAACCTTCCCTTCTGTGGACGGTCGGCACGCCATACCGGACCGATCTGAAGTGCTTTAAACGGAGAAGGAAGTTCCGCCGCATGTGCGGCATAAAATCTGGAAAGCGGGAGCGTTAAGTCATATCTCAGACCCGAGTCGACAAGATCGTCTTCCTGCGTATTGGGATCAAGAACAAGTTTTTCCCCTCTTTTTAATATTTTAAATATGAGTTTCTCGTTTTCCCCGCCCTGTTTGCTAAGGAGATTCTCGATGTGTTCAACCGCCGGTGTTTCAATCGGAGTAAATCCGAATGTCTGATAAGTATCCTTGACAAGCTGTGTAACATAGTCCCGTATTCTCATCTCTGCCGGAAGAATATCTTTCATTCCGGTTGTCGGTTTTTTGATAAGTGCCATTTTATTTCCCCTTTTCTGTAAATAGTTTTCTCTTTCTTTCTATCATTTCATCGATCTTATTTATATAAAGCGAAACATCTTTGACATTGTCGCACCGCTCGATCCTTCCGTCGGGATAAACACGTTTTGAGATCGTTCCCGCACCGACAGCGGCAATATCCGTCACTTCTTCCATAATTACGATATTGTATATTCCAAAACATCCTTCTCTTGCATAACCTACATTTTCAAAATTTCCCGACATGTTTTTCTGGCGGTACAGATAATACGGAACAAGTCCCAGTGATCTTGCACCTTTATCGGCTATATTCATTATCTCCGGGTTATTGATGCTTCTTATATCACTGTGTTCCTCCAGATAGCGATGCATGTTCGCGGCTCTTTTTATCGCCATTGAATGAATAGTAATGCTGTCGGGTTTAAGTTCACTGATTTTCTCAAAAGTATTCGATACATCATCTTCATCTTCTCCGGGAAGACCCAGTATCAGATCAGTATTGATGTTTGTAAAGCCTGCCTTTCTTGCTGCTTCAAATGAGCGGTATACTTCCGCGGTAGTATGGCTCCTGCCTATTATCTTAAGCGTCCGGTCGTTCATTGTCTGCGGATTGATCGAGATACGCGTGACTCCGGATGAATGCAAAACTTCCAGTTTCTCGTCCGTAATACTGTCGGGACGTCCCGCTTCAACCGTAAATTCCCGGATATTCGAACAATCGAATGACCCTTTAATATATCCTATCAGATCGCTAAGCTGTCCCGGAGTAAGAGTGGTAGGAGTTCCGCCGCCTATGTACACACTGTCGGGGCATCTTCCCCCATAATACTCCGAAAAATAATCAATTTCGCATTTTAAAGCTTTCAGATAATCATCCACCCGGTCTGACCACGAAGCTATCGGATATGACGTGAAGGAACAGTAAAGACATGTCGTGGGGCAGAAAGGTATTCCGACGTACAGACTGAATCCTCCCGGGGTCAGGTCTTTAATAACATCCCGTTCTCTTTTGGCAACAGATATAGCAAGTCTGATCTTCTCGTCCGAGCACAAATATACGGACTTCATATAGTCCGCTATCTGATCATCCGATGCACCTTCGTTAATCATCTTCATCGGTACTTTTACGGGCCGAATACCCGTCATCGTACCCCACGGAAGTTCGGTTTTCGTCGCATCGGACAAAACATCATAGAGTATATGTTTCAGGTCATTCTTGACCGAAGGTCTGGTCTTATCGTTTATCTCTCTTACAGCCGTTTTCAATTGTCCGGATCGTGCGGTACTGACAGTGATCTTATCATCCGCAACGAGAACTCTTATATCGCAATCCTGATCTTCGCTTACGATACCAACATCTTCTTCCGGATAGAATGCCTTGACAAGTGAATGGACGTCATATGAGAAGCCGGGGCAGTTAAGCAGTACTTTCATGGCATTCAGGCAAGAAACGGGTTGTGTGCGATTTCATCGGCCATTGTAGTGACATCGCCGTGACCCGGATAAACTTTAACATCACCGGGAAACTTTTGAGCGAGCATCTCGACACTTTGCATGATCTTCTCCCCGCTTCCTGTCGGAAGATCGGTCCTTCCGATAGATCCGCGAAAAAGTGTATCACCTGAAAACAGCCATTTTTCGCTGTCGATATAAAAGCAGCAGCTCCCGATCGTATGTCCCGGAGTTGCTATAACCGTAAACTTTATCCCGGCCAGTTCAAACTCATCCCCATCACTTAACAGGACATCGGGATTTACTGTGTATGGCCGTCTTATCTGATCCGAGGCGTTAAGATTTGAATTATTGCATACTTCTTTTTCAGCCGAAAGCGCATAAAGGCTGGCTCCCGATTTTTCCATAAGTTCATGACATCCCATAATATGATCGAAATGGCCGTGCGTAAGTAGTATTCCGCAAACTTTGAACCCCTTCTGGCTGAGTTTGTCATATAATCCGTTTTTCGCGGGGTCAATTATTACCGCATCCATTGTTTCCGAATCGTATACTATATAGCAGTTTGTTTCAACCGCTCCGAGAACCATTCGCCCTACTTTGATCTCTCCCATTAACCCGCTGTCCTTTCTATGTCTATAATACCGTTGATCGCACGCAGCTTTTGAACAACATCGGTCAGCTCTTCCTTGCCGGTCGTTGAAAATGACACTTCTATCGTAGCCGTACCCTGTTTGCTCGTTCTGACATTCATATTCAAAATGGATACACCGCGCTCCGTAAGATTCTTGGTGACATCCATCAATAGTCCGTGACGGTCCTGTGCAAATATCCGGATCCCTGTTTCGAATTTCTCGGTCTTATCCGATACTCTTACTTCTCTCTCCCAGACAGCTTCGATCAATCTTGCACGCTCATCCTCCGGAAGGGCGATAATATTAACACAGTCTGTACGGTGGATCGAAACCCCTCTTCCACGTGTTACGTATCCGACTATTTCATCTCCCGGAATAGGGCTGCAGCATTTACTGAATCTGACTGCGAGATCCTCGGTCCCCTGAACGGCAACTCCGCCGCCTCTTCTTACCGTTAACCTCTTGTGACTGCCGGCTTCGTTGATATCTTCTACGATCTTCTCGTCCGACATTATAATCGGATGATCGCGATCATACAACTCTTTCATCCGGTTGATTATGGAGCCTTCACGAAGTCCGCCGTGACCTACGGCAGCGCACACCGCATCCCAATCCCTGAACCCGTACTTTTGCATGATGGCATTCATATACTGGGGTGTCATTATCAGAGACGTTTCTATTGAATTGTTCTTGCAATAGGCCAGTATCAGTTCCCGGCCCTTTTGAATATTGTCTTCCTTAAGTTCGTTTTTAAACCACTGGTTGATCTTGGTCTTTGCCTGGTTGGATTTGACAAGATTAAGCCAGTCACGGCTGGGGCCTCTTGAATTCTGACTCGTTATGATCTCTATACGATCACCGTTCTGTATTTTGTAATTGATCGTGGCAAGCTGGCCGTTTACTCGTGCTCCGATCATCTTATTTCCAACCGCGGAATGGATCGCGTAGGCAAAGTCTATCGGATTGGATCCCGCCGGCAGCGTTTTTACATCACCGGTCGGGGTAAAGCAGTATACAGTGTCCGAATATAACTCAAGGTCTGATTTTAAAGTGTTAAGGAATTCTTTGTTATCCGAAAGATTGACCTGCCAGTCAAGAATCTGTCTGAGCCAGCTCATCTTCTCCGCTTCCGACTCTTCAACCTTCTTGCCGTCCGAGCTTTCCTTGTACTTCCAGTGTGCGGCGATACCGTATTCGGCCGTTCTGTGCATCTCTTTTGTTCTTATCTGTATCTCAAACGGTCTTCCTGAAGGCCCTATAAGAGTTGTATGCAGACTCTGGTACATATTGGGCTTGGGCATAGCTATATAATCTTTGAACCTGCCCGGTATCGGTTTGTACATCTCGTGTATGACACCAAGAGCTGCATAACAGTCCGGAATCGTATTAACAATAATTCTTACCGCAAACAGATCGTATATCTGATCGAGGGTTTTATCCTGATTAAGCATCTTACGGTAAATTGACATGAAATGCTTGACTCTTCCGTCAAATGTTGCCTCTATTCCGGCATTGGTTATATGTTTTTTGACATCCTCGACGATTTCCGAAACGTATTTTTCACGCTCAGACTTGCGTATACTTATCTTGTCCGCAAGATCATAATAAACTTCCGGTTCAAGATATTTAAGTGACAGGTCGTCAAGTTCGACTTTCATCTTGGATATTCCGAGGCGCTGTGCAAGCGGCGCATAGATATCCATAGTTTCCCTTGCGATCTCAACCTGGCGCTCGGGAGGCTGGTACTGCAACGTGCGCATGTTATGCAGTCTGTCCGCAAGCTTTACCATTATGACACGAATATCCTTGGCCATAGCCAGGAACATTTTCCTGAGATTTTCCGCCTGATATTCGAGTTTATCACCGTTATATCTGATCTTTTCCAGTTTGGTAACACCGTCGACGATAAGGGCAACGTAGTTGCCGAACTGATCCCTCAGTTCTTCATCGGTGATTACGGTATCCTCTACCACATCGTGAAGTATTCCGGAAACTATCGTTTCCTTGTCAAGCTGTAGCTCAGCCAGTATTATTGCAACCGACAGCGGATGAATGATGTACGGCTCCCCTGATTTTCTGAGCTGGTTCCTGTGAGCCATGCTTGCAAGATTATATGCTTTTTCTATAAGGGAAATATCATCGGACGGATGATACTTTTTGACACGCGAAATAAGCTCCTGATACAGTTGTTCAGGGCTCTGATGCTCGGACAGCGCAGTAAACGCACCATCATCAAGTATAAGTTCGGTTACATGTCCTTCTTCCACTTATACTATGCTCCCAAAAAACCTGCTATTATCCTCTCTTCCGCCTCTTCCTCGGACAGTCCAAGGGTCATGAGCTTGATTATCTGCTCTCCGGCTATCTTGCCTATTGCGGCCTCATGAATTAGATTTGCATCTGTTGATGAAGCATTCAGAGCAGGAGACGCATTTACCCGCCCATTCCCGACAAGAATGGCATCACACTCCGAATGACCCTTACACCTGCATTTCCCGTTTATCGCAGATGAATACTCCTGATAAGAGTTGCCCTTTGCCACACTTCTTGAAATCAGATCGACATTGGAGTCCTCACCTTCCATGTCAACGGAAAACTTTGTCACTGCCGTCTCCTCGTTATCGGTCATAATGCTTTCATGTATAATAAGTCCGGCATTATTCTTAAGGATCGCACTCGTATCTCTTGTTGTCTCATCAACGCCTCCAAGCTGCAGAGTTTCCATCTCAAGTAAGGCACCGTCTCCAATTTCGGCATAGGTAACCGGATCTATTACACGTTTTCCTCCGCCTTCACCTATACCTATATGCTTTTCCTTGTACACAACGTGAGAGCCGCTCTCCAGGAAAAATCTGTGGATCCCGTTATGGTTTGATCCTTCTTCCGCATCGGTGTGCACACCGCACCCTGCCACGATCGTAACGTTTGCACCGCTTTGCACGTGAAAATCATTATACACCAGATCATGGACATCGCTTTTGGTAACGCAGGCAGGTATATACACTGTCTCATTCTGTGCCTTGCCGGATATATATATATCTATTCCGGGCTTGTCGTCTTTCTTGACTATACGTATATGATCACTGTTCTGGAAACTGATACATTCCCCGTTTTCCCGCAGCGAATAGGCTCCGGAGAATACTCCGTCCCAGTCGGTTATCTCGTGAAGGATCTCTTCCGTGATCTTATCCATATCAAAACATCTCCTTGCCTTTAGGGCAGTAATTGTCGCTGTTGTTCTTCATGAGAGTCGGAAAAACCTCTTCTCTCGTTCCGTTCTGCGTTATATTCCCGTCTCTTATGACAACGATCTCGTCCGCAATATTAAGTATTCTTTCCTGATGAGAGATGATCAGCAGTGCAACCTCCTCATAATCCTTAAGACTCTCAAACGCCTGGATAAGGCTTGTAAAACTCCACAGATCTATCCCTGCCTCAGGCTCATCAAACACAATATATTTAGCCCCTCTTGCAAGTACTGTGGCAATTTCGATCCTTTTCATTTCTCCACCGGAAAGATGCGAATCCATTTCCCTGTCCATGTAGTCTCTCGCGCACAAGCCGACCTTCTCGAGAATCCGGCACATACGCATTTCCGACATTTCTCCGCCGGCCGCTATGCCCATAAGCGTTCTTACGTTTATACCTTTGAAGCTTACCGGCTGCTGGAAGGCATATGCGATCCCCTTTTGGGCTCTGTCGGTTATCGACATTTGTGTAATATCCTCATCATCGAGAATTATACGCCCGGAGGTAGGAACATACAGTCCGGCAATTATCTTGGCAAGACTTGTCTTGCCTCCTCCGTTCGGCCCCGTAATTACAGTTAGCTTTCCGGGGTTGATCGACAGGCTCACATCGCGGAGCAGATTGTCCTTCTCCGGAAGGTTCAGAGTAATATTTTCAAGTTTAAGCATCGTTATCTGCCTTTCAAATACCAATTATGTCATTATTCCAAAAAACCTCAAGGTTTGCCATGCAACCCTGAGGCTCTTTCGTTCGTAATATCAATACAGTAAGCAGCTCGTAGGGGAATCGAACCCCTGTTTCCGCCGTGAGAGGGCGGCGTCTTAACCGCTTGACCAACGAGCCGTACTTGACCATATTATACGAATCGGAACAAAAAAGCAAGTAGAAAATTAATTGAAATACTTGAGCATGAATGCGGGAAGCATGATCTCATCGCCAAAAGTCCTTATTCCTTCGATATATGCCGTGTATTCGTCACCGGAAGGTACTTCCTCTTCGGACATATCACCGGTCTTTGTCTCCGGTGCACTCTCTGTCTCCGGTGCACTCTCTGCCTCCGGCGTACTCTCAGTCTTGTCAGGGCTAATCGCAAGCATACTCTCGTCGACAGTTTCGCCGCGTGCTTCTGCTGCTTCAATAATAGCTTCGTTAAGCACATCGATCACTTCCTGAGGGATGACTGCATCATCCTCTGCAAGTGCTTCCTGCTCTTCTATAGCCGCCATTATTATAGGATCCGGAGCGGAATCAGCTTCCTGATTCTCATGATTTTCTTCTATGATCTTAACATTTGTGCCGGAATTGTTGATGGCATCCATATACTGGTTAAGAATGCTTCTGACATCAACTCCCAGAAGGTCGGACAGTCCCTTTATTACGTCATCATCCATCTCGTTGAGCGTAATAACAACGTCTATGTCGGCTTCGGACAGATCATTAATATCAATATCACCCAGTCCTAAGGCATCAAGATCAAGTCCGCCGTAATCTTCCATGATCTGAAGAGAGGCTTCACTAAGTTCTCTGATGACGTCTTCAAGTTCCTCATCTGTCATTTCGGTATTGAATACTTCCGCAAACTGTCCTTCTATACCTTCAAGATAAAGAGTTGCAATACCTTCTATATCTCCCTCGGCCTCAACAAGGATCTTCTCTGCACCCTGCTGTGTAAGTCTTCCGGACTCGATATCACCGCTTACATCTTCATACAGCGACAGGAAATATTTCTCAAGAAGAGCCGAAAGATCCATTCCGGTCGCAACGATCTCATCACCGACCTTTGCAACATCCTCATCTGTAAGTATTTCAGCACCTAATTTCTCGTAGTCCATACCGATAAGTTTCTCGACATCACCGTCAAAATACTTGCCGATTATATCCACAACCCCTTTGGATACGGAGTTGATCTCTTTGGCGATCTCTCCCTCCGCCCATCCGTCTCTGGGAATGTTTGCTATCTTCTCATCGAAAAACTCTCCGAGTGCCGCTATAGTATCGACTTCTATCTGTTCGGCAGCTGCCCTTGTCACATCCCGGGCTGCCTCTTCCTTTGTCTCCTCAGTAATTTCTTCTGTTTCTGCCGGTTTATCCTCTTCGTCCTGTGCAGTCTCTGCTATTTCGTCCTGTGCAGTCTCTGCTATTTCGTCCGAAGCCTTCTCCGGCTCGTCTTTTGTCGTATCCTCAACGTCTTCGGTCAAAGATTCCTCCGGCTCCGCATCCGGCGCTTCATCTTCCGTCACTTCGGCTTCTGCCTCACCGTTTTCATCCGCTTGCACTCCGGCGCTCATGAAGTCTTCAAGCAGTTTCTCATTGTCAAAGCCGGTAAATGTTACACGCCCTTCTTCACTGCCTTCGGTAACGACTTCAATCTTCCTGTCGCCCTTTGTTGCGATAAATACGCCATCCTTTGTCGAAGTCTCCCATCCGTTTGCACGTGCATACGCCAATACGTTGAACTCGCATTCGAAGGGGTCTATCTCGTCATCAGGCACAGCAGAGCTCTTGACACCGTTTCTGAACAGGTACCAGTCGAGTTGTCCTGATATCCTTGTGCAGTCATCCAATGCTCTGCCAACTATTGTGTCGATATACTCATCTGCCTTGCCTGCGGCTTCATCGGGAGATTTTTCGTATTCCGTCTTCCATTCGCCGCGCATGGCTTCTGTAATATCATTTACACCTACAGCTTCCATTCCTTCCCAGTATTGCCTTACGGACGCTCCGTATACCTCTCTCTTGGGATAAATGGTGCTGTTGAGCTTTGCAAATTCGAATTGTGCTATTCCTTCTGTATATACATCATCTGTTATATCGGTAGAGAAACTGTCAGGAAGAGAGCCGGCAAATGCCGGAACGGGTATGAACGGTGATGCCGTGGGATTGGACGGCGTGGTCCATACTACCGATGACATTGCTGCAGGAACATCGTCAAACACCTGTATAAGATTAACATTTCCAACCGTCTGGTTGTTTATTCCGTAATAAACTCTGTTGTCTTCGTCACGAAGATCATAAGGGGTTCCTTCAAATCTGTTTCTGAAGAACGAAAATGCCTGATTAAGTGAAACTTTGTCATCAGGTGCAAAGAACATATCATATCCGTCCTCCGGATCGTATTTAAGTTCCTCGGAGGGTGCAAACAGATCGTGTCCGACCCAGCCCCTGAGATGTGATTCGTCATTATAGCTGCTGTCATAATTATATGTAAGGATCAGATCAAGATTTTTATCATCGTCATATACCGCAAAGTCATTCTCTTCGGGCAGAGTCAGCAGATTTTCCGAAACGATGGTATCCGGATCATTCAGGTCAACAGTCTTTATTATCGGATCATTGGCGAAGGTTGCGATCTTGTCATCGGGAAGTTTTGCGGCAACATACTGATGTCCCGTGAAGTTCTCAACAACCCAGGCTCCTTCCGGATCGGTGATAAATACTGTTTCCGCTGCTGCAGCTCCCGTCTTGTCATATATTGAGCACAGAAGATCTACGGCCTCTTTTGCCGTTTCGGAAGATGCGCAGAGAACCTTTGCAATAACCTCTTCGCTTATTCCGTCATCAACGAACGGATCAGCGGACATTGCATCAATATTACAGTCCGTTGTAAGTCCTGTTATAACGGAAACTCCGTTTCCGTTTGAAGCGCAGCTTGTCCATCCGGCATAATCCGTATAGCCCATCATCTTAACAATCGTCATTTTAGCCGAATCTTCCGGCAGCTCATAACTGTATCCGTTTGAAGATTCGATAACATCCCCTTTGCCTATCAAACCCTCATCAAGCACGACCGGTATTGATGCCATACCCGTATCTGCCTCTGTGGATATTCCCACAAGCGTTGTTCCTTCCGTGCTGACATCCTTGCCCACATATATGCCGGTACCGGCATATGCGCTTAATGTGCCCGTGGCTATGCACAGATACAGCACCGATGCTCCTGCTAAAATTTTAGATAATCCCTTCATTTTTTCTCTCCCTGTTTTCTTAACTTCACTATTTTTCCCCGTTAAATGTGTGCAACAAAAAAATGGTGCTGCACACACCATTAAATTTACCGCGAATAATATATTATGTCAACATAAATATTATGTTAACAGATGATTTTTTTCTCTTTATGGACTTCGTACTTTGTGACGCCGGTCACTGTCTCTCCGTCGATCTGCAAAGCAGTCGGCCGATCGAATTCAACCACAACATCACTCCCCATTATCTCGGTCACAAGACTCTTGTATTTCAGATGGGTTCCTTTAAATATGGAAAGAAACGCATACAGAAGTGCTATCCTGAATTTTGAATGCACAACTATAACAGATACTTTTCCCTCTTCATTCAATCTGTCCTGGTTAGGCGCGCACATCATCCCGCCGCCGTAATACCTTCCGTTCATAGCCGGCACCATCCATACGTCCTTGTACTCTGTTGTAACGCCGTCAACGGTAACCTTTGCGTTTACGCGGTGAAAATCATAGGCAAGACCCTTTAGCGCAATAAGCGGATAGTTTACACGCTTACCGGGCTTTTTAACTCTCATCTTGTCGCCTTCCTCACAGCAGTATCCATCAATACCGAATCCTATCCCGTTGATAAATAAGCTCTCCCTGCCGTCTATTATGACTTTGGGAATGCATTTTAAGTATTTGTTGATCCTGTATACTCCGTTTGTCTTGTCCTGATCGATATCGTGATAAAAATCATTTCCGCTTCCGGCAGGATAATAGAAAATATCCTGTTCAAGTTTTTCGGTATTAACCGAATTGATCAAATGATTAAGCGTTCCGTCTCCGCCGCACACGACTATCTGATCTTCCGGGGCGAGATCTTTTATGTGCTTTTCAAAATCATCCACTTCCAAAAGATTTATATATCTCTTTTCATCTGACGCAAAAATCTCTCCTACGCCTTTGCTCGTTTCCTCGCATGTACTGTTCCCCGCAAGCGGATTGAACATAATATAGATCATTTATTATTAACCTCCGGTCAGCGATTCTTAATCAGTGATTTACAACTGGGATACTATCCTTCTGGCTACATATACACCACTCGCCGATGCATGTGAGAGCGAATGTGTAACGCCGCTTCCGTCTCCTATTATGTAGAGGCCCGGATACTGGGTCTCAAGATTTTCATCCACCTGTACTTCCATATTATAGAACTTGACTTCGACACCGTACAAAAGAGTGTCATCATTTGCCGTTCCCGGTGCGATCTTATCAAGTGCATGGATCATCTCCATAATGCCGTCAAGTATTCTCTTCGGAAGAACAAGTGAAAGGTCACCGGGTGTTGCGTTAAGAGTCGGCTGGACCATGCCTTCCGCAATACGCTTTTCGTTGCTGCGCCTTCCGCGTACAAGGTCTCCGAAACGCTGGACTATTACCCCGCCGCCGAGCATATTGGAAAGTCTTGCTATGCTCTCGCCGTAACCGTTTGAATCCTTGAACGGCTCCGAAAAATGCTTGGCAACAAGCAGTGCAAAGTTTGTGTTTTCGGTCTGCTTGTCCTTTGCTTCATAGCTGTGGCCGTTAACGGTAATGATCCCGTTGGTGTTCTCGGTAACTACTATTCCGTGGGGATTCATGCAGAAAGTACGGACATTATCCTCAAACTTCTCCGTACGGTATACGATCTTGCTCTCATACAGTTCATCCGTAAGGTGGGAAAATATCACTGCCGGAAGTTCTACCCTGACCCCGATATCAACGCGGTTGCTCTTGGAGGCTATATTCAGGCTTTCGCATACGCCTTCCATCCACTTTGACCCGCTTCTTCCCACAGACACTATACACTGCCTGCAGGTTACGCTCTTATTACCGTAAGTAACCTTATATCCACCATCTATGACCTCAAGTGCATCCACACTTGTCATAAAGTGAAAATCAACGGCATCCTTCATAAAATTATAAAGATTTTCAAGTACGATATAATTGATGTCGGTCCCTAGGTGTCTCACCGATGCTTCAAGAAGCTTCAGCTTGTTTTGCATGCACGTCTTCTTGAGTGAAGTTCCCGCGGTGGAATAAAGCTTGCAGCCCTCTCCGCCGTTTTCAATATTGATACTGTCAACATACTTCATAAGTTCGATCGCTTTTGCTCTTCCGATATGCTCGTAGAGCGTTCCGCCAAAATCATTGGTTATGTTGTATTTTCCGTCGGAAAAAGCACCGGCTCCTCCAAACCCGCTCATTATCGAACATGATTTGCATCCGATACATTTTTTGACCTTTTCCCCGTCTATAGGGCAATGGCGTTTATTAAGTTCCTGGCCGGCCTCAAATACCGCAACCTTAAGATTCGGTCGCGTCTTTACTATCTCATATGCGGAATATATTCCTCCGGGACCTGCCCCGATTATAATCACATCGTAATCCATAAGAATCTCCCTGTTTATCCGGTCATAAATCTATTACTGTTTAATGTAACTTTGCAGCGAAGGATCCGTCCTGAATCTTCCCCGAAGCTCTGCCGTGTATGTCCTGGTGTTTTGATTTTTGATGCCTCGTGCAGTAACGCATGAATGCTTTGCCTCTATAGTAACCGCAACGTCCCCGCTTCCCGTGATCATACCGATAATGTCGGCAATATCCTGCCCGATGCGCTCCTGAAGCTGCAGCCTCTTCCCGACCATCTCGCACACGCGCACTATCTTGGACAGGCCGATTACCCTGCCGTTCGGAATATAGGCAACATTTGCTTTCATATCATACATAAGCGCCATATGGTGTTCGCAATACGAAAAGAATTCTATATCCCGCATCACCACTATTTTCTCCTGATCCGTGTCTATATCATCATCAAATGTGCGGTCGAACATTTCGGCAATCTGCCGGTTTGTATAATTCATTCCTTCAAACACTTCACAGCACATGGCTGCAACTCTTTTCGGAGTGTCGGCAATTCCGGGACGCGCCGGATCATCGCCCAGGGCCTCTATTATACCGCGTATATGATTTTCTATCGCCTCTTTGTCGATCATGTCAGAACCTTCGTAATCTTTCCTTCCTTGAACATACGCATCATCTCATTCGTAAGGGAAAGATCATTCGGCTGTAATACAATGTCCTCCCGCTTTGTCCACTGCGCAAATTTAAGTTCGTTATCATCCATTTTGATATCAGTGCTGCCTTTTACATCGCAATAAAATCCCACCAGAATATCCATGGCCATACCCCACGGCTGCGACTTGTAATATCTGATATTCTTAACTTTGATCCCTGCCTCCTCCATAACTTCGCGCTCTACCGTTTCCTCAAGAGTCTCTCCGATCTCGGTAAACCCGGCTATAAGTGCATTATATGCATATCCGGTTTTGTATCTCGTAATAAGTATACTGTCTTCATTAATAACACCGACTATAACGGCCGGGTTGATCCTCGGGTATTCGATATTTCCGCATTTGGTACACCTTAATGCGCGCTCTTTATCATCATGTACCGTAGGGCTTCCACACCTGCCGCAATATCTGTTTCGTGAATACCACCTGTGCAGATGATATGCAGTAAAGGCTGCAAAAAGCTGGTATCCGCCGGTATTGTCACGAAGTTCTCTTATGGTCCGAAACGAATATCCATCCGGTATATTCTCGCATTTATCCGCCATATAATATCCGAGGCCGCCTACCGAAAACAGATATACGGTAGTTTCGGAACATACATCCTGAGGATGCAGAAATTCCGGTTCTTCGCCGTCACATTTTGCAAGGATCCTGTCTTCGTCATCAAACACAACTACATGGTCACTGTCTTTGCAGGGCACGGGGCGGTATTCGTTCTTAAGTTTGTACGGTGCAATATCCTGTATCATTTCTGCCTTTTCTTCATGATGCTCTTATATGCGGGACGTACTATCTTGGAACCGCTTACAAGCTCTTCTATTCTGTGAGCGCTCCACCCGGCAACCCTTGCAATGGCAAAGATAGGTGTGTAGAGTTCTCTGGGGATGTTCATCATCTCATACGCAAAGCCGCTGTAGAAGTCAACATTCGGAGACACACCTTTATATATCTTCCGTTTTGCTGCAATTACCTCCGGAGCTAACGACTCAACCTTGCGGTAGAGTTCAAGATCATCCTGTCTTCCCTTTTCCTCCGATAACTCTTCAACATATTTTCTGAATATTACTTCTCTCGGATCGGATCTTGAGTACACGGCGTGTCCCATACCATATATAAGCCCCTGTCCGTCAAACACCTCACCGTCAAGCAGTCTTCCAAGATAATTCCTGACTTCATCATCATCTTTCGGGTCTTTGATATTCTCGCGGATATTATCCATCATCTCCATAACCTTGATGTTGGCACCTCCGTGTCTGGGCCCTTTTAGCGAACACATCGCAGCAGCTATCGTCGCATAAGTATCGGCACCCGATGATGTTACGACACGTGTTGTAAACGTTGAGTTGTTGCCTCCTCCATGCTCCATATGAAGCATCAGTGCAACGTCAAGTGCCTTTGCTTCCGTTTCCGTGTACTTTGAATCTGCCCTCAGCAGGTTAAGAATATTCTGCGCCGTCGATAATTCCGGAAGCGGTCTGTGTATATACATGGAGTCCATATTTTCATAGTGGTTGTATGCATGATAACTGTACACTGCAAGCATCGGAAATACCGCAATAAGCTGCATGCACTGTGAAACCACATTTTCCACCGATATCTCCGAAGCATTCCTGTCATATGAAGCAAGTGTCAGTATAGCTCTTGTCATGGAATTCATGACGTCCTTTGTAGGTGCCTTCATTATGACATCCCGTGTAAAATTGGTAGGAAGTTCTCTTGCATCAGTAAGTGTATCTATAAATTTTCTGGACTCCCTCTTGCCCGGAAGATCACCGAAGAGAAGCAGATACGCAAGATTTTCATACCCGAAAGGTGTATCCTTATATTTCTCGATAAGTTCCTCAACACGATATCCCCTGTACCAGAGCTGACCGTCGCAAGGCTCACCGTCTTTGTCCTTAGCTATGATATTCGAGACATTTGTAAGTCCCGCAAGAACTCCTTTTCCGTTAAGATCCCTGAGTCCTCTTTTGACATCATATCTCTCATAATATTCAGCGGGAATGCTGTCATTCTCCCTGATAAGCTCGGAATATCCCGATGTGTCTATGCTGTCTCTTTTCTTCAAAAGCAACCCCCATTTCAATGTTTTGTATTAATGCAAACTAAGTGTTTATTTTACTATATATGCGTTATTTTTTCAAATACACTTACCTGAACATAAACAAAGATCCCGCTTATGCGGGATCTTTGTACCGGGTCATATTATTATCACGCCCTTTGACCGATGAGTTTCTCAAGGGTTTCGAACAAAACATCCGGCTCTACCGGCTTGCTCAGGTGAGCGTTCAGTCCTGCCTGAAGGCTTTGCTGCACATCCTCGTCAAAAGCGTTGGCAGTAAGTGCTATTATAGGTATTGCCTCACTGTCTCCTCGTCCCGATGAGCGGATTACTCTTGTCGCCTCCAGACCATCCATTTCAGGCATGCGCATATCCATAAGTATCGCATCATAATATCCTTCCGGCTTTGATTCATACAGATGCACTGCCTCCTTTCCGTTAACGGCTACGTCGGTAACCACATTTCTCATAGAAAGCACTTCCGTCATTATATCGGCGTTAATCTCCATATCCTCCGCAAGCAGAATATGTCTGCCTTCAAGATCAGCCTTCTTATGAACGTGAGCCGGCGAAGTATCCTTTTTGTCCAGTACTTTCTTGAATTCGCTGATCAAATTATCCGCAAACAGCGGCTTGGCAATAAAGCTGTCCACTCCGGCACTTATGGCTTCATCGTACACATCTTCCCAGTTGTATGCAGTTAGAAGTATCACCGCGGTATCCTGACCTATTGCAGTTCGAATCTGACGGGTCGTCTCCACACCATCCATTTCAGGCATTTTCCAGTCAACTATGATCAGATTGTACGGTTCCTGTCTGGCACATGCAAGCTTCACGGCCTCCACTGCCTCTCGCCCGGACTGCACGGTATCCGCTTCTATCCCCGCCTGGGAGAGTACAAGTTTTGCCTGATCGCAGGTGACCTGATCATCATCTATCACAAGCACCTTCATATCCTGCAGCCGTATTTCATTTGTGTTTGAATTCTCATCCTTCTTCCGCTCGGAATCGTTCAGTGTAACGCGCACCGTAAATGTAGTACCTTTACCCTTCTCGCTTTCTACATTTATCTCGCCGTTCATCATTTCGATAATGCTTTTTGTAATCGGCATGCCCAGTCCGGAACTTCCGTATTTATTCATAACTCCGGAATCTTCCTGACTGAATGCATCGAAAATCTTGGGCAGATACTCCTTGCTCATTCCTATTCCGGTATCTTTTATAACAAACTGCAGTACGGATCTGCCGCCAAAACCTCCTGTCTTCTCCACATCAAGACTGACTTGTCCGCCTTCGGGTGTAAATTTGACAGCATTGCCGAGAATATTGATGAGCACCTGACGCAGTTTAATACTGTCGCCTATGTAATAATCATTAATACCTTCGCCCACATGACAGTTATACTCAAGTCCCTTTTCCCTACACTGCCCGTCAAAAATCATACAAATCTGTTCCATAAGCTCCGAAAAAGCAAACTCCTCATTTTTGAGTGTCATCCTTCCAGCTTCTATCCTGGACATATCAAGAATATCATTTATAAGATTCAGCAGATGATGTGCGCTGCTTCCTATTTTTTCAAGGTAATCCTTGGTGTTATCCGATATTCCCGGTTCATTAAGCGCCAGAGAATCCAGCCCTATGATCGCATTCATCGGTGTCCGTATCTCATGGCTCATATTGGACAAAAATACTGTCTTGGCCTTGCTGGCATTCTCCGCCGTCTTTAGCGCATCGGAAAGAGCCTGGCTTCTGGCAAGCGATTCCCGCATTTCCTCATCGATATCCGTAAAGCCCACACCTACCGCGTGTATGACTTCGTCACGATTTTCGTCCTGCCTGTTTACATCTGCCATGCGAAGCATCTCATAGCTCTCGACCCCGTCTTTACTGACAAGATACCGCAGGGCTATTATTACACTCTTTGAAAGCCCCTCCCTGATATTCTCGGGTTTGATAAAATCAAGAAACTGCTGCCGATAATCCTCTGTCACATACTCGTTTGCATACTGGGTAAATGCTTCCGAAAAAACGAACTCATCATCTCTTGCGATCCTGATGTCGGACTCATCTCTTCTGTGGCAGACTGCCCGATCCGAGTCAAGATCAACATAGAATACACTCCTGTAATCCGATGCCATGGCAGTGATCATGCTGTCAAGCTGGGCACGCCTCTTTTCCTGTTCGAGAAGCTCATCCTGAAGTGCAATACGCTCTTCCATCTCCTGCTGCATGGTCTCGGCAGTTTCCCTCTCAAGTGCCAGTCTCGTTGCTCGACGTGTCTGTAACAGCATCATGACAAATACTCCGGCAAGCACGATAGTTGTAAGGGCAGCAAGTGTCATGCTCCTTCTTACGATCTCATCGGAAATAGTCTCTATCTGTTCGCTGATAACGCTCTCTCTTATCAGATAAGTAAGCATCCAGTCGGTACGGTGAACCGGAACATAATAGAGCGTCTCGGAAATGCCGTTATAAGTAAAAGAAACAACTCCCGAATGTCCGTAGGAAAAATCATCCCTGACCTTCTTGCTGCTGTATTCGTCCTCAAAAACAGCATTGTCAAGAGCTGACAAAAGATTATCCTCCTTGGCAAGTCCTCCAAGAACAGAATTAGTCAGAGAATACCCTTTAGGTGTGTAAATGTTACAGAAAGTTGTGCTGTTAGAGCCCGACTGAAACGAGATGGTCTCAAGCATCCTGTCCATGTCGATCTCCATGAATCCCGCCACAAGAAAGTGTCCGTTAAAGGGCAGCCTGTCTGTCGGTGCCGCTATCACGATCCTGGTACTCTCACCCTCGGCATCCATTACCGATATCTCCGGACCCGATATGGTCTTATAATCAAACCCGTACCGGTCTATATCATCTCTTGTTCCCCTTGATGTATAAATAGTCCCTGTTTCATCAACGAATGCAAACTTTTCCAAACCATATAACTGCTTCATTCTAAGCTGATAAGTCTGAAGATTTTCAACCGTGCTAAGATCATCCGTTGAGAGTAATCCGATAGCCACATCAAGATTGCTTATGTAATCATTGAGTGTGGATGCCACCACCTGTTCTCTTCTTCCGGCCAGTTCATCAAGATAAAACAGACTGACATTTCGCACAGCCTGCTTCGTATCGGTGCTCGCCCTTCCGCCGTTCCATACAGTTCCCAATATAAGTATCAGCGCAACGACTATGCCTCCTGCCAGTGCAACCGCCGTAATACTCTTAGTATTGACTCCCTTCACTTTACGCCTCCCTAAATGAATTATATAATGATTTTATCAAATTCATTAAACATTGTGTATATCTATTTGATGTAAGGATAAAATACAGTTATTTAGGAGAATTCTATGAGATATTATCTGTTGATGATATACCCGGCAGCGCTTCTTGTACTAATATTTAACAAAGCAAAAATCAGCAGGAGTAAAACCGTAAGCGATGATTTTATAAGCCTTGATCAGTCCAAAATGATTCAGGCATCTTCATGCATTGCCATTATTCTCCACCATGTAACGCAGGATATTACTGTTTACGGTTCTGCTTACAAAGGTCCAGTAACGATGCTCAACTACATCGGCATATTCTTTACGGCACTGTTTTTCTTCTTCTCGGGATACGGTCTTATTACAAGCCTGCTTACAAAGCCCGGATACCTTGACGGCTTTTTGCCAAGACGCCTTCCTACTGTTCTGATTCCTTTCTGGTTAATCAATACACTCGGGCTCATATTAAATGTATGCGTTTATGATGCCCACAGAACGTTTTCATCTGCTTTGTCGAATATTTTCGGCCTGACACTTATCAACAGCAACGGCTGGTTTATAGTTGAAATTACAATACTCTATCTGCTTTTTTACATAATCTTCAGATTAATTAAAAACAAAGACATTGCCCTTATCATTATGTGTGCGGCAACTGTTATCGTCATACTGCACTGTATGGGGGCAGGGCACGATCTTCCGGGCAACAAGGCTCACTGGTTCAAAGGAGAATGGTGGTACAATTCAACCGCTATATTTATGTTTGGGATGTTGTTTGCAAGATTTAAGATGCGTCTGTCAGATTTTATGAACAGGCATTACAGGATCCTGCTGCCGGTTTTTTCAATCCTGACCGTAATAAGCGCGTATGCATGTAGATTTGCTGTCGTACTTTTCGGCTACTATGACACAACCCGGGATCAAATAATAACATTACTTATCCAGTTGATCGGATGTCTTATATTCACAGTGTTCGTACTTCTTCTTAATATGCGTATCACCATCGGAAATAAAGCATTAAACTATTTAAGTTCGATCAGTGTGGAATTGTTCTTGGTACACGGATATTTTGTTAACAGGATATTCGGTGAAGTGCGAATGAATGATTTTCTCCGGTATGCCGTAGTAATTGTATGCAGTATTGCATCTACGGCAGTTATCGCTCCACCGGTACATTTTATAAAGGATAAAACTATATATGCACTAAGCCGTCTGATACGCGGTAAAACCTACAACGATACTATCGAAGGCAGGCTTATCCGAAAGCAGCACGAAAAAAGAGTCGCACTGATACGAAAAGTATCGATCGCAGTTCTTGGTGCCGGAATAATCGCTTACATTATAGTCACATTTAGAGGAACAATCTTTGCCAGAAGTGAATATAAACAGGAAATGAATGATCTTGTCAATGCGAACGTCGGAGACGAGGTGTACTGGGGACATTTTGAATGCGACCACAGAAAAATAGGAAAAGAGCGGCTTCGGTTTATCGTGATAGAAAAGACCGCAGACTCTGCCGTGCTTCTGTGTAAATACGGAATAGACGGCAGGAGTTTCAACCAGAAACACGAAAGTGTCTCATGGGAGAATTCTGATATACGCGCCTATATCAACTCTCCGGAATATATCGGGTCATTTTCCATGTATGAGCTTGGAGCAATGGCAAGATTCGAAGGCGACTATATCACGCTGCTTACCGTACAGGAAGCAGCCAATGCTTTTGATTCCGACCGGGAGAGGCAGCTGCTCCTTACGCCTGCTGCAAAGAGCGCAGGTGTTAATGTCAACAGTATGAGCAAAGCAAATATGTGGGATATGAAAGGTTACAGAAGTTCATGGTGGTGGCTTATGCCGGAACAGGGTGAAAATTCCGTGACCGCTCCTATAGTAACGGTTGACGGCGAAATACGGGAGGCAGGAAAAGAAATAAACCGCCCCGGCGGGGCAATCAGACCGGTTATAAGAATACAGCTGAAGCAGCAGTCAGACTGACATCAGTTATATTTCCCGTATCTTTTCTTGATCTTGAGACGGTTGACCGCTCTTGCCAGCATCCCTTTGGCGGCCCGGTAATTGATCCTGTCAGTCTTGCCGGCCAGAACATCTCTTGCATCCTCTTCCTCACGTCTGGCTCTTTCCTCATCAATGTCATCGGGATCTTCACACGATTCCACAAGAATAAGGACATTGTTATTCTCAACTTTGACCATTCCGTTTGATACGGCCGCGTGACATCTGGTTCCGTCCGGAAGGGTATACTTAATGACCCCGATATCGATTGCCGCAACAAGATTCTCATGCATGGCCTGTATACCGTACATTCCTTCGGTTGTCGGTATAACAAGAGAAACGCATTTGCCCTCAAAAAAATCCTTGTCTGCTTCAATTATATGAAGATTAAATTCATTCATATCTGCTTGCTCTTTGCGTATGCGTCATCAAGTGTTCCCACGTTGTAGAATGCAGCTTCCGGCATATTGTCGGCATCGCCTCCGAGAATAGCCGAAAAGCCCTTAATCGTTTCTGACAGCGGAACATATACACCTTTGACTCCCGTAAACTTCTCGGCCACACTTAAAGGCTGGGCGAGAAATCTTTGTGCTTTTCTGGCCCTGTTAACAGTAAGCTTGTCCTCTTCACTAAGTTCTTCCATTCCGAGGATGGCAATGATATCCTTAAGTTCGTTATACTTTTGAAGCAGGTTCTTAACCGCCCATGCGGTATCGTAATGCTCCTTACCGACAATACTTTCCTCAAGTATGGCAGATGATGATTCAAGCGGATCAACCGCAGGATAAATACCCTGCTCGGCTATCTTACGCGACAGGACAGTCGTTGCGTCAAGGTGGGCAAAAGTTGTTGCCGGTGCAGGATCGGTAAGGTCATCCGCAGGAACATACACTGCCTGGACGCTTGTTATAGACCCGTTCTTAGTCGATGAAACACGCTCCTGCAAAGCCCCCATCTCCTCCGCCAGAGTCGGCTGGTAACCCACCGCGGATGGCAAGCGCCCGAGAAGCGTGGATACTTCGCTTCCCGCCTGAACAAATCTGAATATATTATCAACAAACAGAAGTACGTCTTTCTTTTGTTCATCTCTGAAATACTCAGCCATGGTAAGTCCCGAGAGAGCGACTCTCATCCTGACTCCCGACGGCTCGTTCATCTGTCCGAACACAAGCGCTGCTTTGTCTATTACACCGCTTTCTCTCATTTCATTCCACAGATCGTTTCCTTCACGGCTTCTCTCTCCTACGCCTGCAAACACGGAATACCCGCCGTGTTCCATTGCGACATTGTGAATCATCTCCTGAATCAGAACGGTCTTGCCAACCCCTGCTCCTCCGAACAGTCCGATCTTACCGCCCTTGGTATACGGCTCTATAAGGTCTATTACCTTAAGCCCGGTCTCAAGTATCTCTATCGAGCTCTTCTGCTCACTAAAAGCAGGAGCTTTTCTGTGTATGCTCCACCTTGTCGCATCAGAGGAGATATTCCCCATACCGTCTATAGGGTCACCCAATACATTAAACATCCTGCCGAGTGTAACATCTCCCACCGGAACAGTGATGGAATTACCCGTGGCGGTAACGGTCATATTCCGCTTTAATCCTTCACTTTGTCCCATCATAATGCACCGGACCGTCTCGTGCCCTATATGCTGTTCAACTTCCATGAACACATTCTTATCGCCGTTTTTTGTATATAAAGCTTCCCGTATCCTTGGAAGTCCCCCTGCCGGAAACTCCACATCCACTACGGGACCGGAAATCTGAACGATCTTACCTTCCATTTGTATTTGCTCCTTTGGCAGCGATCTCCGCCATTTTCTTTTTCTTAAGTGCCCGTGCACCTGCGGAGATCTCGGTTATCTCTCTTGTGATCTTACCCTGGCGGGCATGATTATATTCAAGACGCAGTTCAGTCATCAGTTCGTTGGCATTCCTGTCTGCCTCATCCATTGCATTCATTCTCGCACTCTGTTCGCAGCAGTAACTGTCAACAAGTGCACTGTACAGATATTCAGCAACATAACTTCTGACTATGTTGTTAAGTACACTTTCTGCCGACGGAAAGAAATTAAACCTCACATTATCATTCATCGCATCCCCATCCGTAAAATCTTTACGGTGAAACGGCAAAAGTCTTACAGTCCTGGCTTTTTGCGAGATATTATTCTCAAGATCGGTATATATAAGGAATATTTTTGAGACCCTGCCCGCATCATATTCATCAAGTATGTAATCCGCCATACGCCTGGTTCTGCGCATTGTAGGGTTATCTGCGGAGAAGCGGAACTCACCGTCATATTCGATCCCAAGCGCATCACAGTATTTACACCCGTAGTCTCCGACCATAAAGTATCTGCTTTCATGATCCGTCATCTGACTTTCGAATTCCTTAATGACTGCATGATTGTAAAATCCCGCAAGTCCTTTGTCGGATGTTACGACGATGTACGCATATGCTCCCGGAAGATCATGGGACCCGTCGGCAGGATACATATAGGGACTGTCTATATGACTTTTAGACCTGAATATCCTCTTGATCTCACTGCTTAGTGCATCAAAATGCGGTCTCGTCCGCTCCAGCTCGGCTCTTGCTCTTCTCATCTTACTCGATGAGATCATGTACATGGCCTTTGTTATCTTGGCGGTGTCCGATACTGACTTCATCCGTGATTTTATCTCTCTGATATCACTCATGTAATCCTCTTACCGTATCAAGTATCCTCTGTTTATCCTCATCCGAGATTGTACCTTCATTCTCGATCTTAAGAACAATATCCTGGCATCTTGTCATCACATCATGAACTGTTTCGTCGATCTTATCATCAATATCTTCGACATCTATTGTCTCAAACTTGTCCATTGTTGCTATCACAAGCATAAACACCTGCTGTGCAAGGCTTCTGGGGCTCTTCGGCTTTTGTTTGAGTATCTTCATAAGACCTTCGCCGTATCTTATCTGCCTCTTCGTAGCCTCATCCATATCACCCGAAAACTGCGAAAAAGTCTCCATCTCCCTGTATTGGGCAAGGTCAAGTCTGAGAGTTCCGACAGCTTTTTTCATTGCTTTTGTCTGCGCATCTCCTCCGACACGCGATACGGACAGACCCACATTTATGGCCGGACGCTGCCCGAGTCTGAACAGTCCGCTGGAGAGGAAAATCTGTCCGTCGGTAATCGAAATAACGTTTGTCGGGATATATGAAGAAACATCCTCTTCCTGTGTTTCGATAACCGGAAGCGCCGTCATTGAACCTCCGCCTTTTTCATCGCACAGGTGCGCAGCTCTTTCCAAAAGCCTCGAATGCAGGTAGAAAACATCTCCCGGGAAAGCCTCACGACCCGGAGCTCTCTCAAGCAGGAGGCTTATAGAACGGTAAGCTATCGCATGTTTTGTAAGATCGTCGTATATGATCAGTACATCCTTCCCCTTTTCCATGAAGTATTCGCCCATGGCACATCCCGCGTAAGGGGCTATATACTGAAGCGGTGCGGCCTCTGCTGCAGATGCGTTTACAACGATGGTATACTCCATTGCTCCGCATCTGGTAAGTGTGTCAACTACTCTTGCGATCGTACTTGATTTCTGTCCGATAGCAACATAGATGCATATTACATCCTTGTTCTTCTGGTTAATGATTGTATCGGTTAATATCGTACTCTTACCCGTTTGGCGGTCTCCGATAATTAGTTCTCTCTGTCCGCGGCCTATCGGAAACATGGAATCTATCGCAAGGATCCCCGTCTCAAGCGGTGTATTTACGGCCTGTCTGTCTATTACCGCAGGGGCCTCACACTCTACCGGTCTGTAATCATCGGCGATTATATCATCCCCGCCGTCTATCGGGATTCCTAGAGGATCCACGACTCTTCCGAGGAATCCTTCTCCGACAGGGACTGCGGCAACTCTTCCCGTGCGTTTAACCGTACTTCCTTCGCACACCTCATCCTCAGTATCAAACAGGATGCACGCTATCTCATCACGCCGAAGATCGAGCGCCATTCCTCTTACTCCACCTGAGAACAGGAGTATTTCTCCGTATGATGCATCTTCAAGCCCGCTCACTGTTGCGATTCCGTCTCCGACAGTTGTAACCGTACCGATCTCCGTTGCCATAACAGACGGTGTCCATGAAGAAAGTGTGTCTTTGATAAGGGGGATAATGTCCGTACGTTCATCACGAAATTTCAGAAGGGCGTCCTGAAGCTGGCGCAGCTTGCCTTCCGCGCTCCAGTCATATACATCGTTTCCTGCAACAAGGCGGAACCCACCCTTTGTCTTCTCACTCTTCTTCCAGCCGATGGATACGTTCTTTTGGTATTTATCCCCAAGAAACGCGGACAAACGCTCCATATCCTTTTCGGAAGGCTGTTCACTGCTGTATAATACAGCGGTCATCTTATCATCCATTATCCGCTTCCTTCTGCTGTGCCATGCTTTCAAAGAACGTGTCAAAATCATCCGACAGACTTTCGTCTTTCAGGACAATCTTCTCGGCAGCTTTTGAAACATATTCGGCGATCTCCGACTGCGCTCTTGCCATCAGACGGTCATGCTCGCTTTGGGCTTTGTTCCTTGCCTCATCAACGATCTGCGCGGCGCGCGCATGCGCATCGCTTATGATTTTCTCCCTGTCCTCTTCGGCAGCAGCACTTAACTCGGCACGCTTTGCAGCCAAGTCTGCCTCAGTTTCCTTTATCATCTTTTCATAATCACCCTTGAGCTTTTCGGCATCCGAAAGTGCATCCCGGGTCTTATCTTCCCTGTCCTTGTATTCTTCTTCGCGCTTTGCCATAAAATCATGAACCGGTTTGTACAGCAGAACATAGAGAATACCAAAGAGCAGTACCAGATTGAACATATGCAGCAGTATCTGCTGCACGTCGATATTTAACGGCATGTCAAACTCCTATCGTTACCTTATAATACGAATATGATCAGTATCGCCATAATAAGTGCATAGATGATGGCCGTCTCAACAAACACAAGACCAAGCATCATCGTTGTTCGTATCTTACCTTCCGCTTCAGGCTGCCTGGCAATACCTTCGACGGATTTCCATATAACTAAGCCCATGGAGATCGCTCCCGCTGCGGCAACAACTGCTATGGTTATTCCGGCTGCCCATGCCTTGTTATGAATGTTCGACGCCTCATCCGACATTACTACAGCTGCGTCTGCCGCGTCAGATGCATACACTGCCTGAGGTCTTACAAGAGCCGCAATGGCAAGCGCAAGCATAAGTGCCGCCGCAATTCTGACTACAATCCTGTTCATTTGTTTATTCCTCCTGTTACTTATTGATTAACCAATTCTTTATCTAACAATTAACCTAATTAAACCTAATTATATTTTCGCCGAAAGCGGGGCCTGTCTGGCAGGGCGCCGGTCGCTCAAACAGTCCTCGACGCTTCAGGAAAGCCTTCGCGTCTGCGGAACTCGCTTTGCGGCATCCCTGCAGACACCCGCTTTATATAGTCCGGATAATTCCAAGATGATGTGCCGGATTATCAATTCACGGTAGTGGTTGTCTCGCTTACTTCCCCGTAAAAAAGTGCCGTCAGCATAGTCAGCACATAGGCCTGGATCAGTGCATGCAGCATTGTGAACATCACGGCAACGAATATAGGTATAATAAAACTTGTTGTTATGTAATAGTATACAAGTTCGGTTACAAGTGCTCCGGAAAGGAGCGCACCGAAAAGCCTGAAGCTCATTGAGATCGGAAGCGAGAAATCCTTCAGTGTATTAAGCACACCTTTAAACCTGTTGCCCGCTATACCGCCCGAGAGTATCACGCAGTATGAAATAACACCCATCGATATCGCACCGTTGATATCAGCAAGCGGAGCGGGAAGAGCAATCGTACCTCCCGAAGTTGTAGGTACCATAACTCCCAGCAGTTCAAACATTGTTCCGATAAAAATATAGACACCCGCTGTAAATACATATGCCCCGAGAAACTTATGTCTGTGGGGGCTGTTAGATTCCGCCAACCCGTCAAAAATACCCACAGCCTGCTCCAGCAAAAGCTGGAATCTGCCGGGGGTATTTGAAAATTTAGGTATCACAAATATCCTCACGATAAGTGAAAAAACAAAGATGATTCCCGTTACCGTATATGCAGAGATAAGTGCCGGATTGACCGGAAGGATGCCCAATAGCCTTACCTTTGCATTTTCATGAAGAACCGCATCCCTCATCACTTCTCCGATAGGCTCTTCTTCTCCCGAAGTATTACCGGTCAGAAATACTCCTACAAGTATAAGGGCAAGCAAAAAAAGCATTATGATTATAAAGTGTGTTCTTTTCTTCTTATCCATGTTACACCTTCAGACCGAGATAACGGCTTCCACGCCGAGGAGGTCTTTATTTTTATCAAGAATGGGAGCTACAACGTTATTAATATACGCCTCAACCTGCTCCGTACTCCTTCCGGTATAATCCGCCGGATTCATATACCCGTTAAGCTGCTCCATTGTCAGGTCAAAATCATCCGATGCGGCAATAAGCTCAAGCAGATCGTTATCGGCCCCGTCCTGCTTAACGTGTTTTCCGGCTTCCATCGAGAGCTTTCTGATACTCTCATGAAGTTCCTGTCTGTTTCCGCCTGCCTTTACAGCATCCATCATAATGTTTTCGGTTGCCATAAACGGAAGCTCGCTTCTTATGTGCCTGTCTATTACCTTTTCGTTTACGACAAGCCCGTTCGTAACGTTAATGCACAGATCCAGAATCCCGTCAAGGGTCAGGAACCCTTCCGCAACCGACAGTCTCTTATTTGCCGAATCGTCAAGGGTTCTTTCAAACCACTGTGTGGCGGATGTAATGGCAGGATTAAGAGCATCTATCATAACATATCTTGAAAGCGATGCGATCCTCTCCGATCTCATGGGATTACGCTTATATGCCATAGCCGATGAACCAATCTGGCTCTTTTCAAAAGGCTCCTCGACCTCCTTGAGGTGCTGGAGCAGTCGTATGTCATTTGACATCTTGTGAGCGCTTGCAGCTATACCTGCGAGAACATTTAATACTCTTGTATCGACTTTCCTTGAATATGTCTGTCCGCTTACGGGATAGCAGGAATCAAACCCCATTTTCGACGCAATCATACTGTCGAGCTTGTCTAGTTTTTCCTGATCATTATCAAACAATTCCTTAAACGATGCCTGGGTTCCTGTTGTCCCCTTGCATCCGAGAAGCTTAAGGGAGCCGGAAACGTATTCCAGATCTTCAAGATCCATCATAAACTCGTTGATCCAAAGAGTAGCCCTCTTTCCCACCGTTGTAGGCTGGGCAGGCTGAAAATGCGTAAAGGCAAGGGTCGGAACTGCCTTGTATTTATTGGCAAAATCAGCGAGTATGCCGATTACGTTTATGAGTTTTTTTCTGACAAGCTGCAAGCCTTCACGCATAATAATGATATCCGTATTATCACCGACATAGCAGCTTGTGGCTCCCAGGTGGATAATACCCGCCGCCTTCGGACACTGGATGCCGTATGCGTACACATGACTCATTACATCGTGTCTTACTTTCTTTTCCCGCTCCTTTGCAACATCGTAATTAATATCGTCAACATGAGCCTTCATCTCTTCGATCATCTCATCGGTTATAACGGGTTTACCCTCCGATTCAAGACCGAGTTCTTTTTCGGTCTCAGCAAGAGCAATCCATAGTTTTCTCCATGTGGAAAACTTCTTGTCCTGAGAAAAAATGAACTGCATCTCCTTTGATGAATATCTCTCCGATAAAGGACTTATATATGTATCTGTGTTCATTTGAGATCCTTCCCGGTAAGCATTTTATACCCCTGAAGATATTTGTCGATAGTAATCTTAGTAACATCCTCGGGCAGTTTCCACGAGTGGTCCTTGTTGTTCGTCAGCCAGTCTCTCGCAAACTGCTTATCGAACGATTCCTGACTTCTGCCGCTCTCATATTTATCCGCCGGCCAGAATCTTGACGAATCGGGTGTTAATACTTCGTCAGCCAGGACGATATTTCCGTCTTCATCCAGACCGAATTCAAACTTTGTATCGGCAATTATTATACCACGTCCCCTTGCATAGTCGGCGCACTTATTATATATGGCAAGCGAGTACTCTCTTATCTTCGAAGCATATTCCCTGCCTTTGCCCGGAAAT
This sequence comes from Lachnospiraceae bacterium UBA3762, assembly GCA_002371615.1. Classification (GTDB taxonomy): domain Bacteria; phylum Bacillota; class Clostridia; order Lachnospirales; family Lachnospiraceae; genus UBA2868. The sequence goes on along the minus strand of DFGA01000064.1, from coordinate 41,939 downwards.
CTTGCCTCAAGATAATCTATGCATTCCTCATACGAAACATTCTCATCGTGATCTCCGATCTCTGCCTTTGTCGAAGGGGTAAAGATTGCCTCGGGGAACTTTTGCGACTCTACAAGTCCGGCAACTACCGGAGTTTTACAAACAGTCTGTGATTTCACATACTCTTTCCATGCAGTACCTGTAATATATCCTCTTACGATGCATTCAACCGGTAACATATCAAGTTTTCTGACAAGCATACTTCTGCCTTCAAACTTTTCATTTCTGAAAAACTCCGGCATGTCATCGGTATCAGTGGAGATCATATGATTCGGAACAATATCCTTCGTGAAGTCAAACCAGAACTCCGACATCTGGGTAAGAACTTTTCCCTTGTTTGTTATCTCATTGTCAAGAATAACATCAAAGCAGCTGATCCTGTCGGTTGCAACAATTACAAGATTGTCTCCTACATCATATATTTCTCTTACCTTTCCCTGTTTAACGGGTGCATATTCCTGCATCGTATTTACCTCCTAAGATACTTGAGCGCCACAGCATCTATCTATTTTACTCCACGGTAACACTCTTTGCAAGGTTGCGGGGTTTATCAACATCAAGACCTTTTGCAACACTCAAATAATAACCGAGAAGCTGAAGCGGTATGATCGCAAGGCTTCCGATAAAGTGTTCATCAACAGTCGGAACATAAACGGTAAAGTTGACAGAATCTTCGACATCGTATTTTCCGTATGCGGTAATTCCCATAAGATAAGCTCCCCGGCTCTTGCACTCCATCATATTGGAAAGTGTCTTTTCGTACAGGTCGGTCTGGGTAAGCGTCCCTATTACAAGCGTTCCGTCCTCGATAAGCGATATGGTACCATGCTTTAATTCGCCGGCCGCATATGCCTCCGAATGGATATAACTTATCTCCTTCATCTTTAGTGAGCCTTCAAGGCAGACCGCATAATCAATACCTCTTCCGATAAAGAAAATATCCCTTGCGTTTGAATACTTGGAGGCGAACCATTGTATCCTTTCCTTGTCATCGAGGACCTTTGTCATCTTATCAGGAAGCGATAACAGTTCCGTTACATATGACGAAACAGACTCCATGCAGCATCTTGCAACAGCAATTTTAAGTGCAAGCATATACATGCATACAAGCTGACAGCTGTATGCTTTTGTAGTTGCCACCGAGATTTCCGGACCTGCAAGGGTATACATACAATAATCAGCCTCTCTGGCTATTGACGAGCCTACAACATTCACAAGCGCCAGTGTTGTAATGCCTTTCTCCTTCGCCATACGAAGAGCCGCAAGTGAATCCGCCGTCTCTCCCGACTGGGATATGATGATCACCAAAGCATCATTAACGAGGCGATTTTTCCTGTAACGGAATTCGGAAGCAAGTTCTACCCTTACCTGCAGATCAGTCATTTCCTCTATCACATACTGTGCCTCCATTCCGACATGCCACGCACTCCCGCAGGCTACAATATATATTTCGGAAAGACTTCTTATCATTTCATCCGTAATACCAACCTCCGACAGATCAATATCATATGAACCGTCCTTCCCTGTTATATACTTGTGGAGAGTATCAAGCACAACCTTCGGCTGTTCATGGATCTCCTTCATCATGAAATGCTCGTATCCGCCTCTTTCCGCAGACTGGGCATCCCACTCGATCTTCGTGACCTCTTTTTCGATGGCATCTCCGTCAAGATTGTAGAACGTTACATCTCCGGCCGATATCTCTGCCATTTCAAGATTGCCTATATAATACACATTTCTTGTATGTTCCAATATGGCAGGTACATCGGAAGCTATGAATGACTCTCCGTCATTTACCCCGATTATCATGGGCGAATCCTTACGGGCAACAAATATTCTGTCGGGATAATCGGAAAACATAACAACCAGTGCATAAGACCCCCTCACTCTCACAATCGTCTTCGCCAGGGCATCTATGGGACCTACCTTATATTTTTTGTAATAATAATCCACAAGTTTGATCAGAACTTCCGTATCGGTTTGTGAGTAAAACCTGTAATCATGACGTTCAAGTTTTGCTTTAAGCTCCTGATAGTTTTCGATTATCCCGTTATGTACTCCGACAACCTCGGATTCAACCACTCCCGAGCCCGAGTTGGTACAGTTCCCCGATACATGGGGGTGCGCATTTGTCTTGCTCGGAACCCCGTGCGTAGCCCATCTTGTATGACCTATACCGCAATTTCCGATAAGCGCTCTTCCCTCATCCGTCTTCTCTACCAGATTGTGAAGTTTTCCTATCGTCTTGACAACCTCGGCCGGATCACTTCCGTTCCTCACCGTGATTCCTGCCGAATCATAGCCGCGGTATTCAAGCTTTGAAAGCCCCTGAAGAAGTATCGGTGCCGCCTGTCTGTTTCCGATATAGCCTACTATTCCGCACATACTCTGATCTCCTTTGTTAATACACTGTATTCTTCTATATAAGAATGACTTACACTTCCAAATGTGTAAGTCATTTGCAGTTCATCTGTAAGTCATTCTCAAATATAGCAGTTATCCTTTGTATCCGATCTCATCCGCAAGTTTCTTCTCAATCACAACAACAGCATCCCTGTGGAGCCTCAGGAATGTTGCGGGGCACATAGGATCGATCCTGTCCTCCATAAGAAGCTTCCTTGCCGCCTCCTGCTTGTTGCCGTTAATGATCATAAGAAGCGTCTTTGCTTTCATGATGCTTCCCATTCCCATTGTTACAGCATACTTCGGAACCTCATCACGGCTCTCAAAAAATCTTGTATTGGCATCAATTGTACTGTCCTCAAGAGTTTCCTTGTGGGCTTTCTCGTAAAGAGTAGCACCGGGCTCGTTAAATCCGAGATGACCGTCGGGTCCTACACCCAGAACCTGCAGATCTATATCGGTTTTGTCGAGAATATCATTAAACTCCTTAAGATTCGCTTCAATATCTCCCACACCTTTTGCTACATATGTGTTTGCCTTATCGATGTTGATGTGATTGAACAGATTGTCATCCATAAAATACCTGTAACTTTGCGGATGAGTAGGTTCAAGGCCAACATATTCGTCAAGATTTACCGAATGAACTTTCGAAAAATCAAGGCCCTCTTCCTTACATCTTCTTGCAAGTTCTTTGTACATTCCAACAGGGCTTGATCCGGTTGCAAGTCCAAGCGTACATTCGGGATTTTCCCTTACAAGTTTTTCAATAATGTCTGCTGCTGCTTTTGCACCCTCTTCATAAGTGTTTGCTACTATTACTCTCATTTTGTTCCTCCTGTCAACATTCTTTAATAACGATCTTTTTAGCCTCTTTGTATATGCTGTTTGCGGGGATCACTCCTCGAACGCATGACACCGGATATATGTTGCTGTCCCTTCCGATAACGGTTCCCGGATTAAGTACGCTGTTGCAGCCGACCTCAACCCTGTCAGCGAGCATTGCACCGACTTTCTTACGGCCTGTCTCTATGAACTCATCCTCGCCTTTAATAACAACAAGTTTTTTATCAGACTTAACGTTACTTGTTATCGAACCGGCCCCCATATGAGCCTTATATCCGAGGATCGAGTCACCGACATAGTTGTAATGAGGAACCTGTACATTATCAAACAGTATTACGTTTTTAAGTTCGGTTGAGTTGCCCACAACACAGTTATCTCCAACCAGTGCCGAACCCCTTATGAACGCGCCCGGACGAACTTCGGTATTGTGCCCTATTATGCACGGTCCTCCGATATAATTATTCGGGTATCTTTTAGCGTCTTTTGCGATCCATACATCCTCCTCGGGATGATCATACTCATCCAAAGATAAGGTTGCTCCGATCTTAAGTATCAGTTCTTTGATCCCCTCAAGTGCCTCCCACGGATAAGTAAAGCCCTTAAGATAATCTCCCGCCGCCGAATGCGACAGATCATACAGATCTTCAATCTTACAGTTCATGTGTACCACCTTTCTTATACTCTTACCGGATCTTGACAAGATGCCCCGACTCTTTCATTGCGGCAATTATCTCATCAACACATTTTTCACAGTCTTTATATGTCTGCGCCTCACTCATCACGCGAAGAACAGGCTCTGTTCCTGAAGCTCTCAATAGAACGCGTCCCTCATTTCCAAGATACGAAGTCGTACTATCAACCGCTCCTTTTACGGCAGGATCTTCAAGTGTTGCTTCTTTGTCGTCAACTTCAACATTCTTAAGAACCTGCGGATACATCTTCACTTCCGAAGCGAGTACCGACAGTGGAAGATGCGTCTCAACAAGAACAGTCATAAGCATGATGGCCGTGACAAGTCCGTCACCTGTGTGCGCATATTTCCTGAATATAACGTGCCCCGACTGCTCGCCACCGATCATATGATCGTTTTCTTTCATGTTTTCATATACATAACGGTCGCCGACTTTTGTCTTCTCATAATTGATTCCGATATTGTCGAAGGCTTTGTATAATCCGAAATTCGACATTACGGTCGTAACTACCGTATTGCTCGGAAGCATTCCCTTATTCTTGAAATGCTTTGCGCAGATGTACATGATCATGTCTCCGTTTACCACATCCCCGTATTCATCGACCGCCAGACATCTGTCGGCATCTCCGTCAAAGGCAAATCCCACATCAACCTTGTTCTCGCGAACATATTTTTGCAGTCCCTCGATATGGGTGGAACCGGCATTTAAGTTGATGTTTACACCATCGGGAGTGTCATTCATAACATTTATCTTGGAGCCAAGTGCATCGAAAACCGCGCGGCCGATCATCCACGAACTACCGTTTGCGCAATCAAGCGCAACTTTGCATTTTTCGAAAGAAACCGGTGCGATACTCGTAAGGTATCCGATATAACGGTTACGTCCCGAATAGAAATCTATAGTTCTTCCGATCTTATCATCGGTAGCCCACTCAACATCATCTATCAGTCCGTCAATAAACTGTTCAACAAGATCCTGGACTTCATCTTCCATTTTCTCGCCTTCGTTATTCATGAGTTTGATGCCGTTGTCAAAGAACGGATTATGACTGGCAGAGATCATGATGCCGCAGTCAAACCCTTCCGTTCTTGTGATATAACTGACACAGGGGGTTGTAGTAACATGCAGAAGGTACGAATCCCCTCCTGATGACGTTATACCGGCAGAAAGAGCATTCTCATACATGTAGGAAGAACGTCTCGTATCCTTACCGATAACAATTCTTGCCGGATGCTCCTTGCCGTAATACCATCCAAGAAAGCGGCCGATCTTAAACGCATGCTCCGCAGTAAGAACAACACCTGCCTTGCCTCGGAAGCCGTCTGTTCCGAAATACTTGCCCATAACTATTCTCTCCTTTTTTTCTCTTTTCTTACCGGCCCTGTGGGCCTCTTTGGTTCTGCCGTCATAAGGTTTGGGTGTATTGGCCGGAATAAGCCACACCTTTCCATCCTTTTGGGCGCCTTCTATGACACCGTTGCGGCACAACATTGTAATACGTCTTTCCGTCATGTCCCATTTGGCAGACGCCTCATGAACATCAAGATATTTCATTCTATTTCCTTTCCCGGCTTATTTAGTATTTATACATTTCATTTTACACACCGGGTCTTATTTGTCAAGATACAATTTTGCCGTATGTCAAGTTACTTGCTTTGTATCTTGACATACGGCAACTTGACATTTCAAAATCAGCTGCAATCACGCCATAAGACTTACTATCCTGTCAACCGCTTCCTTTGTGTTTTCACTGTTTCCAAACGATGTCAGCCGAAAATACCCCTCTCCGCAGGCTCCGAATCCCACGCCCGGTGTACCTACCACTCCGGCTCTTTCAAGCAGCATATCGAAAAATTCCCAGCTTGACATACCATCCGGTGTCGCCATCCACACATACGGGGAATTAACACCTCCAAACGCCTCAAAACCTGCTTTTGTAAGTCCCGACAATATATACGATGCATTTTCCATATAGTAGTCGACAAGCTGCCTTACCTGCTGCTTTCCTTCTGCGGAATAGACCGCTTCACCTGCACGTTGAACTATATACGGAGCCCCGTTGTATTTGGTCGCATGCCTTCTTGCCCACAGCGAATTAAGCGAGATGCCTCCCCTTACGAGTTCTTTCGGAACTACGGCATATCCGAGTCTTAGCCCCGTAAACCCGGCATTTTTCGAGAAGGATCGCAGTTCGACAGCACATTCTCTGGCCCCACGACACTCATAGATCGAATGTGGAACGCCGTCTTCACTAATGTAAGCCTCATATGCCGCATCGAATATTATAACCGCTCCGCAGCCTGCGGCATAATCGACCCACTGCTGAAGTTCATATTCCGTAAGCGCACATCCTGTCGGATTATTGGGAGAACATATGTAGATCATGTCATACTCTCTGTCAGGTATTTGCGGCTTAAAACCATTTTCGGCAGTACAGGGCAGATAAGAAATCTTACGTCCCGCCATAACATTGGAATCAACATAAACCGGATAAACAGGATCGCAAACCGCTACAGATGAATCACTCGAGAATATTTCCTGAATATTTCCCGAATCCGGTTTTGCCCCGTCGGAAACAAATATCTCATCCTCATCTATATCACACCCTCTTTGTCTGAAATCATTTTCGCATATTGCATGACGCAGAAAATCATACCCCTTATCCGGGGCATATCCCTTAAAAGTACTCTCGTCTGCCATTTCATCAACCGCAAGGTGAAGTGCCTTAATAACCGCAGCGGGAAGCGGTCTTGTAACATCCCCTATTCCGAGTCTGATGATCCTCTTATCGGGATGTTCCTTGGTATAGGCACCGACTTTCTTTGCTATCGTCGAAAACAGATAGCTTCCTTCAAGCCTGTTATAATTGTCATTGATCTTAACCATATTGATTCTCCTCGTACCTTTATATTTCCGGGGCAGCACAGTCCAAAGCTCTACAGCACCTCATCTATCATTGAAATGATCATATGGGCCGTCTCACAAAGAGTCCTTCCCATATCCATACTGTTCTTCTGAAGATACCTGTAGGCTTCCGGTTCGGTCATGTTATTCCGCGCCATCAGCAGCGTCTTGGCCTTATCGATCGTCTGCTTGTCAAGTGCCGATCTTGCAGGAAGTTTCCTGCGTCCCTCCGGTATCTGCCCTGGCAGCATCATACGGACGCTGTTTACCAGATCAGATGTCCTGAATGGCATCTGAAGAACTATTATATTACTCGAATACAGACCTATGCGCACATCCTTGGTCAGAAGCAACAGGTTAAGCTTTGGCGGCAGATAGCCGTGCAGTTCCTCGTACCCCATATCCTTAAGCTTACGGGTACAGATGATCAGACTTATATCCATATCTTCGATCCTGCGCAGTATTTCGGAACCGGAAGAACAAATGAATATATCTGCCCATATTCCACTTTGCTTTATGACCGACACGATCCGCTCCGAGTCTTCATGTTTGGGCATTGCCACTATTATCGCGCCCATCGGATCTCCTTGCGAATCTTACAACTTTGCCAGATAATTACGTATTTCCCACTCCGTTACTTCGGAGATAAAATCATTCCATTCATCCCGTTTGATCTTTGTGTAAATATCAGTAAAATCACTTCCCAGAGCGCCTTTTACGACCTCATCTTTCCCAAGCTCCTCTAGGGCTTCTTTAAGATCATCCGGAAGATGCCCGAATGAGGATGTGTCAGTTGCAAGTTCATCACCCGGAGAGGTCTGTTTATCAATACCGTCAAGTCCGGCCGCAATGCACGTTGCAAACAGCAGGTACGGATTGGCCGCACCGTCAGGGAACCGTATCTCCACCTTAACATCATCCGGTTCGGATTCTATGTTGATGAGCGCCTTTTCTCCCTTTGTAGCCCAATTGATCATATATGGTGCATCAAGTCCCGATACAAGCCTTTTGTATGAGTTGACAGTAGGATTGGCGATAGCGGCAAGGCCCCTTGCATGCTGCATTATTCCGCCCGAAAACCACATAGCCTCATCTGACGGCACTCCGTCAGACTTCATAAATACATTCTTTCCATCCTTCATAAGCCTTAGCCGGATATGCATTCCCGAACCTGCAACCCCCTGTCGCGGCATCGGCATAAACGTTGCATACAGACCGAATCTCTTAGCGATCGACCTGACAGCAAACTTAAATGTCTGAATGGAGTCTGCCATAGCAAAAGCATCATCCTCCTTGAAGTCTATCTCATGCTGCGCGGGAGCATGTTCATGATGCGAAGACTCTATCTCGAATCCCATTTCCTCCAGCATCAGAACAATGTCTCTTCTGGCATTTTCTCCGAAATCCACAGGACCCACATCCATGTATTCCGCAAGTTCGTGAGAAGTTGTGGTCGGCAGCCCGTTTTCATCCGTATGAAACAGGAAAAACTCACACTCCGGATCAACTATCAGGCTGTAGCCGGACTCTTTTGCTTTATCAACAGCTCTTTTCAAAATATATCTTGGAGCGTTTTCAAAAGGAGTCCCGTCCGCAAAATGTATATCACAGTATATCTTCGCAACCTTCCCCTGCTGGGGTCTCCACGGAAGGATCGAGAAAGTATCAAGGTCAGGATACAGATAAAGTCTGTCGTCAAAATCATATTTGTTACCGTAAACAGCCGCACCGTAGAACGAATACCTGTTGGCAAATACCTTGCTCATCTGTCCCGGCGTTACGGCAATATTTTTAAGTTTCCCGAAAACATCGGTAAACTGAAGTCTGATAAACTCAACCCCTTCCTCATCGATCATGCTCAGTATGTCTTCTTTCTTCATTGCCCTCTCCTTCCATACTTGTTTCTTCTTTCAAAAAAAAGCGTCATGAAATAATCCATGACGCCTTTGTCCGACAGTTATTATATGATAAAATCGCACCGGTTACAATACAAATCATACGGAAACTTTTCCTACGGTCTTCCCGGAGGATATACCGATAACAACATGATTTTCATCCCTGTTTCTCGTGTGAATGGTACGCATGACGTACGGTCTCGGTTCACCTTTCACCATTTTATTGTAACTGATCTCGCAGATTTCGGAAGACTTTGCCCACTTTGCAAGATTATCCCTGTCAAGAATATTAACCAGTCTGTCCCTGTCCTCATCCGTTACGTGACCGGTTATCTCACCTATACCCGTATCATAGAACGATGAGCCGTCGGCCTTAAGCTGCAGTTCACCTCTTGGTCCCGAGTAGAATTCAAGGTAACAGTCAGACACCGTATCAATGTTGTATATACGCTCAAAATCGTTCGTAAGCGCTTTTGAGATGCTTGTGTGATTTCTGCGCACTTCAGGCAGCTGCGGCATTTTTATACGGCTTCTTTCTTCTAAGAGCTTCGTGAATTCTTCCTGCGGAAGAGGTTTGGAGAAATAGTACCCCTGAACTATATCGCAGCCCATCGCTTTAAGAGTCAGATACTGTTCTTCTGTTTCGACACCCTCTGCAATTACAGGCACGTTCAGATAATCGGCTATATCTATGATAAGCTCTATCATCCTCATATCACGGTTTTCTCCGAACGCATTCCTTATAAATGACATGTCAAGTTTGAGCACATCGATAGGAAGATCGGAGAGCATACCGAGAGACGAATATCCGGTTCCGAAATCGTCCATCTCGATCCTAAAGCCCATATCCATACCGCGCAGTTCTCCTGCCATTGATATGATCTGCTCGGAATCACCCGTGTACGCACTTTCGGTAATTTCAAGTATGATATCATCCGCGGTAAGAGAAAACCGCTGCATTATCTCCTTGAATATTCCCTTAAGATCCGGCATCAGCATATCTATTCTCGAAACATTAACGGACACAGGAACCGAAAAGCCATAATTATCCTTGCATTTTCTTATATATTCGGCAGTCTCGTTCCATACATATCTGTCAAGTTCAAGTATCAGTCCGTGTTCTTCAAGCAGCGGAATGAACAGTCCCGGGCTTATCATGCCGAATTCGGGATGAACCCATCTCACAAGGGCTTCGGCGCTTGAAAGGATGGGTTTCTCATGCCTTATATCAAATTTGGGCTGAAGATAGACAGTGAAATTTCTGTTCTCAATATCGGCTCTGAAGTCCTCAAGAAGCCGTTCTCTGAACATCATCTCCTCGTGCATCTTCTCATCGTACGTGCCTATGGCATTAATATAGTCTCCACGTGCATTCCTTGCTGCCATCTTGGCACGGTCAAATCTTCTGTCGATATCTATCGACTTGTCAACATTGTAATATACTCCAAGTCTGAGCCGGACTATCCTGTCCGGGACAGATGAATCCATACCTTCAGGCAGTTCCATTCCTTCGCACAACCTGTCTGATATCTTATCAAGAACATCTTTGTAATCATCGCTGTGCGGTATGTACAGATAGAAAATATCCGCCCCCTGACGGCATGTGACACCGCCAAGCTTTCTAGCCTGCTGCCGGACACGCTCACCCACACGCCTAAGCAGCATATCACCATAATCCTTTCCGTACCTTTCATTGATCATATGGAATCTGTTGATATCAACAACAACGGCATCCATAGGATTGTCCGGATAATGCTGGTCAAACAGCTTGACGTATCGCTGGAAATAATCGATGTTGAACAGATTCGTAAGATTATCCCTTTGTGTCGAATTGATTATGCTCCTGTCTTCATAGAGCTCGATACACTTATTGATCCTTGCCTTGATAACCTCAGGCAGCGGATATGGCTTGGGAATAAAATCAGCCGCGCCAAGCTTTAAGCATTCCACTTCGGAATTCTGATCGGAAGTCAGTACTATAACCGGTATGATCCTGAATTCCGGATCCTCCTTCAACCTGCTAAGGAGCTCTACTCCACCCATCTTCGGCATCATAATATCAAGCATTATAAGGGCAATATCTTCCCTATGCTCAACTATTTTTTCCAGAGCATCCTCACCATCCGATGCATACAGCACTTCGTAATCATCCTCGATCATATTGCCGAGAAGCTGCTGGTTGATCGATTCATCATCAACGATCAGAATACTTCTTCTGACATTTAGGATAACATTTTCTTCTATAAAGCCTTCGGGAAGTGATGAAGCAGCAGCGCTTTCCGATACGGTCTGTACTTCATCGTCTCTTGTTGCGGCTCCGAGACTCTTTAAGAGTTTCTTTTCTTCATACATCTTCTTGTCAGCTCTGTTGAAGACGTTATTAACCTCAAAATCAATATCGGGAATATAATCGGATATTCCGCCGGAGACAACGGCGCCGCCGTTTGTGATATGATCTTTGGATCTCTCATGCAGAATGCGCATAAGTTCGCCTCTGACGTTATAATCCCTTCCGGATACGATTACAAGGAACTCGTCTCCTCCGACCCTGTATATGGGACTGTGCTGGAATATCTCCCCTATCATCCTTGCAGATGCAATGATGTATTCATCTCCTGCCTTGTGCCCCAATGTGTCATTGACCTTTTTCAGACCATTCAGGTCACAGACAACGATTGCAAAATTTCTGACGGTTCCCGCCGCAATAGTTTCATTGATCTCTTTCTCACGAACAAAATACGCATGTTTGTTTCTGACGCCCGTCATTGAATCGGTATTTGCTCTCATCTCGCTCTCAAGCGACCGCCTCGACATATAAGTATGATTGGTAAGCATAACAGCAAGAACAAATGCAAATACGATCATGGTGATGAACACAACATTTGTCGTAATCATCTCCCGCTTCTCAAACTGTCCCTCCAGAAACGCCTCTACTTCCACAGCTTCGGCGCTGTCAGTTTCCGCAATACTCTCATAATGCTCCAGAACAGCTGCCTTTGTTGCGTCATCGGTTGTGAGCATCGACTGTTTCATCCAGACGAAAGAAACAAAAAAGACGAGACTCATAAGCGCAACCCATACTATAGCAGACGAGCCGAAGCGTTTCTCGACATCCTTCTTCAAAATGTGTCTGAAATAGACGAAGCCGAGAACACTCCATACTATGAACAGAAGGAAAGTTTCCTTAGAGACAGAACTTCTCGTGACTATATCGGGAATGAGCAGATAACTGCCAAATGCAGCCATAAGAACAAGTCCGATGCGGCCAAGCCTTGCTTCCGTCTTGTCTCCCGATTCCTTTGCAAGCTTAACAGCCGAAACACAGGTGAGTGCATATATAATAGTAGCCCCTATTGTGGTTACATCCACTATCCAGCCTATTGCAGTCCTCCCGACAAACGGTATCAGCACCGATACGGCCCCTACCAGCGCAACAGACTTCTTCGGAATCCCGTTATCATAGATCATATCCAGTTTTCCCGGCAATATTCTGTCTTTAGACAGAGCGTAAAACAGTCTGGAAATAGCACTTATATTGCCAAAGAGGCTCGTGATGACAAGTGACAGCAGAACAAGCATCAGTATATAGACTCCACTGTCTCCCATATAATAATGAGCCGCATAAAAAGGAGGAAGAGCCTCAATTCCGCTGAGATTGCCGATATCCGCTATATACTCCGACCAGTTTGAATACCTGTCGGGATATGCAGTGACCGACATCAATGTAATCATTATGTACAAAGAAAGCGTAACTATTACCGAAATTGTAAATATCCTTCCGAGCTTACGCCTGTCGAAGGTAAATTCCTCAGTAAAATGCGAGATATTCTCAAATCCGATAAATGCCCACGGTGATATGACGGCGATCTCCACGACCTGCTTTACGGCATTGGTATCCTCGATAAAATACGGCTTCCCTACACTGCCTCCGCCGGACAGTGCCTCCACAAAACAAACTGCTATCCCCAGTATGAATATTGCGGCAAGAACAACCATAGCAGCATCAACCGCGCGCTTGAAATTAGCGCAGATAAGCGTAGCCACTACCGTAGCCGCAACAGACAGGAGGATTTCCCCGATGTAAACATCATACCCGAATATCGTATAAAGTTTTCCAACCTTGAACAGACCCCCAAGGAATATCCTTCCGAACAGGGGGAGTGATGTGATATTGGCCCATAGTATCGCCAGATACGTCATGGCCAGAAACCATGCCGCCAGAAATCCGTAGTCGTATCCGAGCACCTCTTTGGAGTAACTGTATGCTCCTCCGGCCTCCGGATACATTCTCATGAGATATGTGTAACTCCGGCTGATTATAAGCATTGCTATTCCGCCGATGATAAGTCCCAGCACACTTCCGCAGGGACCGGCTCCTGCCAGATATGTATTGCATGTTACAACAAGCGAGCCCCATCCGATGCTTGTACCTATCGAAAACGCAAGCGCCGCAAGAGGTGACATATGCCTTTTCAGCTGCTTTTCATTCATACCGCAAATCCTCTGTTCTTACAGTATCTCAACTTCTAATAATAGCATTTCGGTTTTCAAAAAACAATAATCAGCCTATGTCTCTCGTTATATTTTTTGCCCACTTATATGAAAAATAATTCTTTAATACCCACGGCCACTTCACAAATTCATCGGTACACAAAAGAAAGTACACCCACTTGACCGGAAGTTTCAGGACAAATGCTGCCACAAGTCCAAGCGGCACAGCATACACCCACATATCTATCAGATCACACATAAATCCAAAGCGGCTGTCTCCGCCGGCTCTGAATACTCCCGCAATAAGTGTGGTATTAACGGCGGTACCGAGAACATAGTAAGTATTGATCAGCAGCATAAACTTCAGATAATCAAGAGCTGTTTCAGTCAGCGAAACAAATCTGAATGTTACCGGCATCAACGCCAGTACGATCAGTCCTCCAATAATTCCTGTTACAACTGACAGTCTCAGACAGGCATGACCCGCTTTTATTCCCTCATCCCGATTACCCTCTCCGAGTATCTGGCCGACGATTATTCCCGAGGCGCTTCCTATCCCGTAACACATAACCGTTCCAAGATTTCTGACAACATTTACTATTGAATATGCGGCAACGGCGTCGTCTCCCATATGCCCGATTATCATCGAATAGACCGAAAACGCCAATGACCATACGAGATCATTTCCTATTGCAGGCATTGCCATAACAAAAAAATCATGCTCCAGAAGCCGGTATCTTGTAAACACAGTAGCAAAAGTAAGAGGCACACCGGGTTTTATATAAAGCGAGACAAAGACGCAGCCCAAAAGCTGGATCAGGCGGCTTGATGCCGTAGCGATTGCCACACCCACAACTCCGAGTCTGGGCGCACCGAACAGACCGAAAATAAATACCGCATTTAATGTCACGTTACAAACAAGCGCAACTGTCTCCAGAACGGTGCTTACCATGACTTTCCCGATACATCTGAGGATCGACATATATACCGCACTGACTGCCCAGAATATAAGTCCCGGTGCCATATATACGAGGTATCTCGCACCGATCTCAATAAGTACCTCGTCATTTGTATATATACGCATAAGATAAGACGGTATCATCAGGGCGCCCGCTGCACCTATGATTGCCACGCCCAGTGCAAATCTAAGCCCTATTCCTTCGATCTTCTCAATGGTCTTAAGATCCCCCTTGCCGTAATACTGCGCAGCAAGCATCGCAATTCCCGTACCGATTCCGTACAGGAACATGAAGAATATTCCTACCATACTGTTTGCAAGCGATACAGCACTTATTGCCGACTGTCCGACATAATTGAGCATCAGTACATCCACCGAATTCACGGCGGCATCGATAAGATTTTGGATCATGATAGGGAGGGCTACAACCCATATTTTTTTGTTAAGATTTCTGTCCGAAAACCACCTGTTCATTTACTGTTTCTGTCTGCTTTCCCTATGAGCCAAAAGCCATGCGACTATATGCATCGCCTGTTGAAATTTGCCGTTTTGTATCATTTCTTCGATCTCTCTCGGCGTATGGTTTTCTATGTTCAGGAACTCGGTATCATCAAGACTTTGTCCGGCGACTTTGCGGCAACCTCTTGCAATAAATAAGTGTGCATAATTGTCCGCAATTGTTGCATTTGAAGGAAGAGTCAGAAGATGCTGCCAATCCTCCGATTTATATCCGGTCTCTTCAAGCAGCTCGCGTTTTGCTGCATCAAGTGCGTCCTCCGCTGACAGATCCCCGTCACCTCCGTATTGCTTTCCGTCGCTTCGCTCTATACCTCCTGCCGGAAACTCGCAGGTTACCTTTTTGATCCCCTGCCGGTACTGTCTGACACACAGATAGTTTCCGTCAGTATCTTCGGCTACAATAACAACATAATCTCTTCTGCTGTAGCTGTAAAACGGCTCAAATACACTTCCGTCCGGAAATCTGTATGCGGATTTTCTTATATCGATCCACTCATCCCTTACTATATGTTCCGTGCTTATCTCTTCCCACTCGAGAGCATCTTTATGATCTTCTTTCATTTCTACCACCGTATCTTCTCTTCCTGTTATATGTAAATATAGCCATAATTCTAACACAGAAAGTACGGAATGAATACAGATTGACTTTCCGGAACATTTGTTCGATAATATGATAAGAGCACAAGGAAAAGGAGGCAGGTAATGGATCATATTTACATATCGATAGACCTTAAGAGCTTCTATGCCTCCGTGGAATGTGTGGACAGGGAACTCGATCCTCTTGATACCAACCTTGTCGTTGCTGACTCTTCACGTACCGAGAAGACAATATGCCTTGCCGTCTCCCCCGGGCTCAAATCATACGGTATTCCCGGCAGGCCCAGACTGTTTGAAGTAGTACAGACTGTCAAAACCGTTAACGCCGGAAGACGCAGCCGTATCCGTAACCGTGATTTTACAGGCAGCTCATATATCACTTCCAAGCTTATCTCGGATCCGACCCTCGAAGTCGGTTTCATTACGGCCGTACCCAGAATGGCCAGATACATGCAGGTAAGTACCGAAATATACAAGATCTACCTGAAATATATAGCCCCCGAAGATATCCTCGTCTATTCGTGCGATGAAGTATTTATGGATGTGACTGCATATCTCGACACATACCATATGAATGCGCATGAACTGGCCATGACCATGATAAGGGATGTACTCTCCTCCACGGGGATTACCGCTACCGCCGGGATCGGGACAAACCTGTTCCTTTGCAAAGTTGCCATGGATATCGTGGCGAAACATATACCTGCCGACAAGGACGGTGTCAGGATCGCAGAGCTTGACGAGATGAGTTACCGAAGGACCTTATGGGATCATACCCCAATAACCGACTTCTGGCGGATCGGCGGAGGGATCGCGAAAAGGCTCAGAAAACTGGGGCTGGAGACTATGGGGGATATTGCAGCATGCTCAGAGACAAACGAAGATGTCCTGTACAAAGAGTTTGGAGTTAATGCAGAGCTTATCATTGACCACGCCTGGGGATGGGAACCTTGTACGATCAATGACATCAGACAGTACAAGCCCGCAAACAACAGCTTAAGTTCCGGTCAGGTCCTGATGCGCCCATACAGTTGCCGTGAGGCTGCGATCATAGTTCATGAAATGACAGATCTTCTGTCACTTGACCTTGTCAGAAAAGGGCTTGTCACAGACCAGATGGTACTGACTATCGGATATGAAAGTGTTAAGGATCCGAGGGATCTTGCAGATTATAACGGAGATATAGGGCTCGACAGATACGGAAGATATACTCCGAAGCACGCGCACGGGACAGTTAATCTCGAGCGCAAAACATCATCAACCGTAATGCTTACCAAGGCGGTTGACGGACTGTATGAGAGAATAACGGACCCTTGTCTTATGATAAGGCGTGTGAATGTATGCGCCGCCAAGGTAGTCCCGGAATCCGAGGTTCAAAACGAAGATCGCTACGAACAGCTTGATCTTTTCACCGATTATGAGGCTGCAGAGAATGACCGGCGAATAGAGGACGAACGCCTTGCCAGGGAAAAAGCGCTCCAGCTTGCCACTCTTTCCATTAAGGACAAATACGGCAAGAACGCCATCCTTAAGGGAACCAATTTTCTTGAAGGCGCAACCACAAGGGAGCGAAATGAGCAGGTGGGAGGCCACAAGGCATGAGCAGATACGACAGGATCATCGGACATACCCATCACACTTCAAAAAGACGTCCTCATATGTCAATGATAAACAGAGCCGCCCAGTTTTCTCCGTTTGCCGCTCTTGTCGGCTATGACGAGGCCGTTATCGAAACTGCCCGTCTGACGAATGAGAAGATCATTCTTGATGATGATGCGGTTGCCACGATCAACCGGGCACTTTTACAGATTGATTCCGGCAAAACCTCGGTAGCTATAACACATTTTGTACCTGATATGTTTAAAAGCGGCGGTGAATACCTCATCACCTCCGGAACCGTCAAAAAGATCGACAGGATTGAACAGACTGTACTTCTTACGGACGGTACTTCCATACATATTGATGACATTTTTGATATCAGTTTTACGGATTAGTTGATTTATCCGAGTGATTTTTGTAAAATAACTAAGATTGGCAATTAAAGTTATGGTGGATTGGAGTTAACATGGATTCGAACGGACTGGATGCAGAACAGCAGGCACTGCTTGCAAGTATAATGGGTAAATCACCTCAGGTAGGCGGAGGCGCGGCTTTTACCGCGACACAGGTCGCATCTGCCCCGGCTCCCGCAGCTTCCAATCCCGGGAGGGTATTATCTCAGGCAGAGATTGATGCATTAATAGCTTCTATGGCAAACTGATAAACAAAAACCGGAATCAATGGATTCTCATTGGTTCCGGTTTTTTATGCGGAAGGCGGGACTTGAACCCGCACGGGCTAAGCGCCCACAAGATCCTTAGTCTTGCTCGTCTGCCAATTCCGACACTTCCGCTTTTGGGCGTCTTCTTTCGACGACTTGAATATAATATCAAAATCATCGGTGGTAGTCAACTAATTTTTTCAAATCTCTATGCATCAAAATTCTATTCCTCTTCTTTTTACCTCCAGACACATCCTTCCATTGTGATACGGACACTTCCACGGTCCGACCACCGGCATATTCCCGTATGGTTTCCCGCTTTTATCAAGCTGGTTGTACCACTCTCCGCCTTCTTTATAGATAAAATTCTTCTTTATATATTCCCATTGTGCAACAGCCGCATCCTTATACTCCGTTTTCGAAGGATCCTTTAAGTATTCATTTATGAATCCGTTAACTGCCTCTGCCTGAACCCACCAGACCCTGTCTTCATTAACGACTCCCGCCTCGCACTCCTGTGCAAGTGAATTGCCGTCAAAAGCATTGTGCAGGATATTATCGGCAAGATCGCAGGTAATATCACCATATGCAGCCTTTAATTCATCATCATCGAGAACTTCTATTCCCCTGTCAATAAGCCAGGCTGTCTCTATATCGTGTCCGTATGATATCAGGTCAAGAAGCGGGGTATAATTCCTGTCAAAAAACACCTCCTGCCTGTGCTTTTCGGGATTATACATTTTATCCTTAAATATCGTAAGCATTTCCCTGAGCCTGTCGGCGATGTAATCACTTTTTGTAACCTCATACAGTCCGGTATACGCTTCGTAAACATGCAGAAGCGTATTCATCGTACGCTCTGCCATTACTCCGTTTTCGGACAGTTTCTCATTTGACACCGGCGTAAAATCAACGTTGAATGCTTCAAGGTATCCGTATTTGTCCCTGCACTTTTGCTCAATGATTTTTACAAGATCATTTGCGATCCCAAGGCTCTCCTCATCTGCCGAAACTTTGTAATATGCCGCCAGAGCGTATATGGCAAATGCCTGACAATATGTATGCTTTGTTGTATCAAGAGGATCCCCGTCATACGTGACTGACCAGTATACTCCGCCATTTTTCCTGTCCAGATATGCGCTCTTTAGAAAATCATATGCATGCCCTGCATATCCGATACAATCCTTATCATCCGTAAGTTCCGCACAGGAGGAGAAAAACCACAGTATTCTCGAATTGAGTATACAGCCTTTTTCATACTTCTCATTTACTGTATGGTCAAAATCCGAAAAGCCGTAATAACCTCCGAAATCCCTGTCTATAAGCCCTTTCCAAAAAGGAATAAGGTTTTCGGTCAAATGATTTTTAATCTCGTCTGCGAACATATTACTGTCCTCTCAAAATGTATTAAATTCAAAACATATTATACAATCTTTATCAGGTTGCAAACAAGTATGATATACTAGCAGATAATTAAAGGAGTAGAGGATAAAATGGATAAAACAAAAACAACGATTATCACTGTTATATCTGCCATTGCACTTGCGGGGTGCGCACAGACAAATGTTAACATTAACGTAAACTCCCCGGAGGATGGGACGCAGGAGTCCGTCGGGCTTGCCAATCCCTGGCATGATTACTCCGAGGAGGCGGCACGCGAAGAGAACATCCGTATGTTTGCAGCACCCGAAGGTGCCGAAAACATACATTGGAGCATTATGGATCCCGAAGAAGGCGCTCCCGAAGGTGAGGGGCAGCTCATACAGCTTCAGTTTGATCTTAAGGATGAATACAGCACCCTTTCCTTTACGGCAAGATACCAGTACGGTGCTCCGGAGGACAAGGATATTTCCGGTATGTACTATGACTGGACCGTAACGGATGAAGGTACACTAGCAAACTGGGGCGAGGGGCATATGCCGGCGAAGTTCTACAGATACGTCGGGGAAGATGAGACGGCTGATCTTTGTACATGGTATGACATTGAGATAGGTATTGCATATTCTCTTTCAGTACAGGCTCCCGATCTTGACGGATTCGACATTCAGGCCATTGCCGAAAGTATGTATCTGGAAGATCCCAATGAATTCGGATACGGTCCTACCGACTTTTTGCAGTATCAGTCAGGCGTTACCGAATTCGACAGTTACGAGGATGTAATCTCGCATCTTCAGGAAGGCCAGGGATATGCATACATAAATGTTTACGGCTATGACGGTGAAATGCTTGCGGTAGCTGAACAGGTATTCGAAGCCGATCATTCTGCGGCGGATATGTCTCTTTACATGCTTGAAGACGGCAAACCCGTTCAGGTGTCAAATGTTTACGGTAACGGAAGCGCATTCCCCATAAGGCTTGAAGACGGGATAATCTATTCCGGAGATAACCACACATATGAATCGAGTTTTATGAATCCTGACGGCGGACTAATGGTGAAGGATTACATCAATGACGGTGTAAATGACGGCAGCGGTGATTTTACAGGATTTTTGCGGGATGATAATAATTATGATAACGACAAAGATTTTACCGGAGGCCGGAAAGAGTTTGATGAGCTGATCGCTGCAAGAGACCAAAAACCTATAATCGAGTTTACCGTTGTCGGCAAAGAAGAAGCTGCCACAGAGCATAAACAGGCTGTGGACATCAGCGGTTGTGATACTTTTACCCAGATAGTTGACAAAAAGCTGGAGCCGGGAATGGCTTATACAAACGCTCCTCTCTATGGTGACGGTGTTCTTCTTGTAGCAAGCGGAGTATTTGACGATCTAAACGGCCATATGGCGGCTATAGATGCGGAAGTTTACATTTACGCCAACGATGCAATTGAATATGCAGGATATGCCGAATCAGGCGGTACAGCATACCCTCTTGCGGAAAAAGGCGGCAAGCTGTATGCTGCCGGCAACCACTTTGTTACAAAGTATGCCGTGACCGACGGAAAGCTTGTTGTTATGGAGACAGCCGGCGAAACCTTTGATACCGACGGAAACGCAACGTATTACTATGATTCTGATGATGGCGGCGACTACAACAATATCGATCAGGCCGAAGCCGAAAAAATCTTCAATGAGCTGTGGGATGAGTATTACGCTGCCGACATATTGGTTTTTGACGAGATAAAATAGTCGGAAGGAGAATATATATGTACAAAGATATAACAACCTGCAGCAGTTGCAAGCATTTTTATATCAATCCCGAAGGGATATCAATGTGTAACAACGAAAAGGGACTTGCTTTCCCCACGGGAGCCGATTATTGCTCAAATGCCGAAGCTACCGATGAGAAACGTGAGGTCAATAACTCCGAGTTATTAAAGCTCGTATACCAGCAGCGCCGTAACGGGTAGAGTATTAAACTATTGACTTTTATACAAACTGGTCTTATATTGGGGTTTAGGCAAAGGGGCCATAACTGTTGTTTATGGTACCCTTTTTTATTTCTGAGATCTTATATCATTAACACAAACAGACGCGGAGGAAAACTAAATGGTTAAAGCGGTTGTCGGGGCCAACTGGGGCGACGAAGGAAAAGGAAAGATCACTGATATGCTGGCGCAAAACGCCGACGTTGTAATAAGGTTCCAGGGCGGCGCAAATGCGGGACATACAATCAAGAACAAATACGGAAAATTTGCGCTTCATACACTTCCGTCGGGTGTGTTTAACGAAAACACCGTCAACATCATCGGAAACGGTGTTGCACTCAATATACCGATACTTGTTAACGAAATCAAAAGCATTACATCCAAAGGTGTTCCCGAACCTGTGATCCTTATCTCCGAACGCGCCCAGATAATAATGCCGTATCATATCAAATTTGATGAATATGAAGAAGAACGCCTTGCCGGAAAATCATTCGGCTCGACCAAATCGGGAATAGCTCCGTTCTACTCGGACAAATTTGCAAAGATTGGCTTTCAGGTAAGTGATCTTTGGGATCCCGAAGATGAAATCAAAGAAAAGATAGAAAGCGTTTGTGTACAGAAAAATATCATACTTGAACATCTGTATCACAAGCCGCTTATCGATGTTGAAGAGACTTATAACACTCTCATGCAGTACAGGGAAATGATCGCTCCTTATGTATGTGATGTTTCATCGTATCTAAGCGACGCAATAAAGGCAAACAAAACAATCCTGCTTGAGGGACAGCTTGGAACACTTAAGGATTGCGACCACGGAATCTACCCGATGGTTACATCATCAAACACACTTGCGGCGTACGGTGCCGTAGGAGCCGGTATTCCTCCATACGAGATCAAACAGATAATCACTGTCTGCAAAGCGTACTCTTCCGCTGTCGGTGCCGGCGAATTCGTAAGCGAGATAAAGGATGAGGCTGTTGCCGACGAGCTGCGTCGCAGAGGCGGTGACGGCGGCGAATATGGTGCAACAACAGGACGTCCCCGTAGAATGGGATGGTTTGACTGTGTAGCTTCAAAATACGGATGCCGCCTGCAGGGAACAACCGATGTGGCGTTTACCGTTCTCGATGTACTCGGATATCTCGATGAAATACCTGTATGTGTCGGCTATGAAATAAACGGGGAAGTGACCACACAGTTTCCCGTAACAAGACTTCTTAAGATAGCAAAGCCCGTTTACGAAACACTTCCGGGATGGAAGTGCGATATAATGGGCATTAAAAACTATGAGGATCTTCCGGAAAACTGCCGCAAATATATAGAGTTCATAGAAAAGAAGATCGGTTATCCGATCACAATGATCAGTAACGGACCTTCAAGGGATGATATCATTTACAGGAAAAGCGTCGCGATATAACACATGCAAGGCTTCCGCGGTTTCCTTTTGTACCTCTGTGTGAATAATATCTGTCGGGGTTGCACATCGTGCATTCTCCGACAGTTTCTATATTCGCATCCATGACTCCGAGCATAACGAGTCTGTATCTGACAACACCCCTAAGGTCTAACATATACTTGTCCGCCCTTGGTGTATAGAATCTCTCAACCTCTTTTCCTATCAGATCATGCATTGCTTCTATTACCTCACCACCGACTTCAAAACAGCACTTACCTATTGCCGGACCTATCGCCGCATGTATACTTTTTACATCAGAGCCAAGACTTACGAATGAATCTATTGTATTCTTTTCTATGTCTGAAGCCGTACTTCTCCATCCGCAATGTACAGCTCCGACAATACCCGCCTCAACATCTTCCAGAAGAAGCGGCACACAGTCTGCAGTAAAAATCGCAAGCGGAACATTACATTCAGCAGTAACATATCCGTCACATTCGATAAGATCTCTTCCATCAGGGTATTTGTCGTACGCTCTGCGCATATCCTCTTTTGTAGCAATATGCACCGTATTTCCATGCACCTGTTTCCCACATACAAATTCGCGTGTATCTATTCCAGCCGATGCAAGAAACCTGTTCCAGTTTTCGGTAACCCTTGCCACCTCATCTCCTCTGTTCATTCCAAGGTTAAGGGTGGCAAACTTACCATCGCTGACCCCGCCGACTCTCGTGGAAAATCCGTGAGGCGAAGTTATCACGGATGATCTTATCGTATCTATGGGAGCACTTATATCTTCATGCCTTACAAGTCTGTCACCTTCGTATTCGACAATCATATCAATCCGGTCTCTCCCATCCAGCAGGGGTTTTAGAAAATATCGGTCGCCCTCCCATGTAGGAAGATCAAGCACCTCATCCTTCGGAACCCAGGCAAGTTCTCCTTCATCACAGTCGGTTTTTACCTCTCCCGTAAAACCCGTTGCCGAAAACAGATACATATCCTCGTCTTCCCATGTATCCGAAACAAATTTTATAATTCCGTGAAGGTGATAATCTGTGAGAGTCAATCCTGTCTCCTCAAACACTTCACGGCACACACATTCTTCGGCTGTTTCGCCATCCGCAAACTTTCCTCCGACGCCGATCCACTTGCCTTCGTTAAGATCATTCTCTTTCTTGTTGCGGTGGAGCAGTAAATATTCGTTATTTTCGTTTCTTATATAGCATAGTGTTGTGTTCATATATGAATTATATCATACAATCGTTCCGACCAAAGCCCGGACGAATTGAAAGTGTCAAAAAGAACCGTCCCTTTTGACAAAAATTCCGTTCAAATATGATATAATACCTGCTATGAATGAATCGTCAGCTGTATCTTCCCAATATAATAAAATGACGCAGACCCCCATCCATAAGCTTATTATTACCCTTGCTGTACCGACAGTTCTGAGCATGATGGTAACAACGATCTATAATCTTGTGGATACAGCCTTCGTAGGCACTCTCGGAACGAGCGCAAGCGGAGCCGTAGGTGTCGTTTTCGGATTCATGTCAATACTCCAGGCTTTCGGTTTCATGTTTGGACAAGGTGCCGGAAGCATGCTGTCAAGAAAGCTTGGTGCAAGGGACGCAAGGGCTGCAAGCATCATTGCCTCCACCGGATTTGCCGCATCCTTTGCAAGCGGAGTTGTGATCGCCATCCTCGGTTTTATATTCGAAGATCCGCTTATCAGAATGCTCGGAAGTACGGATACAATTGCCCCTTATGCAAAAGCTTACCTTAACAACATAATGTTTGTTGCACCGTTTTGCTCATCAAGTTTTACACTCAACAATCTGCTGCGCTACGAGGGCAAAGCAAAGCTCGGCATGATAGGTCTTCTTACCGGTGGAATACTTAACATAGGTGGAGATGCACTGTTTATATTCGGAATGGGCATGGGAATAGCCGGCGCCGGACTCTCTACGGCAATATCCCAGGTTATCAGTTTTTCTATCCTTTTGTTCATGTTTCTGTCAGGAAATACAGAGTCTAAACTTACGTTTTCCAATATTACGTTAAAAGACAGGA
Source organism: Lachnospiraceae bacterium UBA3762 (assembly GCA_002371615.1). Taxonomy (GTDB): domain Bacteria; phylum Bacillota; class Clostridia; order Lachnospirales; family Lachnospiraceae; genus UBA2868. Next base: position 17,502 of record DFGA01000064.1, on the reverse strand, counting down.
TACTTATAGAAACTGTAGAAACGGGATTCCCTTCACTTCTTCGCCAAGGCCTCGGGAGTCTGGCCACTATCCTTGTCAATTTCAAAGCAGCCCAATATGCAGGAGATGCCGGAGTATCCGCCATGACGATCGTAACCAGAGTCGCTTTTTTCCTGTTTGCGATAGCTCTCGGAATCGGGCAGGGATTCCAGCCTGTTTGCGCATGGAGCTACGGTGCGGGGAAATTCAGACGCCAGCGTGAGGCATACCGCTTTACTATCATCCTTTCGGAGCTGGTACTCGTAACACTTACGGTTTTCGCAATGATTTTCTCCGGAAGTCTCATCAGAATATTCAGAGACGATCCGGAAGTTATAGAAATCGGAACGCGCGCACTTCGCCTCCAGTGCATATCACAGCTTTTCATGCCCCTTGTAATGGTTACCGAAATGCTGATGCAGTCAAGCGGCAAAAAACTCCCCGCAACAGTATTATCATCACTGCGCGGGGGTGTTCTGCTTATTCCGCTTTTACTGATTATGCCTGCCTTACGCGGTCTTGCCGGGGTACAGGAGGCTCAGCCTTTGTCATATATTCTTTCCGTTCCCTGCGCCGTTTTAATGGCAAGGTGGTTCTTCTCGATCACACCGAAAGAAGATTCATAAAACCTCTTATCTTCCGCTTGCAAGGAAAAAGAGCGCAATAGTTCCCGGACCTGCATGAGATCCTATTATCATTCCTATCGTGGTAAAGAGCGCACACTTGTTACCGCCTTCCGCAACGATCATACTCTCAAGTTCCCTGGCATCATCAAGGCAGTCTCCATGAGATATATAGTAGAGTCCGTTCTGCGGATCAAGTGCCGTCTCCATATATTTCTTCGCTATTGCTTTTAATGACTGGGTCCTGCCCCTTACTTTCATCATATTAATGAGTTTACCTTCATCATCAACATGAAGCACGGGTTTGATCCCAAGCACTCCGCTTGCAAAAGCCGCGGCAGCACTTACTCTTCCGCCTCTTTTTAAGTATACCAGGTCTTCAACAGTAAACCAGTGGGCAAGCTTCGGTATCAAATCCCTGACATATTCCGCGCACTCATCTATGTCCGCCCCCGAGTTCTTCTTTTCAACCGCATAGTGAAGTATGAGTCCTTCTCCGGCTGACGCACACAATGTATCAATAGCTATTATCTTTCTGTCGGGATACTCTTCACGAAGTTCGTTAGCAGCCATCTTACCGGAATTGGACGTTGCACTGATACCGGAAGAAAAGCCGATGTACAGCACGTCCCTGCCCTGCTTGAGTGCTCCCTCGAACAGCTCCTTAAAGGACTGGGAGTTTACGGCGCTCGTCTTACTGACTTCACCGGCACGCATCCTGTTGTAAAATTCGCTCTTACTCATCTCACCTTCAAGGTGCTCCTGCCCGTCTTCAAAATGAAATGTAAGTTTTGAGAAGCCTACACCCCACTCGTCTAATGTATCAAATTCAATATCGCACCCGGTGTCCGACATAATAACATATTCGCTCATAACTCCTCCTTGCCGTGTCTGCTGTATCCCATGTCGTTTTACTTACAACATTATCTAATTTACTACATTAGATTACCAAGTGCTTACCTCTATGTCAATATAAAAAACATAATGAAATCTTATTATCAAAATGATATAATGAGACAGAATAATCAGAATCATTATGATAAAGAAGGAACTAAAATCATGAAGTTTGATAAAGACCTCGTGGCAGGAAAGCTCCGCCGCTGGGAAAAATACCTGGAGGAATTCAAGCTCCCTTCGTGGGATGAGATCCCGAATATCGGTCTGTATATGGAACAGATCATAATACTTCTGAAAGAATATCTTGATTATCTGCCTCCCGAGCTTAAGGACGAACAGATAATTACTGCCGCCACCATCAACAATTATGTCCGGACAAAAATAATGCCCGAGCCAACAAAGAAGAAATACTATCGCATTCATATTGCTTATCTTGTAATGATATGCACCATGAAGCAGATACTTCCGATCGCAGTCATATCCAGAATTATACCGATGAATATCCCGGAGGAAGAAGTAAAAAGGATCTACGACCGGTATTCCGACCGGCACAAATATACGATACAATACTTTTTGAAACAGATAAGACTCGTAGCAGGTCCCATCCTCGATCATAAGGACATCATTGAGGAAAGCGCTACCGACACGGAAGATCTGATCACGATGTGCACGATTTATGCGGGATTTTCCAAGCTGATGGCTGAAAAGCTCCTGCTCCTTGACGGTAAAGACCTTACAAACGGAGGAAGCATAGAATTAAGAAAGAGGTGAGAATTCTCACCTCTTATGTTTTGCTCTTTTTTCCTTGTACATTTCCTGATCCGCAAGTTCGATCAAAGCACTCAGCGGTTTTTCATTATCATAAGGCACCATATGATACCCTATGCTGGCATCAAGGTTATATTTGCGGTCTCCCTTTTCGTTGATCTCTCTCATGGCTCTTCGGATACGCGATATATCCTCCTCGACGGCAACTGTCGTTGAGCCTTTTCCGAACACAACAAACTCATCACCGCCGTATCTCATCAGCAGTTCATTTTTGTTCCTGGTCTTGCGGAGCACATCGGCCATATCGCATATCATCCGGTCTCCCATTTCATGACCGAGAGCATCATTAACCTTCTTGAGCCCGTCAAGATCAAGGAATATGAAGAACATGTCCTCTTTTTCCCTGCGGGCTTCTGCCACGACCTCCTCGGAAAACTTGAAGAATCCGGCCCGGTTATATACATGAGTCATCGGATCAAACACCCACATCTCGTCAAGTGTTTTGATCATCTTCCGCATCTTGATAACGTTATATACCTGCTCAAGCGCGCTCGACAGAGTCATCATAAGGACTCTGTAAAACTCCGAAAACAGCGGCATAGTCGAATTACGTATGGCAGCCAGTCCATAAAAACGATCCCTGAAATGTATGGAGTACATGACGTACAGATTACCGCCTTCATCCTGATCAAATTTCGGGTGGCGTTTGCCTATATGTTCATTTTTGATGAATTTATATTCCCCGTTCTTGTAATCTATCCCGCTGGCAAGACCACTCACGGGATCCGCAAAAGTTTCCGGGTCACCGAGCAAAAGCGAGAATGCATCTCCCCCCAGTTCGGGAATACACGGCTTTAAGTATTCACATATATCCTCTACCGACTGTGCGGTAGTAAGCTCTATCGTCAGTTCGCTTATCATCTCTGCATAGCGGGCTTCACGAAGTTTGTTTCTCGAGTACTGATTGACAACAATTCGATGGTTAACCGGCCGTACTGCATCGCAGCCGCAGCTTTCCGCAAATACAGGATTGGATTCAATAACTGGATTAGGGTTATATTTTTTCCCCTCTATGCATTTAATTACATTTCTGTAAGCCGTCTCACCGATCTTCTTCTCCGAACGGCTGACAGAAGTGATCCTCGGATAATGATTTGCTGCTTCAAAGATATTGTCATATCCCGACATCAGGGTGTCTTCCGGAACCCTGATCCCCCTATCCCCAAGAGCATAGAATGCGCCGAGAGCCATCTGGTCATTTGCGCATACATAGGCATCGGCTTTGAGCAGTCCCTTCTTCTCGAAGTATTTTACGGCTGCTCTTCCGCTCCTTGCGTAATAATCTCCCACATAATAACGCTCTTCGTCAAACTTTAATCCTGCCTTTTCCATCTCCTCAATGAATACTCTCTTACGTGTCACTGCATCAATGGAATCCTCGGGTCCACCTATAAAGTTAACTGTTTTGATCTTATGTTCATTAATCAGATGATCGGAGAGTGCACGCATGGCAGACTCATTATCACTGCTTACATTGATCATTCCCTCTATCGGGCAGTCAATGGAAGCACACGGCCTGTTCTGGCTTCTGATTTTTTCTATTACTATATTTCTGATCTTCTCGGAGTAAATGCTTTCAGAATAGATAATGAATCCGTCATATATTGAAAAGTCATCGTATTGCATAGCCGCTGACTCTCCGATATTAAACTCTTCATCCTTTGACAGTGTCAGACAGTACACAACAACATTATTGCCGTCAGCTTTCGCCGCTTCGGCAATACCTTCAAGTACCTTACGCTGTGTATCAAGTTGTAACTCTCCCAGAAAAACCGCTATATTACGCATTGTTTTTTACCAAAAACCCGGTGTATATCGTGCGGCGACATTTCCGCACTGTGAACCTACAATATTAAGCGCAGCCTGATTATAATGGCATCCGTCCGTAAGGTATGTCGGGGGAAGAGCACTCAGCGCCTCCGATCCGAGAGTAAACTTAGGATCCTGTGCACAAAGCTGCCTTGCCGCTTCATTAACCTTATCATACGTACCCGGCAACCCCGCATACTGACCTATCGTGATGACAAATACCTGATCGAGTCCCTTAACAAACAATCTTGTGAAAGTGTTGGCAAGTCCCGTCTTGTACGTTTCAACATCAATATTGGCGACTCCGTCCGTTTCACCCTGAAGCCATACAACGTATTTTCTCCGGATATTGATATGATTGGCCGTACACCATGACTGTATAGTATCAAACTTACTCTCAAGTTCGGCCTGAACCGGAGCGGTTTGCCAATATCCGATACTCGATCCTCCCCTCGCGGCGGAAAATCCCAAAACCGGGGTTCCTGTTGCCCGATAATATGAATTCATAAACGCGGACACAAGTGAACCGCCTCTCAGCGATGGCGGATCGCACAGATATCCGTTTGAATATACTCCGAAAGGTTCCGTGACAGGGTAGATTCCGGTAGGGCATGTCCCTATTCTGAATTCATATCCCGTATCTGCCGGTACACCCGGAGCCTGTGTGGCATCTCCTCCCCGCCCCGACATATTGCTCTGTCCAGCAAAAATCACAAGATCAACTGTCTTGAGTGCAAGCGGAGCCGGTGTCGGAGTGACATCGTAAGTCGCCGCAGCGGTTTCTACGCAAAAACCCAAAGTTAATGCCGATACGGCAGTAACAATAAATGCAATTAAATGATTTTTCATAACTGACAATCCCCTTTATACTTCCCCTTTATAAAGCCAAAAATCTCTCGAGAGCAGGCATAAGTTCATTTGCTTCATTCCGCCCTATTTCATATGCCTCACGCATAACAAGCGGATCATGACATATATGACCGAGCGGCAGCGGAGATTTCGGACATATCACAAAGTTTGTTCCGGCCTTTTCCTGCGCCAAAACATGATCAAGCTGTTCATTGTATGTGATATGCCTTATATCCATAGCCCTGATAAGGTTCGGGTATTCCCTGTATTTAAGCCTGATAAGAGGCATTGTTTTTTCATGGCTCTTTCGGTAACCTCTCGGCTTGGTCAGGACCGTAACATTCTTATCACACCCCAGTGCTTCGGAAGCTTTGAGCGGTATTGCATCAGTCATTCCACCGTCAAGGTATTTGCCGCCGCCTATCTCCACTATATTTGAAACCAGCGGCATCGATGAACTTGCACGCATCCACTCGAGTTCTTCGTATGAGGCATCACGCATCCGGTGGTATCCCGCCTCGCCTGTTTCGATATCCGTCACGACCATATAGAATGGTATCCCGGAATCAATGAATGCTGCCTCGTCAAACTTGTCCAGTTCCGTCGGAAGTGTATGGTAACAAAACTCGCCGCCGAAAATATCTCCTGTCCTGATAAGAGATGAGACACTGCAGTATCTCTTATCCCGGGCATATTTCATATTGTACCGTATCGTTCTTCCAACCTGACCGGAAACATAATTACAGCCGAAACACGCACCGGCACTTACTCCGATCACATTATCAAACTTTATTCCGTTTTCCATGAAGACATCGAGCACACCAGCGGTAAAGAGTCCCCGCATCGCTCCGCCTTCAAGCACCAGTCCGTTCATACAACAAATTCTGCGGCTTCGCGCATATTATCTATCAAAGCTCTGTCAACCATCCCGCCGAACTCTCCGTCCAGATTCCAAGGTATGGGTTCATCGGATTCGACCTGCAGACTCGTACACTTAAAGCATATCACATTTTCCGATTTGATCCTACGGTCAAGTATCGCCGGGCCGATCAGATTCAAATCAAGTATACTGTCGGGATATCGTACAAGCATGACCTCAAATATCCCGTCATTAAGCTTTACATCCGGACCGGGCAATGCTTTCATTCCTCCGACGGATTCGGAATTGGTAATTATTCCGACGATAAAATTATCGGAAATGACTTTATCACCATACGTAATGCGAAGGGGGATCGGTCGTGCGGACGGGAGTTTTTTAACCGCTTCCGCAAGGTACGCGGTATACCCGAAGATGTTTTTCATTCCCTGGTCAGTTTCATATGTAACATCAGTGAACAGACCGAATGCAGCAACATACACAAAATATCTGGAATTAAAACGGCCGATGTCACATTTGAAATAATTGTCGGAAACCGCGATCTTCGCAGCCCTTTTAACAGTTCTCGGCAATCCGATGCTTCGCGCAAAATCATTCGTCGAACCTGTCGGTAAGTATCCTATAGGAACATCCGCTCCCGCTGACAAAACTCCGGTTACGATCTCATCCAAAGTCCCGTCACCGCCGGCACAAACAATTCTGTCGAATTCTACGGCCCACTGTTTAGCTATAACCTCACCATCACCCTGACACTTTGTCGGATAAATAGTTACTCTGTATCCGGATGCGGCAAATATCTCCACTATATCTCCGAGATGCGTGCCGATACTACCCTTTCCGGCTTTCGGATTATATATAAACAGCAGATTTTTCATATTGAAAATTGTAGCACAAACACAGTTTGAAAACAACACATCGAAATTATGATATAATATACGAAAACAGTTACAGACTTTGAATCTGAAAGGAGTCCGTTATGGAAGGTCTTATTTTTCTGTTGGTTGTAATTCTCATTTTTATCATCTTCTGCGTAAGATGCATCTGCATCGTTCCGCAGGCCAATGCCTGGGTAATTGAATTTCTGGGCAAATACCACAGTTCGTGGGCAGCCGGACTGCACTTTAAAGTGCCGTTCTTCTACAGAGTCGTGAAGAAAGTTTCACTTAAAGAGCAGGTTGCTGATTTCGAGCCGCAGCCGGTCATCACAAAAGATAACGTAACTATGATGGTTGACTCGGTCGTATTCTTTTCCGTGTTTGATGCAAAGCTTTTTACATACGGTGTTGAGCGACCCATTGCAGCAATCGAAAATCTGTCAGCTACAACCCTTCGTAATATCATCGGCAGCATGACTCTTGATGAAACCCTTACAAGCCGTGATGAAATCAACTCACAGATCACAGCTATACTTGATGAAGCAACCGATAAGTGGGGAATCAAAGTAAGCCGTGTCGAAGTCAAGAACATTATGCCTCCTCAGTCTATACAGGACGCTATGGAAAAACAGATGAGAGCCGAGCGTGAAAAACGTGAAGCCATCCTTACCGCTGAAGGTAAGAAACAGTCCGCTATTACTCTTGCCGAAGGAGAAAAACAGGCAGCTATTCTTCGTGCGGAAGCAGTCAAGGAACAACGCATACGTGAGGCCGAAGGTGAGGCTGAAGCTTTGCTTGCGGTACAACGTGCTAAAGCTGAAGGTATCAGGCTTATCAATGATGCCAATCCGACACAACAGTACATCACACTGCAGTCATTTGATGCTGTTGCCAAGATGGCTGACGGACAGGCTACAAAGGTTATTGTACCTTCTGATCTTGCGAACCTTGCGGGAGCGATCACTGCACTGTCAGAGACTGCCAGACAGTAAAAGGATGCCGTCGTTTAGAAAGATATGAGGATAACATATGGCTCAGGTTATATGGTTTTTACTAATAATGGTAATCATATGGCAGTTGATAAAGAAAGGTGTTATCAAGACATCCACCGGGGTTAAGAACACCCGTCGCAATACATCATCTGCCAAAAAGGGATATGTGGGCTACAAGCCCCATAAAGACATCACAACTGTCGGAAGGTATATGGGCGATAAAAGAGGTTCTACCCTGCAGGATGACCGGGCAAACGACTGGCTGGCCAGACAGTTGGCGGACGAACACAAAGCCTTTAAGGCAACGAGTGAAATGTTTGACTTGAAGATCGAGCACGCGAGCCATTGTGATGCAAGGCTCCTGGCTCAGTTTCACAACAAACACTGTGATGCTGGCGGAGTGGATCTCGCAAACGGCAAGACGGTTCATCCGGTTCATAACTAGCGCATCACCTTATAGACCATAAAAGCGGGTGTCTGCAGGGATGCCGCAAAGCGAGTTCCGCAGACGCGAAGGCTTTCCTGAAGCGTCGAGGACTGTTTGAGCGACCGGCGCCCTGCCAGACAGGACCCGCTTCTAGTGAGAATTAACGGGTATTTATCTTCCTCAGCGCAAGATTAACCACACCGTGGAAGATGAGCGATGACAGATAAGCGCATATGAAACTTAGCGGAACCGTTACGAAGAACCACCAGAACGCTTCCACAGGTCCAGGAAGAAAACGTTTTGCGTACTGATAAATTATTGCATCATATGCACCCGCAAACAGATATATTTCAAAAGAAACCGAGCTAATTGACGAAAGAATCCGGCAAATGATTTTCGATCTGATATTCACATCATAGAAAAGAAGAAAAATGCAGACAGTGCATATTGATATAAACAAAGTTCCGTATGTACCGTCAGCAGTCGAGATGAGATTCCAGTCAAAACTTCCGGTCGATGTAAATCTTGTGCTGATGAAGGCTTCAATAAGCACGGTAAGAACAAGAACCGCCGCAAGAGCTGCTCTGTTGGGGCGCCATCTTCTGTCACGCACCGCTATCCCGAGAAAATAGAATAGAACCGGGTATATTCCGATGAAATACGACGGTGCTATATAGTTCCAGACGGGATATACCGTACACAAAAAAACAAGGGTTCCGAGAAGTATGTTCTGTTCTTTTTCATCAAGTGCATACCATGCTTTGTTGAGAAACGGGATCAGTAAAAAAACACACAGATACAGTCCCATATACCACGCAATCTGGTAATTCCCGAGATTGATGAACATATCCTTTACTGTGTATATCTTGCCGTAAAGCCGGTTGTACAGTATCATTTTCGCCACCGAAATTACAACATAAGATATTGCAAGCGGGACAAGAGCCATATAGTGACTCCTGTCTGCCTTCTTGTTCTTCTTGAAGTATCCGGTCAGCATAAAAAACAGCGGAACCGCCGTGACAAACAGCCAGCGAAACGCTGTCTCGACAAACATTTTCGCTCCTTCAAGCGGCACATTATAATATCCCATATTAAGGTAAAAATGTGCGCCCACAACAAAAAAACAGGCAAGCGATCTTACAAGATCGGGGCCGCTTTCTCTTTTTTTATCATCACTCACTGAATTACCCATTTACCGCACCACCGTTTAACAGCATCCCGGATTTATTCCCGGTTAAATGACAGCTTTGTCTCCACTGAGGTCATAAGCTTAACTATCAGCGGTCCAAACACATAGCACGATATGATCTCGCCTGCGGCTATGGAGAACATCATAAGGCCGAGTACCGACCATTTTGCCGTTGCCGATCCCATACTTACGATGCCGTAACCATAATACAACACAAAAGGAATTACGATCGCATTTACAACTACCGTCGGAATCGGAAGCAAAAGCATATGCTTAAAGTCCAGTTTGTTTCCGTTTGTTTTCTTCATCGGAACTGCCATCGCTCTTGTAATGAGTGCGGCAATAAGCGTCGCGGCCGATCCAAACACGATGTCCATCCAAGATCCCGAAAACATATTGGTGATAAGACACCCTACGAATACTCCCCATACCCCGGCTGGTGTGAAGTATATAGCCATGCAAAGCGCTTCCGCTACCCTGCACTGAATTTCCAGATACGAAAACTGATACGTCATAAGTGAAAGTACGACATAAAGAGCCGCTATTATAGCCCCCTGAGCCACAAGCTGTGTTGTCATGCCTCTGCCTTTAGTACCGTTTGTTACCATTTTAAATACCTCTTTCTATTCCTGACCATTGGCACATTAAGTGGTATTATATAACACTCTGCGGCTACAATCTATAACTTTTTATAGATTTTTCATATAATTACGCTTATTGACAATTATTCCCCGGATGAGTATAAATATAGAAAATCATCAATCTCAAAGTTACGGCGAGGTATAATGAAATGTCAGATTCAAAATCATTACATATAGTCAAATCGGCGATGTTTGCAGCACTTATTCTTGTTGCCACTTTTATAATTAAGATACCTACACCGGGAACAGGCGGATACATCCATCCCGGTGATGCTTTTGTGATTTTGTCCGGAGTGATTTTGGGCCCACTCTACGGCGGAGCAGCCGCAGCAATAGGATCGGCACTTGCCGATATACTCGGAGGATATTTCATCTATGCTCCGGTAACATTTCTTATTAAGGGGATCTGCGCTTTCGGAAGTGGGTACATATTCAGAAGCTTTCAGAATAAAATCAAAAAAGACCACTTACGTGTGATCCTTTGCGGGGGATTCTCCACTATTATTGTTGCGGGAGGATACCTTGTATTCGAACTGTTCATATACGGAAAAGGCGCAATCGCAAGCGTTCCAGCAAACCTTGTTCAGGGGCTGTCAGGTCTTGTGATATCATCACTTCTGTACCCCCTCTTAATAACGAGAGTCAAAAAAGATTACTGATCCTGACCATCCAATATCCGGTTGAACTTATATTGCCTCTGTATATGTAGGCAAATCTGTCAAACACAAGCAAAAACATGGCGCCAAGTTCCATGGACACTAACAGAGCCTTTCTCCGGTGAGAAAGACTCTTAGATACCCCAACTGTATTCCCTCCTGATACAGGCTTTTCTACATCTTTCATTCCCGTGTATTGTATCACAAAACGGCATTTCTGTCCTCACCGTTCATAAACGCCTTAAGATTCAAATAGACTTCCTCAACACATCTTGTGCGTGCTTCCACACTGGCCCATGCAAGATGCGGCGTTATGATGAGTCTGTTACTGTCCTTGATCTTCCCCAGCGGGTCACCTTCAACTATAGGCTCATGTTCCAAAACATCAAGTCCGGCTCCCGCAATCTTTCCGTTTTCCAGTGCATCCGCCAGTGCCGCCGAATCAACCACAGGTCCTCTTGCTACATTGATAAGTACTGCAGTCTCTTTCATTGCTGCAAGTGCATCGGCATCTATAAATCCCCGGCTCAGATCACTGAGCGGACAATGCAGGGAAATATAATCGCTCTCTTTCAGAAGAGTATCTTTATCCACCTGTTCATAAGGACTGTCATCATGTCTGCTTCCGGTAACGGAATGAGTTATGACCCGGCAGCCGAAGGAATCTGCGATGCGTGCCACCCGTCTGCCTATATTCCCCAGTCCCACGACTCCCCATGTCTTTTTATCAAGTTCATAAAAAGGAATATCGAAATTGGAAAATCTCTGCTGTGCGGCATACTGTCCCGATTTGACATAGTTATCATAGTGTACGATCTTCTGGGAGAGTGCAAGCGCAAGAGTAAACGTATGCTGTGCCACCATAGCCGTTGAATAATCCCTGACATTGGCTACACGGATCCCTCTTTCCCTGCAGTATTTAATATCGATATTGTCATAGCCCGTAGCAAGTACACCGATAAACTTTAAGTTTGCCGCGCATTTTAACGTATCGGAGTTAAGGGGTGCTTTATTTACTATGACCGCATCAGCGTCTCCCACGCGTTCTATGACCTCTTCATGCGTGACTGTATTGTCATAAGAGATAAAATCGCCGAGTTCACTCATACATGATACGTCGACATCAGTTCCGACACTATGCCTTTCAAGCATTACGATTTTCATACTTAACCTCTTCTGTATTTATCCCGTTTCAGGCGCATCTCATACATCTTCGCATCCGCCATCTCTATGTACTCATCAAGAGACGACATTCCATCTTGGGGAGGGAGTACTACCCATCCGTAACTTGCGCCTATCTGATACGGATTGGAATGTGAATTGTTGTATTCTTCGATACCCTTGTCAACTTTATCCGGAAAAACATCAGCCTCATTACTTGCAGGATCTATTGCGGCAAATATCAGAAATTCATCCCCGCCAATCCGGACAACCTTTGATCCCGTGGGCGCAGATGCTGTAAGGACATTTGCCACCGCCAAAAGTGCCTCATCTCCTGCCGCATGACCATATGTGTCGTTCAGGTGCTTTAAGCCGTTAAGATCCGATACGCATACAAACAGATTCCGGCTGTTGTTTACCGCTTCATCAATAACTATGTCCGAATAATATTTTAACCCTTTCCGGTTATAGCAGCCGGTCTGCTGATCCGTCATATTTTCCACAAAAAGCGTATCATACTTATCCTGAAGGTGGCTAAGAAGCGCCCGCTCTTTTGCCTCTTCGTTAAGTTCCCGGACTTTTCTCCTGTCAATATCCCTTATCATGAGAAGACATCCGTTACCTGTTGTACTGTCTTCGATTGTTGTATTGCAAATGATGATCTCGGACCAATAATACCTGTTGTCCGAGTGTCTGATCCTGCACTCAATTGATGTATGAACATTAACCGATAACTGCTCTATATACCGTTTATGGTCTGTAAAGCGGGAGAATTCCTCTCTGTCTTCGGGATGGATATCCTTTATCATTTTTTCACGCAGTTCCTGATAATTTACATTATCCATATCCGGCAGATCAGAAAACAGATTATCAAGTTCACTGTTGTGATCAACTACAACGCATTTTCCGCCTGATTCGTCAACACAAACCAAAGCCTCAAACAGGCTTCGGATAGCATTATCTATTTCCGGCATGATTATAGCCGCTTTTACATTTTTTTCATTCATAGTGGTATTCTACCACGGATTACTGCATATGTGGTAATGAAGGTTAAAATCATAGCTTTGTGTTGTTGTCATCCCCGGATAGCGTCATTTGTCAAAAGGGACGGTTCTTTTTGACACTTTTATGTATCCGTTCAGCGATAGTTTTCGCTTTGGTAAATCCCATATCAGATAGTTCATGGGCTGATTCAAAAAGCGCGCTTTCAAAACAGGTACATATTTTATCATATCTCTCAAGCACTACCTTCTCGGTAATACCGATATCCTCTGCCAGCATCTTAAAGGAATCTCTTGTGATCTCGTCAATTGTCGTTGCGTTTCCGATTGAGATTGACATATCATGTGTACTGCTTTCATAAACAAGCGTACATATCATGTCATATGCCGGGGCAAGGCGCATTGTTGACAGCTTTTCGTTGTACAGTAACGAGTAATTCTTGATATGTGAGTCTGTATTCCCCAGAACGCAATTGAATATCATACGATCAAGTAGTTTGATCTGATCATCGATCGGTGAAGCGGAATGCTTTCTGAGAAGATCAAACATTTTCCCTGCATATCCGCGACGTCCGTCCGCTTCATACTTATTTACTGCATTAATACCCATCGCCTGCGCAAAATCCTCCTGATGAAGCCTGGCAGGCACAGACAATCCATCTATTGTTTCTGACTGTCCTGTAACAATCCTGTCATATCTATTTAAGGCGAGAAGTACATTCTCATAATCATTTGATGAAGTTGAGATGATGAAACTGTCAGGTGTTTCAATTCCGCATTTCGACGCAGTCATCAGGCACAACTGCTCATTGATTACTATACTGTCAAGGCGAACATGACTTTGTTTGACTATATGTGTGCTCGGTGCAAGCCCATGCGGCAGATACCATTCACCGTTTTTTTCGTCGAAATAAAGCCCTACCTTTCCTGATGCTCCGGCAAGCGACAAATGCGATTTTACAATTATATTCGCTGATACCGATGCCCCTTCCGAAGCAAGCTCCCGAAGCTGAATGTCATTGATTTTCTCGTAACCGGATTCCGGCTTTTCCTGCAAAGTATATACCCTGATTGCTCCAATACATTCCTGTCCGAGTCCGTGAAGAATGGAAATATAATCGTTCTCGTCAAAATGCATTCGCGAGGCTATAGTACGTCTTGTGAAGCCCTCCGGAAGAAGCCCCTCAAAAAAGCACCTTGTTTCTGCGGGCGAAAAAGGCTCACGCCTTAACGGCAGACCGAGCGAAACAGGTTCGCAACCTTGCATATTAAGGTAACTATCGGCATAGGCAAACCTTGCATCATCGAAAGAATTACCGGAAATGGTTCCGATCTCATGCTGTTTTCTGTTTATCTCAATACTGACGATATACTCCATCATTAACCTCTGACTTCAAGTTTCACGTCAAGTCCGAGCAGGTTTGCGTATTTAATCGCCTTACCGAGTTCAGCCGTCTTTTTACCGTTCTCAAGATCTGATATAAAGCTTACCGAAAATCCCGTAAAATCAGATATATAGCCTTGCGTGTAACCCAGTTCTTTTCTTCTCTTTTTCAGCATTTGTCCGAATGCCTGCGAATCATTGGTGACCATTTTTTACCTTTTCGAATATCCTTTTCGGAAATCAATTAGCCGTACGGCTCAATTCGTTATGCTTTATTGTATAATTAGTCGTACGGCTAAGTCAAGTGTTTTATAAAATGTGCTTTCATAAGGACAGTTTAGGCTCCCACGGCTTTTGCTCTTAGAGGGGCAATAATATTTATTCATTCTTCGGTTTAAGCCAGATGTCAAGATCGACCTCTCCACTCACCCCGGCTACTTTCCCGGTATTTGAGTATTGCCAAAAATCAAAATCATAGGGTGTTTGAGGTACGTCTTCATAATCGGCATACCAGATATCAATATCAGATAATTGTTCTAAATCAAGTTCAAATGCCTCCCACAACATATTGCTATAAATCATCGGGACATAGCCGGCTTCTTTGATTAATCTGCAAAACTCCTTAGTATTTTTTGTAAACTGTTCACCGCTTACATCATCCGTTCTTGCCTCGTCATCAAGTATGCTTTCCGGATCATATACAACAGGAAGCTCAAGATCGCGGCCATTTAAAATTCCCAGAACAAACTCCGCCTCTTCTGCAGCCTCTTCCTCACTGACAGCCTGCGCAAAGAAATAAACACCTACAGAAAGGCCGGCCGCCCTCGCATTTTCATAATTCTGCTCAAATGCTTTATCCTGATTTAGTGATCCTTCCTTGCCATACCCCCTATAGCCAATCCTTAATATGGCAAAATCATATCCCTGAGCCTTTACGCTTTTCCAATCAATATTTCCCTGATGATGCGAAACATCTATACCAAGTTTGCAATCATATCCTTCATCATCATACCGGAGTATATCTCCCTCATGGATGAACTTATCATTGTTAAAAGGGTTAGACGGAATGTCAGGGTTAATCGCGGTTTCATATTCTTCCCCAAAAACATCTCTGAAAACCAAAATATCAGGTTCAGCACTTTCTATATTCCCTGTATCCTCGGTCTCTTCTTCGTTAGCTGTTTGCTGATCCTGTTTTTCGTTTTTAGTTATGGTCTCATCATGTGTCACAAGGATTTGTTGCTCTATTATCGGAGCATTCGCATCCTCCGTATCCTTGCCGCATCCGCAAAGAAGGATAGCAGCCGCCACAATAATACATTTTATTTTGCACTTTTTTATCACGTAATTGCCTCCAGGGAATACGACATCATTTCATACTTAAGTCTGATTCTGGAAGTTCTTTTGTATAGCCGGCCTCCGTGTCGGCATATCTGAGGAATGCATAGATGCTGAAGGGACACTCGAGTGCCGCGCGTCCCGATGCCTCCATCAGGATATTCTCCCCGGAAGCATATTCGATATTTACATACCATCTGTCAAACTGCTCACTGTTGGTCCGCCACCAGCCGTTAAATTCCGCAAGATTCTGCTCTTTTACAAGATCGGCAAGTCCCCTGACATAATCCTCGGAAACGGGACCGCTATAGTCTACGATAATGTAGCTCGATCCGGATCCGTGAAGCGACATCTCATAACCTCCGTCATCATCCCTTTCTACATCAAAAGAATAGACTCCGCCATACCACGGCTCTTCAGGTGGTATATCATAGGCACTGTATTCGTTGCTAAAGACCATGTTGAAACTGACGATCTCATCCGATTCGATCGATTTCGGAAGGTCGCGGTCCTTGATCTGTATCTCAAGTTCCTTATCAACATCTTCCTCCCTGACAAATCGGTATTCATGCCCCGTTGCATCCATGACCATCTCATGCGCCGTAAGTGCTCCGTCGTATCCTATCCTAATGACTCCTATTATGCCAAAGCCTTTATCGTACTCATACTCCGGCTTGGCGTTTTCAATATATTTCGCATCATCCCCTGAGATCTTTACCTTAAATGTTTCCTTATTATACGGAGATGTTACGGTCATATTGTTTTTGTCAAAATCCAGTGTCGTCTCTCCGTTAATGTCGACCCAATGACCCTGAAGCGCGTTTAATTCTTTCATTCCTACTCCTGCAAGTGTGCTGTCGGCCGATGTGCAACCCGCAAGGAGTGCGGCGCTCATAAGGCACATAAGAAATGAGGCAAATGATTTTCTCTTCATAATAAGATTCCCTTCGTATCCACATTTATCACTGTCGGATCCAATCATCGGCAACAACATCGGATAAACATAAAGACCCGATCAAGTGACCGAGTCTCTATGTATTCTAGTTCATGAACAGTTTATTTTTGACGACGTACTTTGGCTCATTCCGATCCGGGTTGTCCTGCTTCGCAGAAGCTGGATGCCACCCCGGCGAGGGGCCATATTCTCGACAGCTCTGATATCACGGTCGTTCATATGAGTATACTAACATATTGGGGGGGCGTTTGTGGGAAAAACGTTTTGGGGCTTGTTTACAGACTTATATCTACTCGTCTATATTATCAGACTGTAATTCTTCTTCGCAGAATATAGTCAATTTCGGAATATCCTCTGTTACAGTTTCCCATAGTACTTCAAAATCAAACTGCCCATATTTATGTGCAACTACATTTCTCATCGCCTTAATACTTTTCCATTCCACACTTGTCTTCTCTTTCTTATACTCATCAGAAAGAATAGCAACCAGTTCACCAATCTGTAAAACGCATAATGCCAATGAGTTCTTATACACGGAATTTGCCATAAACCTATCCTTGTCATTGGCTATCTGATCCAACTCTGCGCTAATTTCACGGCAATACCGGTATATATGTTTTATTACTGATCTATCCCTATTTTGCATAAAGCAGAATCTCCTCACCAGCTATGCTTTTTTTGAAGCTTTCATCCAGACTGGCTGTAGTAACAAGGTCAACATTTTTTCCCAAAACCTCCTCCAAATCTGTATAAAGACCCGCAAAACGTATTCCCCTGACATCTCCTTTATCAATTCTGAAATCAACATCAGAGTTTTCATCAGCTATTCCCTTAGCATAGGATCCAAACAAGAACAACGATTCTACCCCATACTCTCTGGCAAGAGGTTCAACCATATTCTTTATTTCGCTAATAGAATACACTTTTTTATTCATATAAGAGGGCTTCCTTTCATTTACGTATAATCCAATCATGTTAGAAA
>DFGA01000030.1 GCA_002371615.1 Lachnospiraceae bacterium UBA3762 | reverse complement strand
TCATCTCATCTCCGTCCATCTCAACAATGGGCGTTTTCATCTGGATCTTTTCCATAATCTTAAACCTTTCTGATCATAATTCATTTATTTTTTCGTTTTCCGGGTTTATACAATACCAAAACAAGTGCAAGGGCAACAAGTATTATGATTATAAACCATTTTGATGAAATACCGTAAACCTTTTTGTTAAGACTCTGCCATGTACCGTTTGCGGACAGTTCTGAAGCAGCCCCTCTATCATCAACATATTCAACGGAATTACCGGTTTCATCATTCTCCGGCATCTTGACCGTTCTCGTATATATAACAAATGTACTGCAATGTCCGGTAACAAACTTAATATTATCCGAACCGTCTTCATTAACAAGTTCACTCGACAACATCTCTAATGCACCGTTATCATCAACAGCAGCAACGGTAACACCGTCGTCTCCTTCCATACCGGTGGGAACCGGAACCGACACTTCCATCTTGGAGTTTCCGAGCTTGTGTATAGGCACAGTACCGGTTCTGTCATACAGATCCATTGAAAGCGGGACAAAATCACCATTCGGGTTTTTACCGGTGCTGTGTAAAAATGCGGTATTTATCTTATCCTTCGCAGAATCATCCTCTGAAATATCAAGTTTGTATTTGCCGTCATCTCCGGGAATATCAGCGTGTGCCCTGCCTCTTGTAGGGAATCTGCTACCGTTTACGGATACCGTAATGTTTGACTTTGTGATATCCTCTTCATCTTCAGCTTCTTCCGAACCTAAAACATCCGAATTGACGCTGTCCAGAAGCGATACCAGTTCGCCTGACTGTTCACCGTTTACCATAACGTTCTTGGGCCGGAAATCATAATAGTCTTTCCAGTTCTTGTAATTATCAAATGCATTGCTTTTGACATGGTCGATAACATAAGGTTCCCCGGCGATATTAACCTGCTGGTCGATAACAACATTTCCGGCACCATCGGGAACTGTAAGAGCCCTTTCAAGCACAAGTGTTTTACTCTCATCCGGTCCGACGGTATATACTTCTCCGGCAAATCCATAGTATTTCGGATCAAACAATGTGCCAGAATCAATATCACACTGATTGCTTACTATTGCACTTTTTGCCCCTTCGAAAGCCCTTGTCCTGAGAGGCTCGGCCGAAAGTCTCGTGGCGCTTCCGTTATATGTAACATCGGGAACATTTTCACCGTTTATGATCACGGTGGAAAGCTTTCCGCCGTTATCGAATGCAGACAACCCTATACCTTCGACGGAATCGGGAATATTAACAGCCGTAAGATTGCTGTTCTTAAAAGCTCTGTCATCGATCTGCTTTATTCCTTCTTCAAGTATGAGTTCCTTTAGCTTAGGGCAGTCGCAAAAAGCTTCTTCTCCGATATCTAATACACTTCCCGGAATAACGGCTTTTTCAATATTACTGTTATGCGCAAATGCGGCAGGTCCTATATGCTTTACTTCGGAAGGTATGGTAACACTACTGTCCGATCCTCTGTATGCAAGCAATATACCATCGCCAACAATGAGAAAATCATCAGCCCCGTTTTCCTTCCACCCTTCAAGAAACGGAGTGCCGTCAAAGGCCCCGAGAGCAATTGAGTCTACACTTTGCGGAATACTTATTCCGTTAAGATTGGGGCACATATAAAAAGCAGCATAATCAATATTCTTAGTTCCGTTTGGAAGTGTTATATCCGATAATGCACTTCTGGCGAACGCAAACTCTCCGATATCGGTGACCGATGGCGGAAGTTTGACAGAGTTTAAATTTCCGTTTTTGTAGAAAGCCCGGTCACCTATTCTCTTAACTCCCGACGGAACACTTACCGTATCCGAATCTCCGGAGTATGAGGCATATACATCAGCAATAATATCGGAATCGGACTGCTTGGGAGGTCTGGTTGCCGAAGAGCCGTACTCATCCTCATACTCGGCATTTCCGAAATCAAACCCTTTTACGGGAATGTCGGAAGACATTCGAAGTACGGTTGTACCGCCTAACACAACCCCTGCTCCGAGATCGTACGGTGTCATATTATCTTCAAAATCATGATATTCAATCTTAGTATTCCAGGGCTGCTCTCCGCTGTCCGAAGCTTTGTAGTAACCGTCATTATATTGTTCGGAAACTTCCGCCTGATTAGAGGGCTGATTGGACATTTGGTCGGGCGTCTGATTAGCTGACACATCATTTTCCGGACCGGACTGGGCTGCAGTATCACCTTCATCAAGCGGTGTAACGCTCGTCGGGTCAAACGAGGCGGTATTGCCTGAATCCTGCTGACCTTCCGCAGAATCGGAAGACTGAGCATTCAGCTCGGCCGCATTAGCCGAATAATCGGGTCTTGATACAAGTGTTGTTCCAACGCTCGTTCCGCTTCCGTAACTCTCCACATCATCGGAATTAAATGTCTTGACAACATTTCCGTTTGCATCTACAAATCTCAGAAGGGCTCCCTTCGTATTGGCAAATGCCCTTTTATCTATATAGCCTACCGAATCGGGAATATTAATATAAGAGAGGCTGTCACAATTTTCAAACGCATATGCAAATATAGATTGCACAGTTCTGGGCAGTGTTACATGCTGCAGACCTTTACAGTTTGAAAAAGCATGTTCGGGTATTTGGGTCACTCCGTTTGTAATAGAAAGCTTTGCAAGGTTATTGCAGCCCCAGAATGCATATTCTTCTATTTCACGTACGGATGTGGGCATCTGATATGTTGTGGAAGGCCTTCCCGCAAGGTACTGGACAAGTTTACTGCCATCCGCAGTATAGAGAACTCCGTCATAACTCGTATAGTTCTCATTAAGCGGCGAAACGGAAATACTTGAAAGAGACGGGCATCCCGCAAACACACCTGAACCGATGGTTCGGACAGTTTTCGGAACGCTGACGGAGTATAGAGAAGAACATCCGGAAAAAGCGCCGGAGCCCAATGTTCTGACATTTTCGGACATCTTAACTGTCTGCAGATTGGAACAATTGGAAAAAGCCCCGAAATCAACAGTCGTAACAGTGTCGGGTATGACAAGCTTAGTCATCTTGTCATACCCTTCAAATGCTTCCTTGCCGACACGGTTAACCCATGCCGGAAGGGTCACTTCATAATCGTCCCCCAAATATTTGGCGACCGTTGCACCGTCATATTCATAATCCCCGTGAGTTGATGTCGCCTCTGCGCTTCCTGCCGGAAGTAATGCCAGCAGTACAGCTGTTGCACACAGAAGAACGGCTATAACTCTCCTTATTAACTTCCCCATCAGATTATGCTGCCTTCTTTTTCAGATACTCTTCAGGATCCTTTTTCAGGAATAAAACAACCGCAAATGCCGCAAGTCCAATACACAGGAACCACTTCGGATGAATTCCGTCGGCTGTCTTGGGTGTCGCATCGGCGATACCGGCCTCGGTAAGGTTGTTCGTATCAACCCATACCATATAAGGCGAGAAGTGAGTACATGTATATGTCATGCAGGGAACACCGTTTATAACCGTAAATCTCGGCTGCATCTTCTCCATGACACCGCCTGCGGTACTTGCTATCTTCGCATTACCTCCGTAGATCGCAAGATCATCGGGTATAGGCATTGTCAGCGATACCGAGATCCCTTCCGGCACGGGACTTATCTTGTTGGTTCCCGTCGAATCATAAAGCGATATATCAAACGGCAGGTATCTGATCGCACTTATATCATCACCGTACTCGTTATGAAGTGCCGCAAGTCCCATTTCATCGGCTTCCTGCGTCTGTGTGATCTTGATGACATAGTTGTCACTCGATCCGTTAACTGTAGCACTTATCTTACCTGTATCCGATATTCCTCCTGTAGTGGATATAACGGTTGCATTACCGCTGCCGCCGGCTCCGGATCCCGATCCGCTGCCTCCGTCCGATCCCGATCCTTCACCGACATAAACAGTCGAATTCACACCGGGACCAAGTGCGCCCGAAGCTCCAGCGATACCATCAGTACTGTTGATAAACACCGGTCTGGCCGATGACGATGACGAACTTGACGACCTGCTCGATGAGCTTGATTTACTCGTCGAACTGCTGGAAGGCGAGCCCGTAGGGGTAGGAGTAGGTGTAACCGTTCCTGTGGGTGTAGGTGTTACTGTCGGTGTTGGAGTAACCGATTTATCAACAAGTTTGATCTCATAATTATCATGATCTATCGTAGTGTTGATGGAAGGCTTCCACTGCTTGCCGGTCATGTCGACATCAGGAACATCCTCTGAAGCTACCTTACCGTTTTGTTCAACCTGAGCTGTTCCAAGTAACGATCCGTCCGAATCATCTATAAATAGAACTTTCCACTTTCCGGCCTTAACCGACTTGAATCCTACCTTTATATCAGTATCGGCCTGAAATTGCTGCTCCACGCTAGGAGAAAAAGGATTGTTTTCATCAAACACTTTCTCCTCTCCATCTGCATTCGTGTAAGACGCATTCCTGACCTTCGACAAAATCTGGTTAACGATATTCTGATCGACTTTTCCTCCTTTAACAACAGTGATCGGACCCCACAGGACCTTATTATCATCGGGATAATCATCGGGCCATAAGAATCTTATGGTATAAGTTTCATCATATCTGCTTGTAAATGTTGTATCCTGATAAATCTTATCTCCGACTTTTGCACCTGTATCGCTATCCCAATCGGTAGGATATCTGTCAGTTGTATCGGGATATGTAGGCAACTCTCCTGCATTTTCTATTTCCTGAAGAAACTCTGTAGCAATGGTTCCCGACGGAAATTCCTTAGTCTTAACCCATGTTGTATCATACATATCACGGAAGGTGATATTTACTTTTTTACTGCCGACAAATTCAATATTTAAAGGATGTTCCGTCGCATGTTTACTGATATTCTTGGCGGCTTCATCTGCATGGAACCGAACATACGGCTTTGCATCCTTGTTTCTCGCTGCTGGAGCAAAAGGTTCCATGGAAAAATCAGCAAACAAACTGTTAAACTGAACATCAAGTCCCATTTTTGCATTTATATATGCAAAAGACTTGTCATTAAGCGTAATGGCTTCACCATCATATCTCTCAGCGGGCATATTGACAGAAATAAGATTATCACAATCCATGAAACAGCCAACTGAGATATCGCATCCCTTTGACGGAAATTCAACATTAGTCAAAGCATCACAATCTCTCGCAGCATAATCCGCAAATTTAGTAACACCCTTTAATTCATCAGCCGCAATACTGCTGCTTCCGAATACTTCGGAATCTCCTCTGCCTGGTAAGATCTGATTAACAACTATGGACGGAATATCTGTGTTTTGAATTTTTCCGTTACAACCTTTTATTATTCCATTAAAATCTCCGGATCCCGGAGTTGACGTATCATAAGTTGCCCAATACAGTTCATCCTTATCCGAGGCCTTGCTAAGGTCTTTTCCTTCTCCTTTAAACTGAACATCTTTAACATGTGACTTGTTCTGAGAATCTGAAAGCGTACCGGGCCCATCGTGTTCGGGATTGGGCGGGATCCATGTAGAGTCGACCTCCAATTGTGTATCCGGTAGATAAAACGGTAAATCTCCGAGTTTTAATACATTATCTTCAAAAATAACCGTCTTAAGGCTACGCGCACCTTCAAACATTTTGGGAGGAAATTCCCAACTCCTCCCCGAATTAAACGTTATAGATATAAGATCGGGATCATATTGGAACAACTCATATTTGTCCTTAACTCCAATATTATACTGATGTACTCCTGTATCCCAGTCTTCATTGAATCTGTAATATACAGGGGGATCAGATTCTTCAAGATCTTTATTAATAATGCTCACGGCTTTATCAACATAATCAACACCATACGGGATCTCCATCTCATGCGTACAATCAATGGAATCTATAAGCATGGTAGTCTTGTCGCCCGACGCCTTTTCTTTGTCAGCAAGCTGTTTACCCGATGTGTCGTTAAAATCCTCTGTACCAACTTTGGTTGTCATATTGGGATAATACAGCAGACATACACCCGGCAAAGGATTTCCTTCAATATCAACCTTGATATTCTTTTTATATTCAAGTACCGGCTTAGCGTAATACTGAACAACTAGATTCTGAGGATTCCCCGAATAATAATATGGATGCAGCGTGCTGTCCGTAATCTGGAAATCCTTATCTATGGCCAGTTCATAAGGCGCATAATTCTGAATCATAGGGCCCTTAAACCATACATTTGTAAGCAACCCATCAGACCTGCCGTTGGTCTTAAACGCGTCAGATGCTATCTTTCCTTTATTAAACCACGCATAAAGATCCTTCGAAGTATTACTGTCATCAATATCATCATCGTAAAAGTCAATTTTTAATAAATTGGGACTGTCAGCAAAACACTTCGATTCAATACTAGATGATTTCAGATTCAGATTTTTAGGATCCTGAGCATTTTTACCGCCACCTGTGAACGTTATACGGCTAAGCGACGTCCCATAAAACGCCTCGGCAGCAAAGCGAGTGCCATCAACGGACTGGTTAACATTAGCCCACATTCTGTTCATTCCCGACTTATAGAATGCTTTGCTTCCGACATACTTTATATTGTCGTCAATTAACAGATTCTTTATCGAAGAATCCGGACCGGTGTTAGTGTTCAAACTGTTTTCGCTCTTTGCATTAAATGCATTATCTGCTATACCACTAACCTTTATTTTAGGCTTGTCACCATATTTCAGATCCCCGACGTATCCCTTTTCTCTTGGTCCAAAGTCATCATCTATCTCGAGATTACACTTTTCAGAATTTCTGTAGGTATATGCGCAGATCTGATTACTATCCCTGTTGACATCAAATACATACATCTGATTCGCAGTAAACCCGCTCTTTTTCCCGTCAGTCTTTTTAGCTTTGAAAAATGCACGGGCATCATCCGGATCATTGACTTTATAGGCAATATGATTAACCGTCTCATGTGTACTTCCACTTCCATCAGACGTCTTCGTGTATCTGTATACATAGTCGTTGTTCGTCTTCATACATGAAACATATGATTGAACATCATTTTCACCCAGATCCAAAGTGGTTAGCTCCGGACCTTCGACGGTGATCTGTTTTCTGTTAAACTCACCATCAGAGAAGGTACCGTTACCCTGGAATATAATATGATCAAGGCTGGGACATGTACCAAAGATTCCGGATTGCAATGTACCGTTGAAATCTTTTGGTATAGTAACATTCTGAAGTCCGCTACAGCCTGCAAACAGCGTTTTACAATCCCCAAGGTTTTTTATAGAAGGATTATTGGGACTTCCAAGATTTGCAGATTTTAATCCGCTGCAATTGGCAAATACAGAATCACCGAATGTACAGTTATTAAGCGCGGTTCCGTCAATCGCGCTGAAATTATTGACCGTATGGAAAGCACCATTACCTATATTTTCCACAGTGTTCGGAAAGACAAAGCCTTTACCATTTTCAAGATCAAAAACCGAAAGTGTGGAATCGGCAAAGGCCATAGCTCCTATAGTCAGTTTATTTCGCTCATCTTTATAGAATACCGAACTTAGATTCTTACAACTCTTGAATGCGGATGAACCAATGGATGCAAAACTTGCCCCCAGAACAATGCTGTTAATCTGGGAGCCTTCAAACGAAGACATTCCAATGGCAACCATATTGTATGGAAAATCCACCTTAGTAACATTTGTTACTCCCTTGAACGCATTATCACAGATCTTGGTAATATCCGCCGCATAATCACAGACATAAACAGTTTCCTCGGCAGCCGTATCATACTTAACCCCATCAAACTCAATATAGGGACTCGCAGGAACCGGTGTCGTTGTCGGTGTCGTTGTCGTTGTCGGAGTTGTGGTCGGTGTTTCAGTCGGACTTACTGTAGGATCATCCAAAAGAATACCGGTCAGACCTAATCCGGAAGCCCCGTTTTGTTCCATCTCATGATCTTCTATTATTATTTCCGGTTCTCCACTTTGAGTATTACCATCAGAATTATTATTCTCGGGAGAATTAACATCAGGTACCGGAGTAGGTGTTTCAGTTGGTTCGGGAGTAGGTGTTTCAGTCGGCTCCGGAGCAGATGTTTCTGTAGGCTCCGGCGTAGGTGTTACAGTACTTGTCGGCACAGGGCTGTCAGTTGGCACCGGAGTCGGAGTAACATCTTCCAATACTGTCGTAGGCTCCGGCGTTGGAGTACCACTTGCTCCATCGAGATTTAGCAATCTTGTATCTCTGGGAGATGCAGATAAAGGTGCAAGCGGTGAAGCTGCCGTAGTCGGAACTGCAGTTGGTGAAGGTGTGGCTGTTGGTGTCGGATAGTTTGTATAGAATCCTTTAACCTTTATTACACCATCCTTAGCTATTTTACCGCTAATCTTTATAGTAGAAACATCCGGATCCCAGGAATCGAACGTTCCACCTTTGACCGAATCTTTATTAATACTATCGTACTCGGTCTTAAAATCCTTTGTAAGGTCGGCGCCCTCAAACACATCAAGAATTGTCTTAACACGTCCGGCAGACTCATCATCATTATCGTTATAAAACTCAACCGTATATGTAGGAAGTTTCTTGTGCTTTTCCACATACTTTCCGTATAGTTTTTCATTATTGTTATATGTCTTACCGTCTTCCTGAATGAGCTCGTATTCCCTGACATATGAAATATACAGATAGTCGCCATTTGCCCATTCGTCATCTTTTCCGGGAGTCTTGCTGCCGACATATCCGGTATCAAGAATAAGCTTACCACCATCGGGTTGATACACATTACCTCCGTTATTCTCAAAATAATACTCAATCTGACTCTTATTACTGTCTAAAGAATAAATAGGGCGTGGAGGTTTCTCGCCAACAGACATACCTTTAGTATTAACAGTGAAAAATTTCCTTCCTTTCCCCCAGTCATCAGGTTCAGGATGTCCACCTGGATCATAACTATTGATAAAAATAGGAAAGCCACCATAATGATCGCTCTTAGTTGTAAGAACTCTTGTATTTATTTCAACTTCCGGATCGCCATCAGTATTATCAACTATAGTATCGAGCTCCGGCGCGGGATCGGTTGCTCCGGATTCGCCTCCTGTAGCCTCAACGGTGCCGGTAGGAATTGCTGCAACAACAATAGACGTCGCAAGCATTAGGCTTCCGACGGTTCTGCGGACGCTCTTCTTAAGGCGGAGCTTCCTTCTCTTCACCGGTTTTTTACCCGAAGAGGTGGATGAAGATGCAGCTGCTTTTTCCGTTGCAGTTGCTTTATTCACTTTCTTATCCGATGCTTTCGATGAGCTGCGTTTCTGGGCTGCTTCTTTTGCTTTTCTTTTAGCCTCAACCTCAGCAAGTTGCTCCTCGATAGATTTGTAAATAATCCTCTTTTCGTCCATGGCTCTTTCCTTTTGTAATTGATTTATTCGCCCTCATAGTATCCTTCGTCACTTCTGGATGACCACTTCTTATACATATCTTTGTTCCATATTTCTAATGCGATAGTTTCTTCAATAGGATCCATATAAAGATTATTCAATATAGGTTTAAGATCAATATAATCTTCCTCAATTGACAGATCAGAGTTTTCACAATCAACAACCAAATACCCTTTGTTTCGTTTCCACTCTTTAACATTGACATTTTTTTAACCTTTTCCGGTAAGAAACTTCAAGGTTACCCCGCTAAATGAAAAGGTAGTATACTCATCAAAGTTCGAAAGATACGTTGTTTCTCTAGCGTCTTCACTTGTTCTGTCCATATGACTGCTCATCATTTCATTAATCTCACAATAACCATACATAACCTAATTCTGCCCTGTCCATAGTGCGCATCAAGGAATATGTATGGTCGCGTCCCTGCCTGTATACAGTTTTATTATATCGGAAAATAAACCCTATCATTTCATATATCGTCATAAAAGTGACATTCTATTAGGATTTACATAAATATACATAGTATATTTTACAATAATCGGAATAAAAATCAAGAAAAATGTGCATATTTTGTGGTATAAAACAAAACCCGCCACAAAATGTGACGGGCACATGTGCCATTTAAGAATATAATGATATTGATATGTTATTTCACTCGTTTCGCTACTACAACGAATCTTTCGGCATCTTTTTCATAATCACATGTGGAAAGTGTGATTATATCCTCACCGTAGGCAGCTGTTATTCCCAAGTCATACATTGATTTTTCAGCCATATCATGCATTGCGGAATCCCACTCTTCTTTGGAATTTGCATTTATAAACTGGTAGTACTTGAATGCTACCTCCACTTCGTCATATACATTATCTCCGAAAACGAACATCACCTGATACCTGCCCTTTTCATAGATCGTATCAAAGAAGATATACGGATGTTCTTTGGCAAAATCCTCCTGCTTGTATTTCTTGAGCTCTCCGAACATCTTTCCGCTCTTCATATTGTGCCCGTACATTATGATATTTTGGCTTCGGGGCCAGATGCTGCATTCACTGTCAATAAAGATCGAGCCGTTATTGTCTTTTTCCTGATCAAAGTTGTGATCAAGATAATATTCATTATTCGGAGACTGCATAACCGGATAGTCAATTAATGTGTCATCTATCTTAACCCATCCTACCAGGCTTTTATTATTATTATAAAGGGTCTGGTATTCTGACAGTATGTCCGGAGCATCCTCTTCTTTTGTCAGGTGCACAACCACATTCTTGTTCTGCTTATAATTGGTTCCTTTAAGGTCTGACAGATGATCATAGCTGCTCTGGGTATCATCCGCCTGTTTTACATAGAATACAAAATAGCCAAGGCTCCCCAATCCTATTGCCAAAAAAACATATGTAATGATTTTACGTATCCTGATCGATTTCGGAAGGTCTCGAAATTTGATTTTCTTCCTGCGTGCCATCAGGCAATTCCTCCCACTCTTTCTGTCTCTTCATCATCTGAGGGCTTCAGGAAAAACAGTCGGTATTGCATAATTCCATCCTTGATTCCCCTCTCGCATTTATCGCACAGGATCACCAGCAGTTCATTCATGACATTACAAAACTCATCAAATATTTCCTTATCCACATTTCCAAGTCTCGTATCGATCAGAAAATCAACCCTTATTGCCGATGGACCCTCTTTTATCTCAAGTTTCGCCCTGTACTTTTCCATATTGGCGGTAAATCCGAAACTGATAAAATGGCATACAAAACCGATAAGTTCGCCGAGTTCGCCGGTTTGTATGCAATCCGCCCCGAGCAGCTGAAAATGGCGCTGTTTAGCGGTATCATTAACATTATCCGCTATAAACTTAAAATACTCTGCCGGTTCAAATGAGCTGATAATGAATCTCTCAACAAATTCATTCAGTTCATCCGAAAAAAAGGAACTGATCCTAAAAGCATATTCTTTCGGCAGATCAATACACATACTGTCTATGCAGGCCGCATAAAGCTTTATAATATGCGAATAACATTCGACCCTTGAATTAAGTACTGCCGACATTTCATTCATCGAATCCTTGTAACGTCGTTCTTTCTCACGATAAAGCCTTGCCTGGGAACGAAGGTTTTCTTCGGCGTTATAGAATTTGACCTCACGGTCAAACATTTCCGACAGCTTTTCAACCGAGAAACTGTCTCTCGGCACTATATAAGACATCTCAAATTCATTAAACAGATTTACCGCTGCCTCTGTATTGGATTCTTCATAAATGAATATAAACTTAACATCCGGATTATCGTCCGCCACTATCTCGGCAAGTTCGGCTCCGTCCATAACACTCATCGAAAGAGTAAGAGCACACACCGCCAGATCGCCGCATTTGGATAACTTTACAGCTTCTTCACTCGTTGAGGCAAACAAATACTCATAGCCTTTCTTATCTGAAAAGCCGGCCCTGATCCTGTCAAGCAGGAACTTATCTTCACTTATGAACAGACCTTTAAGCATCCGTTGTCCTCAACAAAAATCTATTTCATAACAATGTTCACGATCTTTCCGGGAACGTATATCTCTTTTACGATATTTCCTGTAAGTTTATCGGATATCGCCTCTTTTGCCTTGGCAATTGCTCCATCCTTGCTCTCATCTTTGTCAATTTCGATAGTTGCGCGAAGTTTACCGTTTATCTGAACAGCTATCTCAATAGTCTGGTCGACTGTCTTGGCCGGATCATATTCGGGCCATTTAGCACAGCTGACAAGTCCCTCTCCGCCTATCTGTTCCCACAACTCCTCGCATATATGCGGAGCAAACGGAGACAAAAGCTTAATAAACACAGCGAGTTCATCTTTCGTGATTGAACCGTTTGCCGAAACTTCGTTCATGAATGTCATCATAGCGGCAATTGCGGTATTGAACTTCATCTGTTCGATATCTTCCGATACCTTTTTGATCATTTTGTGAAGACTGCTCTCAAGCGATTTATCCCCGGGTTTCTTATCGACTATATCCGCAAGTGTTGCAAATCTGTCTATAAACCTCTTACAGCCTTTAACTCCGTTCTCACTCCACGGAGTAGCAGCACCGTAATCACCCATAAAAAGAACATAAAGTTTCAAAGTATCGGCTCCGTACTGCTGTACAATATCCATGGGGTCAACAACGTTGCCTTTACTCTTGCTCATCTTCTCTCCGTCAGGTCCTAATATAAGTCCCTGATACGAACGCTTGGCATATGGCTCGGGAGTATTTACAACACCAATATCATAAAGGAATCTGTGCCAGAATCTCGAATAGATAAGGTGGCGTGTTACATGCTCCATTCCGCCGTTATACCAGTCAACCGGCATCCAGTATTTAAGCTTATCCTCATCCGCAAGAGCCTTGTCGTTCTTAGGATCACAGAATCGCAGGAAATACCATGATGAACCTGCCCACTGGGGCATTGTGTCCGTTTCACGTTTTGCCGCTCCTCCGCATTTAGGACACTTGCAGTTTACAAACGAATCTATCTTGGCAAGAGGCGAGTTACCATCCTCACCGGGTTCAAAATTCCTGACATCGGGAAGTTTCAGGGGAAGCTCATCGTAGGGCACACCTACAACTCCGCACTTTTCGCAGTGAATAAGAGGGATAGGCTCTCCCCAGTACCTCTGCCTGTTGAAAGCCCAGTCCTTCATCTTGTACTGGACACCTTTCCTGCCTATGCCCTTTTCCTGAAGGTATTCGAGCATCCTGGCGATAGAATCTTTCTTGTTTGTAAGTCCGTTTAAAAATCCCGAATTGATCATATTTCCGTCGCCGGTATAAGCTTCTTCTTCAATATTTCCGCCTTCAATTACAGGAATGATATCGGCACCGAACTTTCTGGCAAACTCCCAGTCTCTCTGGTCATGTGCCGGAACAGCCATAATAGCACCCGTTCCGTATCCCATCATTACGTAATCGGCGATGAAAATGGGGATCTCCTTTCCGTCCACGGGATTGATGGCACTTATGCCCGAAAGCTTAACACCGGTCTTTTCCTTTACGAGCTGGGTTCTTTCAAACTCTGTCTTCTTGGCACACTCCTCCCTGTACTTTTCCACTTCATCAAAGTTCGTAAGTCTGTCTTTATACTTATCAATAAGCGGATGTTCGGGAGCCATTACCATAAATGTAACGCCAAAGAGCGTATCGCACCTTGTCGTATAAATCTCAAGTTTTTCATCAATATCCTTAAGCTTAAAATCAACAAATGCACCCTCGCTTCTTCCGATCCAGTTAACCTCCTGCTGCTTAACGTTTTCGGGAAAGTCAACCGTATCAAGTCCTTCAAGAAGCTTATCGGCATAATCCGTTATACGAAGATACCAGACACTCTTTTCCTTCTGGACAACGTCACTGTGGCATACGTCACATTTACCTCCCTGGCTGTCTTCATTGGAGAGGACCACTTTACAGTGCGGGCAATAATTAACAAGCGTATTTGCGCGAAATACCAGACCCTTTTCAAACAATTTCAGAAAGATCCACTGTGTCCATTTATAATAGTCCGGATCGCTTGTGGCAAGATTTCTGTCCCAGTCGAAAGAAAACCCTACAGCCTTAAGCTGCTCCGTAAAGTGCTCTATGTTCTTCTTCGTGATCACCGCCGGATGAGTGCCTGTCTTGATGGCATAATTTTCTGCCGGAAGTCCGAAAGAATCGAATCCCATCGGGAACAGTACGTTATATCCCTGCATACGGCGCTTTCTCGATATAACATCTATACTTGAATATGCCTTGATATGTCCTACGTGCATCCCGGCACCCGAGGGGTACGGAAACTCAACAAG
This sequence comes from Lachnospiraceae bacterium UBA3762, assembly GCA_002371615.1. Lineage (GTDB taxonomy): Bacteria > Bacillota > Clostridia > Lachnospirales > Lachnospiraceae > UBA2868. Next base: position 45,303 of record DFGA01000030.1, on the reverse strand, counting down.
TCCGTAAAACTTGGGCTTATCCCCGCCGTCTTCTGCCTTGAATATACCGGCCGCATCCCATCTTGCCTGCCATTTCTTTTCTACCTGTTCATGATCATAATACTTTCCCATAATCATTCTCCTATGTAATAAAATCCTTTGCATTCTGTAAGTTTAACCGGAACTATCCTGCCTATAAGGGAAGGATCTCCCGGAAAATGCACTGTAAGATTGTTTGACAGTCTCCCCGTAACAAGACCGGGATCCTGCCTGTTTATATCTTCGACAAGAACATCCAATACCCGGCCTTCATTCTTTGCCGCCATTTCACAGCTCATCTGCTGAACCTTATCAAGTACTCTTGCAAATCGTTTCTTAGCGACCTCTTCCGGGATCTGGTCAGGCATTGATGCAGCGGGTGTACCGCTACGTTTAGAATATATGAATGTAAACGCCCCGTCAAATCTAACCTTTTCTATAACATCAAGTGTATCTTCGATATCGTCTTCACTTTCTCCCGGATATCCTATAATAAGGTCAGTCGTAATTGCAATATCCGTTATCTTTTCCCTTATCTTGAGGGCCAGCTCAATATACTGTTCTTTCGTATACTGTCTGTTCATGGAACGCAGTAGCTTTGTTGAGCCCGACTGCAGAGGCAGATGAATATGTTTGCATATCTTCTCCGATGAAGCCATAACATCGATCAGCTCATCCGAAAGATCCTTGGGATGGCTTGTCATAAACCTTATCCGCTTGATCCCTTCAATCTTTTCGACCTGCTTAAGAAGCTGTGCAAATGATATATTCTCATCAAGCCCCTTACCGTATGAATTGACATTCTGCCCCAGAAGCATCACTTCTACAACACCGTCCGCGGCAAGTGATCTGATCTCACTGATAATATCCGCGCTTTCCCTGCTTCTCTCACGACCGCGTACATATGGAACTATACAGTAACTGCAGAAATTATTACAGCCAAACATTATATTAACACCTGATTTGAAACTGTAATTACGCTTAACCGGTATATCTTCAACTATACGGTCGGTACCATCCCATATTTCCGATACCAGATGACCTTTTCCTTTTGTATTTTCCCTTGTTAATACTTTAACAAGAAGTCTGGGAAAGTCAAACAGATTGTGGGTTCCGAATATAAGATCAACAAACGAATAACTGTTTTTGATCTTTTCAAAAGCGCTCTTCTCCTGCGGTAAGCAGCCGCATACCGCTATAATCATGTCAGAGCGTCTTTTTTTAATATTAACAAGGCTTCCCAAATGCCCGTACAGCTTTTGATCTGCATTATCCCTTATTGTGCATGTATTGTATATAACAAAATCCGCAAGGCTTTCTTCTTCCTCATAAACATATCCGCATGCCTCAAGAATACCTGTCAGTTTTTCCGAATCCCTGGCATTCATCTGACAGCCGAATGTGGTGACATGATATGTCATATCCCTTCCGGCCTCTATTGAACGATCTCTGACGATCCTGCCTGCCTGTTCTATATAATCATCCTGTTCTGTTATCTCTTTGTAGTTATCCGTCATCTCTTATACACCGATGTTTCGGTTATCACCATATCAGGCGATATATCCTTATCCGAAACCTCTATCATATCCACGATCTGTATATCATACGCAAGTGCTATAACGGTTTTGATATCATGCACTCTCAGATATCTGTCATAAAAAGCCTTTCCGTAACCTACCCGGTGGCAATTCCTGTCAAACGCTACGCCTGGAGTTATGCATATATCAGCCAGGCCTTCAAAACTCTCACACTCATCGTCAGGCTCCATGATCCCTTTATATCCCGATACAAAGCATTGTCTGTCACTTACTGTATAAAAGCTAAGCTCGGGCTCTCCGTCTATGATGCATGACCTGGGATATGCAACCGTTTTACCGTCATGTAACGCCCTGTCAAATATCAGTTCGGTATCAACTTCATTATTGTATGCTTTATATAGCAGTATTGACGATGCATTTTTGTATTCGGGGCTGTCCAGAAACTTCCGGCAGATAGTATACGATAAGGACACACACTCTTCGCTGGACATTTCGCCCCGAAGCTTTAATATCCTGCTTCTGGCATATGATTTTTCCATCAGAATCTGCCCTCTATACGGGCATTTACATAATCCGATATATGAAAATCATTGTCAGGATCAGCCGCAAACAGCGTTCCGTAATTTCTGCCTTCCATGATCTTGTGGATCACCGATACATCCTTCCCGTTTGCTATTATCATATCGGCCCCGCTTGCTGTTGCAACCTTTGCCGCATGGATCTTGGCATTCATTCCGCCGGTCCCGATATTTGTTCCTGTAGTCGGTTTTGCAAACTCCTCGTATTTACCGTCTATTTTCTCTATAAGATGTATCAGTTTGGCATCTTTGTTGGAATGGGGATCATCTGTATACATACCGTCAATATCCGATAAAAGTATCAGAAGATCGGCACCTGTAAGCGCAGCTACTACGGAAGCGAGAAAATCATTATCGCCGAATGTATCTTCAACTTCGTGAGTCGCGACCGTATCGTTTTCGTTAACAACAGGGATCACTCCTAGTTCGAGAAGCTTTGAGAAAGTATTCTGGGCATTTCTACGGCTCGAACTTTCAGTCATTGTATGCATTGTCATAAGGATCTGCGCGGTAATATGGTTATATTCCGCAAACAGTCTCTCGTAGATCATCATCAGTCTTGCCTGTCCGATGGCGGCACATGCCTGCTTTAATGGGATATCCGAATCCTTCGGATTAAGATTTACCGTCTTTCTTCCGACTGCAATTGCGCCTGATGATACAAGTATAACGTCTCTTCCCTGATTCTTAAGCTCGCATAATTCTCTGACAAGCCTCTCCATTTTAGTCAGATTCAGCTCGCCGGTCTTCATATGATGCAGTGATGATGATCCTATTTTGACAACAATACGCTTTCTGTCTTTTATCCCTTCACGTATTGTCATTTCCCGATTTGTCATTTTATCAGCCATTTTCATTCTCCGGATCTGTATCTTAAGATAATCTGTTCCGCACATTTAAGCCCGTCTGCTGCGGCACTTACAATACCGCCCGCATATCCGGCCCCCTCTCCGCAAGGGTACAGCCCCTTTATGTTTGACTCGAGGTTTTCGTCCCGCTCGATACGGACAGGTGACGATGTTCTTGATTCGACGCCGAGCATTAATACATTACGGTCATCAAAGCCTTTCCTAGTATAACCAAATTTATGCATTGATTCAATTATTGCTTCGTCAATGTCTTCGGAGTAGATACCGCGAAGATCCGCCGCAAAAACTCTGCCTTTTACGGCATCATCCGGAACTTTTATATCACTGCTTCCAATTCCTTTTTCATAATCTCCGAAGCTCTGGATGGGAATATTACCCTTTCCGCGCTCATAAGCTTTGCCTTCAATATTACGCTGGTAATACATTCCCGCAAGCGGATGATCGGAAGGTACCTCATTCTGGGCAAAATCATCCGGTGTTACTGCCGCTATTATAGCGGAGTTAGCATATTTGCCATCACGTTTGTATTCGCTCATTCCGTTAACGCAAATACCGTTGTTTTCGCTGGAGGCATTGACAACATATCCGCCGGGGCACATACAAAAGCTGTAGACTCTTCTGCCTTTAGCGGTTTCATTGGCCACTTTATAATCGGCAGGCGCAAGCGGTGTATTTTCTGTTTCGCAGATTCCGTATTGCCAGAAGTTTACGTCAGTTTGCGGATGTATCACACGAAATCCGACTGCAAAGTTTTTCTGACTCATCCTGATATTTTTGGAGTACAGCATTTCAAATGTATCCCTTGCACTGTGTCCCGTACAGAGAATACAAACATTTGTATTTATTTTTTTAACATTTTCATTTGTAACATCAATTAACGTAACGGAAGATAATCTGTCTCCGTCAGTATCTATGTCCGCAAGCCTTGTATTAAAACAGACTTCGCCTCCGAGCCTGATTATTTTCTCGCGTATATTCTTAACAACACTTTTAAGGATATCGGTACCGATATGCGGCTTTGCTTCATAGGTTATCTCTTCAGGAGCGCCGTATCTTGCAAATGTTTGCAAAACAAAAGTATTTCTTCCATTTGTATCTTTTGTCATTGTGGTAAGCTTGCCGTCGGAAAAAGTACCCGCACCTCCTTCACCAAACGATACATTGGAATCGTATGGTACACTCTCCCCATTCCAAACAGCATCAACTGTCCTGCTCCTTGAGTCAACATCTTCTCCACGTTCAACGAGTATCGGGTTAAAACCCCTCATTGCAAGTGCCAGCGAACAGAATAGTCCCGCCGGTCCGGCTCCTACCACTACCGGTCTTAAAGTAAGTGACTCTTCACCGCATTCGGGAAGAGTATAAGTAACAACAGGATCCGTCAAAATCCTGTCCAGATTACGTTTAACCTTCGGATTAGTCCGGTTATGCCTCAGATAACCGGCTATCTTTTTTTCGTCTTCGTCGGAAATAAGTACAAGTACTGTATATACAAAGTATATATCCGGTTTTCTTCTTGCGTCCGTGCTCTTTCTTAATAATTTAAGAGAAAATCCGGGATAAGAATTGCCCGGATATATCTTATCCAGGCAGAGTATCTTTGCTGTTTCTTCAATTAAATCACCCATCCCGCATGTTACGGGAAGCTTAATATCCCGAATCCTTATCAATTGTATACCCCTATAATGTGTTCTGCCACACACATCGCACTGCTGGCAGCCCACTGTAGATTATATCCGCCGCAGTCGCCGTTAACATCAAGTATCTCTCCGGCAAAATAAAGACCGTTAACAAGAGTACTTTCAAGATACTCTGTGACTTCATCAAGACTGACTCCACCCTGGGCAACCTGAGCCTGGTCAAAACCTCCGTAACCGGTTATAACCGTATCAAAGCGCTTGATACATTCACAAAGCCTTGCAATATCCGTTTCATCCAGTTCAGAGCACTTAATTCCAAGGTCGATCCCGCATCTTTTACATATACAGATTCCAAGCGGCTTTGCAAACAGACCTATAAACATCTCTTCGGCTGTCCTGTCCGGCTGCGAACCTATCCTGCTACGAATATAGCCATTTATCCCATCATCTGATATTTCCGGCAGAAAATCAATGGAAGCTTTAACAACGCGGCCTTCATCAAGTGCACGTATTGCGCAAAAACTCAGATTGAAAACAACAATTCCCGATATACCGGTTTTGGTTATCTGTAATTCTCCCTCGTCCTGTGCAAGTAATTCAAAATCGCCCGTTTTACCACGTCCGGCATAAACCCTGACGCATGCTTTAGTTCTGATACCTGCAATAGAAGGATAGAAAGTCTCCTCGCATATAAGGCTTGTCAGAGCAGGAAGTGGTTTTATGATCGAATGTCCGAAAGATCCGGCCAGTTTATATCCGCTCCCATCCGAGCCTGTATTCCTTGCCGCCTTTGATCCGCAGCACAGTACGACCTTGTCAAACAAGAATTTACCGTCTGCTGTTTCGATCAGAAAACGGTCCTCATGCTCCGGCCCGTATGACCGGTCACATTTAATGATACGTCTGATATCAGTATCCGTATAAACATCTATCCCCAAATCCCTGATGGCAAATCTCAGTATATCGACAACCGCCGATGCCTGCTCGCAGTACGGATACAGGAAACCGTTTCTGTCTTTATAGAAAAGCCCCAGTTTTTCAAAAAAGGCTCTTGTTTTATCCGGGGAACCGTATTCAAGTACCGATTTTATAACTGTTTTGCTTGTACCGTGAAAATGCGACAGATCCATGTCAGTGTTTGATATATTGCACTTTCCGCTTCCTGTCACAAGAAGTTTTTTGCCGATTCTCGGCATATGTTCAAATACGGATACCTCACAGCCTCCTTGGGCAAGTATAACGGCGCTTACCATTCCGGATGCGCCCCCTCCTATAACCGCTATATTCATCTGTTCCGCCTTTCGAACAAACTTCTTATCTCGCTCTGTCTGACACCCTTTAACAGGATCAGGGTCACAAAGTAAACGATCACGCCGACAAACGAAGATATAAGGAGACTAACCAGTTCACCGGTTGATTTTGACAGTATAAAATTAAGCAGAAAAACCACTCCGCCCATTACGGCCGAAGCAATGAGAGGGATCACAAATGTCCTTCTGAGCTCCTGACGGTAGCGCAGATGACGTGCTATGCTTATCCAGTTCAGAATGCACATAAGAAGTCCGAAAGCCATACACGATACAACTACTCCGTACAGTTTCCAATCCAATACACTTATTGTAAGATACAGTATCCCTATATGCAGGACCAACGCAATAGCAGCATTTCTGACCGGCAGCCTCATCTTGTCTATACCCTGCAGTATCCCGTTTGATAATGTCGACAGCGAATAAAATATGACTGACGCCGACCCCATATGCAGCAGTGTAGCAGCCATATCCACTTCTCCCGTAAACATAACGGATATAAGCGGCCGGCCGAGAATGGCAAGCGCAACCGCACACGGAATGGATATTATCATTACAAACCTGATGCCGATGGAAACCTTATGTCTCGCAAGTTTTCTCTCACCGTTTTCTATGCATGCCGCAAGTGATGGCATAAGGGATGAACAAAGAGCATTTGCAAGAGCTATCGGAACGTTCGTAAGTACTCTGTATTTCCCGGAGTAAATACCCCAGTACTCCGCTTTTATATCAGAGAACCCTTTGGCATCCATAACATAATTGAATACTCCCTGGTCAAGCGTATCGCTTATATTGTATATTGTTGTGCTGAGTATTACAGGAAGAACCGTTATGATAATAGTGGAAAAAATCTTTCCGAAAGAATCCACTCCCCTTAAAGCATCTCTTTTGATGTTCCTCTTCATCCGGCTTTTGTGGATCATGAACATGATAAGGAGTACAATAAGTCCGGCCAGCGCCCCGGCACCCGTTCCGAGTGTTCCGCCCGCAGCTCCCCAGGCCGGTCCGTATGCCTCATCACGAACAAGAGCCGCAACCTTTGTCCCGTATTCAAACAGATATACTCCCGCCACTACCGAGATGACCGCATTCACTATCTGTTCCAATAATTGTGAGACCGCGGTGGGAACCATTGTCCCGAGTCCCTGAAAATATCCCCTGATAACACCCATCAGTGCTACTATAAGAAGTGTGGGGGCAAGCATACGAAGAGCTATTGCAGACTTTGGCATGCTCATGATGTTTCCTGCAAGCGTATCAGCCCCGAACAAAACGATCAGACAGGTTGCTCCGCCTGTAAGTGTTGCAAACAGTAGTGCTCCGTGGAAAAACCTTCTTGCATTTCTGTATTGTCCCTTTGCCGCTCTTGCGGCAACAAGTTTGGAAACCGCAACAGGAAGGCTGTAAGAAGAAATAATAAGCATTATCGAATAAATCTGAAAAGCCGCCGAATAGTATCCCATTCCGGCGTCTCCGATCGTATTTTGCAGGGGGATCCTGTATATAAACCCGATAATACGGCTGATTATTCCTGCAGCTGCAAGTATTCCGCCCTGTACTATGAAATTGGAATTTTGGGGTTTGGTTTCGGACATTATCTGTTAACCGCCAGCTTCGGAAAATCATTATACAGACTTTCCATAATGATTTTCTGCCTTTCTTCCATCAATACTCTGTCTTTATCTTCCATATGATCATACCCGCACAGGTGAAGCATGCTGTGAACGATCAGAAAAGCGTATTCCCTCTGAATGTCATGCCCGAAAGCTGCCGCCTGATCACTTATACGGTCAGCGGATAGAACAATGTCTCCGAGAATGAGTTCACCCGACTCGGGATCGAACGAATCGCTTTCTTCTTCTGCCGCCGAAAAGTCGGAAGGCTCTTTGTAATTAAGCATCGGAAAACTCAGAACATCAGTCGGGCTGTCAATCGATCTCGTATCCTTATTGATCTGCCGTATACCTTCATCATCGGTTACGAGGAGTGAAACAGAAGTTTCATACGGACAGTTTTCCGCAGAAAGAGAAGCGTCAACACAACGCTCATACAGATACATATAGTCAAAATCCCAGTCAATTGTTACTTCACTGTCAAAGAGGCATGTCATTTTGATTTTTTCTTTCTGTTCTTCTCTTCATAGACTTCATAAGCTTTAACAATCTTCTGTACAAGCGGATGTCTGACAACGTCACGGCTTGTCAGATTGCAGAATGCTATATCTTCCACGGACGAAAGAACCCTTATGGCAACATCAAGTCCCGAAACCGTTCCCGCCGCAAGATCCTTCTGCGTTCTGTCACCGGTAATAACAACTTTACTGCCGAATCCTATTCGTGTCAGGAACATCTTCATCTGAGCCGGAGTAGTGTTCTGGGCTTCATCCAGTATAATATATGCGTTATCGAGTGTACGTCCGCGCATGTATGCCAGCGGTGCAACCTCAATAAGTCCTTTTTCCATGTTTTTCGCAAAGCTTTCAGCACCCATTATCTGATATAGAGCGTCATATAAAGGGCGCAGATACGGATCGACCTTACTCTGAAGGTCTCCGGGAAGGAATCCGAGCTTTTCTCCGGCCTCAATAGCCGGACGTGTCAGAATGATCCTTGACACCTCCTCTTTTTTGAAAGCGGTAATAGCCATTGCCATCGCAAGATATGTTTTACCTGTTCCTGCCGGACCGAGACCGAAAACGATCATATTGTTTTTGATCGCATCAACATATGCCTTCTGACCAAGTGTTTTCGGCTTGACCGGTTTGCCGCTTATTGTATGGCAGATAAGGGACTCATCAGCCGCAATAAGAGAATCTTTAATGTTTTCCTCGTGCATTTCCACCGAATACCTTACCTGTTGTTCCGTGATCGCGCTTCCCCTTTTTGAGAGTTCATACAGTTCTTCGATTACTTCGCCCGTTCTTTGCGCATCAGAAAGCTCTCCGAGTATCTTTATCTCCCCGTCACGCTCTACGACCGTTGTTCCGAAAGCATTTTCAATGATTTTAATATGAGAATCAAATGGTCCGAATATATTGCGAAGATCCTGTTCGTCTATCCGAAGTCCTTCCATCAGTCAACAATACCTTTAATGAGCTTTGAAGGAGACACCGGTGTATCGGAAAAACCATAAGCCTTCTTCAGCCTTTCATATCCTTCGGAGATCTTGGCATCATCGTTTCCGTACAAAGTTGCGATGCATTCACCCTTTCTGCATTCTTCGCCGACTTTTTTGTTAAGATATATTCCGACGGAAAGATCAATAACATCTTCCTTGCTTCTTCTACCGCCACCTAAAAGGAGTGATGCAGTACCTATATCTTCACTCATTATCGATGATACATAGCCGTCCACAGGGGCTGTAAATTCAACGCTCTTTGATGCTTTCGGCAGGTTGTCCGTATCGTAAACATCTTCATGTTTTCCGCCCTGTGCAGCAATAAAATCAGCAAATTTATCAAGAGCCCTGCCGCTTTCCAAGGCATCCGTAAGCATCTCTCTTGCTTCCTGCGGCGAAGTGTCCTTCGCAAATGAAACCATATAGCTACCGAGAGTAAGGCAAAGTTCTTTAAGATCGTCGGGTCCCTTGCCGCGAAGCGTATCTATTGCCTCCCTGACCTCTATTGCATTTCCGACAGCCCTTCCGAGCGGCTGGTCCATATCCGAAATGACAGCCATTGTTCTTACGCCGGAGTGCTTGCCGATAGCAACCATTTTCTTTGCCAGTTCAAAAGCATCTTCATCATTTTTCATAAAAGCTCCGCTGCCCGACTTGACATCAAGAACTATTCCGTCTGCTCCGGCAGCAAGTTTTTTACTCATAATGGAACTGGCTATCAGCGACATATTATCAACTGTTGCAGTTACATCACGAAGAGCGTACAAAAGCTTATCAGCAGGGGCAAGATCCTTTGTCTGACCCATGATTGATATTCCGACAGTATTAACATTATTGATGAACTGCTCATTCGTTATTGCCGTCGAAAACCCCGGAAAGCTTTCAAGTTTATCGATCGTACCTCCCGTATGTCCAAGGCCTCTTCCGCTCATTTTGGCTACGGGAACACCGCATGCGGCAACCATAGGCGTCAGTACGAGAGAAGTCTTATCTCCTACTCCGCCGGTCGAATGTTTGTCGACCTTAAATCCGGCTATTGATGAAAGATCAAGTTTTTCACCCGAATTAAGCATCGCAAGAGTGAGATCGCCTGTCTCCTCATCATTCATACCCTGATAGAAGATAGCCATCATAAGGGCAGAAACCTGATAATCAGGTATCTGTCCTTTGACATACCCGTTTATAAAGAAATCAATTTCCTGTTTTGTAAGCGTTCCTCCGTCTCTTTTTTTCCGGATTATATCAACCATTAACATATTATTTATTCCTCAGATATTCATCTATTCCCTTTGCTGCAGCCTTACCTGCTCCCATGGCAAGTATTACCGTAGCCGCTCCGGTTACGGCATCACCACCCGCAAATACACCTTCCTTACTGGTCTTGCCGTCTTCTTCGGAGGCCACGATGCATTTTCTCCTGTTTGTCTCAAGGCCTTCCGTTGTTGAACTGATAAGCGGGTTAGGGCTTGTTCCGAGTGACATTATGACTGTATCTACATCTATCGTAAACTCCGATCCCGGAATTTCCACCGGAGATCTTCTTCCGGATTCATCGGGTTCGCCAAGTTCCATTCTGATGCACTTCATACCGCATACCCAGCCGTTTTCGTCTACAAGTATTTCCGTGGGATTGGTCAAAAGGTCGAATACAATGCCTTCCTCTTTTGCATGATGAACTTCTTCAACTCTGGCGGGAAGTTCTTCTTCCGACCGGCGATATACGATGTGGACATCGGCGCCGAGACGAAGTGCGGTTCTGGCCGCATCCATAGCTACGTTACCTCCACCGACAACAGCTACCTTTTTACCCGGATTGATCGGCGTATCATAATCATCTCTGAATGCCTTCATCAGGTTGCTTCTTGTCAGATACTCATTGGCAGAATATACACCGCTTGCCGTTTCTCCGGGGATTCCCATAAATCTCGGGAGCCCTGCACCCGAACCGATAAATACGGCTTCAAATCCCTCGTTGTCCATAAGTTCATCTATCGTGACAGACTTGCCGATAACAACGTTTGTCTCGATCTTGACTCCCAGAGACATTACATTCTCGATCTCTTTTTTTACAACGTCCTCTTTCGGAAGACGGAATTCCGGAATACCGTATACCAATACTCCTCCGGGTTCATGAAGAGCCTCGAATATTGTTACGTCATACCCCATCTTTGCAAGATCTCCGGCACAGGTAAGTCCCGCAGGACCTGATCCTATAACGGCAACTTTTCTGCCGTTTGATGTCTCGCATTTCTTTGGCTTGATACCGTTTTCCCTTGCGTAGTCAGCAACAAACCTCTCAAGCTTTCCTATTGATACAGCCTCGCCCTTAATACCTCGAATACATTTACCTTCGCACTGGCTCTCCTGCGGACATACTCTTCCGCATATCGCAGGAAGGGAACTGCTCTCACCAATCACATACCCCGCTTCCTCAAAATCCCCATCCTTTACTTTGCTGATAAAACCGGGGATATCTATCGAAACGGGACAGGCTTTAACGCACTGCGCATTCTTACAGTTAAGGCAGCGGCTTGCCTCTTCCATAGCTTCTTCTTTGTTATAACCAAGACATACTTCATCGAAGTTTGTAGCTCTGACTTTCGGATCCTGCTCTCTGACAGGTACTTTCTTCATTACATCCATAGTAATCTCCTTTTAATCATATGTGTGTCGCGCATCAGGGGCGACCGGGCGGGTTCCTCCTATCAACATGAACCACATCCGCCGTGATGTGTATCCCCTTCCTGTTCTCTTAGCATTGCGCGGCCTTCTTCGGTTTTGTACAGATTCTGTCTCTTCATAGCCTGGTCAAAATCCACGAGATGACCGTCAAACTCCGGCCCGTCAACGCAGGCAAACTTAACTTCATCGCCGACGATCAGTCTGCAGGCTCCGCACATTCCGGTGCCGTCGACCATGATAGGATTCATGGATACAATTGTGGGGATCCCGAGTTCTTTAGTAAGAAGGCATACAAACTTCATCATTATCATGGGGCCTATTGCAACGCATACATCGTATTTGTTGCCCTTTTCAACAAGATCCTTAATGACCTCGGTAACCATTCCTTTTCTCTTATATGAGCCGTCATCTGTTGTAATATACAGATTTCCGGCAACCTTTTCCATTTCATCTTCGAGTATGACAAGATCCTTTGTCTTGGCACCGACTATAACATCCGCATCTATTCCGTGTTCATGAAGCCACTTGACCTGCGGATAGACCGGGGCGGTTCCGAGTCCTCCCCCTACAAACAGTATTTTTTTTCTCTTCAGTGAGTCCGGATCTTCATTGATAAATTCCGAGGGTTTCCCCAAGGGACCTACAAAATCACGGAACGAATCCCCGGCCTTGAGTTTTTGCATTCTAACGGTCGATGCCCCGATTGTCTGGACTACGATAGTAACAGTTCCCTTTTCTCTGTCATAATCACAGATAGTGAGCGGGATACGTTCACCCTTCTCATCAATCTTGACGATTACAAACTGTCCCGGCTGGGCAGCCGAAGCAACTCTTTTAGCCTCAACATCCATAAGAAAAATGTTTGAAGCAAGGTTTTGGGCCTTTAGAATCTTATACATTTTTTATCCTCCTTGCTGAACTTAAACAGCTCTCCGCTTCTGATATCAACCGCAAACATTCTTCCGGTCGGCGTACTTCCGTTATATTCATTAATAATATAATAGATCCTTGATGAATCGGCAAAACCGTATTCGGCTTTGTATGATTTTCCTATAGTCATCTCTCCCGATGACATAAGCTGGTAAGATATAGCGTATTCTGCCATATCCTTTGCTATTGCAACATTCATGTTCAGATTGTAACTGGCCGATACCGGCTCGGAAACAAGTCCATTCGAATTAACACTTATGAATGTAAATGTGCTTTTACCGAGCGGCATAAGCAAAGGTTCAAGGTACTCCTTCGAGTCGGTGGTCGGAACACTTCCGTCGGTTGTATAGTACACCGTTTTGTCTTCGGGTGCCATAACTCCGATCATTTCCGGTCTGCTCAGTGTCTGAGGCTCGACAAGAAGTACCGGGGGATCCGGAATGTCAAGCTCCACATTATATGTATTTGTTACAACATCACTTACTATGCCCTTCTCATTCACATATATGGCAGAGATAACATTTTCTCCCGTCTCAAGCGGTATAGGTCCCATGTATTCCAATGAATCTTCGGTAGGCATGGTCCCGTCAACCGAATAATATATCTTTCCTTCTCCGGGAGCGGAAAGTTTAATAGGATCCGGCTCAACATACGTTCCCGACTCAAGGGAAAACGTCGGCGAGATCGACACATAATCGGAATACCGGAGAGCCAGCGTTGAATCCTTGGAATTATTAATTAATTCATGTATTCCCGCATTGTTGTTTTCGGCCTTGTAACAGGCAACGATCCGGTCATATAACGTAACATCCTGCGGAAAATCATCAAGCGCATCATACAGTACAGCTATAGCGGCATCATAATTGTGATCTCCGATATAACTGTCCGCAAGGAGCAGCTTGCCTTTCTCATCATTACCGAGAGAATTAAGCCGCTTTCCCGTAGAGATAGCTTTCTTAAAATCACCGCTCTCATATTCTTTCAGGGCTTTTTCATACTGGTACTCATACGAAAAATACCTTGATATCGAGATGCCACCGAATATACACCCCACAAGAAACAGTAATGCCAGCGCCGCAAACAGTACGATCCATTTACGGTCTATTGATACCGTTTGGGGGGTATTTGTTACTTTTGTATCTTCTTTAATATCTTCTTTAGTTGACAGACTGCTAAGATCCGGAAGTTCATTAGTCTCGGCAAGGGCGGCCATATCTATATTGTCTTCAAGCTTAATATCAAAATCAGAGACAATTATGATCTCTTCGCCGCAAACCGGACAATACATATAGCCTTCCGGAATATAAGCATTACAGACTTTGCACTGCATTTACTTCACCTGTTTGGCAGCCTTTACACAATTAACCATAAGCATTGCTATCGTCATCGGTCCTACTCCGCCGGGAACCGGAGTGATGGCACTTACAATATCGCTAACATCCTCGTAATCAACATCACCGCACAGTTTCCCGTTATCCATTCTGTGAATACCGACATCAATTACAACGGCGCCTTCTTTGATGTAATCACGGTTTATCATTTTGGGCTTGCCAACAGCGGCAACGAGTATATCGGCTCTCTTACAGATCTCCTTGAGATTTCTTGTCCTTGAATGACATACAGTTACCGTTCCGTTATTAGCCAGAAGAAGAAGTGCCATCGGTTTGCCCACAATATTACTTCTTCCTATCACAACACATTCTTTTCCTTCAATCGAGATCCCGCTTCTTCTCATCAGTTCTATAATACCTGCGGGCGTACAGCTTACAAAGCCATCTCTTCCGATGCAAAGATTTCCGACCGATTCGGGATGGAAACCGTCAACATCTTTGAGAGGTGAGATCCTCTCAATAATCTTCCTGTCATCTATATGTTTGGGAACAGGGAGCTGAACAAGGATACCGCTGATACTGTCATCTTCGTTCAGATCATCGATAAGCTTTAACAGCTCATCCTCCGTGGTCTCTTCCGGAAGTTCATAAGATGCGGAACCGATGCCAATGTATTCACAGGCTTTCTTTTTGTTCCCGACATATACCGAACTGGCAGGATCGTTTCCGACCTGTATTACAGCCAGTGTGGCTTTAATATTGTTTTCGGCTACTTCCTTCTTCAGTTCATCTTTTATGGCAGTTGAAATTGTTTTTCCATCTATGATCTGTGGCATATGATCCTCCTGATACTTCACAGTAATTTCTAGAACAATCCGGTAATCTTTCCGTTTTCGTCAACATCAATATCGAATGCAGCAGGTCTCTTTGGAAGTCCGGGCATAGTCATTATATTGCCTGTAAGCGCCACTATAAAACCGGCGCCGGCAGATACATACATATCTCTTACATTAAGCGTAAAGTCCACAGGACGTCCGAGCAGAGTCGGATCGTCTGACAGGGAATACTGCGTTTTAGCCATACATATAGGCAGGTTTCCAAATCCCTGTTTTGAAAGTTGTGCCATCTTCTTGGATGCTGCATCCGAATATGATACATCTTTTGCACCATAGATCTCTCTTGCGATTATCCCGATCTTTTCATGTATCGGAAGTGCCGGGTCATACAAAGGCCTGTAATTGCTCTTTTTGTTCTCGAGTGTATTAATTACCGCCCTGGCCAGCTCCTCTCCGCCTTCTCCGCCTTGGGCCCATACCTTTGACAAAGCGAAATCACAACCTTTGTTAAGGCAGAAGTTACGGACATATTCAAGTTCCTCTTCGGTATCGGTATCAAAAGCATTGAGTGTCACAACTACGGGGATTCCGTATTTTCCGATATTATCAATATGCTTTTCAAGATTCACTATACCGCGGCCGAGTGCTTCTATATTTTCAACGGATAAATCTTCTTTGGCAACACCGCCGTTATATTTAAGAGCCCTGACGGTTGCAACTATAACACATGCATCCGGATTAAGTCCCGCCATCGGGCACTTAATATCAAGGAATTTTTCCGCTCCAAGATCAGCACCGAACCCCGCCTCCGTTATTGTTATATCGCTGAGTTTAAGCGCTGTTTTGGTTGCCCGCACCGAATTACAGCCGTGTGCGATATTGGCAAAAGGTCCACCATGCACAAGAGCGGGCGTATGTTCAAGTGTCTGAATAAGATTCGGCTTTATAGCGTCTTTAAGAAGAGCCATCATCGCACCGACAGCATGAATATCATCAGCTGTCACAATATTGCCGGATGTATCATATGCTACAACCATTCTGGATAATCTTGCCCGGAGATCCTCAATGTCATTGGCAAGGCATAGAATAGCCATTATCTCCGAAGCAACGGTAATAACAAAATGGTCCTCTCTTACATAGCCGTCTGCTTTGGATCCCAATCCGACAACGATGTTCCTCAAAACGCGGTCATTCATATCTTCGCAGCGCTTAAGAACAATATTTCTCGTGTCTATCTTAAGTTCATTCCCCTGCTGTATATGATTGTCAAGAATTGCAGCGCACAGATTGTTGGCACTTGTTATCGCATGAAAATCACCGGTAAAGTGAAGATTAAGCTCATCCATCGGAACAACCTGTGAATAGCCTCCTCCGGCCGCACCGCCCTTAAGACCGAAGCACGGTCCGAGTGACGGTTCCCTAAGAGCAAGAGTCGCCCTCTTACCAAGCCGTGTAAGTCCCATTGCAAGACCGATGCTTGTCGTCGTCTTACCCTCCCCGGCAGGCGTCGGATTGATAGCCGTAACAAGAACAAGTTTGCCATCCCTGTTATTCTGTATACTCCTGAGATACTCTTCGGAAATCTTGCATTTGTATTTACCGTGCAGTTCGATATCGTCATCAGTAAGCCCAAGCTTATGTGCCACTTCGGCGATCGGCTCCATTTTAGCTTCTGAAGCTATCTCTATGTCTGTTTTCATTGATGATTTTTCTCCTCTAACAATTCATTAAACTGTTCCATAGTCATCAGAATTCTTCTCGGTTTTGTTCCTTCTTCGGGACCAACGACACCTTCATCGCATAGCTGGTCCATAATTCTGGCGGCTCTGTTGAACCCTACTTTAAACTTTCTTTGAAGCATTCCTATGCTTGCCTTTTCAGACTCTATGACCGCCTGACCGGCCACAACAAACAGATCGTCATAAGCACCGTTTGGATCGACAAGTCCGGGACCTGATGAACTGCCGCCGCCGGCACTTCCCGCCTCTACCGCCGACTGTGCTTTAATATCATAGACATTTCCGTCTGTCTGGTCTTTTAAGAATTCAACCACCCGTGTCACTTCATCATCACTTACAAAAGCGCCTTGAACTCTGGACGGTTTGTTATACCCCCGTGGATAGAAGAACATATCCCCGTTACCGAGCAGCCTTTCAGCTCCCGCCATATCAAGAATCGTTCTTGAATCAACATTCGAGGATACAGAAAAAGCAATACGGCTCGGCATATTCGCCTTGATAAGTCCGGTTATGACATCAACCGACGGACGCTGGGTGGCAAGTATCAGATATATTCCGGCTGCTCTTGCAAGCTGGGCGAGACGGCATATAGACTCCTCCACCTCTTTGGCAGCTACCATCATAAGGTCTGCGAGTTCATCAACGACTATGACTATCTGCGGCATTTTCGTGTGACCCTCTTCTCCGTATGAGGGATCAGCTGAAACTTTCGCATTGTAGCCTTTCATGTCACGTACTTCAAGTTCCGCAAAACGGCTGTATCTCTCAGTCATCTCATTTACAGCCCATGCAAGTGCGGCGCTTGCCTTTTTCGGATCGGTAACGACCGGTATCAGCAGATGCGGAATCCCGTTATACACCGACAATTCAACCATTTTCGGATCGATCATGATAAGCTTGACCTCATCCGGTGATGCCTTGTAGAGGATACTCATGATCAGAGTATTGATACAGACAGACTTGCCTGAACCGGTTGCGCCCGCTATAAGCAGGTGCGGCATCTTGGCAATATCTGCAACAACTATATCTCCGGCAAGGTCTTTGCCGACAGCAAACGCAACCTTGGATTCGAAATTCTTAAACGCCCTGCTTTCGATAAGTTCTCTGAAATGTACCATTGAACTTTCTTTATTGGGTAATTCTATCCCGACAGCCTTCTTGCCGGGAATGGGCGCTTCTATTCTAATATCTTTGGCCCCGAGGCTCATCATTATATCGTCGGCAAGCCCGGTAATCTTCTTGACCGATACTCCGGCAGGCATCTGAAGCTCATACCTTGTTACGGCAGGGCCTCTTGTAGAACCCGTTATCGTAACTTCAAGGCCGAAGTTGTGAAGTGTCTCCTTAAGTTCCCTTGCGGTTTCGTTAAGTTCTTCTCTCGGATCCGTTTTAGTCGATATTTTAACTTCATTTAGGAGTTCCGGTTTGGGAAGTCTTATCTTACCGCCCTTTTTCCCTCTTATCGACTTGCCCTGCGAAACCACTCCGGATTCCGGGGCGGGTTTGCGGTTTTCTTCCGCAAGATTAATCCCCGGAATAACTTCTTTCGTACCCCGTTTATCAAAAATCTCGGCCACATCGCTGTAGTCATCTTCGAACGTTTCTTCGTCATCCACATATATATCACGTTCATATGCTTCTTTAAGAGCCGCATCTTCCGAAGGAGTGATACTGATCCTGTGGCTTGTCCTGACATTTGGTCTCGGTGTCTGTGTCGGTTCACTTTTTCCGAACAGTTCCTCTTCACTTGCGCCCTCAAAAAATTCTGTTATCTCGGTAACGTCACCGTTATAGTCGTTTCTCGACAGTCTTGTTCCGGCCATTATGCCTTTTGCGGTCTTGTCATCTTCCTCTTTAACTGCCGGATCCTCTTCGGGTCTGGCCACAGTTGAGACAAATGACGAAGAATTACCGTAAAACATAGATTCGGGCTCCTGGATCGCTCTGATCTCCTCTTCGGGAATAACGCTCTCTCCCGGATAGGTCAGTGTTGCGTCAGCTTCTTCTGTTACAGGCTCGATCTGCTCAAGCTCCGTAATTTCCCCGATATCTTCCTTCTTAACGTTCTTAAGATCGCTGGCGCCGAAATTCATCTTCCCGGCATTTGCCGCTTTGCGCTCCTCGGCACGACGCCTTCTTTCTTCAAGCGCCGCAGCACGTTTGGCCTCCTGCCGCGCTACATGACGTTCATGTTTTTCATTACGCCTCTCCCATCGTTCAAGATCACGCTCTTCACGCTCCATGCTTCTGACTTCATTGACCTGCTTACGGTATTCCAAATTACGCTTAGCATCAGCACTAAGCATCTTGCCGCCTTCTTTAATGCTTGTAAAAAAGGACCGGTCAGTCAGAAGTACCACGCATATGATAAGCAGTACGATCAAAATAACTATTGTCCCGGCTAACCCCAGATATCTGCACAAAAAGTGGGAAATAGCGCCTCCGAAAAATCCGCCGTTTTTTACCCTGTCCGTGTAGTAGTCGGTCGTCCTTGATACAACCATGTCTTTGGCAAAAATCAGCTGGGCAAAACAGCATAACACAAGTACAAGTACAACACTTGCCGAAACCTTGACTTTGACGACTTTCTCCCATTTGTTGGATATTACAAAAGCGCTTACAATAAAGAAAATGAACGGCAGCAGAAAACCTATCATGCCGAACAATCCTATCATCACATTATGTACAGCCTTACCGAATGTGCCAAGCAGACCGCAACACCCGAGAAACATCAGAATCGCCACACCAAGCGACCCAAACAATAATATCTCCTCGGCGATACCAGGATTCTGATTTTTCTTAAGCTTCTTTTTTGATCTCGAAGGTGATCTTCGCCTCTTAGATGACCCCGTTGCCATATTTACTCCCCGTTTCCCCTTATGATTTACTCCCTGACAAAATACAGTATTACCGATAACAGACCTATCACACCGCAATAGACAGCAAAATATTTGAAATAACGGCTGACCACAAGATTCATGACAAGCCTTAAGGCAAAGAACCCGATTACAGCTGCTACAATCATTCCGACCAGGTAGCATCCGACATCCCCCGCAGTAACGGATTCATTCCCTATATCTGACAATTCAAGAACAAGCGCACCAAGAACCGCCGGAATACTCATAATGAACGAATACTTAGCTGCAAACTTTCTGTCCAGTCCGCATAACAAACCGGCAACGATCGTTGAACCGCTCCTCGACAGTCCGGGCAATGTAGCGACTCCCTGTGCGGTTCCGATAGCAAATGCATCAATATATCCGGTCTCTTTTAATTTCTTGTCTCCGTCTCCGAGGAAATCGGACAAGCCAAGTATAAGACCTGTACATATCAGACATATCCCGGTTACAAGAAGGTTGGATGATGTGAATTCAACGATATCCTTCATAAATAATCCGATGATACCGGTAGGAATAGTGGATATTATAAGCATCAGAACGAATTTACGATATGACGAACTGATGACGCGTACATACTCCGGACTCTTTCCTCCCGACAGACTCTTTCCGAAAGACGCGATATTAAAAATTACGTCACGGCATATACCGAAAAACTCGACTGCAAGTTTTAAAACATCCTTATAGAATACTACACAAATAGCCAACAGTGTCGCCAAATGAAGCAAAATGTCAAACAATATACTTCCGTTCTCCATCCCGAACAGTCCTTTTACAAGGCCAAGATGTCCGGATGAACTTACAGGCAGGAACTCAGTGAGTCCCTGAACAACACCCATCAATACAGCTTTAAGTATGTTCATACCTGATCCTTCCATTTACTTGAGAATTAATTCCATAAAAGCCCGAAATATTATATCAGAAACAGCCCTTTCTTTCAACGTTTGCGCTTTCTTCTCTTTTTGACCGGAGCATGGTAATATTTAAGCTCCTCAGGCTCGTAATACGTACATGAAAATACCGAAACAGACAGTGCAGGTATATCTATCCTGATCGAATTATCTCTTCCGTCACACTCGTCGATCCTGGATCGTTTGACTCTGGGATTGTATGACCCCGCACCGCCGAACGCCTCAGCCTCAGTTGTGAATATCTCTTTGTATTTTCCCGAGAACGGAACACCTATCTTGTAATTCTTCCTGTCGATATCGGCAAAATTACAAACTACAAGCACCGTGTTGTCTTCCCTGTCCTTACGAAGATATACAAGGATAGTCTCATTTGCTGATATATTATTGATCCATTCAAATCCGCGCGCATCGTTATCAAGTGAATAAAGGGCCGGTGTACCTCTGTAAAACTCATTGAGTGATTTTACGAAGTTATTAAGTCTGATATGGTCATCATACTGAAGCAGATCCCATTCGACGCTTCTCTTCTCGTTCCATTCGTCCCATTCCCCTATATCCTGCCCCATAAAGAGAAGTTTCTTGCCGGGGTGGGTAAACATATATGCTAACGACAGACGAAGATTGGCAAACTTACGGTCACGCTCTCCGGGCATCTTCGATAACAGCGATGCCTTCCCGTGTACAACTTCATCGTGTGAGAATACCAGTATGAATCTTTCGCTGTAAGCATATATCATACTGAATGTCAGTTCCCCGTAATGTCCGCTCCGGTACAGAGGATCCAGTCTTATGAAACCGAGATAATCATTCATCCAGCCCATATTCCATTTGTAATCAAACCCGAGTCCGTCATCATCAAGCTCTCCCGTAACGCGCGGCCATGCAGTCGACTCTTCGGCGATCATAAGTGCTCCCGTATTCATCTTTTTGTTGATAGAATTAAGGTGCTTGAGCATCTCGGCTGCCTCAAGATTCTCATTACCTCCGTATATGTTCGGAACCCAGTCTCCGCCGACTCTTCCGTAATCGTTATAGAGCATTGATGCGACCGCATCCATCCTGATCCCGTCGGCATGGTATTTATTGATCCAAAAGAGTGCATTGGCGATCAGATAGTTGGACACTTCCGCCCTTCCGTAATTAAAACAGAGCGTGCCCCAATCGGGGTGATTGGCGCGTCTTGCATCCTGATGCTCATACAGACATGTCCCGTCAAAATTCGATAAACCATGTACATCGCGCGGGAAATGGGCCGGAACCCAGTCAAGTATGACCCCTATTCCGTTTTTATGCATTTCATCAACAAAGAACATAAAATCTTCGCATGTCCCGTAACGTGATGTCGGAGCATACATTCCGATCACCTGGTATCCCCATGATTCATCAAGCGGATGTTCCATAACAGGCATAAGTTCAATATGTGTGTATCCCATTTTCAGAACATAAGGGATGATCTCCCCGGCAAGCTCACGATAATTCAAAAATTCGCGACCATCTTCCGGTTTTTTGAAACTCCCCAGATGGATCTCGTACACCGAAAGCGGTCTGTCCCCCGAATTGAATGCGGCTCTGTTAGCGACGAATTCTTCATCATGCCATTTGTAATTGTCAATGTTACAGACGCATGATGCAGTCTTGGGTCGAAGCTCCGCGGCAAAACCGTACGGATCTGATTTGAGAACAACCATTCCACCGTGTATCTTGATCTCATATTTATAATTATCACCGGTACGGACTCTGGGAATAAACAGTTCGAATATACCCGAATCTCCAAGCCGCCTCATTTGGTGGACTCTTCCGTCCCATTCATTAAAATCACCGACAACCGATACACGGATTGCATTTGGTGCCCAAACGGCAAAGTTAACGCCTTCCACACCGTCTCTCTTCCGTAAATGCGCTCCGAGATACTCGTAAATGTCATAACATATTCCCGAATTAAAGGCTTTTAATGTTTTGTTATCAAATATGGATCCGAATCTGTACGGATCTTCAACAATATATGTATCTTTTCCTTTAGTGACCTTATACCTATAGCTGATCCTTGTCTTGGTTACAGCCCTTATCAGTACGGAGAAAAATCCTTCTTCGTCCATCTTGTCCATCCGGTATTCTTTTCTGCCGCTGATGACGATACATTTGTCGGCACCCGGAATAAAACAGTTGATCATCCACCCGCCCTTAACAAAATGGGCTCCGAGATATTCGTGGGGATTATCCTCTTCCGAATACACGATCTGTTCTACCCTTGCCCAATCCATCATCTTATACAGTTTCTTGTCCATAACACGCTCCGGTAATATTATCTTTCTATTTGATGAATAAACAGTCCGCTCCTGAGCTTCGGCTCAAACCATGTCGATTTGGGCGGCATCAGAAGAGAAGCATCCGCAACCGAAAAGAGTTCAGAAATGCTTGTAGGAAACATTGCAAATGCGATCTTACAATCCTCAGATACTCTTCTTTCAAGTTCTTCCAATCCCCTTATTCCGCCAACAAAATCAATCCTCTTATCCGTCTTGGGATCTTTAATGCCAAATACCGGATCAAGGACATTTTTCTGCAATACGGAAACATCAAGACCCTCTACGGGATCATCAGGAATAAGTGATTCGTCAAACTTAAACCTGTACCATGTATTATCAAGATACATTCCGACTTCGCCTTTATGTTTCGGTTTGAACCGACCTTCCTGTTTTTCAATACTGCCTTTTGATGACAGTATGTCGATTATCTCTTTGGGAGTATGACCGTTTAAGTCTTTGATGACACGGTTGTAATCCATTATCATCAATTCTTCGTCGGCAAAGAGCACCGACAGGAAATAATTGAATTCCTCGTCCCCCTTGTAATCCGGATGCTCCTGCCTTCTTTTTTGCCCCACTTTTACTGCGGAAGCGCACCTGTGATGTCCATCCGCAATATATATCGATTCCGTATCCTTAAATGCTTTTTCAATTGCCCCGATGTCCGAAGCATCGTCTATCATCCAAACCCTGTGTGTTATACCATCGGGGGATGTAAAATCATAGAGCGGAGCATATGATTTTACCCTTTTGATAACTTCTTTCAAATCATCCCTGCTTCTGTATGCAAGAAAAATCGGGCCGGTCTGAGCGCTTAATGCGTCAACATGGTTTATCCTGTCTACTTCCTTATCAGCCCTTGTATTCTCATGTTTTTTTATAGTGCCGGAAATATAATCGTCTATTGATGCACATCCCACAATGCCTGTCTGGCTCCTCCCATCCATGATAAGTTCATAGATGTAAAAACAAGGCTTCTCATCACGAATAAAAGTATTATCTTCTATCCTTGCCTCCATAAGCTGCCTTGCTTTTTCGTATACTCTCGGATCATATGTATCAACATCATCTCCAAGCTGGCTCTCGGCCCTGTCAATGCACAGAAAAGAAAGAGGCTGCCTTCGGGTCTCAGCTTTTGCCTCAGCACGGTTATATACATCATAAGGAAGTGCCGCAACAGCCGAAGCAATATCAGCTCTCGGCCTTATCGCACAAAAAGGTCTTACAACTGCCATATATTTTCCTCCACCTACATTTTCCTCCACCTATATTTCATCCTTGTATTTTACCAAAAAGCATTACACTTTGACAATATCTTGTGGTAATGGTAGGATATTTAATACAAATTATAATATATCTATTAAATAACAGGAGTAATTTATATGACTGACAAAGACAGAATTTTTCTTGATAAGATCAATGAATTTGCCGAGAAAGAACTGGGCGAGATAGACCCTCAGAAAACACACGTATCCGAGCAGCTGGAGCGGCTCCGTCCCATCATGCAGCAGCTTGCGATGGAATACGCAATGCCTGTTGAAGAGGTATTCATTAAGTATATGGATCTGGCGAGTGAAGCAAACGTCGCCGCAGACGCACAGTTTCGTGCGCAATACGGCGACGATGATGTCATGGATCTGCCTATAAGATAATACTATTTGATCAGTCGTACACGTATAACTCCGTCTATTGCCGAAAGCTTATCGGCAAAATCCTTGGGAATATCCGAGTCCACATCTATCATTGTATAGGCATATTCACCTTTTGATGAATTAACCATATCCGAAATGTTGATCCCGGCTTCCGAGAACAATCCGGAGAACCGTGTGATCATGTTTGTTACGTTCTTGTGATGTATGGTAACTCTTCCCTTTGTCTGACAGACACCCATATCAGCCTTCGGATAGTTAACAGAGTTCTTGATATTACCGTTTGTCAGATAGTCGATCATTTCCTTGACCGCCATCTTAGCACAATTTTCTTCAGACTCCTCGGTTGATGCACCAAGGTGAGGAATCACGATACATCCCTCGGCGCCTGCCGTAACGGGATTCGGGAAATCCGAAACATATTTTGCGATCTTACCTTTCCTGATCCCTTCTATAACAGCCTTCTCATCACACAGAAGATCTCTTGCAAAGTTAAGGATGATAACTCCGTCTTTCATCTTATCAATTGCTTCCGCATTTATCGTATTCTTTGTCGAATCAAGAAGCGGTACATGAATAGTTATGATATCGCAGTTTTCAAAGATTTCATCAACAGAGAGAACATGCTTAATATCTCTTGAAAGATTCCAAGCTGCATCTACAGAAATATACGGATCGTATCCGTACACTTCCATTCCGAGATGCTTTGCCGCATTAGCAACCCTTACACCGATAGCTCCGAGACCGATGATACCGAGCTTCTTGTCCATTATCTCACATCCGGCAAACTTCTTCTTTTCCTTCTCCGCTGCCTTGGCGATATCGGGATTATCCTTGTTTTCCTGAACCCAGTTGATTCCGCCCACAACGTCTCTGCAGGCAAGAAGCATTCCGGCAAATACAAGTTCCTTAACACCATTTGCGTTCGCACCGGGTGTATTAAATACGACGATACCTTTCTCGGCACACTTATCAAGGGGGATATTGTTAACTCCTGCTCCGGCACGTGCCACGCACAAAAGCCTATCGGGAAGATCCATCTCATGCATTGAAGCACTTCGTACAAGTGCACCATCAGCATCTTTGATATCATCAACCTGGGTGAAGCTGTCATCAAATCCTTCCAGACCGACCTTAGCGATCGGATTAAGGCATGTATAGTTAAACATTATGAATTCTCCTTCTCAAATTTCTTCATGAACTCAACAAGCTTTTCAACACCCTCAATAGGCATTGCATTGTACATGCTTGCTCTCATACCGCCTACAGTCTTGTGACCTTTAAGATTTACGAATCCGGCATCGGCGGCTTCCTTGATAAACTTGGCATCAAGATCAGGATCTCCGGTTACAAACGGAGCATTCATGAGAGATCTTGATTCCGGCTCAACCGTTCCTTTGAACATTTTCGAAGAGTCAAGAAAATCGTAGAATACTTTTGCCTTCTTCTCATTGCGCTCTTTCATTGCTTCAAGGCCGCCAATCTTCTTGATCCACTTAAATACCTTGCCGCATATGTAGATCGTATAACAGGGCGGCGTATTGTACAGTGAAAGTGCATCTGCCTGTGTCTTCCATTTAAGCAGCGTCGGAGTTCCGGGCAGTACATCATCCGTAATAAGATCTTCTCTGATGATGGCAATAACGCATCCGGCCGGACCAACATTCTTTTGTACACCGCCATATACAACTCCGTACTTTGTAACATCCATTGGCTCCGAAAGGAAACATGAACTTACATCAGCAACCAATGTCTTACCTTTTGTATCCGGAAGAGTCTTGAACTTTGTTCCGTAGATCGTATTGTTCTCGCAGATATATACATAATCCATATCATCGGTTATCGGAAGATCCGAGCAGTCGGGAATATACGAAAATGTCTTATCGGCCGATGATGCAAGTTCAACAGCCTCACCGTATATTTTTGCTTCAGCAAAAGCTTTCTTAGCCCACTGACCGGTAATAATGTATCCGGCCTTTTTGTTTTTCATAAGATTCATCGGAACTTCGGCAAAGAACTGCGAAGCGCCTCCCTGAAGGAAAAGAACCTTGTAGTTATCAGGTATGCTCAGAATATCGCGAAGATCTGCCTCTGCCTCTTTAATGATCTCATCAAAAACTTTTGATCTGTGTGACATCTCCATTACAGACTGTCCGCTGCCTTTGTAATTAAGCATCTCATCTGCAGCTTCTTTTAGTACTTCCTCGGGCAGGACTGCGGGACCTGCCGAAAAGTTATACACTCTTTCCAACTCTTTCTCCTCCTACTGTTTGTTTAGATCTTCACCATCAAAAACTTCCGATATAGCTGCTCCGGGTGATACCATCGGGAACACTTTATCGTCACTGTCAATGACACATTCTATCACAACGGGCGCTTTCATTTCAATCGCACGATGAATAGCATCTTTAACTTCTTCTTTCTTAGTTACTCTTATAGCCTCACATCCAAGTCCCTCAGCGACTTTGCAATAGTCGACTTTATCGGAAAGAACCGTATTGGAATATCTCTTATCATAAAAAAGAGTCTGCCACTGTCTGACCATCCCGAGAACCGAATTGTTAATCACTATCTGGATGATCGGTATGTTATACCGGCTTGCTGTCGCAAGTTCGTTCATATTCATTCTGAAGCACCCGTCGCCACCGATATTGCAGACGATCTTATCAGGGCGTCCTACCTTGGCTCCTATGCAGGCACCGAGACCATACCCCATAGTACCCAGTCCTCCCGAAGACAGGAACGTACGCGGCTCTTTGAATCTGTAGTACTGTGCCGCCCACATCTGGTGCTGTCCCACATCCGTCGTAATTATCGCTTCACCGTTCGTTTCTTCATAAAGCTGCTCAATAACATAAGGGCATGTAAGTTTGGAATCATCATATTTAAGAGGAAATTTATCTTTAAGTTCTTCTATATGATCTATCCATTCCTTATTCTCACGCTGTGAAAGTTTGGAATTAAGAATCGTAAGGATCTCTTTTACATCTCCGATGATGCTTGCTGTTGTTTTGATGTTCTTGTTAATCTCAGCCGGGTCAATATCTATGTGCAGTACTTTCGCCTTTGGCGCAAACTTTCCGGCATTTCCGATAACACGGTCTGAGAATCTCGCCCCGAGCGCAATCAGAAGATCACATTCACTTACCCCGAGATTGGAGGCTTTCGTTCCGTGCATTCCGATCATACCGGTATAGAGCCTGTCATTTCCGTCAAATCCGCCTTTACCCATAAGGGTGTCGCATACGGGAGCATCGATCTTATGCGCGAATTCGGCAAGTTCATCTGATGCACCTGATATAACTACTCCGCCGCCGGAATATATATAAGGCTTCCTGGATTTTTCAATAAGCTTAAGGGCAGTTTCAATATCTTTATCCGTGTAGCGCGTCGGAATATCAAGTCCTTTGGGCTCCTGCTTTGTATACTTGCACTTAGCAGCGGTAACATCCTTTGTTATATCCACAAGTACCGGACCGGGACGACCGCTTCTTGCTATGGCAAAAGCCTTGCGGAGTGTATCAGCAAGTTTTGTTACGTCCTTAACTATATATCCGTGCTTGGTGATAGGCATCGTAACGCCGGCTATATCTACTTCCTGGAACGTATCTTTTCCGAGAAGAGGCAGATTAACATTCGCCGTTATAGCAACAAGAGGAACTGAATCCATGTATGCGGTTGCAATTCCCGTAACAAGGTTAGTAGCTCCGGGACCGCTTGTTGCCATACAGACACCTACTCTGCCCGTTGCCCTTGCATATCCGTCTGCCGCATGTGCAGCTCCCTGTTCATGGCTTGTAAGTATATGCCTTATCTTATCGCTGTACTTATATAACTCATCATAAATATTAAGAATAGTCCCGCCCGGATAGCCGAATACCGTGTCTACTCCCTGCTCCAAGAGACATTCCATAACAATTTGAGAACCGGTTAATTCCATGATTTTCTCCCTTTAATCCTTGTATATACTCTAAAAATCGGAGCGCAATACCGCACCTTTATCTCCGCTTGTTACAAGCTTCTCATACCTTGCAAGGTACCCGCTCTTAACTTTGGGCTCCCGTGGTTTCCACTTTGTGCGGCGTTCGGCAAGCTCTTCGTCGGATACTTTGACATTAAGTGAAACGTTCGGAATGTCGATAGAGATCATATCTCCTTCTTCTATAAGCGCAATAGGTCCTCCAACCGCAGCCTCCGGGGAAACATGTCCGATGGATGCTCCGCGGCTTGCGCCCGAAAATCTTCCGTCTGTAATAAGGGCAACACTCTCTCCAAGACCCATTCCTGCAATTGCTGATGTTGGATTAAGCATCTCTCTCATTCCGGGACCGCCCTTAGGGCCTTCGTATCTGATAACAACAACATCACCGGGAACGATCTTACCACCCTTGATTGCCGCAATGGCATCTTCCTCACAGTCAAATACTCTTGCCGGACCTTCATGCTTAAGCATGCTGTCCGCAACGGCGCTTCTTTTTACAACCGAACCGTCAGGTGCGATATTACCGGACAGAACAGCCAGACCACCGGTTTGGGAATACGGATTATCCATAGTTCTTATAACATCCGGGTTACGATTGACACATCCCGACAGATTCTCTCCAAGGGTTTTGCCTGTAACAGTCATGCAGTCCGTATTAAGAAGGCCGGCATCCGCAAGCTGCTTCATAACAGCGTGTACACCACCCGCCTCATTAAGATCTTCCATATATGTAGGACCCGCAGGTGCGAGATGACATAGATTCGGTGTCTTTTCCGATATTTCATTAGCCATCTTAATCTCAAAATCAAATCCTATCTCATGTGCGATGGCAGGAATATGAAGCATTGAATTAGTCGAGCATCCCAATGCCATATCAACCGTAAGTGCGTTGATAATGGAGTCTTTCGTTATGATGTCTCTCGGGCATATATTCTTCCTGTACAGTTCCATTACTGCCATTCCGGCATGCTTGGCAAGAGCCAGTCTTTCCGAATATACAGCAGGAATCGTGCCGTTTCCGGCAAGCCCCATGCCCAGCGCCTCGGTAAGGCAGTTCATTGAATTGGCAGTATACATACCGGAGCAGGATCCGCAGGTCGGGCATACCTTCCTCTCGAATTCGCATACTTCCTCTTCTGTCATCTTGCCGGCCGCCTGTGCTCCTACAGCTTCAAACATTGAAGATAAGCTTCTCTTCTTGCCCATAACGTGTCCCGCAAGCATAGGACCTCCCGATACAAATACGGTGGGAACATTTATCCTTGCCGCAGCCATCAGAAGCCCCGGAACGTTTTTATCACAATTAGGAACCATAACAAGTGCATCAAACTGATGGGCAAGTGCCATGCACTCCGTAGAATCCGCAATCAGATCTCTTGTTACAAGAGAATACTTCATTCCGATGTGTCCCATGGCAATTCCGTCGCAGACAGCTATCGCGGGAAATACAACCGGTGTTCCGCCTGCCATAGCAACACCCATTTTGACCGCATTAACGATCTTATCGATGTTCATATGTCCCGGAACTATTTCATTATATGAACTTACAATACCGACAAGCGGCCTGTCCATTTCTTCCTCGGTAAACCCGAGAGCATGAAACAGGGATCTGTGTGGTGCCTGTGCACTACCCTTTTTTACCGCATCACTTTTCATTTTATATCCTCCACTTCTTGAGAACCACGCCATTAGAAGCTCGCTAAATCTTATAAATAAGGATGTCCGCTACGGACATCCTTGAAAATCACCGGATAAAGAACGGTCATTCCGCAGCGGCAGCATCCTCGGGTTTTTCAACCTGAGTAATGGCGGTTTTCTGCATGGGAATTCGGCAGTTTTTATTGTTTCCGAACTCAACTATAACCGTATCATCGGTCACATCTATAACCACCCCGTAGAAACCGCTTGTTGTCAGAACCGAATCTCCGGGAGCCATAGTGGATAAAAGGGCTTCCATTCTCTTCTGTTCCTTCTTCTGGGGCTTTACCATAAGGAAATATATTGCAAGACCGAATATCGCAATATATCCGACCATCATCAGTATGCTTCCGTATCCTCCGCCTGCGGCTTCGGTTAATAATATTGAACTCATCAGGTTTCCTCCGTTAAGTAATAATTCCAAAATTAAATGACCTTATTACTATACACAACACAAAGCGATGTTTCAAGGACTATTTTTCCGTATCAGCGCCGTATTCAGCCATTTTGTCAAGCTTTGACTTCTTGTACTTGCCAAAACAGCCTTTATCAAGCGAATCCCTTATTTCTTCCATCATCTTATTGTAGAAATAAAGATTATGCATAACACACAGACGCATTCCAAGCATTTCTTTGGCTTTCAGAAGGTGTCTGATGTACGCTCTCGAGTAGTGTCTGCAGGCAGGGCATCCACAACCTTCTTCTATCGGCCGACTGTCAAGTTCGTACTTGGCATTAAGCAGTCTTACGGTGCCTTTATTCGTATACAGATGTCCGTGACGTCCGTTTCTTGACGGATATACGCAATCGAAGAAATCAACGCCCCTCTCTACTCCCTCCAGTATATCTTTCGGTGTGCCTACTCCCATAAGATATGTTGGTTTATTCTGTGGCAGATAGGGAACCGTCTGATCCAGAATATCATACATGACTTCATTCGGTTCACCGACAGCAAGACCTCCTATCGAGTATCCGGGCAGATCAAGTTCCGAGATGCGTTTTGCATGTTCTATCCGTATATCCGGAAATATTGCCCCCTGGTTTATCCCAAAAAGCATCTGCTCCCTGTTAATGGTGTCGGGAAGGCTGTTCAGCCTTGCCATCTCATCCTTGCATCTTACAAGCCATCTTGTGGTCCTGTCTACAGACGCCTGTACATATGAACGTTCGGCAAGCGAAGAAGGACACTCATCAAATGCCATAGCTATCGTACTTGCCAGATTGGACTGTATCTGCATAGACTGTTCCGGTCCCATGAATATCTTGCGTCCGTCAACATGCGAGTTGAAATATACGCCTTCTTCTTTTATCTTGCGAAGAGAGGCAAGAGAAAATACCTGAAATCCTCCGGAATCGGTAAGTATCGGCCTGTCCCAGACCATGAACTTATGAAGTCCCCCGAGTCGTTTAACAACCTCATCTCCCGGACGGACATGAAGGTGATATGTATTTGACAGCTGGATCTGACATCCCAGCTCCTTGAGATCTTCTGTCGACACCGCGCCTTTAATGGCAGCTGCGGTACCTACATTCATAAAAACAGGAGTCTGCACCGTTCCGTGGACCGTTGTAAACTCCGCTCTTTTTGCTCTTCCTTCTGTTGTAAGCAGTTTGTACATCAGTATTCGCCCTTTAAGTATTCCTCAAGACACACTCCCTTTTCGGTTATATCCTTTGAATACTTCTCTCCGACATATCTGAAATGCCATGGTTCGTAGATTATACCCGTTATCTCTTCCTTGCCCTGGGGATAGCGGAGTATAAAGCCATAATCCGGTGCATTTTCGGCAAGCCATTTTCCGGCTTTGGTCTCTCCGAACCCGTCGTCCATCGATGTATATGATCCCGTCAGAATATCAAGCGCAAGACCGAGATGATGTTCACTTGTCCCGGGAACCGTTACGCTCATTGAGCCAACCTTATAAGCCTCAAGATAAGACATTCCCTGCTTCATCAGCTTATTAAGCTTATTGTTGAACAAAGTTGTCTGTCTGTCATAAGAGCGGTATGCACTTACTATCATAAGATCCACTCCGTCTTCCGAGGCAGCATCCATCATTCTCTTAATGTCAGCAATGATCCTTGCATCCGCCTTCATTGATCCGTTTATATTTGCAAGATTCGGCTCAAAATCATCCGGTACGGGATTTTGCTTGTTTACAAGCATCAGATGCCAGTCATCGGGATCGATCTCAATTTGGCCATCCTCTTCGCTTTTTAACTCTTCATTAACGGATCCGGGATCTGTAACATCTTCATCCCCGCCATCTTCGGATGCCTCCGTTACTTCCTCGGCAGGCTCTTTTGTCTCTTCGTCCTGATTTTCTCCTATACCACTATTCTTAAGCTTATTAAGATATTCGGTAATGTCTTCTTTGTCAGCAGCCTTCTCATTATCAAGCAGAAAATCATCCGCGCTCATATAATCCGTACTTCCGACAGCCGCAACGCTTCTGATATTAACCACCTTCTTGTTCTCATCGGCAGCTTTCGTATCGTAAGTTGTGCATGACAAAACGCCTCCCACAAGGGCGACTACATATAAATATGTTATGAACTTGTCAATGTAATAGGTTAATGGCTTCATAGTATTATAATTTCTTAATGATAATACAGTTCCCGCTCGGAACCTTTATGAAAGGCCCGTTCAGAACAATTATATTCTTTTTAAGATCAAGATTGAAAAAACTCATTGTGTTGGACTCATGGTTAAGACTCACTATATGCCTTGAATCCGGAAAAAATGCAACATCCTTCGGATAATCCCCGGATACGGGAAGATGGAAAAGCTTTACAAGCTCACCTGTCTTATCGTTAACTTTAAATACAGTAACAGCGTTACTTCCCGCAACAGAAGTCATCATATATTTATGGTCGAACGAAAACTTCATTGCACAGGTCATGCTTCCCGATGTTTTGTAATCTTCGTTTAATGTGGAATACGAACCGATCATTTCAAAGTCCGGATTTCCATTAGTCTCACTGTATGAATAAACATCAACCGTACATCCGACCTCGTGAGAAACATAGGCAAATTTCCCGTTTCTGTGGAATTTAATATATCTGGGCGCACTGTCCTGAACACAGTGTATCATATCCTTGAGTTTCAGTTTGCCGGTAACGGAGTCAAAAGAATAAATTTTAACCTGATCCATACCGCTGTCACACACGCACAAATATTTGTTATCCCTGGTCATCTTGACGCATGTCACATGAGGAAGGAAAGAGCGCTCTACAATGCTTCCGAGACCGGCCGAGAACATCTCGTCGGTTATATTTCCCGCTGAGCCGTCATCATTTATCTTAAGTACCGTTACCTTGGCATCATGATAACCTGCAACAAAGAGATATTTGTCTTCATAATCCGTTGAAAGGTAACACCCTCTCATACCGTTTATTGAAGCACTTCCAATATTTACAAGACTTCCGTCTGCCTTGATCTTATAACTTTCCACACCGAAATCGGTTATGGCATACATATACTTACCGTTATGGGACAACGTAAGATATGAGGAATTGGTTATCTTAACCTTATCCTTCTCGGTAAATCTACCGTTTTCCATATCCACATCATATAAATATATTCCTATTTCGGCGTTTCTCGTATAAGTGGAAACGTAGGCCACATATTTTTCTTTTTTTTCCGGCATTATTTACCCCTTAAGGATGAGTTCAGAACACACACAATGATTTTCCGCCCGAAGTCCAAAAAAGTCAACCGCTACATATTGTGTTTGCAGATCTGATACTGTATAATTTGCACTGTTATACAATTGTATACGGAGGCATTTTGTTTGAGCAAAAAACTGATTGAACTGAAAAATATTTCGAAATCCTTCGGAAGTAATCTTGTACTCGATGAACTTGATCTGTATATAAGGGAAAACGAGTTTGTGACTCTTCTGGGTCCGTCCGGATGCGGCAAGACTACGATACTCCGTATAATCGGCGGCTTTGAGACTCCCGATATAGGAAGCGTCTATTTTGACGGGGTTGATATTACAAAACTTTCTCCCAATGAAAGACAGTTAAATACGGTATTCCAAAAGTATGCTTTGTTCACTCATATGACCGTTGCGGAAAATATTGCTTTCGGATTAAGGCTCAAGAAAAAAAGCGATTCATATATAAAAGACAAAATCAAATATGCCCTTGACCTTGTTAATCTTCCCGGTTATGAGGATCGTTACCCCGACTCCCTGTCCGGCGGCCAGCAGCAGCGAATTGCTATCGCCAGAGCTATAGTTAACGAGCCCAAGGTCCTTCTTCTTGATGAGCCGCTGGGCGCTCTTGATCTTAAACTACGCCAGGAAATGCAGTATGAGCTGATCCGTCTCAAGAACGAACTCGGTATTACATTCATATATGTAACCCACGATCAGGAAGAGGCTCTTACGATGTCCGACACCATCGTTGTCATGAACCAGGGGTACATTCAGCAGATCGGAACTCCCGAGAGCATTTACAATGAACCTACAAACGCATTTGTCGCTGATTTTATCGGTGAAAGTAATATAATTGACGGCATTATGGTAAGGGATCGTCTCGTTAACATCGGCGGACTTGATTTTGAATGTGTCGA
Source organism: Lachnospiraceae bacterium UBA3762 (assembly GCA_002371615.1). Taxonomy (GTDB): domain Bacteria; phylum Bacillota; class Clostridia; order Lachnospirales; family Lachnospiraceae; genus UBA2868. Next base: position 10,693 of record DFGA01000030.1, on the reverse strand, counting down.
TGAGGGTTTTGGCAAAAACGAGCCTGTCGATGTGGTTATACGTCCGGAAGATGTGGAACTCGGAAGTCCCGAAGGCGGGCATACCACCGGAACGGTAACTTCCATAATATTTAAGGGTGTTCATTATGAAATTCAGGTAGAAAGTGCCATCGGTATCAATTTCATGGTACAGACAACACAGAATTTCCCTGTAGGAAGTTTTGTTGGCATAAACGTAATTCCCGACAACTTCCAGATCATGCATAAACCGCAGTCAGAAGATGAAGAAATACTGAATATCGAGGATATACCTCTCAAAGAATGAACAAAAACAGGGTACAGGTACTGTCAATTCCATATATCCTCTGGGTGATCGGTTTTACCGTTATTCCTCTGATCTTTGTGGTTGCCAAGGCTGCGACGAATGCCGAGGGTGACTTTACTTTCGAGTACCTTCTTGCGATCTTTGACCCTGTGCACCGCAAGGCTCTTCTATTATCTGTATGCCTTGCTTTTATCAGTTCCGTTATCTGTGTACTAATATCATATCCCGCAGCTCTTATTCTTAAATCTGCCAAGTTCAAAGATACAAAGATTATAATGTTTATAATGATCCTTCCGATGTGGATGAACTTTATATTAAGGATCCTTGCCATCCAGCTTCTGATATCCAAAAACGGTGTGATCAATCATCTTCTGTCGGTACTGCATCTGGGCCAGATTGATATTATTAATACTCCCATAGCTATAGTAATAGGTATGGTTTATGATTATCTGCCTTATATGCTGCTTCCGGTACTTAACTGCGTTCTTGCCATACCGGATGACATTATCGAAGCCGGAAAGGATCTTGGCGCCGGAAAATTCCATGTTCTTACAAAAATCCTCATTCCTCTTTCACTTTCAGGAATAGGCAGCGGGATCACAATGGTATTTGTACCGTCAATGACCGAATTCGTAATAGCCAATATTCTCGGAGGAGGCAAGATACAGCTACTCGGTAATATAATCGAGCAGGAATTCTCTGTCAGCATGAACTGGAACCTCGGTTCGGGGCTGTCCCTCACGCTTATGATATTTGTACTCATAACCACACTTTTGTTCGGACGTAATTCGGCAAATAACAGGAACTTCGTATTATGATGGGAAAAGCACTGGGAAAAATATATATTGTACTTGTTGTTCTGTTCATGTATGCACCGATAATGGTGCTCATCGCTCTGTCTTTTAATGCATCCAAATCCCGGGTAATATGGGGTGGATTCACATTGAAATGGTATCGCACACTGTTTGAAAGCTCCGCGATCATAAGCGCAATCGGAACAACTCTTCTGCTCGCTCTTTTATCCGCGGCAATAGCATGTATCATAGGTCTGACAGCTTCACTTGGAATCTATGCCATGAAGAAGCGTGACTATAAGATCATGCTTTTCTTTACAAACATTCCGCTGCTTAATGCGGATATCGTTACGGGTATCGCTCTCATGCTTTGGTTCGTAAAATTTATGCCCCTTGGTTTTTCAAGCGTGCTGGTTGCTCATGTAACTTTTAACATACCATATGTTATTTTATGTATATTACCAAAGCTTGAAACTATGGACATCCGACAGTTTGAAGCTGCAAGAGACCTCGGTGCGACCAGCTTTTATGCATTTGTCAAAATACTCATTCCCGATCTTATGCCGGGAATTTTTGCCGGATTCTTCATGGCCTTTACAATGTCAATGGATGATTTTGTGATCACTTACTTCACAAAGGGACCCGGAGTAAATACACTATCCACACTTATCTACGGAGAGATCAGAAAGGGAATTAAGCCGGAGATGTATGCGCTCTCTTCACTGCTGTTTTTCATTGTACTGATTATGCTTATAATTGTTAACATATCAGCAAGAGACAATAAGGATAAATCTGATTTAGCAGCTTATTAATCATACTGGAAGGAGAAATATTATGAAAAAGAAATCTGTCTGTATGTTGCTTGTGCTAAGCATGGCACTTTGCATCCTGCCCGGTTGCGGCACAAAATCATCCGACACTCTTACCGTGTTTAACTACGGAGAGTACATCGAGCCCGAAATGCTCGAAAAATTCACCGCGGAGACCGGTATCAAGGTCAATTACGAAGAAGCAACCACCCCCGAGGAAATGTATACGAAATACACGGCCGGTGCTATATCATACGACCTATTATGCACATCCGACTATATGATCAAAAGACTCATTGATGAAGGACAGGCTCAGGAGGTTGATTTTTCGTCAATGGAGAATTACGGGAATATAGATGAAAAATTCTGGACACTTTCACAGTCTTTCGATCCCGGCAATAAATATGCCCTTCCTTACTTCTGGGGTACGGTAGGCATACTGTATAATACGAAAAAGGTTTCAAAACCTGTTGACAGCTGGGATGTTCTCTTCGACGGTGAATATGCCGGGCAGATAATAATGCAGGACAGCATGCGTGACTCATTTATGGTCGCCCTTAAATATCTCGGGTACTCATTAAATACAACAGATGAGGCTCAGATCCGGGAAGCCGCAGAGCTGTTAAAATCACAGAAGGCGGATGTCGCAAGTTATCTCGTAGATGAGGCTAGAGACGAAATTGTTGCGGAAAATGCAGTAATGGGTGTTGTTTATTCCGGAGAAGCCTATCTCGGACACGATTTTAACAATGACCTTGAATATGTTATCCCTAAGGAAGGCAGTAACCTCTGGATCGACTCATGGATAGTAACAAGCAAATGCAAAAATACTGAAGCAGCTAAAAAGTTCCTTGATTTTCTGTGCAGGGAAGATGTTGCGAATGCCAACTTTGAGTTCATTTACTACTCCACCCCCAACAAGGCTGTAGTGGATAATATGGATGAGGAGCTTCGTGCGAACACCGCCGTCGTTCCCACCGATGAATCAATAAAAGGCTGTGAAGTATACGAGGCACTTGATGCCGATACAACCAGCCTTTATAACAATCTTTGGAAAGAGATCAAGTCCGAATAGATCATCTGATCTTTTCGGGAAAACCCACTTTTTTCTGGACCTTGCGGAGAGTTTTGTTTGCGAAATACTGTGCTTTTTCGGCATTGTTTTTGATCACCGAATCAATGTAATCCTTGTTCTTCGCAAGGTCTTCCATTTTCTCCTGAAGTGGCCGGAGCTTTTCAACAACGCTCTCACCGACCGCTGTCTTGAAGTCACCGTAGCCTTTTCCCTCAAACTTAGATTCGATATCCTGTCTGCTCTTACCGGTACATGCACCGTATATATCCATCAGGTTGCATATTCCGGGCTGTTCTTCCTCATTGTATCTTACTGCGCCCAATGAATCGGTAACGGCACGCTTGAACTTTCTCATGATAGTATCCGGATCATCCATCAGATAAATGCTGGCGTTGGGATTTTCATCTGATTTACTCATCTTCTTGGCCGGGTCCTGAAGACTCATTATCTTGGCACCGACTTTTCCGATATATGGTTCCGGTACTGTAAACACATCCCCGTAAAGCGCATTAAAACGCTGTGCAATATCTCTTGTAAGCTCAAGGTGCTGCATCTGGTCGATTCCGACAGGTACCACATCCGCCTGATAAAGCAGAATATCCGCCGCCATGAGCACAGGATAAGTGAAGAGACCTGCGTTGATGTTATCAGCGTGTTTTGCCGACTTGTCCTTGAACTGGGTCATTCTCGACAGTTCGCCCATATATGTGAAGCAGTTTAATATCCACGCAAGCTCTGCATGTCCGGATACATGGGACTGATAATAGATACAGTTTTTCTCGGGATCAAGACCTGCGGCAATATACAGGCACAACAGTTTTCTCGCACGGCTTCTGAGCTCAGCCGGATCCTGGCGGACCGTTATGGAATGCATATCAACAACCGAATAAAAGCATTCGTATTCGTCCGCAAGTTTTACCCAGTTACTGAGGGCTCCGAGATAATTCCCGAGGGTAAGATTCCCCGTTGCCTGCATCCCCGAAAACAAAACCTTTTTGTCACCTATCATTTTAACGTTTCCTCTTTTCTGTTATCTTTTACCGATACAAGAACCGCAATAGTACGGTCCGGCACCGTCACACTCTCTTTGTTTTTTACAAGGCTTTCGTGTATAACCGCGGATGACATCTCATTACACGTTGCAAAACCTATCTCCCACTTTAATCCCTTAGGGAGCTTGGGCAGGGCAAATGTATGGTCTTCCCAGTGCATGTTATATGCAAAATAGAAAAAATCATCCTCACAGGTCTTCGTCAGCCTTGCATACTTGCCGCAGATCATCACACCTATATGGCGCAGATGATTATCAAACTTCGGATTCCATGCAAGATCAGCGTGGTAGGACAGATCCGGAAATCCGCATGCAGCATAATCCATCAGACGGAATTCCCTGTCGGGATGCAGTATTGGATGTGATCTTCGAAGATCAATGAGCATTTTCGTAAATTTAAGCACATCACTGCAATGCTTGCTCGATCTCCAAACCACCCAGCCGGTCTCATTATCCTGGCAATAAGGGTTGTTATTTCCGCCCTGGGTATTCAGGAACTCATCCCCGGCACATATCATTGGAGTACCCTGTGCCATCAGCAAAAACACAAGAGCATTTTTAACCTGCTTCATTCGAAGGACATTGATCGCTTTCTTTCTCGATATGCCTTCCGCCCCGCAGTTCCAGCTGTAATTAAAGTTCTCACCGTCATTGTTATCTTCGGCATTTTCCTCATTATGCTTGTAATCATACGATACAAGATCATGAAGGGTAAAACCGTAATAATCGGTAATATAATTAACCGTATGTACATCCGACGGATTCATGCGCTGCCTGTACAGGAAGTCGGACAACTGATTTTCATCGCTCTTTAAATACTTACGGCATACATTCATAAAGTCGGAGTTAACGATCGCCATATTGGGATTGAAGCCGTACTTCTTACGACTCACCGAATCCTTGTCAAAGAAATTATTGTATATCTTCCTGTCACGTATATAAACGTCAGCTGCTATCATATCCATGGGGATATCTTCCCCCATAAGGAAAAATCCGTCGACATGGTATTCTCTCGCCCAAAAGCGCAGAACATCGGGTATGAAAGCCTTGTTAAAGGTCGCAGGGAAATAGAATCTCATTATGACTTCTATCCCGGCCTCATGAAGTGCCTTTACCATCTCTTTGAATTCATTAACCGGATCCCCGTTTGAATACGATGCTTTGGGCATGAAATAGTTGCCTTCGGTAAATCCCCAGAAATTGATCTTTTTCGGTTTTTCAGCCTTTGGATCGCTCTTGTAATCAAGAGTATCGAATGTACCGTTCTTCTTGGGTCTTATGATCTCATCAAATTCATAGGAAGGCATCAGAACGATCTGGTTGATACCCAGTTCCTTCAGGTACGGGATTTTTTCAGTAACTCCCAAAAACTTACCGCGGCACTTAACCTTGGACGAAGAATGTGCGGTAAAACCTCTGACATGAAGCTGATATGAAACTATGTTGTTATACGGAATATCCGGCAGGGTATCGTCCTTCCAGTCAAAATCATCACTGTAAAGCTTTCCGCTATCGTATTGTGCCTTGTCGTCTCCGAACTTCCTTGCGGCTGTTGAATTCATCATGAAAGGATCGGTAGTTTTTATTCCGTCTGTTTCGTATGCATATGACCAGTCTTTCGGAAGATCGCCTTCGACAATAACCGAACAAACCCCGGATGATACTCTGTGATCCGGCATGTTCACATGATCCACAACATCACATGATTCATTGTATATGAGAAGTTTAAACGTCTGTTTAAAAGGAAGATTTGCTGTAAACTGAACTCCGCCGCCAACACGGTGTGTTCCCATAGGAAATCCGCTGCCTGTCTTATGATTTACGATCATAATTCCCCCATTTTCGGTTCTCTTTTTTCACGCTTATTCATTATAATGAATAATACACCGCTTTTCAAGAAAAAAGCGGTATTTTCAAACGCAAACATTGATAATGCGGTACTTTGATGATATAATATGTCCCGGTTTTTTATCGGACTTGGATAAACAGTTACGAAATCAGGAGTTGGCATGGAAAGAATAGATGAAAACGACGATATTGATATGACGGTTGAGCTTGACCTTATGGACGGTAAAAAGGTAACCTGTGCAATTGTTACCATACTGACCGTTAACGAGAGAGATTATATCGTACTTCTTCCCCTTGATGACGATGGACAGTCAACCGAAGGTGAAGTATGGTTCTACGGATACAAGGAAGACGAAAGCGATCCGAACATCGAGCCCGAGCTTATTTACATCGAAGATGACGATGAATACGAAGCTGTTGCCGATGCTTTTGACGAATACCTCGACAACGAGGAATTCGAAATGATGAAAGATGACTGATCTACTTCTTCTTTTGGACGGAATATCCGAACTTACCGAGTTTATTTCCAAGTGAAAAATACTCGCCGTGTGAATATGCTATAAGCCCGGTTTGCTCTAATGCGAACCGGTTTTTTTCGTCCATATATTTCTCATCTGCCGTAACCCCGACTACTTCGGCAATAAACATATCATGGGAGCCGAGGGGCTCGATCTTAACCACCCTGCAGTATATGTTAACAGGGCTTTCGGCAATTGCCGGGGTATCCATAAACTCGGAAACATACTGTGTAAGATTCATTTCCCGGAATTTATCATGATCCCTGCCGGACATGACACCGCACCAGTCGCATGCTCTAACAAGGTCTTCATTTACAAGATTGATGACGAACTCTTTTGTATCCGATATTATCCCGTGGGAATACCTTTCGGGGCGCACGGATATCGAAACCATGGCCGGATCCGAGCATATCGTTCCCGCCCATGCTATTGTAATAATATTTGCCTTCTCATGCTCCCTCATACAGCTGACCATTACAGCCGGCAGAGGATATAACATGTTTCCGCTTTTCCATGATTGTTTGGACATATTTATTAACTCCTGTATGTATGATTATTGTTTAATTATATCTCGGATGTGATCACGAATTATAAATCTTCGCAGCATATGAGCATGTGGGTATCACGCTTCTGCCCCGTCTTTCGGCCTCTTCTATCACACGATAGACAAGCCTCTTGGCAATACCCTTTCCGCCATGCCGGCTGTCAACCTCTGTGTGATAGATATTAAATGCTTCCCCCGTATCCTCATAATCACACTCTCCGATCTGTTTTCCATCAAGGAATGCCGCACTGCAATGCCCTGCTTCGTCAAATTCGATCGTAACATCATGATTGTATATTATATCAAGTGCACCGGACGGGCATTTCTTCACAGTCTCCCATATCTCCCGGCTGCTCCCGTTCTCAGGCTTGATCCATGGGCGTCTACCGAATTCAAAAACCTTCGGACTTCCCGACACACACATCCTGGCATGTCTGCATTTGTCCGAATCCCAGAAAATGGTTATATCTTCAGTTACATATGATCTGTGCATAGGCTCTCCTTTTTATTTGTCAGCAGACAACTCTTAAATAAGTTTATCAATATAAGCATAGTTTTACAAACAGAATAATAATGGATTATAATCTCTAGATATGATCGGATTATACTTGGCGCCCATGGAAGACCTTACTGGGTATGTATTTCGAAATACCCTGTCAAAGCATTTCGGATGTGTTGACAAATACTTCACACCTTTCATATCGCCCGACAACAGAATAATGAAAACACGCAGCAAGCGTGAGCTGATCCCCTCAAATAACGAGGGGTTAAATGTTGTGCCTCAACTGCTTACGAATGACCCGGATCTGTTTGGCGTGGGCGCGCGTCTTATTGCCGAATTCGGATACAGGGAAGTTAACATCAACTTCGGGTGCCCCTCAAACACTGTTACAGCCAAGTATAAAGGAAGCGGAATACTTCGCTCTCCCGATACTATGAACCGGTTTCTGGACGGGATATTTAACGGAACCGGCAGTGTGTTAAAATCATATCCCGATCTTAAGATCTCGGTTAAAACCCGTGTCGGCTACAACGATACATCGGATTTTGATGAAGTTCTGGGAATACTGTCCCAATACCCTTTCAGTGAAATAATCGTTCATCCCCGCCTGAAAAAAGACCTGTATGGCGGAAGTCCACGGATGGATATGTTTAATAAAGCCTGCGAAAAGCTTTCCGGAAATATCGTTTACAACGGGGATGTATATACCGCCCATGATTTTGCATCTCTTACGGAACGGTTTGAGAATATGTCTTTCGCCTCAGGCGGCAGGATTTCGGCAATTATGGTTGGCAGAGGTGCGATCCGCAATCCCGGGATTTTCCGGCAGATACGAACCGGACAGGCTATGACCGTTACCGAGCTTTATGATTTTCTCACTGATCTGTACGAAAACTATAAGAAAGATTTCGGCGGTACAAATGCAATCGCCAAAATGAAGGAAGTCTGGACATATACCTGCGGCCTTATAGACGATGACAAGGAACGCTCACACATTCTAAAAAGCATCATCAAACTGAAATCCGAATCCGAGTACAAAGATGCGATACTGATCGCAAAAAGCAAAATCGGCAGAACTCTGTGATTATTTTACTGCTTTTAAAAATACAGCAGGATCATTAACTTTACCGTTCAGCCACTGATCAAACAGTTCTCCTCTTTCCATGCCGGTAATATCCTTAGTGTCCATACCGCACGCCTTCCATGCTTTGTCAAACTGCTCCTTAGCCTTGTCGATATCTAAAACATCCACGCCTCCGGATACAGCCTCCAAAACCTTTTCACTGACCTGTTTTTTTTCCAACATTGTATTCTCCTTTCAAGTTTATCTGAATACTTCCGTTGTCTTTCTTTATAGTATATTATATCAAATTCCGACAGCTGTCTGCATGTTATCATGGCGGATAAGTTCATAACTCGCACACCATTATATACTCTTCCGCATTTTCATCAACAGTCTTGAATCCCAAATTATTATACATCTTCACGGCATAGTTAGCTTTCTGAACCGCAAGCGAAGCCTGTTTATACCCTTTTTCCTTAAGAAGTACCAGCATTTCCTTCATCAGCTTCGTTCCGATGCCCTGCCCCCGGTATTCTTTGTATAGAGAAATAGCAAATGACGGAGTATCGTCATCTACATGGCCATAATCATTCATAATACGTGTCCAGACAGCGCCGATCACTTTTCCGTCAACCTCTGCGGCAAACGAAAAGTCCGCCTTTCCTCTCCCAAAGTCTTCGTAATAAAGCTTAAGCTCAGGCTGCTCTATGATTTCCCTTTCCGGCGGCTCCACGCCCTCCGGAATAAAGATCGCCTCATATAGGAAGTCCTTCAGCAGCTCCGTTTCATTCTCTCGAAGCCGGCGAATGACAAAGCTTCTGTCTGTTTTCTCCAGTTTCATAACGTCGTAGCAAAGATAATCCCCATTACCTGTTTCGATAGTATTATACTCTGTTTCTTTATATCCACGTTTCTTATATATCCGTTTTGCCGGAAAGGAAGCATCTATCTGAACAAAATCATAGATCTCCAATATCTTCTTCTCGGCAAAATCAAGAAGAGTCTTTCCATAACCCTTACGCTGGTATTTAGGTAATACAAACAGACGATTGATATTATTATCCGAAATTGTCACCGTGCCGGCCGGATTGCCATCCGCATATAAAATAAACACCTTCCCGCAGGAGATGTCTGCAGTTATATGCTCGTCCGAGTGATGATCCAGAAAGAACTGCACCGCTCCTGCCGGATAATAACGTGGGTATATTGTATTTATGGTAGTCTGCGTGATATCGCGGACGATATGCAGATCATCTGGTTTTGCGGTGATTATTTCCAATTAGCTGTTCCTCTTTTGTAGCTCTCTACGGCTACATCTTAAATGGCTCCGCCTTTTTGGACGGAATAGATTGGATCAAGCGAAGTAATTGCTCTGTGTTTGCCACGTCAGTATTATATCTTTTTCCATCCTTAGGCGATCTCATTTTCAGTTGGTTACAATTTGTAACCAACTGACTTAGCTCATGCTATTCCATCTCTTTTACACGGAAAATTCAAGCCGTTTTTTCCTATTCTTTTCGTACTTCTTATGCGTATCATTTGATACGCTTTTCAATATATTCATACCATTCAGATGCTACTGTACCCAATGTGTACCCAAAAGCAATATCCCCCGATTCTTAATCGTATTCTGCAACAGCTATTCCATTAACGCGTCCAGCCAAATACTTTCCAACTATAAGACTAACAAGGAGTTTTCCGTCCATGTCACCTTCATAATCGAGTTCAATATCAAAGGTATTATTCTTAAAAGATCCTTGTCCCGAATCTTCTTCAGACTCAAAATCAGAACTGTATTGGCATCCGATCAGTTCTACCGCCTTATCAATCAATTTATCATCGATAATGGTAAACGTATCTGTTAATAACTCATTTATGACTGAACCATATATATCCGCAGATATACATTTGTATGGGAGACAGTATACCCCCTCATCAACATGTTCCCGCTTGAGTTTTTCATCTTCCTCGCTCGTATAAGTTACTGTTGTTCCGTTCTCGAAACGATAAATATATTCTCTACCATTATAGCTTATGGAATGATTTTTTAACTCTTCTTCCCCAAGCTGATACTTTTTTCGAAAATACTGCATTAGATCCTTATCAGAAGTATATAACGAACGAATCCTTAGGGGTTTGAAATAATTCTCTGCTTTAGGGACTTCACTATATATTTGTTTAAGAC
>DFGA01000018.1:3541-18394 GCA_002371615.1 Lachnospiraceae bacterium UBA3762 | reverse complement strand
TTGACTACTAATAGTTTGTCACCTCTATCATGTCTTTAAGCTTCTGTGCGTTCTTATCCTTTTCGACCATAAGGATAAGGGGCTTATCGGCTCCGTATTCTATCTTGAGTTTCTTTACCGGTATACCTCTGCCGCAGCAGCAATTCGGGTTGTAGGTGCTGTCATGTACCGATACGGATTCAATGAGGTTTAATGGCAAATACTTACCGTCATAATAGAGTGCCTTTTCCGAGATCATGTATTTCTCCACTCTCTTCGCGCTCTTCTTGTCTGTCTTTACATCCTCTATTGCTTTTTCAGGTATTACACATTCCCAGGACATTTATACCTCCTTATTTACTGTCTGACTGTTTATCATAATCGGTTAACAATGAAGAGTTATTGAAACCTGCCGTATTCCTCCCTGCAATATACATGGGCGTAACCGGCAGAGTAGCTGCCTGTACCGCCTTCCGGAACGGTAAGTTTGAAGCCCGAACGACCTTCAAACAACATTACACAGTCTGAACCACCAAAGAGGAAATAGCCCAGTTCATCTCCTTTTTTAACTTTTGCCCCGGGCTTTACATTGTCAAGAAAATTGATGCTTGAAACCTGTCCCATTCCAACCGGGATCACAGCTACCATTCCATAATCGGTATTGATAAGGACGCAGCCCCTTGTCTCTATGCTCTGCCAGGAAAGGGAATTTGATTCCAGAACATATAGTCCGCTCTTATCATCCCAATATACAACACCGCCTACCGCATTCGCATATGGGATCGTGTACACTGCCTCAACCGTGCCGGAAACAGGAAAATGATATCTGTGGTAATCGTCATAGTTCAGATAGGTATGAGTCAGATACCCACCGTGGAACAGTGATGCATATTCAGCACCTTCTTCCCCTAACAGCTGCTCGACGGAAATATAAGTGGAGTTCTTAATCGTAACACCGTCTTCTTTCAGGATGGGATCAGCATGGAACAACCCCTCATCATCAATCTTCCAGAGGCCCTGAGGAAGTGAATCCGCCGGCGAAACCACAACTGAATCGTCCTGTGATGCAGCAATGGGCCGTGCTGCATCTCCGGAAAGTTTTCTGGAGAAAAAGTCATTGAAAGAATGCCAGTTTTCCGGAGACTCATACCAGCCTTTATCCAGATTCCAGGAAGGGTCCTTCAAAAGCATATCCAGATATTCCTGCCTCCACGATTCTTCAGAATCCAGAAAGTCCCTCCATGTATTATTATACTCCGTCAGCCACCGGTATACCGGTTCCAGATATTCCACCGAAGGATAAAACAGGTCTTTATTTTCCAGCTCCTGCAAAGGCTGATCCAAAAGCCAGTATACATAGAGGATACTCTGATCACATTTTGTCGCAAAACTACCATATCGTTCCTCAGGCATAATGTTCCACGGCATGCATGTTACAGTGTAGTCAAGGAAACTGTACAGTTCATCGAGCGACTGAACCGGATTTGTCTCCCGGTCCGGATTAATCTCCGCAGCCTGTGCAATCGATTTTTCGATCAATTCCCGAATATCAGGATACTGCTGCAGCATATTCTTAAATGAATCCGAAGCATACGACCTGTTAAACTGTTTAGAACTAACAGGCGTCTGTGTAGAAACAGAATTATCTGCATTTTGCTGTACAGCACATCCGGACAGCAAGCAGACACATATCAGCAAACATAGTATTCTTTTGATTTTCTTCAATTAAATATCTCCTTAATCCCTGATACAGGATTCATTCGTAGGTCTCTAAATACTGTGGACTTGCACTTTTTGTGCATGATCCTGAGCGTAGATTGCAAAAGATCATAAATTGTCTTCGAATATCACTTCATCAACACGCTCAATCTTCCAGTCAGCAAAATATGTAAAAAGCTCGCACTGCAAATCTTATATACAAAAACTTTCTTTCAAATTTAATCTATTTCCACGGTCTTGCTTTACCGATCCAGCCGTTTTCATTCCAATACTTGTAGTCGGAATATTCGGGATTCTGCCTGCCAAGACCTGTCTGAAGCATCCTCACGGCATAGAATTTTGCTTTTACAGTCAGGCTTGTGGAACTTGGTTCATTATAATTTATGGCACGCATTTTTTCTGCAACACTGTTCAGCTTCTTTTTGAACGCCGCTTTTTTCTTTTCATCGATTTTGTTCCAGTCAATTTCCGACATCAGTTTAAAACTTACTACCCTGATTGAAGAAATGCCCCACCACGAAAGGCTGTCTTTTATATCCTTTGCTGTGGACTTTCCACCTGCTCCGAGACATTGCGTGATTATCACGGCACGCTTTCCGAACAATTCTTTTGCAGGGCGATGTGGCATCCACCGGTATCCGAAATGGTCCAGCATCGCTTTCATTGCTCCGGTAGTGTGGAAAACATAGGCAGGTGACGTAAAGACCAGCAGATCTGCTTCAAATAATGATTTCTCGATCTTCTGAACTTTTTCCGCATCCTTACAGAGATTCTGGTTTCCCCTGAAGCACGTGGTGCACCCCGTACAGAACCCCGGACCGTCCTTGGGGAGATAGTATTCTGTGATATCTGCATTATCCCTAAACGGCTCTAAGAACATTTCTTTCATTCTGTATGTCACACCGTGTTTTTCGGTTCCGTTAATGACAGTAATTTTCAAACCTTATTCCTCCCTGACTTCTTTTTCGTCCTGAATGATTTTCATTCTCTGATTAATTGTCTTCAAATTTAATCTCTTATTTCTGCATATACTTTGTCCATATTCCCAGGTACATTTTGTCATTTTATCCAATTATAATCAAGTTCTTGTGCTTTGTTGGGGGAAAGTTTTGTTCAATGTGGAATTATTAATAGAAATGAAATCACCGGACAAGATAGGTGACCGGAACAGCCGTAACCGAATTTCTCAATCACAATAATTCTAAAATCATAAACCGGGGAGACAGTCCCGGAACCGGACATAAAAACCAGCTTCGGCTTATTTTTATTTCCGGTCCTGAACAGATGCAATTTATGACCACATATTTAGTTATTTGACATCTTAAAACAGGGGCAGGCAGTTAAGCCTGCAGTCTGATCTTTACTACAGATGCTGCCGGGATATTAAGCAGGAACTTATTACCGGCTACTTTTGAACAGTCATCAAATTTCTTTTCAACAACCTTATCGGGATCATCAAATGTATTGTAATCATGAGGATCCGAGCCGCCCACCATTGTAGACTCAATGACTTTATAATCCTTATCTTCGGTAAGTATAATATCCAGAGACTTCTTATCCGTTAAGGAAAGATTGTTGACGGTAACCGTTATAGTACCCTCCTTTACGGTAACGGATTCGGTAAGCTCGGGAACTTCGCACTTGCCTTCTCCTATAGTTCCGACGCCGGAGAGTGCGCTCTGTAAAAGCTCGGCTCCCTGGTGATCCCTGAACATATGGAATACGTGATATGTGGGAGTGCGGAGCATCTTCTCGCCCTCTGTCAGGATAACCGACTGAAGAACATTTACCATCTGAGCGATACAAGCCATCTTAACCCTGTCACAATGCTTGTTGAATATGTTAAGCGTGATGCCTGCAACAAGAGCATCTCTTATTGTGTTTTGCTGATATAAGAATCCGGGATTCGTTCCGGGCTCAACAGCAAACCATGTGCCCCATTCGTCTACCGAAAGTCCAACCACCTTCCCGGGGTCATACTTGTCCATTATTGCAGTATGTCTGCTTACAAGCTCGTCCATTCTGTAAGCCTGATTGAGAGTCTTGTAGTATGTATCCTCATCAAACTCCGTGGCACTTACCTTCGGTTCCCATCCTTCGGGAAGATCATAATAATGGAGAGAGATCATATCCATATGTCCGTGAAGATGCTCAGGTGTGTTTTCAAAGCATGTCTTCATTACCTGCTCGGTCCAGTTATAGTCATCCACATTTGCACCGCATGCAACTTTGGTAATAGGCTTTTCGGGATCATACTGACGTACATATGTCTGATATCTTCTGTACTCGTTCGCATAGAATTCGGGTGTCATGTTTCCGCCGCAGCCCCAGTTCTCGTTGCCGACGCCGAAGTAGTATACCTTCCATGATTTTTCGGACCCGTTCTCTTTACGAAGATTTGACATGGGAGATTCGCCGTCGAAAGTCATATATTCCACCCATTCGCTCATCTCCTGAACAGTGCCGCTTCCCAGGTTTCCGTTTACATAGGTCTTGCAGCCTATCTGACGGCACAATTCCATAAATTCATGGGTTCCGAAGCTGTTATCCTCAGTAACACCGCCCCAATGGGTATTGACCATCTTCTTACGCTTTGATTTCTCACCAATACCGTCTTTCCAGTGGTATTCGTCCGCAAAGCATCCTCCCGGCCAGCGAAGAACGGGAACATTTATTTTGCGCAGAGCATCCACAACATCCTTACGCATTCCGTTAACGTTGGGGATTTCAGAATCCTCACCGACATACAGTCCTTCGTAAATACATCTTCCGAGATGTTCGGAAAAATGTCCGTAAATCTCCGGAGCTACGGTTCCGAGGGTTTTGTTTTCATTGATAACAAGTTTTGCCATAATATCTTCTCCTTTTCTGTTCTTGTGAGCCATGCCATTCAAAGTCCACTTCGTCCCTCGCCGGGCGGCACCAACGACTAATGTCGTAGGTATGGGGCATGGCCTACGTGCTGTCTCTTGCGCGAAACTCATTGATTTATATTATCAGTGGCATCAGCCTCTTCGTCAACCATATAATGCACGCACCATATCGAGTGATTGTTATCTCCTGTTGCGCTTATACAGAAAACATTGTTTCCGGCTTCATCTGTCATATTTATCATGACACCCTTGTATATGGTCTTGCCTATATTAAGAGTCACATAATTTGTATCTTCAGTGACCGTATAAGTTCCTGTAATATCCCCGCTTATGGTGCCGTCGGAAAACGTGCAGGTTACAGGCTCATTTACCTTGCTGTTTACCGCAAGTCCGTGATCGAGCACATAAAATGTTCCCGCGGGATCGGACTGTTTGTAGCCTTCGTCAGACAATGTCTCTCCGCAGGTTGCAAACGGGAAAATGCACGGCCAGCCATCTTCATTCATCGCCATCTGATGAACGCGGACATTATGGGTCTCGCCCTTGTTCGCAAATCTCTGATGATAAACTATATAGAGCTTGCCATCGGCTCCTGTAAAGGTGGACTGTCCTCCCGGTGCCATATACGTCACATCAAGGCTTGGCAGGGTGTAATTACCCATAAGCTTTGTTCCGTATTCGTTGTAGGACTCAAGATCTCCGTTAACCCCTAGGCTCTTACCTGCCACATCCGTATATACACCATCCGGCCTGTCACTCCTAAGTACCCTGATCTGGTACCCGCCGTCAGCCTGAAGATTACCGTATGAGAGGAACAAATAATAATAACCTGTGTTGCTGTCATAATGAATATAAGGCCCCTCTATCGGATGATGTCCTCCGCCGATAAGCCTTTTTCCGAAATACTTGTCGGTTTCGGTTTCGTCGTTTGTCTCCGGATGGATCACATCTCCGGTGGCAGGATCCAGCTCGAGGATAAAGATTCCTCCCGACCATGAACCGTATACCATCCACAGTCTGTCATCCTTATCGTAGAACATCGCTGGATCTATGGCATTGGGCCAAAGCTGGTTGTTATATCCCGCAGCGGTTATATACCTTTTCCTAAGCTCCTTGTCTTCTCCCATCACATCGTAATAATCGGTCTTCTTGAGAACAGGATTGGTAAAACCGGAGTACAGAACCGTTTTTTCATAATGGTACGGACCGTTAATATTGTCGGATGTTGCAAGGGTAATGTCCGATTTGATATACGAAGATGTGGTGCAAAAATACATCATGTACTTTCCGGTAGTCTTGTTGTATATAACACTCGGTGCCCAGACAGAATAACTCCTCTGATCATTTTTCCCTACATACGAAAAAGCATCAAACGGTTCAACGAGCAGGTTGTCAAATATCTTGTTTGCCTTTGTAACGCCGTTTGCCCAGCTCTTCCATGTTACAAGGTCTTCTGATGTAGCCGCTGTCATATGCGAGCCGTAACAATAGTATGTCCCGTCATCACCCACTATTACCTGGGGATCATGAAGTGTTCCTTTTGTGGTAACAGACCCTTTCTTTATCATATCTGCTCCAAGTTCTTCGGGCAGCCGGGATGCTGCAGATCCCCGCGTGCATCCCGACAATAAAACCGAAGTTATAACCATAACCATTCCGGCTGCGATAAAATTTCTGATCATAATGATTTTCTCCCTGAAACTTCTTGAGAGCCACGCCATCAAAAGCTCGCTTCGCTCGGGCGTGGCCTACGTGCTGAAAAGTTTTCATAGAAAACTCTTCACCACCAATTATAAGAAAAAAGCGCACCGGGATGCGGCAATGAGATCGATCGCCGCATCCACAGTGTCACAAAGAGAAGATTTAGTCCTATTTAAATGAGAACACCGGCCGCCCGTTATTGTCCCACTTTACTTTCATAAGCATAGCGTGGCGATTCGGATTGTACAAAGGATCTCCTTCTATCGTCTCTTCACCTCTTGCGTGGAAAACACATATATCGTTGCCTTCTTCGTCAACGGTAAAGGAGTTGTGTCCCGGGCCGAAAATCCCCAGCTTATCATCAGATGCAAGAACCGGATATCTCTCTTTCTTCCACGACAGAGGATCAAGAAGATCTGCGTCCTCATCTGCAGTCAGCATACCCATACAGTATGCTTTTCCGGTTTCGCTTGCGGAATAGGTAAGGAATATTTTGCCGCCTCTCTTAATTACTGCGGGCCCTTCGTTGACCCAGAAGCCCACACGCTCCCAGTCATAATCGGGAGTCGTAAGCATTACCTGGACCGTTGCAAGCTTCCAGGGAGTCTCCATTTCGGCTATGTACAGATTACTGATCTGCTTGCCCACTCCGACCTTCTCTGCCCATATATAATAATATTTGCCCTTGTTCTCAAACACAGTGGCATCGAGGGAGAAGGCCTCAAACGAGAACTCATCTTCATCCGCCCTCTGTATCTTGCCAAGCTCAGTCCATGAACCCGTTGTGGGATCCGCATCGTCACACCGAAGCACGTAAGGTCTGATATTCCATATATCATCCCTGTCTCCTCCGGCAAAATAGATATACCAGGACCCATCAATAAAGTGCAGCTCCGGTGCCCATATATGTATGCTTGCAGGACCGGATTCATGCTTGTGCCACACCTCCGTCTCAGGCGCATCGGGAAGATCCGCTAAAGAGTCTGCCTTTCTGATAAATATTCCATCATACGCCGGAACGGAAGCCGTAAAAAAGTATGAACCGTCCGTATGCCTGTACACATATGGGTCCGCACGCTGCAGTATCCAGGGTTCGTTGTATTTGAGTTTCTTTGTTGTATCCATTTTATATATTTCCTTGCAGATTATTATCAGCCTTTTACTGCTCCGGCGGTCATTCCGTCTATGATGTACTTCTGGAAGAGCAGGAATATTATGAATATGGGAAGTATCCCGAACATGGAACCCGCGATCAGAACATCATAATTGTTACCGTACGGTGTGAGCAGTGTGTTAAGTCCGATAGGAAGCGTGAACTTTTCAGCACCTTTTAGTACGAGCAGAGGCCACAGTATAGCATTCCATGTTCCCATTGCCGACAGGATGCCCATTGATGCAAAGGCGGGCTTTGCAAGCGGCAGTATGATTTTCACTGATATATAATACTCGTTGGCTCCGTCTATTCTGGCTGCACTTAAAAGCTCCTTCGGAAGTCCCGAAAGGTACTGTCTGAAGAAGAACACAGTAGATGCATTCACAACTCCGGTTATAATCACGCCGGTGTATGTATCGATGAGTCCCAGCTTTATGATCTCCTTGTACATAGGGAGCATCAGTATCTCAAAAGGAACCATCATTGTTGCAAGAACAAGTGTGAACAGGAAATTCTTGAGCTTGTAGTCATACATTGTAAGTCCGTATGCCACAAAGTAACATATGAGCAGTGTGACTACCACGGAAACTATGGTAATAACCAGCGAATTTCTGTACCACATGAAGTACTTCTTGCTGTCGGCATTCCCTCCGAACAGATACGCATAGTTTGCAAGCGTCATTGTCTTCGGGTTAAAATCAATTGCCAGTCCTCTTCTTATAAGCTCAGTACCCGGTCTGAAGGAGGCAAGAAGTCCTGCAAGCACCGGGAATACGATTATTGCACAAAGTGCCGCAAAAAATCCCGTTCCGAATATAGAGCCGATGATTCTTCTAGGCGAATGAGAAAGATTTCTTACTTTAGTGTTTTCCATGATCAATCCTCCTCCTTCTTGAATGTGCCGTTTAAAATAAGCTGCGTGAAGTTAATGATAAGTGCCACTATCAGCAGTACTACACCGACTGCACATGCGTAACCCATGTTGTTCTTCTCTATTCCGCGCTTATACAGATATCCGACGATCGTAAGTCCTATATTGTTGGGTGATGAGTTGCCGGCCCATAACATATAGGATTCAAGGAACATCGCAAGTCCCGCATATACAGAGATTGTAAGAACATAGATTGTTGTGGGTTTAAGCAGCGGCAGGGTTACATAGAAGAATTTCTGCACCGGCGTTGCGCCGTCAATGTCAGCCGCTTCATACAGCGATGTATCTATCGCTTTTAACCCCGACAGGAAGTAAAGCATATTTACACCGGTCCAGCGCCAGCATGCAAGGATCAGCAATGCAAGCATACCTGACCAGCCGTTTTTTAGCCATTTATATGTTCCGAGGCCTAATGCCTGAGTAATCAGATTCATCTGTCCTGTCTTGTATTCAGTGAACATAAGACGGAAAAGTGTACCGGATATTACTACGGAAGTAAGTGCCGGCATGTAAAGCAGTGCCTTCCATACGCCCTTGGCCTTGACCACATTCGAATCCATAAGTACGGCAAACAGCATGGGAAACGGAATCAGCAGAACCAGTGTGAAGAACATATATTTTGCGCTGTTGGCTACTGCTATCAAAAAGACCTTGTCCTTTAAAAGCTTGGTATAGTTTTTGAACCCGATCCATTCCGAATCAATTGCCCCTATATCCTGAAAGCTCATGGTGAACGCCGTGATAAGCGGATATATCCAAAATATGGCAAAGCTTAATATAAAAGGTACTACAAACACATACGGGGCTACCTTCTGTGAATAAACGAATTTCTTACCTTTCATACCTTGATCTCCTTCTTGCTCTTTATCTTTAGAGCATTTACCAAAAACGACTTCTTCTCTTTTACTAATTATGGGGATACCGGAGACTTCCGGCATCCCCATAAACCAAGTTTTACTACCTGTATTTCATAAGGGAGGTTGTAATCTATACGAAATTACTGCTCCATATCTACAGCGTCCTGGCACTCCTGAAGTGCATCGTCTACGCTGTAATCAGGATCTTCAAGCACCTCGTTGAGGGTTGTTGTGCACATGTACTCATTGATGGTAGGGCTGATGGCAACTACTGAAATCTTGCCGATGTTGTCCATTCCGATTTCATTGAGCACATCGTAAGGATAGTTGATAAAGTACTGGTTGAACTGGTTGTTGTCATCATGCGCGAAAGCATCGTCGCTCCACTGTGCTGTGTTACATACGTCAAATCCGAGTGTATCCCAGATATTCTGTTCGCCTTCGTCTGACATCTTAGCCCAGCAAAGGAATTCTGCTGCAAGATCTTTTGCCTGTGACTGCTGTGTAACAACAGTACCTGTACCACCGATACCTACCGAGCACTTCTGGCCTGCTTCGAATACAGGACATTTAGCAATGTACCAGTTACCTTTTTCCTCAGGCATATAGTTTGTGAAACGGCTCATGAACCAGAGTGCCTTCGGGAATGATACGATATTGTGATCCATGATGTTCTGGAAACCTGCTTCAAGGTCAACGTGTCCATCGGGCGAGATCATTGCAAGGCCGCTCTTGAGCCAATCCTGCTGCATTGTAAGCATCTTCTTAACAGAATCAAGCTTAACATTAGCAGGGCCTTCGAATCCGCCTGTCCAGTCATCGCCATACTCAGCCATAGCGATCCAGAGCCAGTCAACTCCGCCTGTATCTACGCTTGTCCAATATTTATCATCAGCACCTATAGCTGCCTTATACTCTTCTCCGAGCTTTACATAGTCATCCCATGTTACAACGCTGTCGATCTTAGCAATAACTTCGTCGTTTGAGATACCCATTGCTTCTGCCATTGCTGCTACATTGTAGTACATTGCCGTAGCACCTACATGGTAAGGAGCACCGTAATAGTGTCCGTCTGAACCCTGGTATGTCTGCATTCTTGCAGGAACCATTGTAGCCATGTAAGGCTCTGCTGCGCTGTCAAGGGGAACAAGCCACTTGTCAAGACCTGCTACAACGTTAGGATACTGACCAACCTCTACGTCACATATATCAGGAGCACCTGTACCTGCCTCAAGTGATGTGAGGAGCTTTGTGTGCATATCCCCATAGGGATAAGTTGTGCATGTGATTTCGATCGTACGGTCAGGATTCTGCTCATTCCATATCTCTGCCATCTTGCCGTAATGTTGTCCGTGAAGTTCTACGAATGTCCACATCTCAAGATGTGTTCCGTTTGCATCACCAAATGTGGATGTGGGAATCTCTTCCTCTGCTGCCTCTGCTTCACCTTCAGCAGCTTCTGCTACTTCTTCTGCAGCCTCTTCCGTTGCTTCAACAGCCGCATCTGCACCTGCGTCCGCTGCAGCCGCACCATCAGCCGCGCCGGATCCGCATCCTGCAAGAAGACTTGCTACCATTGCTACGCTAAGCAATACACCAACGTACTTCTTTTTCATTTTTGATCCTCCTTCAAAAATTCCTTCATAAATCCTTCTTACTTACTCAACCCGGCACCGGGTCCTGTTAACCGGATCTTTAACTCCGGCAGAATTGAATGTAAGTGATTACGCTATCATAATAACGGCATCTGTATATGCATGTCAATATTTATTTTAGTTTTTCTTGAAGTAATTTAGCTTTTTGCTTATTTCACTAAAAGAGGGTTTTATGAATTGTGCAAATTTACTCAAACGTTTGCTCTGTAATCGAGTTTTTGTTAAATTTGTATCAATCGAGCGGGATGGGACGGATTTTTGTTTATTCAGTCCGGAAGTGTTTTAGTTTTTTCTAAAGTTTTATTTAGTTTAATATTGACCTTTTTGGGGAGTATGCTATACTATGTTGCAAAGATAATACTAAATTAAAATAGTTTTATCTAAATTAAATCCTATGATTTTTGCTGTCAAAAAGGGGGAATTATGCTTCATATAGAGAATTTCGAGGACGGAATAGAGCTGTACAAAGCCCTAGGATCCGAGGTGAGGGTCGAGATCATCCGCCAGCTTCTCCTTAATAAAGGAATGAATATGAACGAACTGGCCGGCAAGCTCGGTATCACCGCGGGAGCTCTTACCGCTCATATCAAAAAGCTTGAAGCCTGCGGACTTGTTACTACATCAAATGAAGCTGCAGGTCACGGAAATCAGAAGATATGCTCCGTTCACGTTGACAAGATACTGATAGATATAGTTCCCAGTGAACCAATGGATAATCTGTACCAGACTGAACTTAAGGTCGGGCATTACTCCAACCACAATATCCTTCCGACCTGCGGACTGTCTTCAAGCCAGAAGATCATCGGGGAGGTTGACGATCCGAGATATTTTTCCCATCCCGACAGATTCAATGCAGATATATTATGGTTTACGACAGGGTACGTTGAATATGATATCCCGAATTTTATCCCGCCGGGACAGCGTATAACGCAGCTTATGATTTCCGCCGAGATCAGTTCCGAGGCACCGGGAGTCAACAGCAACTGGCCGAGCGATATAACGTTCTATCTTAACCAGCGGCCTATAGGTATGTGGACCTCACCGGGGGACTATGGTGACGTTCCGGGGATTTTCACTCCGGACTGGTGGTTCCCCAACTGGAACCAGTATGGACTCCTGAAGCTTATTGTAATTAACAAACACGGAACCTTCGTGGACGGACTCAAGATCTCGGATGTGTCGATAGATGAATTCAATCTCACAAGTACAAGCAGCCTGCAATTCCGTTTTGCGGTGGATCCTGACTCCGAACACGTCGGGGGCTTTACGATCTTCGGCAAAACATTCGGAAACTATGCGCAGGACATCAATATCGGAATCGGATATGCTCCGCTGAAAGAATAAAACGGGTATCATATGATACCCGTTTTTTTATTCTCAAACTATATGAGTTTTGATTTTCAGTAAGGCTTTGCGGCCTCTTCCTTATTCATTACGCGAAGTCCGCCCTGGGCAAGTGCCAAAAGCTCATCTTCTCCGGGATATACGGTAAAGGGTGCGATCCACTCACAACGTTCCTTAAGGCCGGCTACAACTGCCTTATCATATGCGATACCACCTGTAACGATGATCTGGTCAACCTTACCGTTAAGAACGCATGCCATTGAACCGATGTCCTTGGCCATCTGAAGGATGAACGCATCTCTGTACTCTTTTGCCTTGGCATCGCCCGCGTCAACCATCTTGCCTACATCACGCATGTCATTTGTGTTAAGGTAAGCGTTGAATCCGCCTTCTCCGACAAGCTTTTTGTAGACTTCCTTCTCGGAATACTTGCCCGAGAAGCACATCTTGACAAGCGCTCCGGGAGGTACGGCACCTGCACGCTCAGGCGAGAATGCACCGTCACCGTCAAGTGCGTTGAAGATATCAATGACTTTTCCGTTTTTGTGAGGTCCTACCGAGCATCCGCCACCCATATGGACAACGATAAGGTTCAGATCCTCATACTTCTTGCCTACTTCCTTGGCGTAGCGCTTTGCCACTGCCTTCTGGTTGAGTGCATGGAACTTGCTCACTCTCGGAAGTTCGGGGCATCCCGAATATCTTGCTATATCCATCATCTCGTCAACAACTACGGGGTCAACGATGTATGAAGGGATTGAAAGGCTGTCGCCTATTTCTCTTGCAAGGATACCGCCGAGGTTTGAAGCATGCTGCCCCTGTACACCTACCTTCAGATCCTCGAGAAGCGCATCTGTTACCTCATATGTTCCTCCGGGAATTGGCTTGAGCATTCCGCCTCGTCCTACGACAAAATCAAGCGTGTTGATATCAAAATCCTTCTCCTTCAGGAAATTCAGTATAATATTCTTACGAAAATCCTTCTGGGCAAAAATCGATTCAAAGGAGTTGATCTCTTCGGTAGAATGTCTTAACGTCTCATCAAACAGAAGAGTTTCGTCCTCAAATATACCGATCTTGGTAGATGTGGAGCCCGGGTTGATAATTAAACTCTTTAATCCCATGATTTTCTCCTTTAGTTTACTAGCAATTTTGCAACCAACATCCGCTTTTAGCGGATGTCGCCGCGTCATGATCGCTAACGCGATCCTGACATCTCATGTGCAACTATAGCTGCCAGCGCAATCGAATTAACCTTTGTTTCGAATGTGTCGGCACGGGATGTAAGAACAACAGGGGCTTTTGTACCTGTGAGGATACATCCGTTCTTCATGTTCTCGACAACCTGTGTCATTGTCTTGTACACAAGGTTTCCGGCATGGATGTCGGGGAATATAAGTATATCTGCATCTCCGGCAACCTTACGTCCCATTGCACCCTTTTCTTCTGCTGCTGCCTTGTAAAGAGCGATATCCATCGAAAGAGGACCTTCTACTATACAGCCGCTGATCTCGCCACGGTCCTGCATCTTCGAAAGCTCGTCCGCTTCAACCGTGATCGGCATCTTAGGATTGACTGTCTCAACTGCGCATACAACTGCAGCTTTGGGATTTTCCACTCCGCATGCTTTTGCAACATCGGCAGTGTATTCGATAATGCACTTCTTGTCCTCAAGCGTAGGGTACGGCATAAACGCCACATCAGCCAAAAACAGCACCCTGTCAACCTTGGGAACTTCGATCACACAAACATGTGAAAGAGGCTTACCTGTACGCAATCCCACTTCCTTGTTAAGTACACTCTTTAAGAATGTTCCGGTAGGAAGAAGACCCTTCATGTAAATATCGGCTTTTCCCTCTGAAACGAGTGACACCGCCTTTGTAGCAGCTTCAACCTCGTCCTCGATATTGATGATCTCATAATCATCCATGTTCATGCCGAGCTCCGCTCCTATAGAGCGGATCTCAGCCTCATTTCCTACAAGAATCGCATCTGCGATATCTCTTTCCCTGGCAGCCTTGGCAGCTTCAAGAACCGCCTTGTCCTGCGCTACTGCTATAGCAACCTTCTTGCGGCTGATCGTCTTGATTTTCCCGAGAAGGTCATCAAAATTCTTAACCATTTTTGCTTCAACTCCTAAATATTATTTTGCGGCCATTGCTGCCTTGATCTCTTCGGTAAGCTTGGGAACTATCTTGTTAAGGTCTCCTACGATACCAAAATCGGCAACATCAAAAATAGGTGCATCTTCATCTTTGTTGATAGCGATGATGATGTCAGACTCTTCCATACCTGCTACGTGCTGGATGGCACCTGAAATACCGATCGCAAAATAAACGTTAGGACGAACAGTCTTTCCTGTCTGTCCAACCTGAAGCTCCTTGGGCTTCCAGCCTGAATCAACAACGGCACGGGAGCATGAAACCTGTCCGCCGATAGCTGCAGCAAGATCCTCAAGAATCTTGAAGTTCTCGGGGCTGCCTACGCCACGTCCGCCGGAAACAAGGATCTTGGCATCCATGATATCCTTGATATCGGAAACTGCCTTAACAACTTCCTTGATCTCAACATACTTGTTGTTCGGAGTAAATCCGGGATTGTACTCGATAACTTCTGCCTTGGCACCTTTCTTGGGCTCGAT
>DFGA01000018.1:0-3353 GCA_002371615.1 Lachnospiraceae bacterium UBA3762 | reverse complement strand
GGAATCGGCTGAAGCGGAAAATCACCTATATCAAGTACTGTACAGTCAGCTGTAAGTCCTGTTGCAACTCTAGCGGAAACGGTAGGACCAAGGTCACGGCCGATGGCTGTAGCACCTACAAGCATGATCTCAGGCTTGTACTCATTGATAACAGATGCAAGTGCATGTGCATAAGGCTCTGTTCTGTACTCTTTGAGCTCGGGATCGTCAACTACGATAACCTTGTCTGCGCCGTACTCTGCAAGATTGTCTGCAAGATTTTTAACGCCTGATCCGATAAGAACTGCTGTAACATCTGTCTTTAAAGGCTCGGCAAGCTCTTTTGCTTTTCCGAGAAGTTCGTAAGCGATGCCGCTTACTTCGTTATCTACCTGCTGCGCAAATACAAAGACACCTTTGTACTGTGCGATTTGTTCTGGAGTCATATTCATAATTATTCACCACTTTTCCTTTACTATAAACTAGATTACATGCTTCTCTTTTAACTTACCTACGATGTAATTAACCGCATCTTCGGGTGAATCGGGCACAACCTTCTCACCTGCTCCCTTACGAACTTTGTCGGAAGCCTTGGCGATCTTTGTAGGTGATCCGTTAAGACCTAAGTTGCCGTCTTCAACATCTTTAAGATCTGCTCTTCCCCATGTGGTGATATCAGCCTTGCAGGCATCGAATATTCCGCCGGGAGTCATATATCTGGGATCGTTAAGTTCGGAAAGTGCCGTGATAAGACAAGGCATCTTAACCTCTACCATATGATATCTGTCATCATACTGACGCTTAACGGTAACCTTGTCACCGTTGACTTTAATCTCCTGTGCATATGAGATAACAGGAATTCCGAGATGCTCTGCGATCTGAGGACCAACCTGAGCTGTATCTCCGTCGATAGCCTGACGGCCTGTAATGATGAGATCGTAATCAAGATTACGAAGCGCACCGGCAAGTGTTGTTGATGTTGCCCATGTATCAGCTCCGCCGAGAACTCTGTCTGTTACAAGAACAGCTTTATCTGCTCCCATTGCAAGTGCTTCACGAAGAACATCTGCAGCCTTGGGAAGTCCCATGGTAATAACCGTAACTTCAGCACCGTATTCATCTTTTAATCTAAGAGCTGCCTCAAGTCCTGCCTTATCATCAGGATTCATGATTGCAAGCATTGCACCTCTGTCAAGTGTTCCGTCGGGATTGAACTTAACTCCGCCCTTTGTATCCGGAACCTGTTTGATACAAACTACTACTTTCATCCGTCTATCCTCCTATTTCAACAAGTTAGCGCTGATAACCATACGCTGAACTTCCGATGTTCCTTCGTAAATTTCCGTGATTTTTGCGTCGCGCATCATACGCTCAACATCATATTCCTTGATGTAACCGTATCCGCCGTGAAGCTGTACACACTTTGTGGTAACTTCCATAGCAACCTCGGCTGCGCAAAGCTTAGCCTGTGCTGCTTCAACAGAATATGATATCTTAGGATTTTTGGTGTACTCATCCTTCTTGCATGCAGCCTTGTAAACAAGGAGCTTAGCACATTCAACCTTTGTAGCAAGATCTGCAAGCTGGAACTGTGTATTCTGGAACTGTCCGATTGAACGGCCGAACTGCTTTCTTTCCTTAACGTACTGGATAGTTGTCTCAAGTGCGCCTTCTGCAAGTCCGAGTGCCTGAGCGGCGATTCCGATACGTCCGCCGTCAAGTGTATGCATGGCGATGTTGAATCCCTTACCGCGTGCTCCGAGAAGGTTATCCTTGGGGATACGGCAATCCGTGAAGATAAGCTCGTATGTGGATGATCCGCAGATACCCATCTTGTTTTCTTTTGTACCGAATGTAAATCCGGGTGTTCCCTTTTCAACGATGAATGCAGAAATCTCTTTCATCATCTTGCCGCGCTTCTCAACCTTGCCGGTAACAGCGAAGATAACGTATACGTCAGCCTCCTTACCGTTTGTGATAAAGCACTTGCTTCCGTTAAGAACCCACTCATCACCGTCAAGAACAGCCTTGGTCTGCTGTCCCTGTGCATCTGTACCGGCACCGGGCTCTGTAAGTCCGAATGCACCGAGCTTTTCACCCTTTGCAAGAGGAACAACATATTTCTGCTTCTGCTCATCCGTACCGAATGTCATTATAGGATCAACACAAAGTGATGTATGTGCGGAAACGATAACGCCTGTAGTACCGCAGACCTTTGACAACTCTTCTACGCACATAGCATATGTGAGAACGTCACAACCCTGTCCTCCGAGCTCCTTCGGAACCGGGATTCCAAGAAATCCGTATTTTGCAAGCTTCTCAACAGTCTCTCTGGGGAATCTGTGTTCCTGATCGATCTCCTGTGCGAGAGGCTTTACTTCTGTTTCGGCAAAATCTTTAAAAAGCTGTCTTGCCATTTCATGTTCTTTTGATAAAGAAAAATCCATGATTTAATCCTCCGTTTATGTATTAATGATTATTGTATTGAAAATGTGTCAAAAAGAACCGTCCCTTTTGACACTAAAATGCGGGAGTCTTGGTGCGGTCTTCGTTGTAGATATAGAAGCCTTTTCCGCTCTTAACACCGAGGTTTCCGCCGCGAACCATCTTGCGGATGAGAGGGCATGCCCTGTACTTGCTGTCACCTGTCTCGTTGTAGAGAACATCCATGATCGCAAGGCAGATATCAAGGCCGATAAAATCACCGAGTTCAAGGGGTCCCATAGGATGGTTGGCACCAAGCTTCATAGCAGCGTCGATACCTTCAACATCCGAAACGCCTTCCATCTTGATAAATGCTGCTTCGTTGATCATAGGGATCAGTATACGGTTAACAACAAAGCCTGCTGCTTCGTTAACCTGAACTGCAGTCTTGCCGATCTCGGCAGCAATCTTCTTAATAGTCTCAACAGTTGAATCGGGTGTGTTCACACCTGCGATAACCTCAACAAGTTTCATACGGTCTGCAGGGTTGAAGAAGTGCATACCGATCATAGGTCTTGTAAGCCCGTTTCCGATCTCTGTTATTGAAAGAGATGATGTGTTGGATGCAAACACGCACTCGGGCTTGCAGAGTTCATCAAGTTCCTTGAAAGTTGTCTTCTTAACTTCCATATTCTCGAATGCAGCCTCAACTATAAGATCGCAGTCCTTGCAAAGATTCTCTTTAAGACCCGGCACGATCCTGTTAATGATAGTGTCAGCCTGCTCACGTGTCATTTTCTCTTTGGCAACAAGCTTGTCATAGCCTTTGATGATCTTGTCCTTGCCGCCTTCTGCCCATTCCTGCTTGATATCGCAGAGCATTACTTCATAACCGTCAACCTGTGCAAATGCCTTTGCGATGCCCTGGCCCATTGTGCCGGCACCAATAA